>NZ_AJLJ01000177.1 GCF_000317245.1 Fischerella muscicola SAG 1427-1 = PCC 73103
TTTCTCCATCCATAGAGAACATCAAAGCGTTTGTTCAATACGTTTCAACGTTGCTTATTAACGAGAACCCATTCACAACAAATGGGAATCCATTTATCAAAAACGGGGAAGTGATGCTGCAAAGCAGCCGCTACGCGAACGCAAATAAAGATTAGGTCGGTTAGACTACCGATTCCTGGTTGCGGAGGCTTAGGGGATACCCAGCCTGCGAGGGAGCAAGTCTCATTTGAGATGCTCCCGCTACACTGCAAGCAGTTACCTGGAGAGTTGTCACAAGTCTCAGAAAAGTTTCTACCTCCAGATACTCATCATTCACGGGTAAAAATTTGTTAAATCGAAGAGACGACCACATAAATTTATGAGTTAATGACCCCTGTTGAGTTAGATAATCTCCCAGTATTACAGCCCAAACCCAAAAGTACCCCACCGTATTTAGGATTGGTTTGCATCACCTTTTCTAAACAAGTGCGCTTTCGGACGATTACGCGTACTCGCTATTTACAACTAAGTGAGGAACAACGCGTTAGTACCCTCAAAGAATTATATCGAGATAACTTACAGCGTCTGGATGGAGCATTAACTTTTTGTCAACAATATAATATTCGACTTTATCGCATGTCTTCTGGTTTATTTCCGTTGAGTGATTGGGAGGATGAAGTCGGCGCTGGTGTACTTGAGGAAATGAGTGGTGATTTAAGTAAAATAGGGCAACGGGCAGATGAACTAGGGATCAGAATGGTACTGCACCCTGATCAATATGTGGTGTTAAGTTCTGATTCACCGCAAGTAGTGACAACAAGTATTAAAATTTTAGAACGACATGCAAGAACACTAGATTTGTTGGGTTTACCTCGTTCTTCTTGGTCATTGATGAATATTCATGGTGGGAAATCTCAACGAGTCGAACAGTTAGTGGAAGTAATTTCGCAGTTACCAGAAAATATCAAAAGTCGCTTGACTTTGGAAAATGATGAGTATGCTTACAGTGCTAGCGAAATTTTAGAGGTTTGCCAACGTGCTGGTGTGCCATTGGTATTCGATGCTCATCATCATATCTGTCACGAGAATTTAGATAGTTATGATGATCCCAGTGTGACAGAAATGTTTGACGCTGCTCAACAAACTTGGACTAATCCTGAATGGCAATTAGTTCATATTTCTAATGGTGAAGAAGCTTTTAATGATAGAAAGCATAGTGATTTAATTACTGCTATGCCAAGTGTTTATCGGCAAGCACCTTGGATTGAAGTAGAAGCGAAGCACAAAGAAGAAGCGATCGCCTATTTGCGTTCTTGGTGGTTATTAGAGAATAATTTTTAGTAAAAGTGAAGTAGCTATTTGCGTCTTGGCAACAAAAGCGCAAAATTATCTAGATATGGCGATCGCAATCGATTTTGGTACAAGCAACACAGTTATCACTCGTTGGAATCCTGTTACCCAAGAGTCAGAAACTCTTAATCTACCTGGTTTATCAGTTCAACAAAGTCTGAATCCGCCACTCATCCCCAGTTTACTTTATGTGGAAGATGCTGCGAAAGGGCAAGTTTTGGTCGGGCAACAAGTGCGCGATCGCGGTTTAGACTTGAAAAATGATCCCCGCTTTTTCCGTACTTTTAAACGCGGTATCGGTACGGATATCCAAGGTTTCTTACCAGAATTAGATGGACAAATAGTTACTTTTGAACAAGTGGGACAATGGTTTCTCAACCAGATGATTACACAATTAGAACCCATGCAAGGGGGATTGGAATCACTGGTATTAACTGTACCTGTAGACAGTTTTGAAGCTTATCGTTACTGGTTGGGCAAAGTTTGTCAAGCACTACCAGTGGAACAGGTGCGGATGCTGGATGAACCAACAGCCGCCGCTTTAGGTTATGGTATAGCAGACCAAGAAGTTATCTTGGTAATTGACTTTGGCGGTGGTACGTTAGATTTATCCTTGGTGCAGTTGGATCAAAGTACCAAAGTTGCGAGTAAGCCGATTGGGTTTTTACTCAAGTTTGGTAATAAATCTTTAGCAGAAGACTCCAAACAAAAGGTGAAAACTGCCCGTGTCTTGGCAAAAGCTGGACAAAATTTAGGCGGTTCGGATTTAGACAATTGGATAGTTGATTATTTTGCCACAACTCAAGGTTTATCAGTCAGTCCTTTAACGATGCGACTGGCGGAAAAAGTAAAAATTCAACTCTCAACTCAAACCCAAGCAAGTGAAGTTTATTTCAACGATGAAACTTTTGAAAGTTATGAGTTGGAATTAAATCGGGATACCTTGGAAGGTATCCTCAGAGAACATTTGTTTTTTGAACGACTTGATGAGTCGATGACTCACCTACTACAACAAGCACGACGCCAAGGTATTGAAGTCGGGGATATTAACGCTGTGCTGTTAGTTGGTGGAACAGTACAAATACCAGCAGTACAGACATGGGTAAAGCAATATTTTGCACCAGAAAAAATTCGGTGCGATCGCCCGTTTGAAGCGATTGCCCAAGGTGCTTTGCAAATCACTCAAGGCGTCGAAATCAAAGACTTTCTTTACCACAGTTACGGTATCCGCTACTGGGATCGGCGTAATAATAAACACAGTTGGCATCCGATTATTAGAGAGGGACAACCTTATCCGATGACTCAACCAGTACAGGTTGTTTTGGGTGCTTCTGTAGAGAGTCAGCCCAGTATTGAGTTAATTATGGGCGAACTGGGGACAGACACAGGTGCAACAGAAGTTTATTTTGATGGCGATCGCATGATTACCCGTCGTCTTGATAGTGGTGTGACGACTGTCAAACCCCTCAATGATCGAGATGGGGCGAGGACAATTGCGAATCTGACACCACTAGGATTTCCCGGAAGCGATCGCATTAAAATCCTATTTTTAGTTGATGAACAACGATTTTTACGAATCACCGTTGAGGATTTACTTACAAATGAAACTCTGTTGGAAAATCAACTCGTAGCACAACTGAGTTAGTGGTTAGTGGTTCGTAGGTTTGCACTGGGTAAGTGTCTTCTACAGAATATAAATCGTAGCACAACTGAGTTAGTGGTTAGTGGTTCGTAGGGGCGATCGCTTCTCGTTGATCTATATCAACTATATAATTTGTGAAAATCGCAAAGTCAAGATCCCCGACTTTTCCAAAAAGTCGGGGATCTTGTCTCTCACAAATGATTTAGGAATGCTATGTATTTTGGATATCTTACAATTAAAGCTGGTTTCAATCTCTAATCCCTAATAAGAATTAATTGAAGTTGCAACCTGAAGACCATAAATAATGTTGGTAGGCAGCTAGTTTCAATCTCTAATAGGGATTAGTTGAAGTTGCAACGTGAATTTGTCTTTATTGCGATCGTGCAGTTTGTTTCAATCCCTAATAGGGATTAGTTGAAGTTGCAACATCAGCCAATGCATCAGAAGCAATTTTGAGTTCGCCGTTTCAATCCCTAATAGTTTTGCAAATCACTCCACACTTGGCGTGGATTACGAAGCAATTTTGAGTTCGCCGTTTCAATCCCTAATAGGGATTAGTTGAAGTTGCAACACCTTGCACAATGGCTAACCCTGTGGTTTTAGGTTTCAATCCCTAATAGGGATTAGTTGAAGTTGCAACGCTCAGGTAACGCTCAGGTAACGCTCTAATCCCGTTTCAATCCCTAATAGGGATTAGTTGAAGTTGCAACCTTAATATAGTAGTCTGCGATCGCTGTCGATGCCCGGTTTCAATCCCTAATAGGGATTAGTTGAAGTTGCAACTTTTTATAGTGAGTCGGGAGGGGGTGAGAATTTTGTTTCAATCCCTAATAGGGATTAGTTGAAGTTGCAACTTGCGATCGCTGGGTGGGTGTTAGTTAGTTTTGCGTTTCAATCCCTAATAGGGATTAGTTGAAGTTGCAACCGTTGGTAGATTGTTTACTGTCAAAGTAACATTTTGTTTCAATCCCTAATAGGGATTAGTTGAAGTTGCAACTAGCTCGTGCAATTTTGATTCGGATTTTTTCTAGTTTCAATCCCTAATAGGGATTAGTTGAAGTTGCAACATTCATGAGAGACAGGAGTTAAATCAAAGTTTAGAGTTTCAATCCCTAATAGGGATTAGTTGAAGTTGCAACAATACAAATTGCTCTTCAGCAAAAATACGTCAACGGTTTCAATCCCTAATAGGGATTAGTTGAAGTTGCAACTTTGCCTTCTTTCCAGTCCTCAGCATCCTTCCGGTTTCAATCCCTAATAGGGATTAGTTGAAGTTGCAACGGATGCACCCTGTGTCGTAAAAATCTAGCCTTCTAAGTTTCAATCCCTAATAGGGATTAGTTGAAGTTGCAACTGCTCATTTTAAAAGCCTTGCTGTATTTGGTTTTCAAGGTTCAGTGGTGCAGACCTAGAGAGAATATAGCTTTTCAGCCGTTGGTGTGTCAAGTGACGGCTGAGAAAAAATCCTTCAAATCTAGTCATAGCAAGCTTTTTGGCGATACCGCAAACATCCTTATACGTACAATAAGGTTCAAATCAACTCAGAGTAATGGTTTCAGCCAATATTTTTGACATGTTCAGAAAAACACCTACCCTTTCGCGCAAATAGTATTTTTTGGAGGTGACGCTAATTATTATAGGGAAAGTGCTATTGATTGAGGAGTGAATTTATAATGTTCCGTGTGCTAACAGAGTTTGCACAGCGACTTCTGTGGAGTCTCGCCCTTGTAATATTCTTCAGCCTGACAATACTTCCTGCTGCTACTTGGGCTTATACTTCTGGCTTGGGAGTGACTAATCATCATCTTAGTTCTTGTCCGACTTCAAATAACTGTGTTGTGAGTCAAGATGCTGACTCTAAACACGCCATTGATCCGATCGCTTATCATGTAGATCGCAATACAGCACGAGAAACTTTACTAAAAGTTCTCAGCGTTGTTCCTCGTACAGAGGTGATAGAACAGACAGATAATTATATTCATGCTATTTCTAAAAGCCGCATCTTCAAATTTGTTGATGATGTAGAGTTTTATTTTCCTCCCAATGATTCAGTAATTCATTTGCGTTCAGCATCTCGTGTGGGAGAGTCGGATCTCGGAGTCAACCGTAGGCGTATAGAGCAAATTCGTCTGGCTCTTTTGGATTTAAATATTTGATAATTTGCTGTAGAGGCGATCGCCATAAGCTTGCCTCTCGTCCCCCTTGTGTTATTCAATAATTTTGATAAACGCAAGGTTTAGAGAGAACGAATCGCACTCCCCGTTCCCCCTTCCTCACCTTACCTCATGGTAGCCAAGGATATTGCCGAAAATTAGGTGGACGTTTCTCTAAAAACGCCTGTTTACCCTCGGCTCCTTCTTCAGTCATGTAATAAAGTAAAGTTGCATTACCAGCGAGTTCTTGTAAACCAGCTTGTCCATCACAATCAGCATTGAATGCTGCTTTCAAACAACGAATTGCGATCGGACTTTTTTCTAAAACTTCCTTAGCCCACTGGATACCTTCTGCTTCTAATTGTTCCACTGGTACAACACAGTTTACCAAACCCATTTCCAGCGCTTGTTGAGCATCATACTGGCGACAGAGAAACCAAATCTCTCGCGCCTTTTTTTGTCCCACAATCCGCGCCAGATAGCTAGCACCAAAACCACCATCAAAGCTACCCACTTTCGGGCCTGTCTGCCCAAAAATAGCATTATCGGCGGCAATAGTCAGATCACATATTAAATGTAGAACGTGTCCGCCCCCGATCGCATACCCAGCTACCAGAGCAATTACTACTTTTGGCATTGACCGAATCAAGCGTTGCAAATCCAACACATTTAACCGAGGAATACCACTATCATCCACATAACCCGCGTGTCCCCGTACACTTTGATCCCCACCAGAACAAAAGGCATATTTACCATCCGTGTGTGGGCCACAACCCGTAAATAATACAACAGCTATACTAGTATCTTCACGAGTATCACAGAATGCATCATATAGTTCAAAGATAGTTTTAGGGCGGAAAGCATTGCGCTTATGGGGGCGATTGATGGTAATTTTGGCAATGCCATCGGCTTTATGATAAAGAATGTCTTCGTAGATTTTGACGCTTTGCCAGTTAATTTGCATTGTATAGGACGATATATTTTTGTAACCTGAGAATTTTATCGCAAGTTCTTTGTCCCTAGCTATTTAAGCTATTTTGTTTTTTAACTTTGTCCTTTGGATATCCTTGAAAATACAATTTCAATTTTTCAGCAATGCTTGTAAGTCAGGCATCTTGTAAGCTAGTTGGAAGGGATTACGGAGATATTGTATGCTGGAGTCCTTTCAGATAAATAACTTTAGGCTCTTTCAACACCTTGAAGTTAAAAGATTAGGTCGTGTCAACTTGATTGTTGGCAGGAATAATGCTGGCAAGAGTACCTTTCTCGAAGCAATAGAACCTTAGCTTATCTCTAAGCTACACTCGTGATCATGACTTATTTGAATTCAGCTACTTTGCCCCAATTCATAATTCACGGTGCTTACCCTCTCAGTGTTGCACCGATGATGGATCGTACAGATCGCCACTTTCGGTATTTTATGCGGCAGATCACACGCCGTACTCTGCTTTATACCGAGATGGTTACAACTGCCGCGATTTTGCATGGTGACAAAGAATATCTACTCGGTTTTTCCCCACAAGAAAAGCCCCTTGTCTTGCAAATTGGGGGCGATAATCCCAAGGAATTAGCTGAATGTAGCCGGATTGCTGAGGATATGGGCTACGATGAAATCAATCTTAATGTCGGTTGTCCGAGCAGTCGTGTTCAAGATGGCAATTTCGGGGCTTGTTTAATGGCACACCCTGAGAAAGTAGCAAACTGTGTAGCTGAGATGATTAATGCTACTCGTATCCCGGTGAGTGTAAAGCACCGAATTGGCATTGACGATCGCGATCGCTACGAAGATATGCTAGATTTTGTTCGCATTGTCTCACAAGCAGGCTGCCGACGTTTTACTGTCCATGCACGCAAAGCTTGGTTACAGGGATTAAGCCCAAAAGAAAACCGTGATATCCCACCCCTGCGTTATAGTGAAGTGTATCGTCTTAAACAAGAATTTCCCCAGCTATTTATTGAAATTAATGGTGGAATTATTAACATAGATCAGGTAATACAGCACTTACAATCGGTAGATGCGGTGATGATTGGACGTGCAGCTTATGATCATCCCTACTTATTCGCCACAGCAGATAGTGACATCTACGGCGAGGCGATCCAACCTCCATCTCGCCATGAAGTTGCTGAAGCAATGTTTTCTTATATTGATTATTGGGTCACAAAAGGTCTGAAGCTCAACAAAATTACTCGCCACATGTTACAGTTGTTTGCTGGACAACCGGGTAGTCGAGTTTGGAAGCGTCATCTAACAGAAAATTCCTGTCATCTGGGAGTAGGCTATGCTGTGGTACAGGAGGCGTTGGCACAAGTTCCCGACTCGCCGATATTACCCAGCCTAAACTTCACTGTTTGCTCGTGAATACATCTTCAGCCTGTTGATAATGCTTGTGTTTGCAACATCGACATTAAATCCTGAACTCCTTTTTGCAGATACCGTGTGACTGTCATCGGACTAGTACCAATTTTCTTAGCAGCATCTTTGCGAGAAAGTTCCTTCAAGAATACTAACTCTACTGCCAGACGGGGCTTTTCTTCTAACATGCTAATCGCCCCTTGTAGTTGTTGTCGTTCTTCTTGTTGTTGCTGTTGGGCGCTAGAACGGGGACAAGGAAGCGCCTCACCCAAGGTGATTTGACAATCAATATAGTTAACTACTGTAGCATCTAAACTCAAAGGCATACGGTTTTGAGCAGCTAACTTGGTTTCTTGCCATTCTTGTACAGATACTTTGAGTTGCTTGGCAATTTCTGAATCTTTCGGGGGACGCCCTAAAATCTCTGCTAATTCCTTACGCACTTTTTGCCCCTCATTGTAGAGTTCTTGCCAACGACGGGGGATCTTTAATAGAGTACTGCGATCGCGCAAAAAGTGCAGCATTTCGCCCCGAATGTAAGGAACAGCAAAGGAACTAAAAGCATATCCTTGACTGGGATCAAAACGCTCAATTGCCCTGATTAAACCGAAGTAACCGATTTGCTCTAAGTCTTCATAAGGCTCATTACATTGATGGCTAAATTTATGAGCCATTTTCCGTACTAAACCAGTATGTAATTTTACAAGTCGATTACGAAGTTCAATAGAAGGATTCTGATGATATAACTGCAATAACTCCATACCATCAGACCGCATAGAGGACTGACTTGTTGCCATAGAAATTCCTTTTTGGTAACTCCTATTCCCTAAAAAACGGAGTTGCGTAAACTTCACTTAAGCTGTAATTATTTTCCTTAGTAACGCTTTGATACACCATTCGTTGTTTCACTGAACTTATATAGAGTCTCACTCGCCAGCTCAGTATTTTCACGCATCTTTTTGTTCCCCTATCTGTTAGATATAGAGATGGTTGTGTGACAAAAAGTTTTAGTTTGGATGTATCCTTGTGCAGTGCAAGGTCATCAAAGACCTTGATAAATATGGCCCAGCGCTTTCAAAACAGGATTTCTATGGATTCATTTCTCAATTATGAGCTAAAAATCTAGGTAAGAATGGAATTAGTCAGTAATATCGTCATCTAAAAATTGAATTGTGAAATATGAGCAATACTAGCAACTTCCGTGATGCAATCCGTGAGGCTAAAACCCACGCCCTAGTAGGACCAAATGTCATAGCCAATGCGCTACCTTATCTGGGAGGCGGTCTGATTTTAACAGCATTGGGAACCTATGGTGGTTTGGGAGTTATCCGTGCTAACCCCGGATTGTTCTTTCCCACCTTCATTGGCGCAGTGATTGTGGAATTAATTTTGTTCTTTGTTGCCCAAAATGTTGCTGAAAAGGGCAATAATAGCGTTGCACTGCCTGTGTTAGCAGCCTATAGCCTGTTGTCTGGATATACTCTCAGTGGCTTGGTATTTGTGGCTCTAAGAACAGAGGGTGTGGGTATTCAGGGAATAGGTATAGCAGCCCTTGGTTGTGGGATCACCTTCATCGCCGCTCGTCAGATCGGTTCAAATCTTTCTGAGACTGACGGTATGGCTCTGACAAAAACCATCAATCTGGGTATTATTGCCCTCGTCGTGGTTGTAGGCTTGCAATTTGTCTTTGCTTTGTTCGGTGTTTATACTCCAGGGTGGTTAGAAATTGGCATTTCTGCTTTGGGAGTATTCCTATTTGCTGGAGCATCTGTAGTCGATTTTTACATCCTCCCACGCACCTACCGCAATGACCAATACCTACCTGCGGCTTTGTCGATGTACTTAACTTACATCAACCTTTTTATCTTCATTTTGAGGCTGTTGATAGCCTTAAATGGCCGTGACTAAGCATATCTAGTAGAAAACCAATTTTTTAAACTTATGCCGTGGTTATCACAAGGATAACCACGGTTTTTTGGAATTTATATGCTGAGGAGAGTCCTTGCTTGCTTTCCCATTATGTATGATAGTTGCATGACCATGTTTCTTACAGATTCTGCCGACATCACTAGGATTCATTTCTCTTCAAGGTTAAATCTGAAGCAACGTAGTGAGTTGGGTCAGTTTTTTACTCCCGCCCCAGTTGCCCGTTTTATGGCTGGACAATTTAGTAGTCTATCGGGTCACATCAATCTTCTAGATCCTGGGGCTGGAGTTGGGTCATTAACTGCTGCTTTTGTAGAGCAGTTATTGGCAAATCCTAACGAGGTTAAGAGTTGCTTTATAACAGCATATGAAGTTGAATCAGCCTTCCTACTATCTTTGAGGCAATGTCTTATAGAGTGTTGTACAGCTTTAAAGAGCAGAATGTTCCACTACTGTACCCAGAAACTGTGAAGCCAGGGAAAATTTTATTTCCACCCAGCAATCCTCGTAAGGCGATCGCAATTGAGCAAAACCAACAAACAAGCAAATGGTTAATTCAATCAGGTTGGTACGTTTTGACAAAGCGTTTTTCTGCTAAGGAGGAAAAGCGCCGTGTTGTTGCTGCTGTCTGTTCTCCTTTAGACGCGCCAGCGCTAGGTAGAGTTCTCTATGTAGGCGATGCTGGGGATAAATCCATTATTAATGAAACTCAAAAATTCCGAGAAATGGGGATTGAATTAGATCCTCACGGTAAAATGCCAGACATTGTAGTTCACTATCAACGGAAAGATTGGCTTGTATTGATAGAAGCTGTGACTAGTCATGGTCCAGTCAACTTGAAACGTCACAATGAATTAAGGCAGCTGTTTCAGTCCGGTGGTAAAGGACTAGTTTTTGTTAGAGCTTTTCCAAGCCGTAGGGAAATGACTCGGTATCTTGCTGAGATTTCTTGGGAAACTGAAGTTTGGGTCGCAGATCAACCTGATCATATGATTCATTTCAATGGGGAGAGATTCCTTGGCCCCTATGAAGACCCAGAGAATCGTTATTGAAAATTCTGGTTCTAAATAGGTGACAGTACACCTAACAACACGATTAAGCAGACGATATAGCATAGGTTATTTGCCACTACTCATCTTTGAAAATCTAAAATCTCAAGTTGATCTATATCAATTGCTCCAAAATTGAGATATTTTAAAACTACGGTTAATCTATCGTTGAGCAGGAGTTAAACCGTGGCATCTCCCTCTTCTCCTTTCATAAATCATTCTCATAAAACTATCACTCGGTATTTTAAACAACGCTCTTTTATACCACTTCCACCGAATATACTCTGGAAGATTGAAAAAGGAGTAGTACGAAATTTAACCTGGCATGAAGACGGTACACTCGTCACTTTAGGAATTTGGGGACCAGGAGATGTTGTTGGCAGAAGTTTATCAAAAATAGAACCATATGAAATAGAATGCTTAACCAAAGTAGAAGTTAGTATTTTTCCTGTCAATGAATCATATCAGCTCACAGAGATATTACTAGCACAGATAGAACAAGCAGAAGCATTAATGATGATTCGCAGCTATAAAACAGTAGAAATTATGCTAATTAAACTGCTGAGTTGGTTAGCTAAAAAGTTTGGTCGTGCAGTAGAAACTGGGCAATTGATTGATTTACGTCTAACTCATCAGGACATTGCAGAAATGTTAAATTCAACTCGCGTGACAATTACGAGAGTCCTCACTAATTTAGAAGAAAGAGGACTAATTCATCGACTGCCTTTACATCGAATTGTGCTGAAAGAAGAACAGATCTGGCACTATGAAATATAGGAGTATGATTAGTATTTAGTGATGAGTGCTGAGTAGTTGAGTGTTGGTAGTTGGTT
>NZ_AJLJ01000178.1 GCF_000317245.1 Fischerella muscicola SAG 1427-1 = PCC 73103
ATATTGATTGTTGATGCTTCCAAATACCTAGCACATAATAACTAACAACTAACAATACCAACTATCTCCATCAGCATTTGGCTTACCTATAATTTTTAGATTTAGAGATGCTAAGTAACTTAAGCCAGAGGAAATTTGTGAGATGTCTCCCTTAAGTTGTACATCAATACATCCGTCATTCCCTGCATTTTTTTCTAAACTAGCTCCAGTAATATTTACGACCAAACCATATTTTGAAATTAATTGAGAAATTACAGGTTGATGTTGATAACATTGAGGAATATAAAGACGGAGACGAATTTGAATAGGACTGTTGTATTTTGATATTTTTGATAATAGAGATAATCTGGTTTCTTTGAGATTTTGACGATGATTTAATATCCTCATTCGATTTATCTAATCGTAATTTTTATTTGTATTATTTTGAACTAGCAACTACTATCTAATCAAGCATTAATAAAAAACTTTGCAAATAACTAAAGCTAGAAAAAAGCTGATCTTGGCTTCCCCAAATTTCTAAGTCAAACCAGCCATCATTTTGGACGTCAGGTTTTAATAAAGCTCCGGTAATATTAACTGTTACTCCATAGCGAGAAACTAATTCAGAAATTACAGGTTTGTAGTAGTGATTTTTCGAGATACACAGTTGCAAACGTAGTCTATTAGTTTGATTGTTGGAGATTTGCGGATAGATTTGGTCTTCCCATTTTGTTACTAAACCATAATGTTTACTGTGATTTATATCACTATTTGACATTGGAAAAGGCTGAGAGTCTTCACTAGCCAAAATATTTCCTACAATACCTATTTGCATGAGATCCACACCTATTCGTTGCAAATAGGACAGACTATTAATAACTTGTTCTGGATTACCCTGAAGTTCTAAATCGAACCAGCCACAGCTATCAATATCTACTGTGAGAGAAGCTGCTTTAATGTTAACTGTGAGGTTATAGCGGGAGATTAATCGAGAAATTACAGGTTGCCGATGGTAATGTTGAGGAACTCGAATCCGAATGTGGACTGGAGGTATTTTTGCAGATCTAGATTTAAAGGTAGTCATACAAAATAGTGGGAAATATAAATGTTAATAGCAGGAGCGCAGGGATCATTTAAAATGTTTGAAATGTTGCGCTCTTATAGTAATTAGTTGTTAGTTATTGATGTTTTGAAAAATTAACAAACAATAACCAACAACCAAACACCAGCAAACAACTATTTTTACCAATTACCTATGTTGCTGTCTTCCCAAATTTCCAGTTCTAATTCTTTGAGATAATTCAGCCCATGATCAATTTGTTCGGGTGTTCCTTGTAGCTCTAGGTCAAACCAACCATCACCAATGGCATTAGCTCCGAGAATAGCAGCAGAAATATTCACTGTGAGACCGTAGTCAGAAACTAAGCGAGAGATAACAGGTTCCTGACGATAGTCTTTGGGAATTCTGATGCGAATTCGTTTGTTGGTAAGGGTATTGTGAGAAGCCATATTGAATTCTCCTATTCCACTTTTAATTAATCAGTTATTAGACGTGATTAATCACGTCTGTACAATAGTCATTAGTTTCTCTTCCTCACAAATGACAAATGACAAATAACAAATAACAAATGACTAATGACCCTTTGATGATTTGATTCCTGTTTTCCGTTCTAAGATCCCCTTCAACACCAAAGTTACGACTGCAAGCAGCGCTAGGATTACAGCAGCTGAATAGGCTGCTTCTGTTTCATACTGTTTGTAAGCATCCTCTACAAATAGAGGCATACTCTGGGTTTTACCAGCGATGTTTCCAGAGACTACCGAAACTGCGCCGAATTCACCCATTGCTCTGGCGTTAGTCAAAATTAGGCCGTAAAGCAAACCCCAACGGATATTCGGTAATGTCACACGCCAGAATGTTTGCCAACTGTTTGCACCCAAAGTTTGCGCTGCTTCTTCCTGATCGCTTCCTAACTCCTCTAATACTGGAATGACTTCACGCGCCACAAAAGGCATACTGACAAAAGCTGTAGCTAGTAACATCCCAGGAAAAGCAAAAATAATTTTGATTCCATATTCTTGCAACCAGCCCCCAAACCACCCATTTCGTCCGTAGAGTAGCACAAGCATTAAACCGGCGACAACGGGTGAAATTGAAAAGGGTAGGTCTATAATACTCAAAATTAAAGTGCGACCAGGGAATTTGTGACGAGCGATCGCCCAAGCTGCACACAAACCAAATATGGTATTTACTGGTACAGCGATTAAAGCCAATAATACTGTCAACTTTGCCGCATTCAAAAAATTTGGTTCTGTCAGATTAGAAAGAAATGGCCCAGCTCCATTTTTGAATGCTTGGTAAAAAACGTTGACAGCAGGAATATATAGCATCAACGCTAAATATCCCAGCGCCACCCCAATGAGTATAACAGGAACAAAATTCTTTGTTTTGGTTGGCTTTTGTTTGTTGGGGTTAGCTTCTGTTGTATGAAAATGGGGTTGTGGAAAAGAGGCTTCTTCATTTTGTGTCATATCTTCTTGCCCAACTTTGTAAGAAATTAATTGCTAGCAATATCAACAAGGAAATCACTAGTAGTACCATGCCAATTACCGTTGCACCGGAATAGTCATACTGTTCTAGACGTTGGAATATCAGTACAGGTGCAATCAAATCTTTAAAGGGAGTGTTGGAAGATATGATCACCGTCGAGCCGTATTCGCCAACAGCACGGGAGAAACCCAAGGCTACACCTGTCAAAATTGTGGGAAATAATGGCGGTAAAATCACTTTCCAGAAAGTCTGCCATTGGGATGCACCCAAAGACCAAGCAGCTTCCTCGATTTCTTTCTCCATTTCCTGAAGTACGGGTTGCACAGTCCGTACGATAAAAGGCAGCGAGATAAAAATCATTGCCACTGCTACACCCAAACTAGTAAAAGAAATCTTAATACCGAAGGGGGCTAACAGCGAACCAATCCAGCCATTATCACTGTAGACTGTAGCTAGTGTTAAACCTGCTACAGCTGTTGGCAAGGCAAAAGGTAAATCCACGGTAGCATCAATGAATCTTTTGCCTGGAAAATCATAGCGGACTAAGACCCAAGCAATCAAAGTACCAAAAACACCATTGAGTAAAGCTGTTACTAAAGCTGTAGCAAAAGTGACGGTATACGCTGACAAAGCAATGGGACTAGTAGCAATTTGCCAAAACTCAGACGGAGATTTAGTCGCCGCTTTCAAAAACATGGCAGCGATCGGGACAATTAACATCACTGTTAGATATCCCAAGGTAATTCGCCATGTCCAAGGAAGATGGAAAAATTGAGCCAAAAACTTCTTCCAGTCTGGAGTCTTGCTTCTAGCTTTTTGTTGAGGTGGTGATGAAGGAGAGGATACGGTCATGGGGATTGGGGAGACACGGGGGACAAAACAAGTCAAAAGTCAAAAGTCAAAATTAAGAACTATTGACCCTTGACCCTTGACTATTGACTAACGCTTGATTTTGGACTGAATTTGGTCAAAAACTGCTCCATCTTCAAAAAATTTCTTTTGCACTTCAGCCCATCCACCGTAGTCTTGAACATTTCCCAGATTATTTACTTTTGTATATTTATCGGCAAGTGCTTTGAGTTCTTTGTTTTGGGCTACTGCTTCGTCTAGAGGTCGGAATCCCAATTTCGCAAATTCTTGTTGTGCTTCTGGAGTGAAGAGGTATTCAACAAAACCTTCTGCTACTTCACGAGTCCCGTGCTTATCAACGTTCTTATCTACTATTGCAATTGGGTTGTCGATGGAAATATTCACATCTGGAACAACATAATCAACTTTTTCGCCCTTCTGTTGTGCCAGAATCACTTCGTTTTCGTAGTTAATTAAGGCATCTCCTTGACCTTGCTTGGCAAAAGCATCAGTAGCTTCACGGGCATCTTTAGTTAAAATTGGTACATTAGTGTAGACTTTGGTGACAAAGTCGAGGGCTTTATCTTCTCCTCCACCTGTTTTAATGGCTGAGTTCCATAGTGCGAGAAAATTCCAACGAGCAATACCCGATGTTTTAGGATCAGCTGTAATCACCTTGATGTCGCCTTTTCCTAAGTCTGCCCAAGTTTTTATACCTTTGGGGTTGCCTGGTCGAGTGATAAGGGCAGCAACAGATCTAGAGACAACAGCATTATTTGGGAGTTCTTTTTCCCATCCAGGTTCAATAAGTCCGGCTTTCTCAATTTTTTGAGTGTCTAAAGCAAGCGCCAGGTGAACTACATCTGCTTCCAAACCATCGATAACTGCACGAGTTTGGGAACCAGAACCACCATAGCTTTGCTTAAAGGTAACGTTTTGATTATGCTCTTGCTTCCATTTTTCTACAAACTTAGGGATAATAGCATCATGGGCAGCTTTAGTAACGGCAAAGGAAACGAGCGTTACTTCCACATCTTGCTTGTTGTTTGCTGCTGAAACAGGACTAGCTGTTGTAGAGTTACCAGCAGTACTGTTGCCATTACCGCCAGAACAAGATGCGATCGCCACACTTAGACTTACCCCAACTAAAGCAAGTGATAGAAAACCTTTAACTGAGTTAACTCTTACCCCACCAGTGATTTTTAATAAGGTTTGTCTTGATTTTGTAATAACACGCTGCCACGAACTCATTCGATTTACCCCGTTTACTTAAAATCTACTATTAGTCGGTCGGCTTATAGTAATTATGGTTATTTGTGAGTTATATTACATGCGTGCCGCTCAAAAATCAAGAGAAAAACTACGCATTATTGGTAGGAAATGTGAATGTTAGCTGAAAGTTTTGTATCACAAAATAACATCTAACAAACTCTGCAACATTAAATAAACAGAAGTCGCTCCTGGATCCTGATGTCCTATACTTCGTTCTCCCAAATAACTGGCGCGACCTTTTTTAGCCTGCATTGGTGTTGTATCTTGCATTCCCTTCTCTGCTGCTGCTACAGCTTGTTGCATTGCTGACAATGTATCTTCACCTCCTGTCACAGCTTCTCCAAAAGCTGCTACAGCTGGCGAAAAAGCATCCACCATCGTTTTATCGCCTAGTTGTGCTTTTCCCCTGCTAATGACACCATCTAATCCCGCTTGCAGCATTGTCAGCATATCTTGTTTGCTAAGTTCTTGCTTGCCAGCTACTACCATACTTGCCCGTAAAAATAATGTGCCATAAAGCGGGCCGCTTGCACCACCAACTGTGGAGATTAGGGTCATACTCACCGTTTTCAAAATATTACCAATATCTTTATCTGCAACATTTGGTAACTGAGTAATTACCTTTTTAAAGCCACGTTCCAGATTGATACCATGATCAGCATCACCTATGGCTGCATCTAATTCTGTTAAGTAGTCTTTATTTGCTTCAACTATAGTTGCGAATCTTTGCAACCACTGCAAAATTTGCTCTTTTGTCACCATCTTTAATACCTCCTGCTGAACGCAGATATCATAAAAAATATCCGAGTTTTTACGGTTTTGGCAATTAACAAATGTAAAAGGGAATAGTACAGTATCTAAGAGAACATCAGCTTGTGTTTTTTGCTAAAGCCTCTATTTTAAAACAAATTCCCTGTTTGATTTTTGTGGCTATTGTCACTTCTACTTGTGCTGAATATACCAAAAATGCTGAGATTCAAATCGCGCAAGCTAGCCCAAGTGTTCCAGAAAATATTGTTTTTCCCAAAAATGTAGGGGTGGTAGATGTTACTGCACCAGAATATGGAGCTATACCTAATGATGGAAAAGATGATACAAAGGCTATTCAAAAAGCACTGAATCAATTCCCCGGTCAAGGACGAACTATTTACTTACCAAACGGTATTTATGATATTTCTGATAGTCTACATTGGCCAGCTGGAGAGCGTAATCGCTCGGATTATAAATATACTACACTACAAGGACAAAGTCGCGATCGCGTGATTATTCGCCTTCAAGATCAATCTTCTTTATTCCAAGACGCTAACAAACCTCGACCAGTCATTTCCACAGGATTCGATCCAGATTTAGATCCCAATTCAGAAGATTTTAAAGCAAGTTTAGTGGCTCAACGTTTTGGTAATTCTGTGAGAAATCTGACTATTAAAATTGGAAAAAATAATCCAGGTGCAGAAGGATTGAATTTTGTTGCTAATAATCAAGGAGCAGTCAGAAGCGTCAAGATTATCTCTGAAGACAAAAAGGGAGCTACTGGTTTAGCTTTAACTCATGGTGAAATTGGCCCTCTTTTGATCGAAGATGTAGAAATTGTCGGTTTTGATTATGGTGTGCGTACCGATAACAGCCTGAATGGCATTACTATGCAAAATATTACTGTCCGCGATCAAAATTTTGCAGGTATTTTTAATAATGGACAAGTGATGAGTCTGGAGGGTTTTAATAGCATTAATTCTGTATCGGCAATTATCAATGGTATTAACCCCAATGGAGGTGTTGACCCTGGTAGTACTTTGACGCTAGTAAATGCTAAATTGGTTGGTCGCGATCGCGCTCAAAAACTCCCAGGGATTTCTTCGGCTGGTTTTATTTATGCTAGAAATGTTGTTTCTTCTGGATATAAAGAAATTCTCTTAAATAATACAAGAGAAGGAAAAAAGAACGTTAAAGATTCCTATTTGAAAGAATATACATCCCACCCCATAATTTCACAATTTCCTTCACCGTCAAAGTCACTGCAACTTCCCATTAAACAGTTTCCCAAGTTGAAATGGGATGACCCCAAAAATTGGGTGAGTGTTGAGAAATTTGGCGCAATTGCTAATGATAATAAAGATGATACAGCTGCTTTTCAAAAGGCAATTGATTCTGGCGCTACAACAGTAGTAGTACCTGGTGGAAAAGGAACATTTATCATTGACGGTTCTCTGCGACTACGAGGTAAACTAGAAAGATTTATTAGTACGGGAGGAGCGCTGAATGGCAAAGGAGAAATAGTAGCAGATAACGGTAGCAAACCAACACTGATTGTGGAAAACTTTTTTGTTGATTTTGGTTCTAAGTTGAGATGGAAAAATGTAGCTAAGAGAACTGTTGTTTACCGCAGTATTACTCACCTAGATTTAGAAAGTAACGGTACTGGAGATTTATTTATTGATGATTCTGTTATGGGTAAACTGAGATTTTTAAATCCTGCTCAAGATATTTGGGTACGTCAAGTTAATCCTGAAAGTGGTTTAGAGACTAATATCATTAATAATGGAGCAAAACTGTGGATTCTCGGTTTTAAAACAGAGCAAGGTAAGACAAAAATTGAAACGAAAAACGGCGGCTTAACTGAACTTTTGGGTGGGCTAATTTATGCTGCTGGTGAACAAAAGCCCCAAGATCCTCTTTTCCGCATTACTAATGCTTCTGCTGCTTTCATTGGTGTAGCTGAAGTATATTTTGATAACGATACCTATCAAATATGGGTAGAAGAAAAACGAGGAACCCAAACTAGAAAGCTGATTAAAGATAAAATTCCCGGCAGATCAACAGGTAATGGTAGAGTTTTGATGTTGTATACAGGTTTTAAAGAGTAATTTCAAGTCCGGCTAATTGCTTACGATATACCACTCAAGTTTTGCAAAATATACGACCTGTGTAGACGCAAATGAGTTCTAACCAAAACTTAAACGCCATTTTTAACCAGATTGCCAATGGTGAAGAAACCGAGAGGGATATCGACGAAGAATACAAGTGTTAAATCCCCCACCGCAAGCTTGGAGTCTTTACAGGTGCGTCCCAGAAGCGAATCATCTCGTCATCTAGCTTGAGTAGAGTAATCGAGCAACCTTGCATATCTAAGGAAGTAATATAAGCACCAATCAAATTTCGCACTATTTGTAGTCCATGGTTTTGACAAATTTCTGCAAGTTTGCGGTAGATGATATACAACTCAGAAATCGGCGTACCACCCATACTATTAACAAAAGCTAACAAGCGATCGCCTTTTGCAAAATTTGCGTTTACCAATTCCACTTCTTGCCATTCGCCCGTTTTTTCGTCCCATTCTCGTAGTGTCCGAGTATAGGATGCATCCTCAATTATTGATAGCGCTAACATCTCAGCAACTTCATCGGCTGATTTTAGACTCATGCGTTCTCTTCCGGGTTCACCGTGAATCCCGATACCTATTTCCATTTCTTGGTTTCCAAGTGTAAACGTTGGTGTACCTTTGGCTGGTACTGTACAGGAAGTCAGCGCCATACCCATACTCCGTCCATGCAAATTGACGCGCCTACACAAAGAAGCTAGTTGTTGCAAATCATATCCTTCTTGGGCTGCTGCACCACAGATTTTTTCTGCTAGTACTGTAGTTCCGACACCCCGTCGTCCCTGGGTATAAAGACTATCTTTGACCGCAACATCATCATCAATCAAAATGTTTAGTACCTGGATATCTTCACTTCTAGCTAACTCTGTTGCCATTTCAAAATTCATCACATCGCCGGAGTAGTTCTTCACGATGTATAAAATTCCTGCTTCACCATTTACAGCTTTGGCTGCTGCGAGCATTTGATCAGGGGTAGACGAAGTAAAAACCTCCCCAGGACAAGCAGCATCCAGCATTCCCATCCCCACGAAACCAGCGTGCATTGGTTCGTGTCCACTACCACCCCCAGATATAATTGCTACTTTACCTTTGATAGGTGCATCAGTTCGATAGACAAAATAAGGATCGAAATTGACTTGAATCAGATCCGGGTGAGCGATCGCCATACCTTCTAAACTTTCGCGCACAAAATTCAGGGGATCGTTGATCAGTTTTTTCATATTTTGCTGAGTGAGAATTTATGAGCAAATATCTTTATCTATCTAAGAGTTTAAAATTTTTCCTTAAATATCTTACTGAATAAAATCAAATCTTTATTACAAATGAATACAAATCATAAAAATTTCCTCCAGAACTTTCTGAAGGAATATTTGCTCTTACTCTATACTTTCAGTTAAATGCGTTGCTTCTTGCTATTTATAATATGCAATCCTAGATCTACACCATTCATATAAGAACTGATGTACGATAGCAGCGCATAGATAAAGACGATAATACCAAGCATTTCTAACACTTCTTCTAAAGTTGTGATCAAGACATAAATCATGTCATCGACCGTGTAATAATCTGCATAGTATCCACCCACCATTTCAGTACCAATTGCACCTGCTATATAGATTGTCCCAGCAATCAAAAATAAGCGTTTTGTCTTTTTAGGAAGAGTAATGATAAATCGCCCAAAAAGCAGCAAAAATACCAGTACAAATATGCCACCTGCAATCACCCAAGGGTAGTAAAACAGGCCCCTTGTATTATATGCGTTTCGTAATGGTAAAATTAGTCTTTCATGAATGCTGATGAATTCATCAAAGGACAAATAAACAAAGACAATAGATAATCCTGCCCATGAGCGGTAATTGTTATTTCCAGCTAATTTTTTAGCTTTACTGATACTTGCAAGCAAAATAGAACAAAATAATAAAGACGCTGCTGAGTATAGTGAAGGAATATTTGTCTCGTGGTCAAGATTAAATAAATCTTTGAATAGTTCCCTTGAAGGGTAATCCGGTAAATACTTTTGAGTTAAATTCACGAACAAACTAGCGAGGGTGAGACAAAATACTATTCCAAGCAGAAATTTGACGACTCTTTGAGCAGAAAGATAGACATCCAAATGATGAGATGTTCTAGTTTGTGTGGGATATGCTTGCTCAACTACAGCCAGGTGCTTATTCTGACTTTCATCTGTGTTAGGCGATGCTTTATTGAGTTGTTGCTGCTCTGGCAATACAACTTTTTCTATAAAATACTCTATAGTTTGTCGCTTGATAAAACCAAGCGTCACCAGAATTTCCCCTAACTGCTTTCCTCTCACCTTCTGCTCTTTCAGTGCTATTTCTAACTCAGGTGGGGTAATCAGTCCAGCTTCAAGCAAGTATAGCCCTAGCGGCTTTGGCTGAAACTCTTTCGTATTGACTTGGTTAATCACTAACTCTCCTCATTGATTTCAATACGAAGATCCCCCATTAAAGCAACTGATTACACCAATTACTGGCTGTAATTGTAACTTAATGAGTTTTTAACTCCGTTTTAACCTCAATTTAAATAATTAAGTATAACCAAGAAAATATAAATTTCTGGCAATAAAAGTATGAAGTTAATATTTAAATGTGTAATATCACGATATATTTAACCGCAAAAGTACTTAGACGTAGCATTCTTCGCCCATTAGTTCATCTAACTTAGGGCTAATATAGCGTGGGTGACACTAGGGACAACAAATTATACACTTTGATAATCTCATCACCCAAACCACAAAATACTTTAAGTTTTTTCCTCATGCCCCATGCCCAAAGACGACGGACGGCGATTCTGAATACCCCTTCAACGGATGGGAAAAATCACCGTTTTTTGTGATTATTGTTAATAACAATTCCTATTTTTTTCCGCAATTCCACTGAAATAGTAGAAAAGGAAAATTTTTATATTTAAATTTATGAAGCTAAATACCAAATAAAATTTCTGTAGTGCGGGCAAGATGCCCGCTTATAGCTTATTTAATCTATTCTTCACTTGTAGATGTTGATTGGCTTGTACTACCATGCAGCTTGATGAAACTATCAAAGGCATACCAGGCCAACACATACCAGGGAATAATTTCTAATTGCAAACCTTTGATGAGTAACTGGCGAATAGAAAGGGTAGCAAGTCCTATGGGCATAATGATTCGCAAGTCAATTAAACCCTTGGTTGCATCGTGGATTCGTTTGTTCAAATCAACTATCGAATCTGATACTCCTGCTGCTGCTTCGGATTTTCCAGCTGTAATATCAGCAAAAATAATCCCTAAATCATATAGGGCAGCGAGAACATTTTTGAAACTCTCATCGTCGCGATTGTGCTGGATGGTAATACTTCCTTGATCAACATTCATCCGCACATCATTGATACTAGGATTTGCCTCCAAGGCTTTAGCGAGACGTTGCATTTCTTCCTTTTGACGATAGGAATGAGCAACTCGCAAACGCAACCTACCCGGAGTATTACTAACAATTTTTGTCAGTATTGGTTTAGGCCGTCTTTTAATAATTTTTTTCGACATTGTTCTTGGCATCTGAGTAAGACTGCCATTACCATTTTTCAACACGTAACCACTCTCCTTGAGTAATTACAAACTTTATTCCAATTGAATGGGGGTTCAATCCAAAATCCAAAATTGTTAAAGGGCTAAAGTGAAAAACTTTCCTTTTCCCTTTGCCCTTTAAACTTTACTCAACAAGCGTGTTATGCACCATTGTCAGAGATATTATCAGCAGCTTCAACAGCTGGTAGTTGCTTAGATTCAGCAAGTTCTGCTCTGGCTTCAGCTACCATGTCTTCCCAACTTTCGCCTAATTCTGCAAAAGCTCCTTTGCTCTTTTCATAAAGAACAAGTCCACCTTTGATCAAAGATTTAGCAATTGGTTTACCAACTCCTGCTACTACTGGAATCACAACAGGTGCTAGAATGACCGCACCAATACCTGCAATAATTCCAGGTGCGCCAGCATCTTCTACAAAGTCAGTAATTTTTGGTGCCATTATTTATTAACCTCACGTGAATTGAACTTTATATTAAAACCTCTAACTTTAATTCATTTGAGATAGATATCTCATCTTGCTGTCGATAGAGATTTTAAATTTTGTTGGTAGTTCATAAACAACAACCAACAACCAACTTTTAACCATTTGTTGGTTTGAGAAGTGGACGTAAACCGTTGACTCCTGCAACAACTGTGGAACCGTTATTAACTACTGTTGCTGCTAAAGGATTCAGCCCAAAAAATACGGCTACCATCAAAGCAGCTAAGTTAGGAATGGCAATAATGCCCGTATTTTGCTGAATTAATTGCTTGGTTTGGCGAGCGATCGCGATCGCTTCTAGTAAGCCATGCAAGTTATTGTGCATCAGTACCACGTCTGCTGTTTCACGAGCAATATCGGAACCGTTGGCGAAGGAAACGGAAACATCTGCGTATGCTAAGGCAGGTGAATCATTAATGCCATCACCAACAAATGCAACTGTCTTGCCTTGTTCGTGTAATTCACGGACAACTGTTGCTTTTTGCTCAGGAAAAGCCTCGGCGTGGGTATGACTTGGGGCAATGCCAAGCTGTGCGGCTACAGCATTAGCAGTCTGCTGGTTGTCTCCGGTGAGCATGTGTACTTCCACATTTTCCACCGTTAACAGTCTGCTAATGACTTCGCGGCTTTCGGGACGCAATAGGTCACTATACTCTATTATACCCAAAAGTTGATCATTGCTGCCAACATAAATTGCCGAAGCCGGTTTTTGGTGTCCCTCCAAACCGGACATATCTATCTCTTGAAGACGCAGGAAACGTTCACTACCCACAAAAACTGTTTCGCCGTCTATCTCTGCTTTCACACCTAAGCCTAGCTGATAGTCCCACTTGCTACGCGGTAACATCTCAACTTTGTGAGCTTCGGCATAACGCATAACTGCCTCTGCAACTGGGTGAGTTAGACGCTGTTCAGCAGTTGCAGCTAGTTGCAGTACTCTGAGAGAAGAGACGGCTCTATTGAGACTTTTCACACCAACAACAGCAGCTTCTCCTTGAGTAAGGGTACCAGTTTTATCAAAGATAATGGTATCTACCTGTGCCAGTTGCTCTAGTGCTCTACCACTACGGATCAGAACACCGCGTTTTGCAGCATGGGTAAGGGCTGCCAAAACTGTAGTTGGTACAGATACCCGAATTCCGGTAGCAAAGTCCAGAGTCAGGACACTGGCGGCTCTGGCTGGATTGCGAGTCAGGGCAAATACTGCTGCTCCTAGTAACAAAGTTGGCAATACTGTTTTTTGTGCTACCGTGGCTGCATGGTTTTCCATCCGGGTATCGTGGACGGGAGCTTGCTCCATTAACTGGAGGCTTTTACCGGCACGTGTATCATTGCCAACTCGTTCTGTCAAAATATACATGCGTCCTTCCCGTACCAAAGTAGAAGCGAAGACGTTTTGTCCCTTGGTTTTCAACACAGGTACAGACTCACCAGTCAGTTTTTGTTCATCCAGCAGCGCTTTACCCCGCAAGATTGTACCGTCAACAGGGACTTGTTCCCCTGGATAGACAATGACAATATCGCCACGCTGGACTTCCTGAATGGGTATTTGTTGTTTTTCACCATCTCGTTCTACCCAGGCGAATTGTCCCAGGGAACTGAGCAGATCTAAGGTTTGCTGTGCGGAACAACGAGCTGTGCGATCGCGAATCTTTTCACCAATATCAATTAAACTCAGCATTAATGCTGGTGCGAGAAATCTACCTTGGATTGTAGTAATGGCGATCGCAATCAAATCCAAAAAGTCTATATTTAGTTTTCGCTCTAGTATAATTCCTTGCCAAGCGCGTTGGAGAACAGGCAAGGTAGCAAAAGAAATGGTTCCTACCATTAAAATCGGTGGAATGGTTAAACCCAATGGGCCACCCAGCACAGCCAAAACAGTAGCAGCACCAGAAAGTTGTAATCCAGTCCAAGATATCTCAGTTTCTTTCGTGATTTTTTGGGTTGCTGGCTTTAAAACCACAACTTCTGCTGCGGATTGAAATACGTGGCCTAAATGATGACGCAGCTTAAATTCTGAAACTGTTTTGGGGTTATAAGTAACTGCAACCGATGCAGCAGCTGGCTTGAGTCGAAAGGATGTGACTAACGCATCTGCTTCTAGCAGAACTTGGAGGCGCTGTGCGTAGTCTGGATTATGACGCAAGCGTGGTACTCGTAACCTTATTCTTCCCGGAATTGTATGGACAACAGTATAGTCTACTTTGGGAAGATGGGTGCGTGAATGTCCCTTATATTCTATAAAATGGGCTTTTCCATGCTTTTGGGTCAAATTCAGTTGGGATTGACCTGCGGAGGATGGTAGACCCACCTTAACTTGTACCATTGCTTCTCTCTCATAAAAAAATATTGGTGAACATTAGACTTCTCGCAGAAGTCGGGGGAAGGGTGAAAGGAATTGAAAAATCCTTCCCCTTTAACCTGCAAAGAGGTTGATTGGCGACGAGAAGATGGTTTGTAGTCAGCGCTAAAGCGCTCAATGAGGACTAAAGTCCTGACTACAAACGTGTCTTCAAGCCTGTTTTTGGTTGAAAATTTCTGGTTTTGGGTTCTTTGCAATTAAGCAACTGCTACATCACCAGCAGATTGCAGCAGGTTTGCTAGATGTGATATCGCAGCTTCCAAAACACTGCGATCCGGATCTCTGGTATTGGCTTTCACCGCAGATTTGTAAGTTATGACTATTGATCCTGCAGCACGGTTGACTCGTTCGCCGATGACTGTTGGATCTGCTTTTAATAAAGCCTCTAAGCATTGCACATATTTGGGATCACGAGTGATCCGAGGTACGTGAAAACGAATTCTTCCCGGAATGACGTGAGCAATGCTGTAAGCTACTTTGGCTGGCTGCTTTGCTTTGTATTCTGTTTTCTGGAGAAGCACAGCAGAGTCAGGGTGAGACGAAGACGCTGGCAGGACTTTTGTCTTAGATAAACAAGTACTCTGATTTCCACCGTTGTGAATTTCGGAGGATGGTTGCTTGTTTACACTTGTTTGAGCCAAGTTTCTACCAGGTAAAAATTTGCGTTCTGCAATTGTTGCAACTGCCATTTCCTTAACAGCAGTGGTATGAAAACATCTTGTAACCAGAGGATGGGAAGATACAGGGAGAATTGGTAATTTCTCCTGATCTTGCTGTTGTATACTTTCTCTTTGGTTAACTGTTGGGTATGAATTTGCTGGTTGTATCGTTACTGGCTGTTCTGCGCCAGATTGAATCAGATTAACTAGATGCGATCGCATCTCATAATCTGACATGACTCCAGATTTGTAGATTACCACAATAGACGCAGCAGTGATATTTATTTGCACCTTCGTAACCAAAGCCTCTGCTTTCAACAAATTTACAAGACGCTCTTGATATTGATCATCTCTGGAAATGCGAGGTACGCAAAACCCTACTTGTCCTGGCATTGCATAGGTAATGCTGTAAGTTTCTTTTGCCTGCTCAAGTCCAGTAGACTTAATCTGTCCGCTTTGTATTTGACTGATTTGGGGATGGGAACTTTCTGGTTGAATCGTTACTGGTTCTTGTGTAGCAGACTGAATCAGATTAGTTAGATGCGATCGCACCGCTTCATCTGACATTTCTCCAGAGTTGTAAGTCACTACCACAGATGCAGCAGTACTATTGACTTGCACATTTGTAACTGAAGCTTCTGCTTGCAGCAACTTTCTAAGCCGTTCCAGATATCTAGAATCTCTGGAAATACGAGGTACGCACAACCCGACTTGTCCTGACATTGCATAGGTAATGCTGTAGACTTCTTGGGGCGATTTCTGCTCAGTGTGCTCAGTCTGCTGCGTAACTTTTACCTGGGTTTTTTTTCTGGGATAGATATCAGTCGTAGTATCAATCCAACCATTGCTTTCCTCCCTCCTCAGTCCGGGGCTGCATTAATCGGAAAGTTCGCCATAAAGGCGAGAGCATAAGACAAAGCTGGAGCTTTGAAATTAGCCCATAAGCCAGTTATCTCTGGCGTTGATTCCACTTTTTTTGTCTGGAATTCTTTTTCTTTGGTTGGCGCAGGAGTAACTAGTTTTTCTGCTTGCATCTGAACATCAGAGTATCTGTGCGTCTCTGCGTCTTTGTGAATAACATGCGATGCAGTCGTCTCCTCCTGTGCTATTTGCATCAAATCAACCCAGCGAGACGCTTTGATATTGTTCGGTTGATAGGCGATCGCCACTGATGCTGCATCACAATTGACACGTACATTTGTCACTTGGGGATCAGCCGCGATCAATCTCTCCAAGCGTTTTGCGTAATCTCGGTCATGAGCTATTTTTGGTACGCTCATCCTAATACGCCCCGGAATTGCATGAACAATGTTGTAAGTAATCTTTGCATTGTCCACGTTTTTTGCTGCTAATAATTCTCGTTTGACAGTTGTAATTTGCTCCACTTTTGCTAAAGAGGTTTGAGGTGTAACTTGATGCTTTGTTATTGATTGGGTTGGAGAAGCTGTATTCAATTTTTTATTCTTTTTAGTTCCCAATAATTGAGGTTCTATATAGTCAATCACACGTCGGGTGGCGTCTGCTGTAATCATATATACCGGAATTGCTGCCAAACCGTTAATTCCTATTGCTCCTGTTACTCCTAACCCTGCAAATAGTGGAATAAACGAAAGTCCTTGCTCTTTCCAAAATTCTACTGATTTCCAAGCAGCGAAGGGATCACTATTATTTTCTGATTTAGAAACAGCTTGATATTGCTGGATGCCAAACTCTTGCAGTATTGCCAACATTTGTGGCAAAGACAGCCTAGCTTCATCAAATTTAATCACCAAACTGCTCGTTTTGTGATTAGTCGTGACTTCCGTTACATCATGATGCTGCCGTAATTGCCGGGATAAACTTTCTAGTATCGAGTTATGACTGACGTCAGTGGCACGGATTCGCACGCGGCCTTGAGTTACATGGATAATTTTGAGCTTGCCAAGCATTGATTGCGCTGTTGACCGTGTAGATACTTCACCCTTATGGTTATGAATTTCATCGCTTTGCTGATGAGCAAAGATTAAGCCAGAAGATGGTTGCAGCGGTTGACTTAACCCCTCGCGACTACTAATATTTTTTGTCATTTACCCAATAGCTACCTCAAAGCCAAAAGGTTAACATCAGATTAAATTTAACTTAAAATTCCGCCTTTTGTATAGCTCTTTAGAATTATTTTTTGTCAAATATTAATTAACTACTAATTTTTGGTATTCCTGTTCAGTAACAATGTCTAAATTGCTCTCTAAGCGGTCTAGAAACACTATACCATCAAAATGATCGTATTCGTGTTGAAAGATACGAGCCACAAAATTAGTTAACAGTTGTCTTTGTATCTCGCCGTTTCTGTCTGTGTATTCAACTTCTACTGACTCATACCTTGGTACTAAACCCCTGATCCCAGGAATACTTAAGCAACCTTCCCAATCTTTATTAACAGTACTAGAGTGAGCAATAATCCGGGGATTGATCATCGCTGTGGGTTCCATATGTGGAGCGTGAGGATACCTGGGGTTAGGGCGTGACGCCACAATCATGACACGATACGTTTGAGCAATCTGAGGAGCAGCAATGCCTACACCGTTAGCTTCACTAACTGTAACAATTAAATCGTCAATCAGCTTCTGAATGGTTTCGTCTTGGATATTTTTAACTTCAGTTGCTTTTTTACGAAGTATAGGATTACCTAATTGAATTATTGAGAGCATTTCGCTCATTATTTAAAACTCCTAATATAAACATTAAGAATTATCAATGATTAAGATATTCTCAATTTATGGATAAATTAACTTTCTCGCTGAATCGGTAAAGCAGCAGGTCGGACTGCAACTTGTAAATTGCGTCCATCGCGTTGTACTTCTAATTGCAACGGGATTCCTATTTTACTGTTTTCTACTAATTTTTGCACTTGTTCCACATCAGTAACAGACTGGTTATTGATACTTTGAATCACATCACCTTCTCGTAGTCCAGCATTGGCTGCGGGAGAGCGTCCTATGACATTAATCAATAAAACCCCTTTATCTGTTGTGATATTAATGCCTAATTTACCGATTCTATCTTTAATTTCTGGTGTCAGCGTCACCATCTGAATACCCAAATAGGGATGATCTACTTTCCCATTAGTAATTAATTCTTGAGCGATTCTTTGAGCTGTGTTGATGGGAATAGCAAAACCTAATCCTTGAGCGCCACGAATGATAGCGGTGTTCATCGCAATGACTTCTCCACGACTATTTAGTAAAGGGCCACCAGAGTTACCAGGATTAATCGCAGCATCAGTTTGAATGTAATCAACACGTTTATCACTAGCCCCGATCGCACTACCAGAACGCCCCGTGGCGCTAATAATTCCAGAAGTGACGGTATTGTCTAAACCCAAAGGATTACCGATTGCAATGACTGCTTCTCCTGGCTGTAAACCCTCAGAATTACCCAAAGCAATAGTTGGCAAGTTTGTAGTATTAATTGTCACTACAGCAACGTCAGTGACTGGATCTTCCCCTATTACTCGTCCGTCAAAAGTACGACCATCTTTTAATCTTACCGTTACCGTATCAGCACCATTAACAACATGAGAATTGGTCAAAATTTGACCATTGGCACTGATAATAAAACCAGAGCCACTCCCCCGCTCGACTCGTTGTCGAGGCTGTGGTTCATCTCCAAAAAATCGCTGGAATGGATCACCAAAGTCATCGGTTCTTGGTGATGTGATCGTTCTAGCAGAATCAATGCGAACCACGGCTGGCCCTACCTTTTGCACCACATTCACCACAAAATTAGGATCTCCAGATGATTGCAAAATAGGAGGAGGAGCAGGAACAGGGGCGCTAATCGGGTTTTGTACTTGAGACTTAGGTGTTTGATTTCCCCGTATGTTTACATTACGATTACAGCCAGTTATAGATATAAATGCTACGCTAGCCACAAGCAGTAAGCGCATAGAAGATGCACAGACATGGGGACGATCTGACGCGGAGACGAACTGATGCAGGGACGCGGAGAATTTATTAAACACACTCTTCGCGTCACCCTTCGGGTTCGCAGTCGCTACAACGGAGGGAACCTCCGCAACGCGCTGCTCACCGTGTCTAATGATCTCCGCTAATTTACTTAACTCAGTATCAAGATTTTTCTGTTGCAAGTTCTTGTCTGCTTTCTTCATCCGTGCTTACTTCTCCATCTGAATCTGTGAGTGATAGGATATTGCCTACCGGGGGAGTTCAAATAGTCCAAAACAGTTCAAACATAGATTACAACTTAAAAGCATCTTCCTCGTTCAAAGTGGCTAAATGTTAAATTGGGTGCTTGCTTATATTATTGTGACGGTTAGCAGCAAAGGTGGTAGATAATGGCAATTCCCATAGATAGTCTGTGGAGTCAGGTTCTAGAACGCTTGCAGCTAGAACTATCCCGTCCCACCTTTGAAACTTGGATCAAAACTGCTAGCGCTGAACGATTAGAAAATAACTATTTAGTAATTTGTACTCCCAACCCCTTTGCCCGTAATTGGCTGCAAAAATATTACATTAAGACAATTGCTAATGTTGTTCAGGATATTCTGGGTTATCCTGTAGTAATTTATATTACTGTTGCTCAAGATGATGATGTGTCTCAGTTTACAGACAAAGAAGCATCTTTATCATTACCACCTCAGAGTAGTATTGCTGATTATGCTGTTAAAAATCGGCTGAAGACCACTGAACTCAATCCCAAATATGCCTTTTCACGATTTGTAGTCGGAGCCAATAATCGTATGGCTCATGCTGCGGCTTTGGCGGTTGCTGAATCACCTGGTAGAGAATTTAATCCCTTGTTTTTATGTGGTGGTGTGGGTTTAGGTAAAACTCATCTCATGCAAGCGATCGGACATTATCGCTTAGAAATTTGCCCAGATTCAAGAATATTCTATGTTTCTACCGAACAGTTTACGAATGATTTAATTACTGCTATTCGTAAAGACAGTATGCAAAGTTTTCGCGAACACTACCGAGCAGCAGATTTGATTTTAGTTGATGATATTCAGTTTATTGAGGGTAAAGAATATACCCAAGAAGAGTTTTTTCATACATTTAATACTTTACATGAAGCTGGCAAGCAAGTTGTGATTGCTTCTGATCGCCCTCCTAATCAAATTCCTCGGTTGCAAGAACGTCTCAGTTCTCGGTTTGCAATGGGCTTAATTGCTGATATCCAACCGCCAGATTTAGAAACTCGAATGGCTATTCTGCAAAAAAAAGCCGAGTATGAAAACATCCGTCTACCGGAGAATGTGATTGAATATATTGCCTCTAATTACACCTCGAATATTCGAGAATTGGAAGGAGCATTTATTCGAGCGCTGGCATATGTTTCTATTTGGGGTTTATCTATGACAGTAGAAAATATCGCACCAGTATTAGAACCTCCTATTCAAAAAGTAGAAGTAACCCCAGAAACAATTTTGACCATTATTGCCGATGAGTTTAATGTTACTATTGAAGACCTTAAAGGTAACTCACGACGGCGAGAAATTAGTTGGTCTCGTCAGATAGGGATGTATCTAATGCGACAGCACACAGATTTAAGTTTGCCTAGAATCGGAGAAGAATTTGGTGGTAAAGACCACACAACAGTTATGTATAGTTGTGAGAAAATCACTCAATTAAAAGAAACAGATAAAAACTTGGCACAAACACTACGCCAACTGAGCGATCGCATTAATCTGACGAGCCGCCCTAAGTAGGAGATTGGGTGATGGGGGACAAGGAAGAAACACTAATGACTAATGAGCAACAATTAACAACTAAAAATTATTAAGTAAACTATAAAAAGCTATTAAGAATAAATTAGATTGTGGAAAATTCATAAAGATTCTGTGGAAAACTCATAAAGATTCTGTGGAAAACTTTAGTGAGCATAATTACCTTGTGGAAAAACTTCTCAGCTTTTCCACAGCTTTTCCACAGTTTCCACACATTGTAGTTAATGGTTCGTGGTTTTCAAGCATTGCTAATGCCCGATCCTTGCCTAAGAGTGCTACCATATCCAAGCACACCAGCTAACTCTGACCATGAAACTCGTTTGTACTCAAAGCGATCTCAGTACTCACCTCTCACTAACCAGCCGTGCTGTCCCTTCTCGTCCCACTCATCCAGTTCTGGCGAATGTGCTGTTGCAGGCTGATGCTGAAACAAATCAAGTTAGCTTAACAGCGTTTGATTTGAGTTTGGGTATCCGCACTAGTTTCAGTGCTGAGGTGTTACAACCAGGGGCGATCGCTTTGCCTGCAAAACTACTCAATGATATAGTTTCTCGTTTACCAGAGGGAGAAATTGCCCTAGACGATGAATCATCTTCTACAGCCGAGAACTTACCAGACTATAGCGGTTTAATAGTCACACTCACACCTAAGAGTGGACGTTATCAGGTGCGAGCCATGGGAGGCGAAGAATTTCCAGAATTACCCGTAATTGAAAATGCTCAACCTATGCAGTTCAGTGCTACTACTCTAATTGAGGGTTTGCGGGGTTCATTGTTTGCGACTAGTGCAGATGAAACCAAGCAAGTGCTGACTGGCGTGCATTTGACAATTAAGCAAGATACGTTAGAATTCGCCGCTACCGATGGACATCGCCTCGCAGTTGTAGAGACTACAAATGAGAGTCCAGATGCTAGTAGCGAAGATAGTTTAGAGGTGACAGTACCAGCAAGAGCCTTACGCGAATTAGAGCGGATGTTGGCCCATAGTTCTGAATCCGAAGAACCTGTGGCTTTGTATTTTGATCAAGGTCAAGTTGTATTTGAATGGCAGCATCAACGCTTGACTAGCCGTACTTTAGAAGGGCAGTATCCTGCTTACCGTCTACTCATTCCTAAACAATTTCAAAGAGAATTGACATTAGAAAGAAAGCAATTATTGAGTAGTTTAGAACGAATTGCTGTACTCGCAGACCAAAAGAATAATTTGGTGAAAGTCAGCGTTAATGGCGATGCTCAAGAAATTACCTTATCTGTGGAATCTCAGGATGTGGGTAGTGCAATGGAATCAATGCCAGCTCAGATATCAGGAGAAGATATAGATATTGCTTTTAACATTAAATATTTAATGGAAGGCTTAAAAGCTTTGCCAGCTTCCGAAATTTTGATGCAGATGAATACAGAACTCACTCCAGTTATTTTTACTCCTTTGGGTGGTTTGAAAATGACCTATTTAGCTATGCCTGTACAGTTGCGTAATTGAATATAAATTCAGATTGCACATCAAAAACTTTAGGCTATAAAAAAATAGGAGAATTAAGATGAATGAGAAATCAAAAAGTTTAGCAAGGAGTAAAAAAAGTTCAATCAAGCTTACCGATATTCTTTTAGGAGCAAGTATAACAGCTCTTACAGGACCTGGGGGAGGATTAGCTTATGGTATGTCAAAGGTACTAATAGAACATGGTCACAGCTTTATTAGAGATCGAAATGATGACCGCTTAAAACACTTTCATGAAACTTTAGTAAGAGGTGATTTAGGGGAAAACGAGGTCAAAGAGTTTTTAGAAAAGGATATTGACTTAGAAGAATATTACACTCTTCTTAGAGCTGCGATCCAAGATGACGAAGATAAGAAAACATATTACTATGCTGAATTTTTACGTAAACTAGCTTTAAAGCAAGTACCAGAAGAATACAAACTATATCTAATGAAAATTGTAAGAGAACTCACTTCTTTTGAAATAGAGTTAATACGCCAAATATTTATATATGAAAATTATAATTTGATACCAGTTCAAGGGTCTTTAGAACAACTGTCAAATTTGTTATCTGAAAAAAACTTAAACTTAGCAAAGAAGTTGGCAATAGACAGCTTTCTAAGACTGGGATTGCTTGAAAGAGATGGACAAAAGCTTAAACCAACAGATATCACTCTATCTACTGCTAAAATATTATTCAAAAAGAACGATTTAACTCCAAGTTCAATAGGACGCGATGTTTGGAGACAAGAGCAAGCATTGATTATAACGCCTCAAGAAAGTCAATACTCCAATCTCGCAGTAAGAATACAGCAATTACTTAGAAATCATCGATTTAGACCTGCCCCTATTCTAATTTTTCACCCAGAGCTTCAAAAAATAGTAAGTTTGATTGATGTATCAATTGTAATTCTCGTAATTGGAAGAACGGGCTACAGTGGGTTTTCCAGTCTTGAGGAAATGAATAATTTGGTAAAAATTATAGATATTCCATCTTCTGTGAAAGTCATAAAATTGATTGCGAATACGGCTGATATTCCATGTGACGATTTTTTACCTAGCATTCAAGCTGATGAAGTTGTCGATTTCTTACTAGACGAACCTATTGATCTCCAAGTCTTAGACAAGTTAATAAAAGGTTTTGCTAGCAATGAATGAATTTATAAAATTGTTCTGTATTTATAAACAAAGCACTAATATTCCTACTAGAAAGCATCTGTCATAGTTTGCCACTTAACATTTGGTAAGATAATCCGAATACGCTACATAAAAAAACTGAAAATCCTAATAACCCCTGTATCCTTGCTGTTGCATCGGAATTTCAATCCAGAATTCTGTACCGAACCCTGGACGTGCATCACATTTAAAAATACCACCGTGCTTATCCACAATTATTTGGTAACTAATAGAAAGTCCTAAGCCAGTACCTTTACCCACTGGCTTGGTAGTGAAAAAAGGATCGAAAATAAGATTAATAGTTTGCTCTGATATGCCAGGGCCATTATCAGCAATGCTAATAACTACACTAGGGATATTGCCAGAAATTTCACTAATAGTTGTTCTGATCGTAATTGTGGGAATATAAATTTCTGAGATAGATTGTCTGTCCTGCTCTAGAGCATCGATCGCATTACTTAAAACATTCATGAAAACTTGATTGATTTGTCCGGCATAACATTCAATCAAAGGTAAGTCAGTGTATTGTTTAATGATCTGGATAGCACAGCCTTCTGGTTTAGCCTTGAGGCGATATTGTAAAATCAGCAGTGTATTGTCAATACCTTCGTGAATATTGACAGGCTTCATCTCCGCTTGGTCAAGCAATGAAACCCCATTTTACTAATCCTTTAAAAACTTTATGAGCATGTGCTCGGCAATTGTGACAAACACTTATTGGGGTCGAATCGATCAAACTAATCCCCGTAATTTCTCCTGTCCGTGTATGCAAAAAGCAACACAACAACATTAAGCACCAAGCCATGAGTTCTATAAACCTTGTGTAGCTTACTAAGTTTGGAAATGCCCCTCGCCAACCAGGCAGTACATGCAAGGTGTAGAACTCCTTAAAAGTCTTATAACCACTGCCATGAAATGCAATTACTATTGTCATCACCTCTGATAAATCCATCCTTGACTTGCTGCGTCGTTCTCCCTTTGTAGATGGTAGCTGTGGTACTTGTTGCCATAAGCTTTCCCATTGTTTGCAGAAATCATCTACATCACAGAAGATTTGTGTGATATCGAGGCGAGATACAATTGTAGACATAGCCGAGACCTGGATTTTTGTTTGATATTTTGAGTCTCGGCGTTTTTTTGTCCATTTCTCATCAATTCTCAATAATTCTTAGTCATTTATTTCCTGAGCCAATTTTTACAACTCCTTTACCACAAGCTTTTTGCGCTTTTATAGCCGTCGAACTCACGTTGATTTATAGCAGGATTTTAGAGAATTGATGTTATTATGCTTGGCGATCGCCTGTCCTCACGATCGCCATAACTGCTTACTCCACTGGGAAAATAAATTAAGTCAATTTCAATAAGCAAACTGCTGTTTGCTTACTCATTTTGCTTAAATGCTTTCTCCTTTCAATAGATTCAGCAAACAAACCGGAGTTTGCTTTCTCATTTCGGTAATTTACTCTCCCTAATTCCCTAATCCACCCGTTGCAACTGTGCAACTTGAGGATCGATAATTTTTTGACCAAGGTGATCAAATTTAATTGCTACAGAAACTTTTTTCTCAGAACCAAACACGTGTGTAATTTCACCTTCTCCAAAGATTTTGTGTAAGACGCGATCGCCTACTTGCCAATTTTCTATAACGCTTTGTCTGGCTTTACTTCCCCGTTGTGGAACGTTACCGCTGGCTGTTTTTGTGTAAGCAATTCTACCTAGACGATGGGTAACTAATAATTCTTCGGGTAGTTCGTCGAGGAATTGCGATCGCACTGCTGGTTCTCGATTACCATAAAGACGACGTTCCCGCGCGTGGGAGATAAATAATCTTTCTTGGGCGCGAGTAATCCCTACATAACACAAACGCCGTTCTTCTTCCAAAGCTGAGGGATCGTTCATCGAACGGTAGTTAGGAAATAGCCCCTGTTCTAACCCTACCATATACACCACAGGAAATTCTAAGCCTTTGGATGCGTGGAGAGTCATCAAGGAAACGGCTTTTTGTCCTTCTTTGAGATTATCTAAATCGGAACTCAAAGCTGCACTGGCGAGGAAATCTCCCAAGGAAACTTCTTCGTTTTCTTCTTGAAATTGCAGTACGGCGTTAAATAATTCCTGGACGTTTTCTACTCTGTCTTCTGCTTCGTCTGTTCCCTGGTTCATCAAGTCCTGCACATAACCAGAGTCTTCTACTATACCTTGTAAAATATCGGAGGCTGGCATGGTTGTTAGTTCTGCTTGCCAACGGCTAATCATGGCTGCAAAGTTATTTACAGATTTCGCAGAACGCCCAGCTAAGGTATTAACTGATGTTTCGTCGCTCAGTATTTCCCACAAGGTTGTGCCTAATTGTTGAGCAGCACCAACTAAGTTATCAATCGTCGCTTTACCGATTCCCCGGCGAGGAGTGTTAATTACCCGTAATAAACTAACTGTATCAGCTGGGTTCGCGATCGCTCTTAAATAAGCAACTACATCTTTAATTTCTTTGCGGTCATAAAATTTTAACCCGCCAACAACAGTGTAAGGAATTTGCGCGCGGACTAGAAGATCCTCAAAAGGGCGAGATTGAGCATTCGTACGATAAAGAATCGCAAAACTTCCCCAATCTAATTCCGGGTTTTCTCTTTCTAAATTCCGAATTTGATTGATCACAAATTCGGCTTCGGCGATTTCGTCGTCAGCTTTAAAAAAATAAATTTGCTCCCCTGCACCTCTGGTGGCACGAAGAATCTTATCAATCCGTTGGGTGTTATTTTCTATCAGTTCGTTAGCAGCTTGGAGAATATTTTCACAGGAGCGATAATTTTCTTCTAATTTTACCATTGTCCTGGTATCATCATCCGTCAAACCATCGCCGAAGTCTTGCTGAAACTCTAGCAAAATCGTAAAGTCAGCCATTCTAAAAGAATAGATTGATTGGTCAGCATCACCTACTACAAAAACTGAGCGATCGCTCCAATTCCAGTTATTTTTATTATTTTCACCATGCGTAACCAATAACCGAATCAAATCATATTGAGTCCGGTTAGTGTCTTGATATTCATCTACTAATATATGGTGAAATTTGCGATGCCAATAACCTAATACCTGTTCGTTTTGCTGAAATAATTTTACAGCTACAAGAATTAAATCATCAAAATCCAAAGCATTATTTTCTACCAGTCTATCTTGATATTTACTGTAGACTTCAGATATTACTCTTCCCCGATAATTTGGTTGTTCTCTCTCAAAATCTTGGGGTGATAAACCTTTATTTTTGGCGTTACTAATAGCGTAGCGTACTGAACGCGGTTCAAATTTTTTATCGTCTAAATTTAATTGTTTTGTAACGATTTCTTTTACTAGACCCTGGGCGTCGGATTCATCAAAAATCGAAAAATTACGGTTCCAACGGCGTCCTTTTTCATCTTGATATTTTTCAATATCAAAGCGGAGAATCCGAGAAAATAAACTGTGGAAAGTACCGCACCACAAATCTTTAACATAAGTGCGCCAAACTCGCGATTTTAGCTTGGCTTGATCGTATTCTGGCAGTAAATCAAAACGTTCACCAAATTCTGCGATCGCCAACTGTTCAGCAAATAACTTCTGAATCCGGTCTTTCATTTCCCGCGCTGCTTTATTAGTGAAAGTCACTGCTAGGATATTTTCAGGATCGACACGATGTTGCAAAATCAGATTAGCAATGCGATAAGTCAGCGCTCGTGTTTTACCCGAACCTGCACCAGCAACAACTAGCAAAGGGCCACAAAAGTGTTCAACGGCGCGGCGTTGACTGGAGTTAAGGTGACTGAGAAAGTCAATAGTCATTAGTCAATAATCAAGAGTCAAACAATTTTGGATTTTAGATTTTGGATTGATCCTACACATAAATTATCCTGTGGGTTTCGTTAAAAAGTATAAAGTCGCTGAAACGCTTACTAATGACAAATGACAAAAAATATTTCCTAAAATAGATGAGCTATCACTTTTTATATGGTACTAAAACTCAAATGTACCGGAGATTTGACTGTGGATTTTGTGAGTAGCTTTTTTTATAGCGGGAATTTTATACCACATGGTCATTGTTACCTATGGATGCCAGAGTTAGTATGGTTGCATATTTTAGCAGATTCGCTCATTGCCCTGTCTTATTACTCAATTCCACTCACACTGATTTATTTTGTCCGTAAAAGAGAAGATGTGCCATTCAAGAATATTTTTCTCTTGTTTGGAGCTTTTATTATCTCTTGTGGCACGACCCATATTATGGGAGTGTGGACACTGTGGCATCCTGATTATTGGTTATCAGGTGCCATTAAAGCTGTCACAGCTATAGTTTCTGTTTATACTGCTTTAACCTTAATACCTTTAGTACCTCAAGCACTAGCCCTTCCTAGCCCAGCGCAACTAGAAGCAGCAAACAATGCTTTACAAATAGAAATTATAGAACGTAAACGAGTAGAACAAGAGTTACGCCAATATAAAGAACATCTGGAAGAATTGGTAGAACAGCGCACAACAGAACTTGCCAAAACTAATGAACTACTCCAGCAAGAAGTGATTCAACGTCAGCAGTCGCAAGAAAAAATGGCATTGTTATTAAAAGAGTTAGAAAGTACTAATAAAGAATTAAACGATTTTGCCTATATAGTCTCTCATGATTTAAAAGCACCGCTCAGGGGAATTAGCTCATTATCAGAATGGTTAGTATCTGATTATGCAGACAAATTTGATGACGAAGGTAAGGAATTAATTAATCTGCTAATTGCTAGAGTGAAAAAATTATATAGTTTAATAGATGCAATATTACAATATTCGCGAATTGGACGCATTAAAGAAGAACTCAGGCAAGTAAATTTAAATGATGTAGTCACAGAAGTAACTGAATTACTCGAACCAATCGAAAATATTCAAATAGATATAACTAATGAGTTACCTATAGTTTATGGTGAAAAAACTCGTTTCGAGCAACTTTTTCAAAATTTATTGAGTAATGCGATTAAATTCATTGATAAGCCACAGGGTAAGATTACAATTGCTTGTACTGAAAAGAATGGGTATTGGCAAATTAGTATTAAAGACAATGGTCCAGGCATTGAAAAAGAACATTTTGAGCGCATATTTAAAATTTTTCAAAAACTATCTGACAACAAAAACTCAGATAGTACTGGTATTGGATTAGCCATAGTTAAAAAAATTGTAGAAATTTATGGCGGAGAAGTTTGGGTAGAATCAGAGTTAGGTGTGGGTACTACGTTCTTTTTTACACTGAAGAAGTAGTAATGGAGAGCGGGAAACGGGGACAAAGGGAGCCACTGCGTTGCAGAGCCAGTGCGTTGGACGGGTTCCCCGGCTTGTTCGCTGAAAGCGTTCCCGCAGGGTAGCACCTGGCGTCGGGTCTCCCGCGTTGTAGCACGTGGCGTGGACAAGGGAGCAAGGAGAAAAGGGAGAATAACCAATGCAATGACAAATGACCAATTACCAGTTATTTCTACCAGTTACAGATAGTCCTTCCACAATGAGAGAAGGAGTATAACATGAACCATTCCAATCAGCGTCGCCGCCTAGTTTAGCTATTTGTTTGAGTGCAGTATAAACATTGCCTGCCACCATTGTATCCTTGACACGCCCTATTACTTCACCATTTTGGACACGATAGCCTAAATCTACGTTGATAGAAAAATCACCAGAAATACCACTACCACCACCCAACATTTGATCCACAATTAAACCGTCATCCAGAAATTCAATTAATTCTGCTAGTGATCCCGAACCAGGTTGGATGAGGAAATTAAATAGGCCAGGGGTGGGATAACTACCTAAACCCGGACGAAAACCATTACCTGTGGAAAAACTACCAAGTTGACTGGCGGTGGTGCGATCGCAGTAAAATTTTTGTAATTCTCCGTTTTGGATAAACACCATAGGCTGAGTCGGAGTACCTTCATCATCAAAAGGACAACTGTAGGGCCCAGCTTCGGGATCTTGGTAAAGGGTAAGGGAGGGAGAAACTACTAGCTTACCAATGCGTTCTGCCCAAGGAGAAGACCCTTCCAAAACCCGTTTGGCATTTAATGCAGCTTGCACAGTCCCCCAAAGCATATCAGCCGCTTTAGAAGTAAATAGAACTGGAACACGACCTTGAGGCGGTGGAACGTTTTCCTTTGTCCAATCTAGATGCTGTAAAATTTGGTGAGCAAGTTTTTTTGGTTGCAGTCTGTCACGTTCGGTTTCACCGTCAGAAACACTTAAAATATCGTCTCCTCGTACCCATTCAGCCGAAATATAGCAACTGAGAGTAGTGTCGTTATAGTAACAATCGAGACCTTTAGTATTTACAAGTCTAGTAGTTTCCACATCACATTCCCAGTCGCCGTTGCAAAGAACTTCTGGGTAAACCTCACGTATCAGGGCGATTGTTTCTTTACCCCACTCCACTAATTTTTCCACTGGTACATCTTGCCCTAAGTCAGGGTAAGAAGGCTGGAAGTTACTGGCTAACTCCAAGGTTTCCGGTTGATTTAGCTGACTCAAAGATAAGGCACGTTCTACTAACGTTTGTGGTTCCACAATCCCATACGCTACTGCCAGTCCCGGACGTCCATTAGACCATAACCTTAATGCTGTACCCTCAGCTTGGCTAGTTTCTAGCTGCTTGAGACGGTTTGCCTCAAAAAATACTGGTTGAGAAAGCGATCGCGATTGATAAACTTCAGCAGCTTCTGCCCCAGCTTTTAAGGCTAGTTCCAGCAGTTGTTCTGCTAGTGTATCTTTTGGTAACTTTTTAGACACCATGTTTTGTACTGGCAGTGATTAGGGAATAGTTAAAAGGGGGAAAGGTTAAACGTAACAGCAGAGGGTAAAGGTGATAAAACTTTTCCCCTTACCCTTTATCCCTTAGCCTTTATCCATTTTTCTCTCCCAATTCACTTTAAGACAGATTGATCTCACACAACAGCCAAAATCCTGCAAAAGACTCGGATTGGGGATCAGACTGCACTCCAATAAAATGCACTCCATTGGCTTTTTGCTTGGCTTGTTCAAAATTTCTTGCTTCTGCCAGAATTTGAGGTTTTTTGAGATTCGCTAAAATCCAACTTTCTGTTGCACCAGTTTCTAACAGTAGTCTTCCTCCTTGTGGACTGTCGTCAAATCTCAACCAAGCTAAATCTAATCCAGACATCCAACCTGCCAGAGGTAACGCTCTTGGTGAGAAAATCAAGATCCCAGGAATGCTAGTTTCAACAGAAAGTTGTGCTAACTCCAAGGGAAATCCTTCACCAAAATCAATTTCCCACTCAGACATATCAAATAATTCTGATGCTGGTAAAGTCACAAATCCCCATTGTTGCCATTCCAAAGCATCTGGTAAGCGTTGAGGTAAAGGTGCTTCTAAACGTACTGAGGGATTTACTCCGCCTTGATACCCTGGTTCTTGTGGATACACTTGTTCCATCCGCTGCTGCAACCATTGATTAAGCACCAAAGTCCGCCGACTTGGCTGTGCTGGAATACCGATATCACCACAAGCTTTGGTAATCATATTATTCATTTGGCGACGGAAAAAGCGGATTTTAATCGGCGCTTCTCCTGCTTTATCGATTGCTGACTGCAAAGCGGTTCGCAGCCATACAGAGTTTACCTGGGTACTGGGGCAATACTGAGCATAGCGAAACAAAGAATCAATTTTGGTGCGCGTATCTAAGGGACTTTCGCACACTAGAACTTCCCAAACTTTTTTCTGATTTTCGTCCAAAATTGGACGAGAGTAAAAATCAAGTTCCCAAATACTGCCCATGTGATGCCGTTAAAATTTGGCTACTTTTTTCTATATCTTCATCATACGAGGCTATGTGTAGCGTCGGGGCAAAGGTTGGGATGTTGTTAGCCAAGAAAGAACTCGATCAACACTAGACATAAATAAAAACAATCTAAATATTTATTAAAATTTGCTATTTTAGAAGCAATCCATTTATTGAGTGTCCTAAGCTTCCTGTAGAGGCTTAGGATTTTTTTGATTATTAGTCATTAATGTGAGATATTTGCCTAAATTAAGCCCATTTCTTGCAATCCTTGCCGCAATCGCTGTGCTTCTTGAGGATTATTTTTTTCGTGTAAAGCGATCGCTCTACTAAAGGCAGCTAAACTAGCCTGTAAGTTACCGATTTTGAGTAATACAACGCCGAGATTTTGATATGCATCTGCGTAGTTAGGATTGATCCCAATAGCTTTTTGATAGCAAGCGATCGCATCTGTGTATAAACTCATTGCTTTGAGAGTCATGCCCAAATTGTAATGACCTGTTGCAAAATTGGGGTCAATTTTCAAAGTTTTTTCATAAGCAATCCTGGCATTATTTAAATCTCCAGATGTTTTGAGTAAATTACCTAAATTATTGTAAGCACCTAGTTTAAGCATAGGATAAATAGGTAATTTAATTGCAGCTTGATAATGAGCAAAAGCCTGTTTTAGATTTTGTAATCGGCTGTAAGCAATACCTAAATGATAGTAAAGTTCATACAAAATATCATAATTGTCTTCTGCGGTAGTCACTCCTCTTGCTAATAATTCCACACCTTCGGGAATTTTTCCAGTTTCAACATACAATGCCCCTAGTTTACTGCAAACATAGGGATCATCAGGATGAGTTGTTAAAAACTCTTCCATTGCTGCTTGTGCTTTCGCATATTTGTTATTTTGGTTAATGGCATGTTTTTCATAACCAGAATGCAAAATTGCCACACCTTGTAAATAACCTACTTGCCATTGCGGCTCTTTGGATAAAATTTCAGTGACGCTATCATCAACTAAAGCATGGTAAGGGCGGGAAAAACTAATATCTGGATGATGACGAAATAAACGAGAAACTAAGGAATAGGGAGATTGTACCGCCCCGACTTCTTGACGAACTAGATTAATCAGTAAATATTCTTCTCTGTAAATTGCCTCTTGCAACTGGGGTATAACTTTCTGTGTGAGACTTTCATCTGCATCTAAAACCAGAACCCAATCACCTGTAACATACTTCAGGGCGGCATTTCGGGCTGCACTGAAATCATTGCACCATTGAAACTCATGCACCTTTGCACCAAATTTCTTAGCTATATGCACGGTGCGATCGCTCGAACCTGTATCTAGTACGATTATTTCATCTACCACATTTTTGACGCTGCCCAGACATTTGGGAAGTGCTTTTTCTTCGTCTTTGACAATCATGCACAGACTCAGCTTCATAGGTTGGTCGTATTCTTCTTTAAAATTTATGTAAATATAAGCAACTTTTATTTTGTGCGAAAATCAATATCAAATAAAGGGTACTATAAAAAATTACTTCTGAAGCTTCGGATGCTCAATGAGATTGTCTGGTGGCGATCGCACTTAAAAAAGGTGTAAGAGTATAGGAGTGTAAGGTTGTAGGAGGAATAATTACAGCGTTGCATCTCAGTTTAATTTCCTCTACGCCTCACACCCCCATACCCAGAAACCCTTTATTCCAAGGACTCAAAAACTTAACACCAAGCGTATTGATTTATTGAGTTTTACTGTTTATTTTTAATAAAGACTCCCAATCTTGAATTGCTTCTTCAGACCACATCCAATTGTTAGCCAATTTACTTTTTTGAAAATTAATAGGATCATCTTTGATAACCATTTGCCGCAGTTTTACTGCTTCGTTAATATATTGATCTCGTTTAGAATCTGGCTGATTACGTGCAGATTTGTATAATCCAATAGCTAGTCCTGCGTAAGCTGTTAAAGCATCCTGAGTTTCTTGTTTTGGTTTGGCTACGACATTACTGACTGATGTATTCTGTTTAACAGCTGCGTTCAATGCTTTAAACCAAGAGTCGTTAGCACGATTGAGATTACCTTCTGTGTAGTAAGCAAAACCTAAAGCATTAGAATATAAGAGGGAATTTGGTTCAGTTTTCACGGCATTTTCCCAAAATCTACGAGCATCATCGACACTATATCTAGTGTCTTTGATTTGGGTAAACTGCCATGCTAACCGCCCTTTCAAAAAGTTGACAAAATGATTGTCTAGCTTATCGCCGGGAATAAGATCAAGGGCTGTTTTCGCATTATCTAGAGCATTACGATTAAGAAGTGCTTCTACAGCTAATAGTCCATTTTGTAAGTCACCCTTGCTGAGTTTATCAGTAGCATAAGCGGTGACAATTCCAGTTGCTTCTGTTTTGAGATTAATCGGTGACAGAATAGGGCTAGATTTAGATTGTGTGGGAATTCCTGGTATATCAGATAGAGTAGGAGTTCGATGATTTTGCCGCCACCAATTTATGCCTACAAATATTGCGATCGCACTCACTCCGACAACACTCATTATAGATAACAACTGACGCCTAGCACGTCGTCTATAAGCAGCTTTCTGGGATGGAGTAATGTAAGAAGAGACAAAAGTACTTTGCCAATCCGCATCTGTACCTAAGTTGTCATCAACAGCTACTTCATCTCTTCCTGGAGCAATTTGTCTGTTTGGGGCTAATTGCGGTTCAAATTCTCCCCATAAAGCATCTATATCTTCGTTATCATCTATATTATTATTTTCATCCTCTTCTTCATCTTGCCCTATGAGCTTGGCTGTCATCGAAGTTTGCTCGTTAGTATCTGTTTGACTACCTAGTTCACCAAATATCTCGGCAACGAAATTAGAATCTTGAGTATAGGTTGGATCATCATACGCAATTTCATCTACCAAATCACCCCAGGTTTCTTCACCCAACCAGTCTACATCCGAAGATGCTTGTGTCAGATCGGGGGGTATGATATTCTCTATCGGCAAAGATAGACTAGTACTATCTGCTGGGGCTGGGTATAACGCTGGTGTCCCCCCTACAGCCTGATCATAATCGTTGAGTAATTTTGTGGTTTGGGGCGCATCAGTTTCCGGCCCAAGATAACCATTAAAATCTTTGTCAAGATATAAAATAGGCAAAGCCCAATACATCTGATGTGATCCATAGGCGGAAATTAAGCCTTGACGTACTCGACTCACACACAGATCCACAGGATATCCCTGAGCAAGGTTGCGGTAAAATAACTGCGTCAATGTCAGTGCAACTTCATCAGGAATACGTTCTGACATTGCTAGAACACTCCTGATACCCCGCTTGACTAAACTTTCGGTAAGATTGCGTTCACCAGTTTCTTGTGTGGGATCAGAAGTAGCAGCATATGCTCCTAAGCAGGAATTAAACACTGCCATTTGAATATTATTGTTGACGAGTAAGCCTGCTAAGTCGTCTCCACTGAGTGTTTCTGTGAGGCCTGTTCGACTACTGACAAGATAAATTTCACCGCCATTGGGGCCTAAGTTACTATGCCCGGAGTAGTGCAGAATGTGATACCGTCTTTGTTCAAGGACTTGTGTTAATTCCTCTCTACCTGGTTGTTCTAACAAAGTTAATTCAATTCCTGGCAGATAAGCCCCAGTTTCCGAGAAGCGTGGTGATTGACGATGCAGTTCCGCTTGTAGTTCTTCGGCTTCTTGCTTAAGTAAATTTAAACGGGTTCGATCATTAGGAGAAGCAATGATCATCAATACTCTGATCCCACCTTCTTCTGACGGTGTCAGCAAATTTGTGGGTAGACGAGAGGCGGTATTAATTCCAGATTGGAAGCGAGAAAAGGCAATATACGGCCCCGTAGCTATGGGGCGATCGCCTGCGTGCATCACTTCCCAAGGCAAACGTGCTAATCGATTATCTTTCAACCCTAAACGTAACCGCAACACACCTTGGCGATTTTGGGCGATACCTTGGGCAGCCATCCAACTATCTCTAAGGGTGCCTTTAAACAATTTTTCGTAAAAGTCCCGACCCAATGCTGCTAAGTTAACAGAGTTTCTGGCGATCGCATCTCCCTGTAACACTAACTTCAATGGATCATTCATCAAATGTCCAGCAGCTGTCAACCAATCAGCTACAGGCCAAGTCACCAGTTCTTCTGCCAACGGCACTCCCTGCGCGACTCTTTCCGTCCGCACCAAGTAGTCGTTTTGCCCTACAGGGGTTACGGAAATTTGAAATTCCTGGGTCACAATTTCTCCTGTTTGCCTCCTACTGATCCGGTTTTACACGCGATTCATTTTCAAGTTGATGTTTCGCTGTTTCTGATACATTTAGATGCATCTTGCAACTGAGATGTTTCTGATTGCAGTTGTTTTGCTGCTTTTGCAACTTCTACAACTTTAATCCGGATTTTGTCGGCTGTGCCTAGAACATTCTTATTGGTAGATGCACCTTGATCTTCAACTCCCCTGTTTGGCTAATACATGCTGGGGAGTTTTTCTATCCTTACCAGAAAAACGTCCCCTATGCACCAAAATTTTACCTTTGCTTTTCACTTAAAGGCTAGAAACTAACATCAGCTAAGGAAAAAAGATATTCAAAATAATCTTTTGTTTACCCCTGCTTCTGCTACTCACTCCTCTAAAATACTGTTGGCTGATGCTGGGTTAGATATCATGTCCGCCTAATTATTTATCAAAAAAATTCACCGCGCACCACATCACAGTATGTCCGCGTCAGTCTTAATGATAAGCATTCAACCACACTTGATATAATCCCCTCGTTTGCCTACAAGTTCGTTTGTACAGACGTTATAGCACGTTTGGTACATCTAGTGGAATGGCTAAAATTTCTCCACTTACCGTGAAAAGCCAGAAAATTTATCCTGATGACAATACAGACAGCGAGAATTTTGAATTAGTAAATATACCCTGGTAACTCTGTTTCCCTAGTTGGCTATCAAGCGCTAAGGGGTTTTTATTTTTACTACCCTGTTTTTTTACAAAAACAGGGCGTATGAGTATAGGTCTAATTCATAATCTTGCCAAAAATGGAAGATTTTTTCGGATATTGGATATGAAACCAGAAGGGTAAAAAAGCCAACCTCATTTCAAATAAGAAATTCACAATTGTTATGCTCAATTTTCCATTCTCTGTTTTCTATACCCTACTATCCGCTTAGTCCCATATTTTGATACCCCTAGCGTTTGCTCTCAAATAAAAGATTTGGTAGATGACTGGTAGATGACTGGTAGATGACTGAATTAATAACTAGTAGATGATTGGTAGATTAAATCTGATAACTCACTCCCCTTGTTGGTAATCGGCTACTGAGGGATTTTATGTTGTTTTTCATAACTATTTCATCCCATTTTCGCAAAATTATCCGGAACATGCAGGTTTTTCTTAGAACATATTAGTGGTAGATGCACCCTGATAACAAACTCCTCTTGATAGCTGTCGGCTACTAGGGGATTTTTTTATGTGCAAAAACAAACATGTAGCCAAATTTTTGCACAAAATTATCCGGAGCATACTGGTTTTTCTTAGAACATATTAA
>NZ_AJLJ01000179.1 GCF_000317245.1 Fischerella muscicola SAG 1427-1 = PCC 73103
TGGGGTTTTTTTATGTGCAAAAACAAACATGTAGCCAAATTTTTGCACAAAATTATCCGGAGCATACTGGTTTTTCCCAGAACATATTAATGGTAGATGCACCCTGATAACTCGCTCCCCTAGTTAACTGTCGGTTGCTAGGGGATTTTTTATGTGCAAAAACAAACATGTAGCCAAATTTTTGCACAAAATTATCCGGAGCATACTGGTTTTTCCCAGAACATATTAATGGTAGATGCACCCTGATAACAAACTCCCCTTGATAGCTGTCGGCTACTAGGGGATTTTTTTGTGAGAAAAACATATAATAACGCATCTTTGCAAAAATTGCTCAGATGTATTAAAACTTTATTGTTTGTTTGCACTTCAGATACATTTGTGTATTTGTTAATTGCAAACTAATTTATTTTATCATTTTTATAGCTAGCCACATCGTTAATCTCTGTTGTAATGTGGAAGCATTTGTTAATGTACAATGCCGATGCGTTTTCGTTGCTGCTTAGTATAAAATTGCATGAATGATCATAGCGAAATTCTAGTACCAAAACTCCGCAAGCCTTTACTTTACGTTTACCTTTGTGTCCCTGTGCGTTTTAAATCGCTACAAATTAATTAATGCAAAGTAGGATTTAGGCTTCTTGATAAATTACTTCTTGAAATTGAATTACATCTTTTTGGGGGTCAGCATGAGAAACTTTCACTGCAACCTGTTCACCTAACTTTAAAGCACGCCGAAAAGACATTGGTAACTGCAAACCCAAATCTTCCAAAAGAATTAGTGCTAGACCGCTATCTTCTCTCAACCACATCAATACTGTGGCATGCCAAACACTATCTGTACAACGACGCAAGTACTCTAATGCCCAATATCTGTTAGTCTGCCGTTCTACCATTGTTACTTCTTGGGTGATGGTCGTGACGGTCATCATTACTTCTTTGAGCTGTTCGGCAGAAAAGGGCGGAATATCTCCGCGCAGATGTGCTTTGAGTTGAAAATGGGTGAGTAAGTCGCTGTAGCGGCGAATGGGAGAGGTAGCCTGGGTATAAGTATCTAAGCCTAAACCAGCATGACGCACTGGTGTAATGCTCATTTCACTCTTGGGCATACAACGACGCATAGCACAGGCCCGTACAAAACCCGCTGGTAGCTGGAGTAATTCTTGTTCAGGGGGTAATTCTGGTTGGGGTTGACCACGAAAAGGCAGAGGAATTTGATGAGCCTGACCATAACGGGCAGCAACTTCACCAGCAAGTATCATCATCTCTGCTACTAGTTGCCTGGAGGGGGAGTCGTCTAAAACATAGATGTTAATATCATCTTCTTTGACTTTAATCATTGCCTCCGGCATATTAATGCTGATGGCCCCTTGGGCATATCTCCAAGCTTTACGCTTATTAGCCCATTTGGCGATCGCGGCAATTTCTGGTTCCGCCTGCACGTCTAAGTCCAGCACTTCGTCTACGTCTTCGTAGGTGAGGCGATAAGTAGGTTTTATCAAGCTGGCATGAATGTTGTAATCTTCTACCGCCCCAGATGCATCTAAAATGATTCCAAAGCTCAAAGCACAACAAACCTGTCCTTGCACCAAACTCATGGGTCCAGTTGCCAATATTTCTGGAAACATGGGAACCATACCAGTAGGTAAATAAACTGTGCTACCCCGCTTTCTGGCTTCTAAGTCTAACTCATCTTCTGGCATCAAAAAGCGTGTTGGGTCAGCGATATGTACCCACAATCTTTCCCGCCCATCTGGAAGTTGCTCCCAACTCAAACCATCATCTATTTCTGTCGTACTTTCATCATCAATTGTGTACACTTTGAGATAGGTCAGATCCAAGCGGTTAGAATCTGGATCAGGCGGTGGTGATTGTAATCGCAGTTGCGACACTTCTAGTACCTTTGGAGGAAATTGAACTGGAATTGAGGAACGACGCAGAAATAAATTTTCATGAGGACTCCACCAACCCAAGTCTACCAATAATTGCAAAGCTCCTTGGGGTGTTGCAGAACGCCCTAGCATGTTCATCGTTTCCAGGACAGGTGCTGGCGGCGGATAGGCACGAGCCAGTGAATCAAAATTTAGCCCTACACGTACAATATCGGCAAGCAGTGCTGCATATTTTTCTAAAGCTTCTAAGCGGTGGCGGTCATGCCTTTGCCACTCGACTGCTTCGCCTTTGAGCGCTTGTTCAACACGAGCCAAAAATTCTTGTTGTCCTTTTGCTTTGAGCGCCTCTACTTCTAGTTGGTGTTTACGTTCTGCAACCTGAGCTGCTGTGCGGGGTTCGTAAGCATCTCCCTTTTGCTTGAAATAGATTTTATCGTCTGATAGCAAGCAATAAGCAGCGTAACACTGATGTGCTTGTGAGCCAGAAAACAGTAGATTTGCCATTTCTTGTGGCGTTACTGTTTCCCCATCCTCTACTAGTAGTTCCCAAGCGACTTCTAAACTTGATGGATCTAAGTAAGGCTTGACTTCTTCGAGAAAACTAGAAATTTGTGAGGATTTGTAGCTTTGTCCGTTAACTGTATATGTTATTTGTCTAGGCGCGAGACTGTGAGATTGACCCCGTTCATCGATAATGAACCAACGGGTCTTGCCGTCTGGACGATCTACCACACCCAAACGGCGATCGCCTTGAAGTCTAAATTCAACTAGCGTCCCCTTCTCCACAAGCCTCGCATCTTAATTAAAATTTTAGATTTTAGGTTTTAGATTTTGGATGAAATAACTTGCTATTAAATCCTAAATCTAAATGATTCTAAGCTTGAATCAGCCAATTTTACACTTAACTTTCTTAGATTTTAGATTTTGGACTCAGAAACGCCAAGTGCAATGCTACGTAAACTCAGCTTATTGATCTAAAATCCAAAATCCAAAAATACAATTATAGTTAGCCTTCTGCATTGATAAACGGCAACAAAGCCAAGATTCTGGCACGTTTAATCGCTAATGTTAACGCTCGCTGTTGCTGAGATGTCAATCCAGTGATTCGACGTGGCAAGATTTTACCGCGCTCAGTGATAAATTTACGCAGTAGGTCTACATCTTTGTAGTCAATTGGTTCTCCCGGCTTAATCGGAGACAAACGACGACGGTAATAACTCATGGTTGTCTATTTAATTTCCTTGTGAACGGTATGTTTGTTGCAGTGAGTGCAGAACTTTTTGAGTTCTAAACGGTTGGTGGTGTTACGACGATTCTTAGTCGAGGTATAACGTGAAACACCTGGAGAACGCTTATCTGGATTTGTACGGCACTCCGTACATTCCAGTGTCACTATGATTCGGACACCTTTAGCCTTAGCCATAATTTTACAAACAATTAAGCCTGAGAATAATTAACACAAATATTTATCTTCGCACATTTCGTTGCAAAGTTTCAAGCATTCGCTTGACTTTTATATCTAGCGAATAGCCACGATTTGCCGAAACGATTATAGTCTTAGCATAGCGGTCATGCAAAGCTTGCCGCAGCTGGCTGTCGGATACAGCTGGACCACAATCGATGGCTAAAGGAAGTATTAGCAGTATAGCAGTGGGATTGCGGATAATATTGCTTAAGGCGATCGCAAGTAAAAGCGCACCCAAGCCAATGATCGCCTCTCGTTGCAAAAGAGCTTGTAAATCTGGGACTTTTCCTCGTTTAACTTCCAGCACTCTCATATCCAGAGCATAGCGCCCTAAACTTTGTCCTTGGTTGTTATATACAACTAATACTCGTAACACCAGCCAAGCGATCACAAAAACCAGTATTTGGAGAAATTGAATACCAAGCGCACTAGTTCCCAACAAAGAGCTAACTGACCACACAATCAAAAAATCAATCCCAAATGCCATAATTCGTCGCCCGAATTCAACTCTGGGATAGTTTGGTGGGGGTATGTGTTCAATAGTCATAAAATACTGTGATTATATAATTTTTTATAAGTATTATTGGTTTTTTATATATTTCTAATCTTAAAAGCTTTTAACCCTAAATGTAGCGATCGCTATTTAACCAATTCTTAGTTGAATATAAGCATTTTTTATGATCTAAATAGAACAAACGTGAGTAATATTGAGTAATTCTCAAAATAACTAAAATAACCTGAATTAAATGAGTAAATTGACAGATAACACCCACGATAAGAGAGTACATCTTCATTATTTAGATGGTTTACGTGGTTTGGCAGCTTTATACGTGGTTTTTTCCCATCTATGGGAATTACAAGGACATGATTTACCAGGTATGTGGCTGAGTTTTAGCAAAATATTTAGATATGGACTTTTTAGTGTAGCTATATTTATTGTCCTCTCAGGATACTGTTTAATGCTGCCAGTAGCTCGTTCTCAGACAGGTTATATTTCCGGGGGTTTATTTAATTATATAAAGCGACGAGCGCGTCGAATATTACCACCATATTATTCGGCACTGATATTGTCATTAATAGTAGGGATATTACTCACAATTTTAATTAATCTTCATTTTCTGTATTGGAATAATAATATTTGGGGACATTTTGAGCATAACTTTTCACTTTTTGATGTCCTTTGCCATCTATTTTTAATTCACAATCTTATTCCCAGCGATGAAATTTATAAAATCAACGGGCCGATGTGGAGTGTTGCGACTGAATGGCAGATTTACTTCTTATTTCCTCTGATTTTACTGCCTATGTGGCGTCGTTTCGGCTGGTTTGTAGTGATTAGCTTGGCTTTTTTATTAGGATTATTGCCTTATTATTTATCCCATGGATTAATCGGTAGAGCGCATACATGGTATCTTGGTTTGTTTGCTTTAGGAATGATGGCAGCAGATATTGGATTTTCTCAAAAACACTATTTGCAAAAAATCAGGAAATCACTACCCTGGGGTTTACTAGCCGCAATATTTTTTGCTATGGCTTTATTGGCTGATATGTCGCAAAAGTTTGGCTTAGAAATATGGGTAAATGAATTGTGTGTTGGTTTAGCTGCTGCGTGTTTGTTAGTCTATTGTACTAACTGCATTGTAGAAGATAAAACACCACCTTTAGTATTAAAAATCTTGCAATCTCCTGGCGCGATCGCACTAGGAACATTTTCTTACAGTTTATATCTACTACACTCTATAGTCTTAACTATACTCAATCAGTATCTACATACCTTACAATTTACCCCTGTCAAAAGAGAAATTATCTTCTATACAACTGGTTTACCACTATCATTATTAATTGCCTATATTTTCTACTTAATCTTTGAGCGTCCATTTATGTCTGGCTTCTTACAAAAACGGAAAGTTAAAGATGCCGTGAAAATAGATGAAAATTGATGAGTTGTGAATATTGAGAGAGCTAGCAGATCCCCGACTTCGCATGAGTTGTCGGGGATCTTGTTGTTCACAGGAGAGCATGAACTATTTTGGAATTTGAGGTAATCTCAAAATAAAGGATTGTTACATCAGGCTGTGTACTGACTATGAATATCATTCAAATCCTCAAAGAAGATTATCAAAGATTTCCAGCAAATCAAACTTACAGCATCTACGCTGAAGAGGTTTATTTTCAAGACCAAGTATTTAAATTTCGGGGTATTCAGCTATACAAGCTGATGATTAAATTTATTGAGACTTTTTTTTTAAATCCCAAAATGGATTTGCATGATATCCAAAAAGAGGGAGACATAATTACAACTAAGTGGACACTCAGTTGGAATACTCCCCTCCCCTGGAAACCGCGCATTTCTATCCCTGGTTGGAGTGAGTTACGTCTCAACTGTGATGATTTAATCGTTTCTCATATAGATCATTGGAATTGTTCGCGTCTAGATGTGATCAAACAACATTTCTCTGCTAAACAATCGATAATGTAAATAAATGTAAAAACTTCTCAGATAAAGCAGAATCATCCATGCGCGTAATTTTAATGACCGGGAAAGGTGGTGTAGGTAAAACTTCCGTAGCTGCTGCTACTGGATTGCGTTGTGCAGAACTTGGTTATCGTACCCTGGTTTTGAGTACAGATCCCGCTCACTCTTTAGCAGATAGTTTTGATCTTGAACTAGAACACGCTCCTCGGAAAATTCGCCCAAACTTGTGGGGTGCGGAACTAGATGCGCTACAAGAACTAGAGGGAAATTGGGGTGCTGTCAAGCGCTACATCACTCAAGTTTTACAAGCGCGAGGTTTGGATGGAGTACAAGCGGAAGAATTAGCTATTCTACCAGGGATGGATGAGATTTTTAGCTTGGTAAGAATGAAACGCCATTACGATGAAGGCGATTTTGATGTTTTGATTATTGACTCCGCTCCAACAGGTACAGCATTGCGACTGCTGAGTTTACCAGAAGTCGGTGGTTGGTATATGCGCCGTTTTTACAAACCGTTTCAAAATATTTCTGTTGCTCTGAGACCTCTGGTTGAACCTCTGTTTAAACCCATTGCTGGTTTTTCTTTACCAGATAAAGAAGTGATGGATGCACCTTATGAGTTTTATCAACAAATAGAAGCACTCGAAAAAGTCTTAACTGACAATAATCAAACCTCAGTGCGTCTGATTACCAACCCGGAAAAAATGGTAATTAAAGAATCTCTTCGCGCCCACGCTTACTTGAGTTTATATAATGTTGCGACCGATTTAGTTGTCGCAAATCGCATTATTCCTAACGAAGTCCAAGACTCATTCTTTCAGAAATGGAAAGAGAATCAACAGCAATATCGTCAGGAGATTCACGAAAATTTTCATCCTTTACCTGTGAAAGAAGTTCCTCTGTTTTCGGAAGAAATGTGTGGTTTAGCAGCCCTAGAACGACTCAAGGAAACTCTCTATAAAGATGAAGATCCCAGTCAGGTTTATTATAAAGAAAATACGATTAGAGTTGTACAAGATAATAATCAATACAGCTTGGAATTGTATTTACCAGGAATTCCGAAAAACCAAGTTCAACTGAGTAAAACAGGTGATGAATTAAATATTACTATTGGTAATCATCGCCGAAATTTAGTTTTGCCACAAGCATTAGCAACACTGCAACCAGCAGGGGCGAAAATGGAAGATGATTATTTGAAAATTCGTTTTGCTGAGGCTGTAAATAGTTAATTTTTAGAGGTGGGTAATCCCCACTTCATCAATAATTTAGCAATTAACAAGCAAGTAAACTGTTATTTGAATAACAACAATATACCCGATTTTTTAAGAAATCAGGGTTCTGGCTTTGTCAATTTTCACTACTCCTAAACGGATTGCTATAGCTATCAACAGTTCTGAATTAATATTTCTTAATTACATAGTAGATACACTAGATTGCTATTATGTTTCAATAAAATTGAATATTAACTTTCGTATAAATTAAAACCAAGCTTTATTGATGCAGTATATATCATAATACACTGATACTTAACTTTATCTTAATCACAACTAATATCTCTTTTTTTTGGAACACATGCAGGTTATTATCAAGCCAGAAACTCTACGGCTTCGGATTGCCAACCGTATCCGTCTCTCCTCAGAATTGCAAGATGTTTTGACAACAACGGTGGCAGAATTACGCTCATTTCTTGCAAGCGATCGCGTCAAGATTTACAAATTTCATCCGGATCAAAGTGGTCAAGTGATTGCTGAATCTGTGGATAGTAATAAGTTACCTTCGCTACTAGGTTTAAATTTTCCCGCAGATGATATTCCGCCGGAAGCTAGAGAACTATTTATCAATTCACGGGTACGTTCAATAGTGAATGTTGATACTCAACAAATTGGTCGCATTCCCCTATGTGAAGATTTGGAAGACGCAGAAAATTTTTCTGAACAAGACTTTTACCGTCCGGTAGATCCCTGTCATGTGGAATACCTAACAGCGATGGGGGTTAAGTCTTCTGTTGTAGTTCCGATTATGCATCACAACCAACTTTGGGGACTGTTGGTATCTCACGATTCGGAATCTCGTTTGATTCCAGAATCAGAATTAGAAGTGTTACAAATGGTGGTTGATCAACTTTCTCTAGCGATCGCTCAAAGTACTCTGACTATCCAAGCTAAGGAAAAAGCTACAAGGGAAACCACCAGCAAACGTATTGCTACCCTGCTGCATTCATTACCCACAATTGAGTATCAGTCAGCTTTAGCAGAAACCATCGCTGCTTTCGGTGGTTCTGGTGGTAGGCTTTGCATTAAAAATCCAGCCGTGATGGAAAGCTTTGGGAATTGCTTGCAAATTGATAACGAGCATATCAAGGTTTATGCTTACGGCAAACAACCCATGATCCCAGACCAAGCAAAATACAGACATATGGAACAATATAATGTCTGGCAAGAACGCTACAAGTCTGGTAAATATCATATTTGGGCGATTTCAGACGTCTATAAAATTCCTGGTTTGCGAACTTTGCAAGTTGCTTTTCGAGCAACCAAAATTCGCAGCATTTTAATGATTCCACTCAATTATCGTCAAGAATTGCTGGGATATTTAAGTATTTTCCGGGACGAAGTTGAAACAAAAATTCTCTGGGCGGGTGAATTTGATCCTGATGGACGACAACTGTATCCCCGTCAATCGTTTGAAGTTTGGCAAGAATTGAAAACAGCACAACCTCGTGACTGGAGTGTCGAAGAAGTAGAATTAGCACGAGAATTAGGTCAACAATTTGCCTTTGCAATTCACGAAAACGAGCAATCTCAACAGATACGGATGCTTGTTACCAACGCCAGCACTCAAGTTCAACAAGATACTACTAACTTAGAACAGTCAGTCAAACAACAACAAGCCCTTTCAGAGGTGATTGCGAAAATCAGAACCTCTCTTGATATTGAGACGATTTTTCAAACGACTAGCAAAGAAGTTTGTCAATTATTGCAAGCGGATCGTGTGAGTGTTTATCGCTTCAACAGTGATTGGGGTGGTGAATTTGTCGGTGATTATGAGGTGAGTAACCCAGAGTGGTTACATTTATCTAAACTCGGCGTCAATACAGTTTGGAACGATACTTATTTACAACAAACACAAGGGGGACGTTACCGCAACAATCAGACGCTGGCGGTAGATGATATTTATCAAATGAAATTTGAGCAATGTCATATCCAGCTTTTGGAACAGTACCAGATTAAAGCCTTTGCGATCGCTCCGATTTTTGTTGGCGAACAACTTTGGGGTTTACTCGCTGCTTATCAACACTCAAACCCTCGCCATTGGGAATCTTCTGACATTGACTTTCTAGCTCAAACAGCAGCCCAACTGGGAGTAGCACTTCAGCAAGCTGAGTTACTTGCACAAACAAAACAACAGGCTGTTGAATTGCAAAAGGCAGCAGAACAACAGCAGTTATTATTGGATGTGGTGACAAAAATCCGCGCCTCTCTCGAACTAACGACGATTTTTCAAACGACTACCAAAGAACTTTGTCAATTACTGCAAGCGGATCGTGTGAGTGTTTATCGCTTTAACAATGATTGGAGTGGTGAATTTGTCGGTAGTTTTGAAGCAGCTAATCCAGAGTGGTCAAATTTAGACAAATTTGGCATTAATACTATTTGGCATGATACTTACTTACAAGAAACACAAGGGGGACGCTATCGCCACAATCAAACATGCGTCGTTGATGACATTTATCAAATGGAATTTACTCCCTGTCATCTTGAGATTTTAGAACAATTTCAGATCAAAGCCTTTGCGATCGCTCCGATTTTTGTCGGTCAAAAACTTTGGGGTTTGCTAGCAGCTTATCAACACTCAGCCCCCCGCCACTGGGATTCATCTGACATTAAATTCCTCAGTCAAATAGCAGCCCAACTTGGGGTAGCACTTCAGCAAGTTGAATTGCTTGCTAAAACTCAACAGCAAGCAGGTGATTTACGAAAAGCACTGGATGAATTGCAAGCTACAGGAGAACAGAAACAGTTCTTGATTAGAGTTGTGGAAAAGATGCGGAAGTCTTTGACATTTTCTGCATACGATCACAATTTTGATGAAAATTCACCACTTAAGTAAAATTTTGGACTGTTACTATGTCTGATTCATGAAAAACAGAATTATAATTTGCTGATTTCACGTGTTTTGAAATTAAATTTACCTAAATTAAAGCAGGGTAAATTAGTTTGATTTTCCTATTTGCATCTACCAGACAGAAAAAATTGTTGATCTTATTATCTAGCTTAATAAAATTTATTTGCTAACAAGTTAATCATTTTGCACATTCGTATCTGCTTGTGATTTTACCCACAACAAGAAAGGAATTGCTAACAGTTGACTAATAACGGAAAAGCCAATTAAAAAAGTAATTGACCAATCGTATAAAACACCCATCAGAGTACTACCTAAAAACCATGCCAAACCATAGCCAGCACTGAATATTCCATAAGCAGAAGCCCGTTTATATTTTGGTACAATACCAGCAATGGTAGCTTTTAAAATTGATTCTTGAGCGCCCATACCAATCCCCCACAAAATCATACCTGTAAGGGCAAAACTCGTGTTACCAGAAAAAGTTAATGGTGCAAATAAGCAGGAAATCAGCACTGCTAAAATCAAGATAAATATGCCACTACGGTCAAATAATCGCCCAAATATCAGTGCTGCCACAGCATCGACGCCCATCGCCAATGCATAAATTAAAGGAATTATTAACCCAGAAGCAATATCTTGCTTTTGTAAGTGATAGGCAATGAGGGGAAAGTCTGCATATCCAGCTGCTACAAGGGCGACAGCACCCAAATAAATCCAAAAAACTTGTGGTAATGTTTCCTGCTGTTGGCTAGTTGTTTCTGCTTCTAAATCTTGGGGGTTGGGATATAAATAAGGCAATATTAATAGCATTATTAAACCCAAAATTGCTGGCACGATCAGAATGAGAAAACTATTTTGATAACCGCCCTGAAAATATAAAACAGCCGCAACAGCTAAAGGCCCCATAACTGCACCAGTCTGATCCATCGCTTCATGCAGTCCAAAGCCAAAGCCTCTACCAATCTGACTGACGCCGTGAGACAGCAGTGCATCACGGGGTGGTGTGCGAATAGCTTTACCTGTACGTTCAGCAATCATCAAACCTGCTGCAACTTCCCATCTACCTGCTAAAGCTAAAAGGGGGACGACAGCGGTATTTACAAAGTAACCAATAGTGGTGATATTCCAATATTGATGTGTTCTGTCGCTTAAATAACCAATTGCAAGACGCAAGCCGTAACCGACTAATTCCCCAAATCCAGCTATTAAGCCGACTAAAGTGCCACTAGCTCCCAAAGTTTCGAGATACGCACCTGTAATGCTACGCGCTCCCTCATAAGTAGCATCCGCACATAAACTGACAAAACCAAGTAAGATTACAAATTTTAAGGCAGTGGTGTTTTTTGCCATTCCCTGCATCTTTATTGATGTTTTACCCTTCTAATTGAATCATTAAGTTTTGCCAAAAACCGTTTGGTAAAAACAGCCTTTATCTATTTTCTATGTTTTCTTGAGCGTATGCTTTCAGAATCACAAATACACTCAATAAACTCACAACTGCACTGATGATAAACGTCAGGGTGTATCCTGTTCGTTGAGCAAGAATTCCACTGAGAATCGTATCAGAAGTTTCAGGCAATCTTTTATCTAAAAAACTTACCAGTATTTTTACTGAAGACAAAATTATTAAAAAAATGAAAAATAGTTTATATTTGCTGTTCATGCATGAAAAAAACATGTAGAAAACAAAATTTTAGCTCCTTTTTTTCTGTCTACTGAATTCCACTGTATGACAGTATTCAGAAATGTTGAATGTTAAGAAAACCCCGATATACGTTATCAGTACTCCACCTACCGTTGCTAGCCCAATAACTAATAATTTTCCTGATACAGACTTTTTTTTATCAAATGCATTAATTTAGTAGCCCCACAATAACAGTAAGGATAGCGGTAAGGATAGCGAGCAGTAACAATAATAATATTTTGATTTGTTCTGGTCTCATAGTTATAGAAATCAAAAGTTGATGGCTAGAGAAAAATCTTAATTGCCACTTAAGTCACATCGCCATTGACTAGCTATGTATTAGAAAAACAAAATCTATGTCTAGACACTCTAAAATAGCCAGAGCATCTCAAAAGAATCTCTAAATCAATTCTCATCTTTAATTAAATTCAAAATTCTTCAGTCAATTCCAGAATTATGACTCAATCTTTCTTTCTCGTTGGTGTTCTATACTGTGGGATATCAATGTATATCTATAAGGAACATTACTTGAATCTTGCTAAGTATACTGAGAAAGAAACCTTTGTATAGCAAGCTTCTAGCCAGCTTGTTTTTTCAAAAATTAAATAGGAGTCCTATATAAGCATCTTGGTAATTTAATAATCTTTACCCTCTAACCGATTCACAACTTTCACTGATACACTTGAACTTTCCGCCTTGCCAAATAATCAGCGCCTATGGTGCATATAAAAAGGGTTGAACTTACCAATTTTAAATCCTTCGGTGGCACTACCTCTGTCCCTCTGCTATCGGGGTTTACTGTTGTTTCTGGGCCAAATGGTTCCGGGAAATCGAATATTCTCGATTCGCTGCTATTTTGCTTAGGACTCGCCAGTTCTAAGGGAATGCGTGCTGATCGCTTACCTGATCTTGTCAACACGACTCAAACTAGCAAGTCTCGTGCTGCTGTGGAAGCGATTGTGACGGTGACGTTTGATTTATCTGATCATGAACCAGATGAATTTTTAGAAATGGAACCGATTGTTTCCACTGTCGAAGTTGATACCCTCGACGATCAACCAGAACAAGCAGAACAGGAAGCACAACAAACAGAAGACGAAAAAAATCGCAAACAAAAAATCCGCGCCATTGCTGGTGGAGAGTGGAGTGTCACTCGGAGGTTACGTGTTACTCCCCAAGGAACTTATACATCAAACTATTACATTAATGGAATCTCTAGTACTCTGACAGAGTTACACGAAGAATTAGAACGTCTACGCGTTTATCCAGAAGGTTACAACGTCGTTTTGCAAGGGGACGTCACTAGCATTATTTCGATGAATGCGCGGGAAAGGCGGGAAATTATTGATGAGTTGGCAGGGGTGGCATCCTTTGACCGTAAAATTAATCAAGCGAAAAATACTCTGGAAGAAGTCAGAGAAAAAGAAGACAGTTGTCGAATTATTGAAACCGAATTAACCGCACAGTGCGATCGCCTGTCGCAAGATAAAGCCAAAGCCGAAAAATACCAAAAACTCCGCACTGAATATCTGGAAAAACAAAAGTGGGAAGCGGTGTTATCTTGGCGTACCCTGCAAAATCATCAAGAAAAGTTAGCTAATCAAATTCAAGCAGGCGATCGCACTTCCAGCGAACTCACCGAACAACTCACTCACCTTAACACCCAAATTACCCAAAAAAATCTTGAACTTGACCAACTCAACGCCCGTGTGAAAGCATTGGGAGAAGAAGAACTTTTAGCAGTACAAGCAATTCTGGCAAACCAAGAAGCCGAACGTAAACAACTCCAGCGTCAACAAACTGAACTCGAAACAGCATCCCAAGAAACAGCCAAGCGTCTAACTCAAACTCAGCAAGAAATTCAACAGCATCAGCAAACTATAGAACAATTGTTGCAACAACAAAATGTAGAGACTTTACATGTAACGTCTCTACAACAAGAACGCGACGCAGTTCAACAAGAATTAGAAAATTCTCGCCAAGCAGCAGCAGAAATTGCTTCTGCTTCGGAAGCGTGGGTACAACAACAAACTGCACTCAATCGCCAAATTGAAACTTTACTCCAAACCGTCGAACCCCAACGCACGGAACAAGCGCAGCTAAGGGAACGCAACAACCAACTACAACAGCAAATTCAAGAACAAACCCAGTTAATTCAAACAGTAGAACCGCAACTTGCAGAAAAACAAACTGAGTGTAGTCGCCTAGAAACTGAATTTAATTCCTCTAGCGAACCGATTCAAGAATTAGCAGAAAATCTCACAGCTACAGAACAAGAATTACAAATCCAACAAGAAACCCAAAAGCGCCTTTTACAAGAACAGCGCGAAAAACAACGCCAGTTGGATAAATTAGAAGCACAGGCGCAAGCACAGCAAGAAGTTCAAGGAACTGGCGCCAGTAAAGCCATTCTCCAATCAGGAATGTCTGGGATTTGTGGGCTGGTTGTCAAGTTAGGACGAGTGGAACCACGTTTTCAACTCGCTTTGGAAATTGCTGCTGGTGCAAGGTTGGGACATATTGTGGTGGAGAATGATTCTGTCGCCGCAGCTGGAATTGAATTATTAAAGCAAAAACGGGCGGGGAGAGCAACTTTTTTACCCTTAAACAAAATTCAAGCACCCAGGTTTACACCCGACGCCACCCTGCGTTTAGCTCAAGGTTTTATCGGTTATGCTGTGAACTTGGTAGAGTGTGCGCCGCGTTATCGCGATGTGTTCGCTTACGTTTTTGGAAATACAGTCGTGTTTTCCACCTTAGAAAACGCGCGGAAAAATTTGGGACTTTACCGGATTGTCACCCTCGAAGGCGAATTGTTAGAAACTAGCGGTGCGATGACTGGCGGTAGCGTTTTTCAACGTTCGGCGTTACGCTTTGGTAGTGGTGAAACGGCGGAATCCGATGAAGTAATTGCACTGAAAAAGCGATTGGAGGATATTGAAAGAATTTTAGAGCGTTGTACCGAAGCGATCGCATCCCTTTCAATTCGCGCTAAACAACTTTCCCAAGAATTAACAGAAGCACGTCAAACACGGCGCGAACAGCAATTACAGCTAGAACAGTTACAAAAAGAAATTAAAACTCTGACTTCGCAGTTAGAAACCACGCGATCGCAACTTAGCCAAAATACCGAAAAACTAACTTCTGCTCAATCACGTTTAGAAATACTGGATCGGGATTTACCAGGACAAGAGCAACAATTACAACAACTGCGCCACGCACTTGCAGAGTTAGAAGCCTCCCAAACTCCCCAGGAATGGCAGCAAATCCAAGCTGTAATTAAAGAACAAGAGCAACAATTACAACAACGTGATCAAGCCTTACGAACAGCAGAACAAAACCTCAAAGACTTAGAAAATCAGCAACAGCGCTTACAGGAGAAAATCCAAGAATCCGAACAACGTATTATTGAATACCAAACCCAACAAACCTCTTGTACAGACGCGATTCATCGCGTCTCCCATGAAATCACCACCACAGACGAACAAATCTCCCAAACCCGCCAGCGTTTAACTCAAATGGAAGCGAATTTAGGAGAAGAAAAACAAAAACGCGATCGCACCGAACAGGAATTGCGTGCTGACACCCAGCGTCAACAACAACTAGAGTGGGAAATTCAAAAACTCCAAGAAACCCAGCAAACACGCCGGGAAGAACTCGCCAACGTCCAAGCACAACTGCAAACAGTAGTCGCTGACTTACCATCGCCATTACCAGAAGTACCAGATAAAGTTGATTTAGAAGACTTACAAAAAGAATTGCGATCGCTTGCCAAACGTCTACAAGCAATGGAACCTGTTAATATGCTGGCGTTAGAACAATACGAACGTACACAAAAACGGTTAGAAGAACTCAGTCAAAAATTGCAGACATTGGAAGCAGAACGCACCGAATTATTATTACGAATTGAAAACTTTACCACACTCCGCCAACGTGCTTTTAAAGAAGCTTTCGACGCCGTCAATGAAAACTTTAAATCCATTTTTGCCACCCTTTCTGAGGGTGACGGCTATTTACAACTCGACAATCCCGAAGATCCCTTTAGCAGTGGCTTAAACTTAGTCGCCCACCCCAAAGGTAAACCAGTGCAGCGCCTTGCTTCCATGTCTGGCGGAGAAAAATCTCTCACCGCCTTAAGCTTTATTTTTGCCCTCCAAAGATATCGTCCCTCGCCATTTTATGCCTTTGATGAAGTAGATATGTTTCTCGATGGAGCAAACGTAGAACGATTAGCTAAAATGATTAAACAACAGGCGCAACAAGCACAATTTATAGTTGTGAGTTTGCGTCGCCCGATGATAGAATCAGCCGAACGCACAATTGGCGTTACTCAAGCCAGAGGTGCTTTTACTCAAGTATTGGGCATTAAATTACAATCGTCTAATACATCTGCTTGAGTTTTTGTTAATAATAGTGTATAGATAACCGGATTCGAGATCAGGACTCGGTATAGAATGACCTCTGAACAAATAATTAGGCGTTCCGATATTTTAAATACCCAGGTGATTACCCGTGACAACGGGAAACGGCTAGGCATAGTCAGTCAAGTCTGGGTGGATGTAGATCAGCGAGAGGTTGTGGCTCTTGGCTTACGAGACAGCCTGATCTCCGTGTCTGGCATACCCCGCTATATGTACCTCAACAACATCAACCAAATCGGGGATGTAATTTTGGTTGATAACGAGGATGTCATCGAAGACATTGAGGTTGAGGCTTTCAGCAACCTGATAAATTGGGAAGTAATTACAGAGACAGGAGAAGTCTTAGGAAAAGTCCGGGGCTTCAAGTTCAACGGCGAGAACGGGAAAATATATTCTATCACTATCGCCTCTTTAGGACTACCCCAAATTCCTGATTCCTTCCTGAGTACCTACGAACTGTCTATCGAAGAAATCGTCAGCACAGGCCCCAACAGATTGATTGTCTTCGAGGGTGCAGAAGAACGGGTAACTCAGTTAACAGTTGGTATTCTAGAGCGCCTTGGTATCGGTAAAGCGCCTTGGGAACGCGAAGACGTCGAAGATTACAACTACGCACCGCGTCAAGTCGCACCTTCCAACCAACTACCAAGCGGAGTCCCTATTGAACCAATCAAACCCAAGATTCGCACACCCGAACCTGTAGCACAACAGGAATGGGACGAAGACTATTACGAAGAAGAACGTCCCCAACGGCGGGTGATGGAAGCACGAGCCTACGAGTCCATCCGCTACGAAGAAGAAGAGGAAGAAGACAACTGGAGTGAAGCCACGGGTAAAGATAAGTACGAAGCCCAACCCTACGAACCACCCCAACCTTACACCGCCAAATCATCTTATACAGAAGAATATGATGATTACGACGATGAACTGAAGCGCGACGCTTGGGACGACGAACCACCGCAGCCGGTGAACATTCCCAAGAAAGTCAAAGAGAAAATGCCAGAGTACGAAGAAGAAGGTGGCTATTAAATCAGTTAGCTAGAGACGCGATTATACTCTTACGAGAAGCCGCTCTTACGAGCGTCTACGCGTCTGTACAGTGAGCAAGGGTTAATAATCTGCGAGTAAAGATCCCCGACTTTTTAGAAAAGTCGGGGATCTTTCAATGAGGGGTAATTTAGAAAGTTCGTAGTCAGCACTTTAGTGCTAGTGCTGATACCATTTTTATTAATTGAAAAGTCCTTAGAACAAAACTGAAATATTTCAAAAATCTCTATCACCTGTAATACCATAGCTGGTATTGTGAAAGCGGCAAGACCAAAGCAAAAGTAAAACAATGGAAATCGCTACAACCACAGTACCCCGTTGGTTCGTTCGCAGAGATATTGATGGTTTATTTGGGCTGGCGCTTGATAATTTTATTCAAATTTTATTGATTGTTAATTTATGTCAAACAGTGCTTGGCTTTCCTGCGTCGTTAGTCTACGGGCGTATTTTGCCAGGAGTTGCTTTAAGTTTGATTGTTGGTAACTTCTATTACGCATGGTTAGCCAAAGAGCAAGGCAAACGTGAGCAGCGAGACGATATTACTGCTTTGCCCTATGGAATTAACACCGTCAGCCTTTTTGCCTATATTTTTCTGGTCATGTTGCCTGTAAGATTAGCGGCAATTTCTGGGGGTGCATCTAGCGAACAAGCTGCTGAATTGGCTTGGCAAGCAGGACTTGTGGCTTGCTTTGGTTCCGGTTTGATAGAATTTGCTGGGGCTTGGGTAGGAGAGCCACTGCGCCGTCTTGCTCCCCGTGCAGCGCTGCTTTCCACTTTGGGCGGGATTGCACTCACTTTTATTGCCATTGGTTTTCTATTTCGTACTTTTGCTAATCCTGTAGTCGGTTTGGTACCTCTTGGTGTAATTCTGCTGACTTATTTTGGGCGAGTGCGATTTGGCATACCCGGTGGCTTGTTAGCTGTTGTTTTGGGAATTGTCCTTGCTTGGACAACAGGTTTGCTAAGTTGGGATCAGGCTAAGTTTGCTGCTACCCTGCAACCAATTGGGTTTTATCTACCTGGATTATGGCTAGGAAAATTGTGGAGCAGTCGTTCAGTCTTGGTCGAATATTTCAGCATTATTTTACCAATGGGATTGTTTAATCTTGTTGGCAGTCTCCAGAATTTAGAAAGTGCGGAAGCTGCGGGTGATGCTTATCCAGCTGCTCCTTGTCTGGCGGCAAATGGTATTGGTACATTAGTTGCTGCTATTTGTGGTTCCTGTTTTCCGACTACTATTTATATTGGTCATCCTGGTTGGAAAGCTTTGGGAGCAAGAGTTGGTTACTCTGTACTTAATGGCATAATTATGGGCTTGCTTTGCGTCACTGGAACTGTGGCGATGCTGGCTTATTTTGTGCCGATTGAAGCGGGGATGGCAATTGTGTTGTGGATTGGAATTGTGATTGTCGCTCAAAGCTTTACAGCCACACCGTCGCACCATGCACCAGCAGTAGTTGTGGGATTATTACCGGGGATTGCTGGTTGGGGTGCTTTAATTGCCAAAAATGCGCTCCGAGCAGCAGGTTTGGGTACAGTAGAGAAACCTCTGACACCAGCTTTAATTGAGCAGTTTAAGTTGAGCGATACCTATATTGATGGGGCTTTTGCTCTTGAACAGGGGTTTATTTTTTCTGCCATGATTTTAGCGGGGATAACAGTTTATATTATTGAGCGCAAGTTTCGCCAAGCTGCTTATTGGTCTTTGCTTGCTGCTGTTATCTCTTGGGTTGGGTTGATGCACAGTTATCGTTGGACTGTCGCAGATACAGTTGTGAATTTAGGCGCTGGAACTGGTACACCTTGGGCTATTGGCTATATAATGCTGGCGATTCTCTTTTTCTATGTCGATTGGCAAGAAAGACGTAGGCTAAAAACTCCGCCAACGAGTGTTTGAACTTCGTTCACGCCTGTTCTCCGTTTCCTTGATCCTACGGTGTACATACGAGTCAATATTTTTCACGCTGCACTTATGTCCCGCCTAGAACTAAAGTTCCAGGCTCATAGCGAAAGTCCACTCAAGTGGACTGGAATAAACTTTTTTTTGAGTCCTCTTCAGAGGACTTGCGCTATGAGACTCGGAATTTATTCCGAGGCGATACAGATGCGCTCAACCTAGATTTGTGTGTACACCGTAGGTTTCCTTGATCAAAATGCAATTTCATAATAAGGTAATGGGTTTTCCCCTGCGCCCATCAGCCAGCGCGCATCGGGTTTCCAGGCTCCATTTAATTTTTCGCGGCGGCGAGTGTGGACTGTTAGTTGATTATCTGCAAATTTCAGCAAGTTGTATTGCAGGGGATAATCGGGAACCCATTCGCGGATGGGTGCGCCAAATGTGCCGGCACAAATAATATCAAGTTTGCGTCCGTCGGCGCTGAGATCATATTTGTAGAGGCTGGTTTCGGCTTTGTGGATGTGTCCGTGGAGGGCGAAGCGGAAACCTGCTTTTGCTAATTGTTCCATAAAACCATGATCGGTGATTCGGTCTTCAAAAGCGCTGGTGAGGGGATGGTGCCAAACGGCTATTTTCAGGCAGTTTTGATATTCTTGATTTTTACGGATATCGGTAATTGCTTTGTTAATTGCTTGGGGATTGATGCTGGCGCGGGATTTGTAATGATGATCCAACTGCCAAGCTGAATTTAAACCCAAGATTAGCAGCTTTTGTGCTTGGAAGTGGTGCAGAATGGCTTGCTGTTCGTACTCCAAAGGATAGGGTTCGTTTTTGATTGATTGATAGAATTGGCTGAAGTGGGTAAAGCGTTGTTGATATTTTTCCTCGTCTCGAACTCTAATGACGCTTTCACTTTCTTTTATGTAGTTACCTTCGGTGGGTGTACCTTGAACATCTTCAATATCAATTAATGTATATGCCTTTTTTGCTAGACCCCAGTTAAGATCATGGTTGCCGGGAACGATGACAATTTGCTCTGATTGAAGTTGGAATTCTTCGCTAATTTTGTCTATAAATTGTTTGGCAGCATTGTATTCTTCTGAAGTTGATTTATTGGCAATGTCACCGGAAAGGATGAGGGCATCGAGAGGGGAACAATTGAGTTCTTTTAAATCTTCAGCGAGTTGGTTATACCAGTTGTTGGCGTTTTCGTAAGTGCCAAAGTGCAAGTCAGAAAGGTGGAGAATGTTATATGTTGTCATGCAGATGGATTTGGGTGTTGCTGATGAGAGAGGTGGTTGGGTAAGAGTATAGTTGTAGAACTTGCAACGTTCTTGAATTGCAGCAATTGTATCTAGCAAACTGATTTTTGTATTTGTTCTTAAAATATCATTCAGTTCAGGCATTAGTTGAGGATCAGCGATTTTTCCTAACGCTTTAGCAGCACTACGACGCACATAAGAATCTTCATCGTTCAAGGCAAGTTTCAAAACCTCAACTGCCTCTGATGAGCCGATTTTTCCTAACGCTTCAGCAGCACTACGACGCACATTATAATTTTCATCGTTCAAGGCAAGTTTCAAAACCTCAACTGCCTCTGATGAGCCGATTTTTCCTAACGCTTCAGCAGCACTACGACGCACATCAGAATCTTCATCGTTCAAGGCAAGTTTCAAAACCTCAACTACCTCTGATGAACCGATTTTTCCTAACGCATAAGCAGCACTACTACGCACATAAGAATATTCATTGTTCAAGGCAAGTTTCAAAACCTCAACTGCCTCTGATGAGCCGATTTCTCCTAACGCATCAGCAGCCCTTCTACGCACATCATAATCTTCATCGTTCAAGGCTGGCTGTATGTGAGGAATAGCTTTATCAGAACGGGTGACTGCCAAAAACCCAATCTTGACTAATTGCGGAATTTCTAATCTGGCAACAAATCCAACAGCTTGCGTTTGAAATTCTGATTTTACTGCACCTGCTAATCTTGCCCCTAGCTGCAAATCTACCTGTAGGGCTAACTCCACAATTCGCAGCGCTTGCTTCTCATCCTCCACCAACTCCAACATCAATACTAAGGGTTCTGTCCATTTGAGGTAATTTAAATATTTCCGCTTTAGTCTGTCTTCGTTCTGAAGTAAATCTGGTAACTGCTTCAGTAGACTCTCGGCGGTGTAATATTCCTGTATTAGTTGGTGGCGAAACTCAATTTTATCTTCTGCTGCCAGTTGAATGAGATGATATTTGAGTAAATCATCAAGCCAGCATTCAGCATTTCGGGGTTGATGATACTTTTGATGATCTAAAAACGCTGTCAGTATTTCCTGTGCCTCATCCTTGGGAAGAGCAACTTGCAACTCTGTTTTTTCTTTCCCTTGAGTCATCCGCAAAGCTAAATGTTGCAACATTCGTCGCCACCACCGCCGCGAATCCGTAACTAGCACACCCTCCAAGCGCTGATTCTCGCAAAACTGGGTGAACTGGCGAAACACCATCCCCAAATTTGGCGGTATGTTATGCGTCTGTTGGAACAAGGAACACAGCATCATCAATAGCAGTGGTGTTTCCCCAAACTCCTGCAACCTATCGCCCAAATGCTGCAACATCTGCTCACCTTGTGCTGGCAGATAATTTTTGACAAACTGCTGCATCTGCGGTTCTGTCAAGGGCTGCATTTCCAGCTTCTTGGTAATATTTAAATCACCCACCACACCCAAATCTCGCGTGGTGAAAATCATCGGTGTGGTAATGTTTTCTTGGCGAAAGGTTAGTAAATCACGCCTCGCCGCCTCGGAGGGTAACTCATTGACACCATCAAATAAGAGTAATAATTGTTGCTCGAATACCAGCTTTTCAATCTCGGCGGTGTCGAGAAGTAAGCCATGCTGTTTTAAGAAGCTGCGAATTAAATCGACTACCGAGGTTTGGTAGTAGCGGAGTTCGACTAGCACAGGGATATATGAGTTCGCCAGGGAATTAATTCCCTGGCTCATAGCTGAAGTCAGTTGAAACGGACTGCTAGCAGGGGATTCAGTCGTCTTTAGACGACTTTTGCTATTAGCCTGGAAATTTATTTCCAGGTGGGTTTGGGCTTCCTGCAACAGCAGTCGTTTCAAAGCCGTCGATTTCCCCGAACCGGGACGCCCTATTAGTAACACATGTTTTTGTGCATACTTTTGTAACCCCTCCAATACACCGAAACGCTCGGTTTTCTCTCGCTCTTCCTCGGATTCTTCTTTTTCAGATTGCACCGTCTGCACCATCAAGTCAAATAGCCAAGGTGATGCTTTCTGGTCAACTGGCTGGCGTCCCACTACATCCGTCACCGTATAATGTTGTTGCCAGTGGACGTACTTATCATCGCCGCAGAGTGATTGTAAATAGCCAGTCCAGTTGATCATGGTGTGTGGAACAATTGGTTGCTTGGGGGTTCAAATCCACGTGCGATCGCGATCGCAGTCTCATAGTAACGCACCGTATTCTGGGCTTTGGTGCGTTGCGCTGCGCGACAACACACCCTACGTATTTGTTCAAAAATCAAATATGAATTTTATATCAAGTTCGGATAATTTAGTTATACTTCACACGTCCGCCTGCGATCGCGATCGCAGTCTCATAGCTAAAGTTTGCTGAAGCAGACTGTTTGATTCTATGAAGTTGTCTTAAGACGACTTTTGCTGTTAGTAAAGGGTTTAAACTCAAGCGCGGATATTGAAAAAATGGGATTTTCCCCTAATTTAAACTTTATTAGTGAGTGTTTGATATCAAGTTTGGATAATTTAGTTATACTTCACACGTCCGCCTGCGATCGCGATCGCAGTCTCATAGCTAAAGTTTGCTGAAGCAGACTGTTTGATTCTATGAAGTCGTCTTGAGACGACTTTTGCTGTTAGCTAAGGGTTTAAACCCTTTGCGGATATTGAAAAAATTGGATGTTCCCCTACATTTAAACTTCATTACCGAGTGTTTGATCTCCGTTAACGAGTCTTTTATACTCATTAACGAGTCTTTGATCTCGAAAATCGCATATTATTAGGTAAAATCCCCGATTTCACCAAACAATATCCTATCTATATATATTAGTCTCTATCTAATTCTCACTGGTCGATAATTCCTTAATGGTACAGAGCAAGCGGGTTTATCTGTGGAGTCAATCCAAAATCCAAAATCGAATACTGATTCAAAAAATGTTTGCGATCGCCACAATCTCAGACGCGACCATTAGAATATCAGAGGCGATCGCCACAATCTCAGATGCGACCATTAGAATATCAGAGGCGATCGCCACAATCTCAGATGCGACCATTAGAATATCAGAGGCGATCGCCACAATCTCAGACGCGACCATTAGAATATGCGGCGCGATCATTTTGAATATCAGACGCGATTTATCGCGTCTCTACAAGGTTCAAATTGGGATAAAATCCTAAATTGTTTGGCTTTTGCACTTGTCAATGTCTAACCTAAACCCAAATCCGGCTGATTCTCAGCCTCAATCTCTCAATGATTTTGAATTAGATTTGCTGAAACAGGAATACTTTTTTCTGCAAAATACTATCGAAGACTATAACAAGCAGATTTGGGTCATCAAAGCACTGGGGATTACTGGTACTGGGGCTATTTTAGCGTTGATGTTACAGCAAAAACCCAATGCTAGTAGTATCGCTCTGATCGGTTGTGCGATTCCTTTATTTTTCTGGATTTTGGAAAGTCAATGGAAGCACTTTCAGCGTGGTTTTTATCCCCGCGTAGCAGAAATTGAGTCTATTCTTACCAAGAAGTATGGTTTAAATAGTCCTGGTATCTACAGCAGTTGGACTCATGCTTTTAAGCGCACCCCCACCCCAAAACGTAAAGGTTATCTCTGGGATGGTTTGTTGAATCGCAGTGTTTTTATCAGTTATATATTAGAAATTATTTTTCTCGTGTTTATGGCTGTTGTTGCTCCGAGAATTTGGAAATAGCGTCTCCAAAAAAGTCTACGGTGTACACAAGTCAAAAATTTTCATGTTGAAATTGTATCCCGCCTAGAACTAAACTTCCAGGCTAATAGCGAAAGTCCACTTAAGTGGACTGGAACAAACTTTTTTTTGAGTCCTCTTCAGAGGACTTGCGCTATGAGACTCGGAATTTATTCCGAGGTGGTACAGATGCGCTCAACCTAGATTTGTGTGTACACCGTAGCCAAAAAAGTAGAGGATACCGTGCCTGTCTACTACGATATGTTATCAGCTTTAGTATTTAATCTCCCCCATAACTCTACACTCAGCAACTCATCCCCCAGCTATGACTATGAAGGTATTTGTCCTGCAACTGGCGAACTACTAAAACTCCCCCGCACTCCTTTGGTAGAAGCGATCACATATAATTTCATGCAACACCTTGCTAGCGATGAAATTTATTCCCGTGAAGGCAAGATGTACGGGATATTACTGGTAGAAATGGCTGATGGCGAACAACGGATACTCAAAGCTTTCTCTGGATTACTCAATGGTTGTAGTGTAGTTGCAGGCTGGGTTCCACCGATTCCCGGACGCGATGAAGTTGCGGTTGATGAAGCCCGGACGTTGACCGATTTGGATAAAATTAAACAGGAACTGATTACACTCAAGCAACTTCCCGCACGACAGCAATACGAAAGTTTATCTGATGAATTTGAACAGCGTCTACAACAAATGAGCGATCGCCACAAAGATCGCAAACAGCAACGCTACAGCCAACGTCAACTATTTAGCACAACTCTCACCGGAGAAGCACTGACAACAGCTTTAGAACAACTTGAAGCAGAAAGTCGTCGAGATGGCAGGGAACGACGGCAACTCAAGCGCCAACGGGATGAACAATTGCAACCACTCAAGCAAATAATTGATACCGCAGATATACGCGTTCGGGAATTGAAACAGCAGCGCAAACAACTATCTCGCCAACTACAAGCACAGATGCACGCTGCTTATTCTGTGATGAATTTCTGGGGACAGTCGCGATCGCTACAACAATTAATTCCAGCAGGTTTACCCACGGGTACGGGTGACTGTTGCGCCCCTAAATTACTCCACTACGCCGCAACGCATAATTTAAAACCATTAGCAATGGCGGAATTTTGGTGGGGGCCATCCTCTATTAATCAGGATAAAATTCAGGGAGAATTTTATGGAGCTTGTGTTGAACGCTGTCAACCTTTAATGGGGTTTTTGCTGTCGGGATTGCAAGCTAAACCTGTTGGCGAAATTCCGATTCTCTACGAAGACGAATGGCTGATTGTTGTTAACAAACCCCCAGGATTATTATCTGTACCTGGTCGTTATCGCCACACTCAAGACAGTGTTCTGAGTCGTTTACGCCATAATTTACCAGATGGAATCGCGCTGACTCCTGTACATCGCTTAGATCAACAAACCTCTGGTATTCTTTTATTGGCACGCGATCGCCAAACTTATCGCCAATTAAGTCAGCAATTTCAACACCGCCAAGTTCACAAAATTTATGAAGCTGTGCTTGCTGGAACTCTCAACACTAACCAAGGTGTAATCGAATTACCACTGTGGGGTAATCCTGAGAATCGCCCTTATCAACAAGTAAACTGGCAATATGGAAAACCTAGTTTGACTAAGTACCAGGTAATTAGCAAACAAGCAAACTGCACTCGCGTCGAATTTATCCCCCTCACAGGACGCACCCATCAGTTGCGAGTTCATGCTGCTGATCCAACAGGACTGGGGATTCCAATTTTAGGCGATCGTCTTTATGGATGTAGTACAGCAGCAAGTCGCTTACATCTACACGCCAGGGAACTAAGTTTTGATCATCCCCAGTTGGGAAAAAGACTGCATTTACAGACAAAAACCCCATTTTAAAAGTTTGTAGTAAGCACTTTAGTGCTTGAATATTTAAGGACTAAAGTCCTCACTACGAACTACGTCAATCTTCACTCGCCAATTTTGGCGCACACCATTGACCTATAGGTTCAATTTTTGCCTGTTGCATTAACTCTGCAATTTGTGCTTTCTGAAATTGATAATTATCCGCCAATAACTGCATTGCTTGCGCCTTAGCATCATCAGCAGACACACCGAGTGTCATAATTTCTTCATCTTGATTACCTGTGATTTTCTCAATAGCAACAACACAAACATATTGCGGTTCATTGGATCTAATTTCCTGTACCATTGCTAATACCAGTTTGAAAAAAGAATGCGACAGATGAATTCTTCTGTAGAGACGGCGATTTATCGCGTCTCATATTCTGAATGTGTCGCAAACATTTTTTGAATCGGTATAACCTCTTGGAATGTTGGTCATTTGTCATTTGTTATACCAATTCAATTAATGATTGCAATACATTCTTGGGTAAAGACGCGATAAATCGCGTCTCTACAAATGGTCTATTTGTCCTCGATCCCCGATCCCCACACCTCCAAACTTACGACTCTTCAAATAACCGATCGCCTCGATGCAACCGATATGCCATTTGATAGGTTTGTCCTTGCGATCGCATAGTTGGTGCATGGGCTGCTAAATAGCGGGTTGCGGCAATTAAGACGTGATCGCCTGCTTCTGTGTCGCGTAGTAAACTATACTGACGAAAAGCTGCTTCGATTTCTTGAATCACATGAAAACTGCGGTCTTCGCGCAATAGCATTTTACCTAGTACGGCTAGAAGTCGTTCGGGATTGCCACCACTATACAGATAACGGGCGACTAAAGCGCCTGCTTCATTTACCTGTTGTTGTCGATCTAGTAATTTTGGTAATTCATCCAGCAATTTTTCTGGGTTGTCTACTGTTTCCTTTGGTTCTGGTAAACGTGCTGGTGGCACATTTAAAAACCGATTGAGATACACACTCATCGCTGCATCGAAGACACCCCGCAGCAATGATTGGGAAGCTACTCGCCGTAATCCTTGATGCACTGCATTGGCAAAAGTAAAAGTATGATGGGCTGTATCCCAATCCCCAAAATCATTGTTGGTGTGAAAACGAGCAATTCGCAATGCTGCTGCATAGGCGACAGCGCCGGCTAATTCTGTTTCGGTGCAACCAGTTTGCAATGCTGCTAAAAGTGAATCTGCGATCGCTTGGGCATCTTCACCTAAAAGTATTGTGACTAATGCTTCACGATTTGCCCATGTTCCTTGTTTATCTTGTCCTGATTCTAAAGCTGCTGGAATTTCTGCAAAAGCACGATCTAAAATTGCGACTAAATCCACCGGGTAACGCCAGGAATTCGACTCCTCCATGCGTTCGGCGCTGGCGTACCCAGCAACTAAGCTAGTTAAAACTGATTCTGCATTCTGCCAATTTGTAGCATCGAGAGCTTCTAGGGCTTTGTTAGTAAAATCGAGAACATGACCGACATCAATATAGCGATGGTCAGTGGCAGCAGTAAATAACATTTCAGCAATTTGCTGTTGGTCAGCACCAGAACGCACCGCCGATACTAAACACCGTTCTGCACCTTCTGCATCTCGTACTTCAATAAACTGGCGAAACCATCTTTTTAATGTATTGATGTCGGGTGCAGATGTGGGTAAAGGTTGAACTCCAAAGTGGGGTGGTTGACCTGCACAGTCACGCGCCACAGCAGCCAGTCCGTGATAAAGGGCGCGGGGCCGGTCTTCTGGGTCGAGGTACGGTAGGAGGTTGATCATACAAGTGTGCATTGTCAAACCTGATCCCCAGCCTGCATTACGGTAACGCACCCCAAAATCAAGTCCCATACGAAATGGTTCTGCTGGTTCGATACCTGCATCCAGTAAAGCAATCACCGATTTAGCAATTACCAACGAGATACCCTGTTCTAAACCATCTTGGAGGCGCTGACGCTGGTGAGTTTGGGGGTCTGCATGGGGTGCTAAATCTATCCATACCTGATCACCACGAATCTCTACAGGAAAAGCACGTACATCATCAGCCCAAGCGTCAAATGTGCCACCACTAGCCAAGTCAAAACGGGCATGATGCCAGTGACAAGTTAAAATACAATCTTTAACAGTGCCTCGGTGTAAAGGAAAACCCATGTGTGGGCAACGATTATCTATAGCGTAAATTTTGTCATTGTGAACAAACAGTGCGATCGCCTGTCCTTCAACATAAACAATTGCATAAGCGGCGGCTTTGACATCAGCAACCTGAGCAACGCATACATAATGCTCAGTATTTTTCCTTACTTCCAAAGCTTGACTCATATTGCACCTCCTCCTCGGAAGATGGCAAGTTCTTTCTTTTACTGTAGCTGTTCTCCTATACAAAACGCGGGAGTGCTGTGATTTAATGAGCTGCTGACGACAAGCCGATGCAGCGTCTACGCACTTGAATAGCTATTAACAGGTTTATATAGCAATCGTAATTGAGTTGTGAGAAAATACGGAATCCCAGATCCCCGACTTCGCAAGAGTTGTCGGGGATCTTGCCTCTCACCAATGATTTAGGATTGCTATAGCTATTAGCTGTAGCTTGAAGAAATAATTAATTTATAAAACTGAATCTATTTTTAGTATTCGCTAAAATGTACTCAGACAAATGATTAGTTAAAGCCCAAAGCCTTCTAAGAGATAAGTAGCATTTTACACCTGATTAGGTAATGAATTATGGCTACACAATCTGAACGTCAAAGGCGAATCATGGAGCATCTGGCTCGGAGTACCAACGATTTTATTAAGCCCACGCCGGACTCGATCTCAAATGAGCGCAAACAGAAAATTCTAGAACATATCCGTTTAACAAGAGGATAACTACCTTGTGCGATCGCACAGTAGTCATCGTTGATCATATGTGAATCATATACAGTACAATTGTACTGTATATGTGAAGTCGCCCAAGTCAAAACACTAATTTTGGATGCTTCTTGTTTCTTTGGCTGGAAGCATCTTTTTGTTCAAACTCTTGTATTTTTGAGCAAAAGCGATCGTTTATCGATATTTTTTGCTCAGATACAAGAAATCTCTAATTATTTTCATTTTTATTTCATCAGCTATGAGAATCAGTTTTACTACCAATAAGTGCTTGAAATAAATTACTGATTAAAAAGAACAACGCTGCAAATAATAACACAAGCAGTAAATTAGCAAGACCAGCAAAGGGAGAGATAATAAACAAGAGTAAGAACACAAATATCAAAATAGTTAGTACTGTCCTGTTCATTTTTTCACCTTAAGTACTTCAGTTCTTAGTCTCAAGCTAACCAACTAAGTCCTAAATTGATCTACATTCAATAGAAGTAATTAGTCTTAATTCTCTAGTATGATTTTGAAGCCAATCTTTCAATTTCAGGCTATTTCATTCCTGGCGGACTCTCAACATACGCTTAATCGTACATAAATGGGGTGGTGTATTTCCACTACAAAGTCAAGGGTGATCTACACCAGATTTTTGTAGATAAATTTGTCAAGATCATCTTGTTAATTGGAGGGGTCTTTTAATGAGAAAAAGATTTTTTACCCAGCTATTACAAAACGGAATCCGTAAAGTTCTGCATCATCCCAAATATCGCTGGTTCGCAATTGCTGCGAGTTTATTTTACCTGATCAGTCCCCTGGATATTTCACCAGATGTTGTCCCGGTTGTAGGATGGATTGATGATGGGCTGATTGCTAGCTTTGTGATTGCAGAAGTTTCTCAAATTGCTATAGAACAACTCAAAAACCGTAAAAAAGTTACTTCTGCTGAATCAAATTCGACTCAAACAGCTACTGTGATTGATATTGATGCTGCACCATTAAACTAAATGGTTCTAGCTTATCCTCGTTGTCTGGTCGCCGAATGTATTCAGACTGCTCTTTCCTCCCTCTATTGCTAAACTAAGAAACAACCCTTACCCCTGCAAAGGTAGCCGTATGACCTCTGCAACCGATCCATCCACCGCCCTCACTCCTTTCCCCGATCATACGCAGCTACCGGAATCCAACAGTACATTCGTGAGAAATTGGCAAGAACATGCTCAAAGCATCTTACTAACTGACTCAATTACACCTGTCCTCAAACAATTACATCCCGATGGTCAATATTGTATTGGTCAAGACTTAGGTATTTATTGGCGCTTGACCGATCCACCAGAGAAAGGAGCAGAAGCACCGGATTGGTTTTATGTAGGGAATGTACCGCCTTTACTCGATGGAAAAATGCGGAGGTCTTATGTATATTGGCGAGAGCATATTGCTCCGTTGATTGTCTTAGAATTCGTTTCTGAAGATGGGAATGGGGAAAGAGACAAAACACCTTGGACGGGTAAACTTTGGATTTATGAGCAGGTAATTCGTCCTGCCTTCTACGGTATTTATGAAGTCAAAAGAGCTAGTGTAGAAGTGTATAGATTTGCTGGTGGACAATATCAGCCATTACCAGCAAATGAACGGGGACATTATCCCATAAATCCATTAGGTGTTGAGTTAGGTATATGGCGGGGAGAATACCAGAATATGGACTTACCTTGGCTACGCTGGTGGGATTTGCAAGGTAATTTATTGTTGACTGGTGAGGAAAGAGCTAATCGCTTGGCTGAACAATTGCGCGCTCTTGGTGTTGAACCAGATGCTTAAGTATATCTTTGGGTAAAATCGTAGTGTTTTTAAACGCAGAAGGGCGCAGAGTCAACGCGGTGGTTCGCAGAGTTTTTCAGAGTTCGATTATCTTCTGGGGCTTGAGTAAACTATGGTCGTGTGGTGAAGACTAAGTGTCCTAGCCATCCCAAAACCGAACCTAGACCGGAAACGCCAGCTACAATCAGAAAAGTATGAAACTTGTTGAAAGATTCTAGTAATTTATCCCCAGCCACAGCCCAAGCCACAGCCCAAGCCACAGCCCAAGCCACAGCCCAAGCCACAGCCCAAGCACCAGCCCCAGCCCAAGCCACAGCCCAAGCCACAGCCCAAGCCACAGCCCAAGCCCAAAACGGGGCATTAGATGCGGCGAAAATATAACCTACGAATAGGTAACTAAATAATACAACAACTAACCATCCCCAGGGAATAATTCTAGGTGGTTTAGTCGCTGGTTTTTTTGGAGTAGCCTTTGACTCTGACTTAACTTTGGGACGAACAACTTCTCTCCTGTGAACTGGTTTAACAGTTGGTGGCGGTGTCGGTTTTGGTACTTCTAGCATTGCCAACGACGCCTGCATTGACTGGGGGCGATCTTTTGCCTCCAGTGCCATCCCCTCAAGAATTGCCCGATTTAATTGCTTACTGATGCCTGGAATAATTTGTTTGGGTGGAGCCAAGGGATCATCATTTAGCTTCCGAGCTAGTGAATTTGTGGGACTTTGACCTGTCACCGCATAATAGAGTGTGGCAGCTAAACAGTAAATATCAACTGTTGGCTCTCGACTCCCTCTAGTCATCTGCTCATAGGGTGCAAAACCTTTATTACCGACATTGCCTGTTGAACTCAAAGTTTTAGGTACAAGTTCTTTGACGATGCCAAAGTCAATCAGAACCGCTTTACCATTTGTCTGCAACATAATATTTCCGGGATGTGCATCTCGGTGTACTAACCCTGCTTGATGCACCACACACAAAGCTTCCCCAATCTGGCGGATACAAGTTACAATCTCTGCCTCTGGTAACGCTCCTCTACGCCTCACTACTTCAAACAAATTTTCTCCTGGCACAAAGTTCATCACTAAGCAGTAGGTGTTAACTTCTTGAAATAGGTCAATAACTCCCACAATATGAGGATGGGGGTCTTGAGATAGGCGTGCGAGTATTTGCCCTTCTCGAATAAATCGCTCTACATACTTGTCATACTCTGGGTCACGGTTGAGATATTCATTGGGTGTTTTAATGACAACGTGGCGATTTAACTCAACTTGCAATGCTTTATAAGTAATCCCAAATCCTCCGTGTCCCAGAATTTGCTCAATTACATATTTACCATTTTGTAATTGTTGTCCTGTTGCCCAGGGCATGAATACCTCTAAATCAGAGAAATTACTTTCAGCCAGCATCTTGATGAAATTGTAGCTAATTCTACGGAGTTTTGATAGATGACCGATTCAGTTATCAGTTATCAGTTATCAGTTAAGTGCCGAAATGATTTTTGCGCTAACCGAAATGGTTTTTGAGCTT
>NZ_AJLJ01000180.1 GCF_000317245.1 Fischerella muscicola SAG 1427-1 = PCC 73103
GAGCTTGCCGAAATGATTTTTTCTCTTCCTGTTCTCCTTCTTTCTATTTCTAAAGCGGTTGTTTATCTTATCGGAACCGTATTGGATGTTGGGCTAGGAGACGGAGATGGTTTGAAAATCGGAATCCAACCAGCCATACCTGAAAATAAGGTTCCAATAGCTGCAATTAAGGTTGCGATCGCAGTTACTGCAATCCAATTAATTTTTGCTTCGGGTTTAGGGGGTGCAGGTGTCTCAGTTTTGCTAGCTTCCCCACTTAACCCCAATAAATCGAGCCATTCCCGCATTGATTGCGATCGCTGTTTGGGATCTAGTTTCATCCCTGTTAAAATTGCTCGGTTGGTGCGATCGCTAATCTGATCATTAATGTCTTTGGGAGGGACTAAACGAGCGTTGTCTGTCTTACGTCGCAGCGCACTCACAGGTGTTTGTCCAGTGAGAAGCACATATAAAGTTGCAGCCAAAGAATAAATATCACTATAGGCATTTGCTGGAGTATTTTTAGCATAAAGCTCAGGTGGTGTAAATCCTTCGGAAGTTTCCCTAGTTCGGTTTGTGGTTAAGATATGGTCAAAGTCTAAAGCTAAACCAAAATCGATCAGCACTGCTTCCGGTTGTCCTTCTCGCACCCGCAAAATGATGTTTCCTGGACGGACATCTCGATGAATCAGGTGATTTTTATGCACTACTATCAAAGCTTCCCCAATTTGTTGAACATAACGTAGTGCTTCTGATTCTGAAAGTCTTTGCTGAGAACGTTCAGCTAAACTCACACCTGCCACATATTCCATTACTAGACAAGAATGTTCTCCTTCCTTAAAGGTGTCTGTAACTTGCACAATGTGCTGATGTTGACAATGAGTGAGTTTTAAACCCTCTCGTAAAAACATCGTCTCCAGACGTTCGCGTTCCGACTGACTCAGGGAATTGAGCAAGTCATCGTTTAGTGTTTTAATAACTAAGCGATCGCCATTCCTGTTTTTGACCAGATATGTGATTCCAAAGCGTCCTCTTCCTAACTCTCTTTCTATGGTATATTTGCCATTTTGTAAGCGATCGCCATTTGCCCAAGCCACGCAAACAACTCCCAAAATACTTATATTAATTCTCACACAAGTAAAGTCTTCACAATCTAAGCTTGGTTTTACCGAAAATTGGCGGAAAGCACACTCTTGTATCTTATTATCGGTAAGGCATTCGCCACAGCAAGCTATAATCTCAAAAAGCTAATCCATATAACAAACTCATAAAAAGTCAATTATGGCTCAAGTCTTGGTTGAAGACCTAGACCCCATCATCCTAGAAAAGCTAGAAATCCTTGCCAAACAGCACGGTCACTCTTTGCAAGCAGAAATCAAACGCATCTTGGAGATGGCAGTACAAAGTGAGGCAACTTCAAGCAAGCAAGTCAATATGGCAAAAGTGAGAGAAGCTGCTTTCCAAATGCGGTTGCAATTAGTAGGTAATATCCATACCGACAGTGCAGAACTCCTCAGAAAGGAGAAAAACAAGTGAATCGCTACGTTGTTGATGCGACTGTGGCTGTTAAATGGTTCATACCAGAGATTAACAGCGAAAAAGCGGCTCGTCTTTTGGACGGAACTTATGAATTACTAGCCCCAGATTTACTACTACCTGAGTTTGGGCATATTTTGTGGAAAAAAGTTCAGCTAGGGGAAATTACCCAAGAAACAAGCCGCAGAATTATACATAATTTTAAAACAGTGATGTTGCAGACTTATCCTTCAACACTGCTGTTAGAAACTGCTATGGAAATGGCGAATAGCCTAGCACAGACTGTAGATGAATGTTTTTATATAGCTCTTGCTTTTACGGAAGAATGCCAACTTGTCACAGCGGATCGCAAATTCTACAACTCGCTCAAGATTAGTTTTTTTGCCGACAAACTTGTGTGGGTAGAAGACATATCCAATCCGTAGTAAGCATTGGGCATTGGGCATCGGGCATTGGGCATCGGGCATTGGGCATCGGGCGTTGGTTATTCTCCCCACACTCCCAGACGCGATGAATCGCGTCTCTACATTACTCCCCACACTCCCCACACTCCCCACACTTCCCACACTCCCCACACTCCCCACACTCCCTTGTCGTCCTTGTCCCCAATCCCCGATCCCCGATCCCCAATCCTATTACGTTGTTTAAAGTTATGTAGCCTTTTGATTACGACAGATGAGTCACTGCGGTAAACTAAGCCTTGATTATGATTCTTTCGCGGAGAAGAACACTTCATTTAGGAGTTTTTTAATGTCTCATACCGTAAAAATTTACGATACCTGCATTGGCTGCACCCAGTGCGTCCGCGCTTGCCCCACAGACGTATTGGAAATGGTTCCCTGGGATGGTTGTAGAGCTAATCAAATAGCTTCTTCCCCCCGCACAGAAGACTGTGTTGGTTGCAAGCGTTGTGAAACTGCTTGCCCCACTGACTTCTTAAGCATCCGGGTATATCTGGGAGCTGAAACAACTCGCAGCATGGGTCTGGCTTACTAAAAGCTAGAAAAAGCCCACACCATACCCGATTGGAACGGGTCGGTGTGGGAGCAGTCACTTTTTAATTAGCAAACTTTTTTTACAAGGTAGGGTAGACATTAATTGCCTCTCTAGTCAGATTGGTGAGGAATGTCTACCCTATAAATGCTAAGATTTTTTATAAAATTTAAAAAATCTTAGCATTTAGTCATTGGGCATTGGGCATGGGGCATTGGGAAAATACTTGTTAAATAATTCTCCCCACACTCCCAGACGCGATGAATCGCGTCTCTACATTACTTCCCACACTCCCCACACTCCCCACACTCCCCACACTCCCTTTTCCCCGCTCCCCGAACTTAGCATTTATACTGGAATTTAATCATCCTGAAAAATTGTAGTGGTGTGAGTCATGTGTGGTATCGTCGGTTATGTAGGGACTCAAACGGCGACAGAAATTCTCTTATCTGGGCTGGAAAAACTGGAGTATCGAGGTTATGACTCTGCTGGAGTAGCAACGATTTGGGAAGGAGAGGTTAACTGTGTCCGAGCTAAAGGCAAACTATCTAACCTACGTTCCAAGTTAGAAAATTTACAAACTCCTGCCCAAATTGGTATTGGTCATACTCGCTGGGCTACTCACGGAAAGCCAGAAGAGTACAATGCTCATCCGCACATGGATACAGCAATGCGGATAGCGGTAGTAGTAAATGGAATTATTGAAAACTACTCTAAGTTGCGTGAGGAACTGAAACAGCAAGGATACGAGTTTCGTTCTGATACCGATGTTGAAGTAATTCCCCATCTCATCGCTCAATTTCTCAAAGAAGAAATCGCTTTCGGACAGAGTAATTCAGATTCTGCGTTCTTGGAGGCTGTACGAAAAGCTGTTAATGAATTACAAGGTGCATTTGCGATCGCTATTATCAGCGCTGACTATCCCGATGAATTAATTGTGGTTCGTCAACAAGCACCGATAGTCATTGGTTTTGGTCAAGGAGAGTTTTTTTGCGCCTCTGATACTCCCGCGATTATTTCCCATACCAAGGCGGTGTTACCCCTAGAAAATGGTGAATTGGCACGTCTGACTCCTTTGGGCGTAGAAGTTTATAACTTTGCCGGACAGAGGTTGAAGAAACATCCTCGTTTACTCAGTTTGAATCCGATGATGGTAGAAAAACAAGGATTCAAGCACTTCATGCTCAAAGAAATCTACGAGCAACCAGGAGTAGTAAGGGCTTGTTTAGAAGCATACTTTAACACCGATTGGCATCCAGAAAATAGTAGTAATTCTCCCATCAATATTGGTTTACCAAGTGAATTGTACGCAGATATAGAACAAATTCATATTGTGGCTTGTGGTACTAGTTGGCACGCAGCTTTAATCGGTAAATACTTGCTCGAACAACTAGCACAAATTCCTACCCAAGTACATTATGCCTCCGAGTTTCGCTACGCTCCCTCACCCCTGACACCCAACACACTAACTATTGGGGTTACTCAATCAGGTGAAACTGCTGATACACTAGCAGCCTTGGCAATGGAACAGGAACGTCGCCAAGGTAGAGAACCAAAGTATCAAGCGCGACTTTTAGGCATCACCAATCGTCCTGAAAGTAGTTTGGGACACATGGTTTCCCATATCATTAATACTCTCGCTGGGATTGAAATTGGCGTAGCAGCGACAAAAACTTTTATTGCTCAATTGATGGCGTTTTATGCTTTAGCATTGGATTTAGCTTATAGTCGTCAAACGCTTCCTCTAGAAAACTTAGAAGATATTCTCAAAGGGTTACGCCAGATTCCCAAAGAAATAGAAGCAACTTTGGAAAGTCAGGAAAAATTAACCGAACAGTTAGCACATGAATTTGCTGAAACCCAAGATTTCATCTTTTTGGGTAGGGGAATAAACTTCCCCATTGCTTTGGAAGGGGCATTGAAGTTAAAAGAAATTAGTTATATTCATGCGGAAGGCTATCCAGCAGGAGAAATGAAGCATGGGCCTATTGCTTTATTGGATGCCAAAGTACCAGTAGTAGCGATCGCGATGCCTGGTAGTGTATATGAAAAAGTGATCTCTAACGCCCAAGAAGCAAAAGCCAGAGATTCTCGCTTAATTGGTGTTACCCCAGTTAAAGATGGAGAAGCAGCAGAAATCTTTAATGATTTAATTCCTGTCTCTTTTGTAGATGAATTACTTTCTCCCATCCTGACAGTAATTCCCTTGCAATTACTGGCTTATCATATCGCCGCTCGTCGTGGTTTGGATGTAGATCAGCCCCGTAATCTTGCCAAGAGTGTTACCGTGGAGTGATTTTATACATTTTTTACAGTAAATTTACTGTATAATACATCATATCATTTCTGGATGGCGGTACGCTAGCACATCCAGAATTTTTTTTGAAGCGATTTCTGACACAAGTCGCTATATATTTACACAATGACAGAATGATTTATGGCGGGTTTGTCGCCTGGATTCATAGTGATGGATTAAAACAGGCGTTAACTCAATATTTAGAAGATATTTTACTTCAGGGAGTAGTTATTTAGTGGCTCGCGGTCAGAAAAAAACGGAACAAAAAAACGGCAATGGTGCAACGTTAGGCTTTGAACAAGCCCTGTGGTTAGCTGCGGATAAGCAGCGGGGTCACATGGACGCAGCGGAGTATAAGCACGTTGTCTTGGGGTTGATTTTTC
>NZ_AJLJ01000181.1 GCF_000317245.1 Fischerella muscicola SAG 1427-1 = PCC 73103
CCGCAATATTTGGTGACTATATTGATATTTACGATATCCAAAGAGCAGTTGAAGATGAAGCCACAGTCCGCATTTACTATGAAGGACGTATGGCAAGACTGGAACTCGAAGAAGCAGAACGTCCTCACATTGATCCAGAATTTGAAGAAGTCACCGAAGGTGAGGAACAGTTAACCAGAGAACAGTTAAAAACCAAATGGGCAAGATTAGCAGCTTTGGTAGGAGCAGAAAAACGCATTGCCCTAGTTGCCAAAGATATCGTAGAACATTTTGAACGTCGCCAAGAAATTATCGACGGTAAGGCAATGATTGTCTGTATGAGTCGTCAGATTTGCGTCGATTTGTACAATGCAATCATCAAAATTCGCCCTGATTGGCATCATCCCGACGACGATAAAGGAACGCTAAAAGTTGTCATGACTGGTTCTGCAGCAGACCCTCTAGAATTTCAACCCCATATCCGCAACAAATCAAAACGTAAAGCACTAGCAAAGCGGTTTAAAAATGAACATGACCCGATGAAATTGGTAATTGTGCGGGATATGTGGCTAACAGGATTTGATGCACCATGTTTGCACAGCATCTACATAGATAAACCAATGCGTGGTCATGGGTTAATGCAAGCTATAGCCAGAGTTAACCGCGTCTTTAAAGACAAACCAGGCGGTTTAGTTGTGGATTACTTAGGCATTGCTGACCAACTTAGAGCAGCCCTAAGAGATTATACTGCTGACAGTCAAGGTCAAACAGGCATTCCTCAAGAACAAGCGATCGCTCTCATGCTAGCAAAGTACGAAAACGTCACAGCACTATTAGACGGTTTCGACTATTCACTGTTCTTTACAGGTACTGCAACCCAGCGTGTCTCCATCATCCCCGCCGCAATGGATTATATTCTCGAACAGGAAGATGGACAACAAGAGTTTATCAAAGCAGTCAACGAATTAGCCAAAGCATTTGCTTTGTGCAGTTCCAGTGATGAAGCTATAGCAATTCGCGATGAAGTCGGTTTATTCCAAGCCATTCGCGCAGCTTTTGTTAAACACACCACAACTGGCGGTAAAAGTCCTGAAGATTTAGATACTGCCATTCGCCAAATTGTCTCTAACGCCGTTGCAAGTAATGAGGTGGTAGATATTTTCGCTGCTGCTGGGGTGAAAAATCCTGATATTTCCATCCTCTGTGATGAATTTTTAGCAGATGTCCGCCAACTACCCCAACGCCACCTCGCTTTAGAACTGCTGCGGAAATTAATTAACGACGAAATCAAAACGCGATCGCATCGTAACTTGGTACAGTCCCGTTCCTTTGCCGAAATGCTGGAACAGACAATCAAAAGATACCAGAACCGCACCATTGAAACTACCCAGGTGATGAGCGAATTGATAGAACTTGCAAAGGAAATCCGGGAAGCGACAAAGCGAGGCGAAAACCTGGGGTTATCTGAAGATGAACTCGCTTTTTACGATGCTCTGGATTTAAATGATACCTCTGTGCAAGCATTAGGTGATGATACCCTCAAAGCGATCGCTCGTGACCTTGTAGATACAGTTCGCCGTAACGTCACTATCGACTGGACACAGAAAGAAAGCGTCAAAGCCAACCTCCGCCGCTTAGTCAAGCGCCTACTGCGGAAATACGCTTATCCACCAGAAAAGCAAGATCAGGCGATGGTGACAGTCCTACAACAGGCAGAGTTACTGTGTAAAGATTGGGCTGCGTGAGGATGAGAATTTAATGGTGTGATCGCTTACATAAAGTCAAACAATGCACTTCTTAAAACAGGCGAACACTTTGATTTCCATGAAACCATTTTATCATAGGTAATATCCCTGAAGGGGTGACTGGCAAAATACGATACGATAAAAAAGGCGATCTTGATCGGGAAAGCAAGCTAGTGAAAGTTGCATTATCATGTAATGCAGGCAAGATGCCAACTCCTAAAGATTGTTACTTATGTCTCAGTATCCTCAATTAGAAAAAACGCTGAAATATCACTTCGGTTACGATAACTTTCGTCCTGGACAAAAAGAAATTATCGAAAATGCGCTTTCTAATCGGGATTTGCTGATTATTATGCCCACGGGTGGCGGAAAATCACTATGCTTTCAACTACCTGCACTGATTAAAAAAGGTGTGACAGTAGTAGTATCACCTTTAATTGCTTTGATGCAAGATCAAGTAGAAGCACTGCGAAAAAACGGTGTAGCAGCGACATTCCTCAATAGTAGTCTGAACTCTTACCAGACGCGATCGCGTGAACAATACATCCTCCAAGGTAAAGTTAAATTACTCTACGTCGCCCCAGAACGTCTAGTCAGCGATCGATTTCTCCCATTTCTAGATTTAATTCATCATGAAGTCGGTATTTCTGCCTTTGCTATTGATGAAGCGCACTGCGTTTCTGAGTGGGGACACGACTTTCGCCCAGAATATCGCCAATTAATTATACTGCGAAAACGTTACACCGACGTCCCAACTTGGGCATTTACAGCTACTGCTACTGATCGCGTCCGTCATGATATTACCCAACAACTAGGATTAAAAGATCCCAGTATTCACATTGCCAGCTTCAACCGCCAAAATCTTTATTACGAAGTTCGTCCTAAAAAAAAGAATGCTTACGCCGAACTCCTAGAATTAATCCGCGATTCCCAAGGTTCGGGAATTATTTACTGTTTAACCCGCAAAAAAGTAGATGAAATCACCTTTAAACTCCAGCATGATAAAATTTCTGCCCTACCTTACCACGCTGGTTTGACAGACGAAGAACGAAGTAAAAATCAAACTCGCTTTATTCGTGATGATGTGCGAATCATGGTAGCAACTATCGCCTTTGGTATGGGTATTAATAAACCAGATGTGCGGTTTGTGATTCACTTTGATATACCCCGGAATTTAGAAAGTTACTATCAAGAATCAGGTAGGGCGGGTAGAGATGGAGAAGCTTCACGTTGTACACTGTTTCTCAGCTATGGTGATGTCAAAATTATCGAATTTCTCATCAATCAAAAAAGTGAACCACAAGAACAGCTAATAGCTAAACAACAATTGCGACAGATGATAGATTACGCTGAAGGTACAGACTGTCGCCGCACCATTCAACTTAGTTACTTTGGCGAACGTTTTCCAGGAAATTGTGATAATTGTGATAACTGTCGCTATCCCAAACCCGTGCAAGATTGGACAGTGGAAGCGATGAAATTTCTCTCTTGTATCGCCCGTTGCAAAGAAAAATTTGGCATGGGTCATATTATAGATGTGCTGCGGGGAGCGAAAACCCAAAAAATTGCCCAATACGAACACGAAAAACTCTCTACCTACGGTATCGGTAAAGATAAAAGTTTGGAAGAATGGCGGATGTTGGGACGTTCTTTGTTACATCAAGGTTTAGTAGAACAAAGTACTGATGGTTACGCCGTTTTAAAACTTAACGCCTTAAGTTGGGAAGTCATGCGACGACAGCGCACAGTTTCGATTGCTGTCACCGTTACACAAAAGATCACTTGGACTGAAGATAATGCTAAAACTGTAGAAGCAGAAATGTTAGTACAGAGGTTGCGATCGCTACGGAAACAACTAGCAGATGAACAGTCTGTCCCACCTTATGTGATTTTCCCTGACTCGACTCTCAAATTAATGGCTCAAGTCAAACCCCAAACTAAAGATGCATTTAGTAAACTTTCTGGGGTAGGTAGCCATAAATTGAGCCAATATGGTGATAAATTTATTGCCGAAATTCGCGCTTATTGCCAAGAAAATAATTTTCAAGAACAAAAACAAAACCTTCCCTCTGCTTCTAGTTCGCTTTCGGCTACAGAATTACAAACCTTGCTGTTATATCAACAAGGTTTAAGTATCTCAGAAATTGCTGCAAAACGTAACCTGCGCTCAACAACAATTTTTAGTCATCTCTGCGATTTAATCGAAAAAAATCAACCCATAGACTTGAATGATTTGGTAGCACCAGAAAAACAGCAAAAAATCTTGCAAGTGTTAGAAATTTTGGGAGATATTGCCCTTACCCCAATTAAAGAATATCTTGGCGATAGTTATAGCTTTGAAGAAATTCGTCTAGTCAGAAGTAAGTGGCGAAAAAAGAGCCGTAAGTGAAAGAAGTTACCCATTACCGACTCCAACAGTATTTTTTGTGACAGCTGATTGCTTTCTACGTCCAGAGAAATCATGGAGTAAACCCATGAGCGCAGGTACAACTGTGGGTGTCAAAATAGTGGAAAATGCTAAACCACCAGTCAGGACGATGCCTAATCCTTGGTATAATTCTGAACCCTGCCCCGGTAGTACTGCTAAGGGTAACATTCCTAACACACTAGTTCCCGCAGACATGAAAATTGCCCGTAGGCGATCGCTAGTTGCATTATAGAGTGATGCATCGTAATCTTCGCCTGCTTCCTGAAGTTGCAAGGCTCTATCGACTAAGAGAATGGCGTTGTTGACAACCACACCTGTCAAGATCACAAATCCCAAGGCTGTAATCATATCTAACGCCACATTCATTCCGGGAATACGGTTAGCAATGACTAGACTCAAGAGTGCGCCACTCATCCCCATTGGTACAGTAGCCATAATTACTACTGGGTAAAGAAATGAGCGATAAAGCGCTACTAATAACAGGTATGTAATCAAAATCGAAAATGCAAACGCCGCTGCTAGTTGACTCACAGTTGCTGCTAACTGATCTGCGGAACCTGCTAATTCTAACCGATAACCTGTAGGTAAATTCGCACGCAAAGGAGCGAGAATTTCCTTTTCGGTGCGTTCTACTAAGGTAGCAAGCGGTGCATCCGGTGCGAGGGAGACGGTGAGGCTGATTGATCGCTCTAAATCGACGTGATTAATGACATCTGGGCCAGTTGTTTCCCTAACTTCGGCAACATCACCCAGTTGTACCTGTCGCCCTTGGGTATACAGTGGCAATTGTCGCAGTTGTTCTGGTGTTTCTACGGAGGTATTTTGTAACTCCACTGAAACATCAAGTTCTTCTTTGCCATCAATGTAATCGGAAGCAATGCGTCCACCCAATGCTGCTTCCACCATTGAACCAATTTCAGCTTCCGAGAGTCCCACTTCAGCAATGCGTTCTCGATTGGGAATTACTTGCAGTTCTCCGGCTCCTGTGACAAAGTTGGAACGTACATTCTGCACTCCCGCAAGTTGCCGCAATTTGCCTGTAATTTGTTTCTCCAAATCACTGATCTGATTGAGATCAGCCCCGACAATATCGACTTCAAACTCCTTACCAGGATCGCGGAAAATAGAAATCCGAGTTGGAACCATAAAGCGATATCCAGCAAAGTTACTGCTTTGAGCGCGTAACCGATCTACCATCTCAGCTAACCCAGTTGTGGTAGCGAATTCTGGTTTTAAGATTGTGGCTATCCCCCGCAGGGCGCCGGGACGATCAACGTACATAATGCGCTCAACTTCTGGTTGCGATCGCAAAAATTCTCGTATAGATTCAGATTGGCGAATCGCTTCGGGAATACTTGTTCCTGGTAATGGTTCCGCCCGCAACACAACTAAGTTGCGATTACCTTCTGGTAAGTAATCCGCAGGTGGTAGTAGCATAACGCTGATCAAAAGTAAAGCCACAGGAATCGACAGTACTAATAATCTTCGACCAATTCGCTTACGTCCCAGTGACCAACTAACTGTAGAAGCGAGAAAGTTTTCCAGTTTGCCTTGAAAATGACGAAATACGGCTGAACACTTAGCAACCGAACGCTCCAACCAATTACCACCCCGATATTCGCCACCTTCCATCATTTGCATTGCTTCCGATTGTTTAAGGAACAATCCCGAAAGCATTGGGACTAAAGTCAATGCGGCGAATAAGGAGAATAGAGAAGAAGCAGAAAGAGCGATCGCCATATCAGCATAAAGTTGTCCTGCTTCACCCGTCACCATAATTAACGGTGCAAACACCACAACGTTAGTCAGGGTAGAACCAAGCATGGCGCTCCAAACTTCTTGTGTACCTTCAATCGCCGCCCGCATGGCACTTTTACCCTGCTGCATGTGGGTGAAGACATTCTCAATCACGACGATCGCGTTATCTACAACCATACCCACCGCAAATGCCAATCCTGCCAAACTGATAATGTTCAATGTCCGTCCTAATGCAGACATGACGATAAACACCATAATCAGTGTAGTTGGAATTGTGATCGCTACCACCGCCACGGTACGCATAGAACCGAGGAACAAAATTAGGACAATCGTAGCTAGCAGCGCTCCACTCACCAAATTGCCTTGGACAAAAGCCACAGATTGATTAATATATTGGCTCTCGTCATAGTTGTAGACAAACCGAATTCCCTGATTTTGCTTGTCAAACTCTGTTTGCAGTGCAGCTATTTCTGCGCGAATACCTTTAGCAACCTCTGGGACATTTGCCCCAATTTGCCGAATCACACCGACTGCTACCCCTGGTTTACCGTTAAATATCAAAGCACTATCTTGCGGTTTCCGCCCCATCTGTACCTGAGCCACATCCCGCAAGTAAACTGTACCAGACTGATCACGTCGGAGTACAAAGCCCTCTATTTGTGATAAATCTTGAGAGCGGCTGACTGTACGTACTCGATATTCCCGTCGTCCCAAAATTAACGGCCCACCCCGGATATCACGGTTGTTTTCTCGCAGTACATCTACCACGTTACCAATGGTGAGGTTGCGATCTGACAATGCTTTCGGGTCAACCTTCACTTCTACTTCTCGCTCTTGTCCACCGACCACGAGAAATTGTCCTGTTCCCTCCACCCGTCGCAACCGGGGAATCACCACTTCTTCGGCTAAATCTCGATAGCGGTTAGCATCTGGTTGAAATCCTTCCTTCGTATCAAAAGGAATCCACATCATCGGGGAACTATTACCACCCACCAATTCTACACTCGATTCCTGGGCTTCTGGAGGTAAGCTTTCCACCTGCTGCAAGCGGTTGATCACATCGATCATCCGCTCTTGCACATCGGCATCTTGAGTAAATTCTAGCGTGATGCTACTGCGTCCAGACCGAGAACTACTTGTGATTTCCTGAACACCCAGTACCTCTTCCATCTGCTCTTCAATTGGGCGCGTAATCAGGTCTTCTACCTCCGTCGGCCCTGCACCTGGGTAGGTGGTAGTAATCGTAATTTCCGGGCGATCGCCTCCTGGTTGCAACTCTAAAGGCAGATTCAGCAGCGAAAATACTCCCAATATTGATAGTAAGCAAAACAGGACAAAAGTACCATGTCGCCAACGCACAGAAGTTTCGATGAAGTTCATAGTGGGATTGGGGATTGGGGATTGGGGATGGGGAATCGGGGAAGGTGGGGGCCCCTCTGGGGATAAGGGGTAACGGGGATCGGGGATTGGGGATCGGGAAGAGACTTGTTAAATAATTCTCCCCACACTTCCAGACGCGATTCATCGCGTCTCTACATTACTCCCCACACACCCCACACTCCCTTTAACTGCGATCAACTATTTTCACTGGCGCACCATCTTGTAAGCCGTCACCGCCACGGAGGACGATGCGTTGTCCGGCTTGGAGGGATGAATGGTAAATTGCCATGTCTTTGCCCATGTCAGCAACCATTTCTACCTGAATTTGTTTGGCTTTGCCATCGGCGACTGTAAAGACAAACCATTCGTTTTGTCTTCTGGTTAAGGCATCTCGCGAGACGACAAAGCTAGAGCGATTTGCAGGCATGTTGAGGTTGCCTGCGATCGCCATTCCTGGTAATAATCCTGATGGTGGTTTGTTAATTTGGACACGGACTCTTTGACGACGGGAGGCACTGTCGGCAGAGGGAACGACGGCGGTAATTGTGGCTCGTTGTTTCCATTGTGGTAGGGCGCGAGCTGTGAGTTCAATTGCCATACCGGGGGTGACTCGACCAGTCAATTCTTCTGGTAACTCTAGGAAAATGTCAAAGCGATCGCCTGCTACTAAGGTGACTATTTCGTTGGAGCTTTGCACCAAGTCACCATTACTTACGTGTCGTGTCTGCACTACACCTGATTCCGATGCTACAATCCGCGTCCGTTTTTGTGCGAGTTGTGCTTGTGCGAGATTAGCTTTGGCTGCTTCTACGTTGGCTCGTTGAGCAGCGATTTCTTCTTGAATTGGCCCTGCTTTGGCTTCTGCTAGTTCAGCTTGGGCTTCTAATACTGTTCCCTGGATATCATTTAAACTTGTTTGCGCTTCCACTAGTAATCTTTGTGACAATGCACCTTCTTTTACGAGATCACTAGTACGCCTCAAGTTATCCTGTGCTTCTTGTTCTCGTGCCTTGGCAGATGTGACAGCTGCTTGACGTTGAGCAATAATTTCTGGGCGAGTACCGACTTCTAAACGTGCTAAATTGCTACGTTGCTGTGCTAGTTGCGCTCGTGCTTGAGCAATCGCCAATTGCTGATCGGAGTCATCTAAGACGGCAATTACCATTCCTGCTTTGACGCGATCGCCTGGTTGCACTAAGATTTTCTCTACAATTCCGCCGGTTTGAGCGCGGAGTGTGGATTGTTGAGTGGCTTCCACCTGTCCCAAAAGCTGTATATTCCTGGTAGCAGTACCGGTTGCGAGAGTGATTGTTTCAATGGGGCGTGGGGGTGGTGATTGCTGCTGTTGAGCTACAGAAGGTTGCGGTGTGCCACCAGGAGCCAGCATCCGCCAAAGGATAATACCCCCAGTGGTTAAAAACAAGATGATCAATGTCCGGAACCAGGGTTTGCCAGAACGAGTAGGCACTAACTCAGAGTTTACAGAACTGTCTGACTGGGTTTCAGGCGTTGAAACTGGAGCTTCAGAAGTATCCATAGCGGTTGATGGCGAGCTATTGAGGATTTAAGCAGAACATAGATTGCAAAAATACATGAATGCAAGAGTTGGGAAAAGGGTAAAGGGAAAAGGATTTTTCTATTCCTTTAACCCTTGCCCTGAACTTCTGCAAGAAGTTTAATCAAAATGCTGCAAGTCTTCGTCTTTATAGTTTGATAGATAAATGTGACAAAATAATGTCAGAGTTTGTAGTTTGATAGAGAAATATTACAAAAATATCAAAATCTGATCTCAATTTTTAGTGTTTTTAGTATGCGATCGCGTTCACGGTTAATTCTGTTTCTTCAGTCCTTGATAGCGAATTAGTTCGCTGACTCGTTCCCGTGATAAACCTAACTCACGACTGATGTTAGCTTCAAGTTGATTAGGATCGGTGATTGAGAACTCAAACTTCATTGTTTTGAGAGGTGAGTGATTTGTTTTCACATTCACCAGCGAAACTCCTTGTGTTTGAAGAACTTCCACTTCGATCGCCACTACCTTTTTCGTGATCTGCCGTACCAATTGCGTATCCGCTTGCAAGTATTTTTTATGACTGTAGGTATGATTGAGTATTCGATCTCCCACCAAACCGCTTCCCACCCAAAAAACCAGTCCAATCAACGGTAATGATGACCAAAACACAAACCCTAATGTTTGTAATACTGGAAAAAGTTGAAGTTGACGCATGGAAGGGATAGGGTTAATTGTCTAAATGTTAATTGGCGATCGTCACTTCTATGTCACTCTGTTAGCTTAATCTTAAAACTAGGAAGTGAAAATTACAGCAAGCGGGATGTTGATCTTACTGGTTGAAGACGACCCAGCCCAGTTGGAACCACTGCGGGCAGCACTATTGAAAGTAGGGCATACTGTAGATGCAATTGAAGATGGAGAAACAGCACAATGGTTTGCTTTTCAAAAAGATTATGACTTATTGATTCTAGATTGGATGTTACCAAAGATGAGTGGGGTAGAACTGTGTCAGTCATATCGACGCGCAGGTAAAGTCGCTCCAGTGCTGATATTGACTGCAAAAGACACGGTTACAGATAAGGTGATGGGTTTAGATGCGGGCGCAGATGATTACTTAGTCAAACCAGTAGATGTATTAGAACTTTTGGCACGGGTACGGGCATTAGGAAGGCGATCGCCAATGTGGCAAGGAGATATACTCAGCTTAAGTGGCTTGCATCTGCATGTATCTAATTTAACTATTGAGCTTGATGCAATCACAACTCAACTTTCTAGTCGGGAGTTCCAATTAATGGAATATTTGATGCGTCATCCCCGCCAAATTTTATCTCATGATCAGATTGAGCAAGCTTTGTGGAGTTGCGGAGAAGAACCCGAAAGTAACGCAGTCACAACTTTGGTGCGCCGCTTGCGCCAACGTCTACAAATCATTGGGGCTAGAGATTGGCTCGAAACAGTGCATCGGGTAGGTTATAGGTTGAATCCGCCGAATTCATAATTTGATGACGAATTTGTGCAATGTTGTACTCACAAAAGTGGACTTTGCTGTCAAAATGTTTGATCGTAGTCGTCGTAATCTTGCTCACTGGTTCGCCCTATCAATGGGTGGAATTCTGTTTGCATTTGCAGGAGTGGGCTACTGTCTGAATGTAGAGGAGCAGTTGCGGTTTTTTGATGAGGAACTGTTTACCCAAAGTAAAAGTTTTGCTAGTAAAACTCAGTACACCCTTGGTCAAAATCAAGGCGATCGCACTCCTATAGAAAAAGACGTTTCACTAAATGGTGGACTGCTGTACGCCCGATGGTACAACGCTGACAAACAACTCGTGCAGTATATTGGTGGTTCATCGGGTGCTAGACAGTTGACCGCAGAACCGGGATTTCAAACTTTGCAACTGTCAGGAGACCCAGAATACACTCAAACCACTTGGGTTCGCCAAGTCACTATTCCCGTTTTGCAAAATAAAGAGCTGATTGGTTACTTCCAAGCAGCAGCTAGCTTGGACTCACTACGCAGCAGCTTAAATCAAGCTCGCTTGTTTTTAGCTTTGGGTGTTCCCTTCACCTTTGTAGTGATTGGGATTACAGGTTGGTTTTTAGGGGGAATCGCAATGCGACCAACCCGTCGAGCTTATCAGCAATTACAACGATTTACGGCGGATGCTTCCCATGAACTACGCACACCTGTAGCAACAATGTTAAGTAATGCTCAAGTTGCTTTAATACCACCCGAAGATCCTGTAGAGCAACGACTACGGTTGCAAAAGATTGCAGAGACAGCCAAGTCTATGAGTGTGCTGATCAATAATCTGCTGTTTCTGTCACGCCATGATAGCTCAGTAGCGGAAACTACATTCAAACCGATTGATTTGACTCAACTATTGCGATCGCTTGCTGCGGAGTTCAGCACTCAAGCTGCTGCTCAAAGTTTAAATTTCAGCACCCAATTACCAGAGCAGTCTGTGATCTTACACGCCGATCCTAATTTGCTCAGACAAGCGATCATCAATCTCCTGAGTAACGCTTGCAAATACACTCCAGCAGGTGGTGAGGTACAATTGCATGTTTTCAGAGAGTCCCACCGCGCTGTGATTCAGGTGAAAGACAATGGTATCGGGATTCCCGCTAGCGATTTACCTTATATTTTTGATCGTTTTTATCGCGTAGATACCGTTCGCTCTCGCCAAACCGGTGGTTTCGGATTGGGACTGGCGATCGCTCAACAAATTGTGCAAGCTCACCAAGGACAAATCTCTGTCAAGAGTATAATTGCTCAAGGTTCAACTTTTCAAATTGAACTTCCGCTTAAAGTTTACAAGGGAAAGGGGATTGGGGAAGGTGGGGCCT
>NZ_AJLJ01000182.1 GCF_000317245.1 Fischerella muscicola SAG 1427-1 = PCC 73103
GGTGGGGCCCCCTCTGGTGATAAGGGGTAGGGGTAACGGGGATTGGTTATTCTCCCTGCTCCCTTGTCCTCCTTGTCCACGCCACATGCTACAACGGAGGGAACCTCCGCAACGCAGTGGCTCCCCTTGTCCCCCTTGTCCCTATTCCCCGATCCCCTCTCTTCACTGAGCAGTATTAGCGATAGCACCAACTAAATTCAAGTTTTTCAAAATGTCTGTTGCTTGAACTAAATCAGCTTGGGTAACTTTACCAACACGTGACACCATGATGATGCGATCGCACAGGGTTGCTAAAATTCTGGTATCAACTGTCTTGAGAATCGCAGGAGCATCGATTAATACTAAGTCGTAAGTCTGCTCAAAGGACTCCAGCAGTTCTTTCATTCGTCTCGAACTGAGCAGTTTGACTGGATCTTCGGCTGGGGAACCAGCTGTTAAAACATCAATTGAGGGATGAACTGGTTGAATGTAACGTTGATCAGATATATCAGTTTCATCAAGTAACAGCAGAGATAGTCCCCAATCGTTGGAGAGTTCCAAGGTTTTGTGCAAACTCGGTTCTCGCAGATTGGCATCAATTAATAGTACCCGTTTATGCATACGAGCAGCACTTACGGCTAGTCCCAAAGCAATACTTGTCTTACCTTCTTTTGGTTGTGCGGATGTCAACATTACAGACTTAGAAGTCGCAGAAGATGTGATGATTTGCAGGTTTTGATAAGCTATATCTAAGCTTTCGTGGGATGGCCAAGCAGCATATACAGGCAGAGTTTTGGTCTTAGATGTGTCTTTGTCTTGCTCTTTGTGAGAGTGCCATATTCTTGGCAAGTTTAAAAGCTGTTTGTAACGACGAGGTTTGCTGAGTTTTGGAACTGTTGCTAGTAACCGCAGATGTGTCAGTTTTTGTAATTCTTCGGGAGAATAGACAACATTGTCAGATAATTCCCGAATAATTGCTGTTCCTACACTCACTAAAGGTGCAAGGATGATTCCTCCCAAAATAAATAATAAGCTGTTGCTACCTAAATCAGTTCCGCGTAGGGGTTCTTCCAAGACTTGCAAATCGGAGCCTGTTTGAGCAATTCTTAATCCTAAAGACTGTTGCGCTGCGGTCATTTGCTCAAGCTTTTTGCGAGTTGCTTGCACTTCGGGTAACAAACGGTTGTACTCAGAGATGAGGGTAGGATACTTGCTGAGTTCTGAGCGAACTTGCTTTTCTGATTCCGCCAAACTCTGTTCATTGGCGCGTAGTCCCTCAGCAGTTGTTTGTACCTCGATTAACTGTTGCATGAGCTTTTGATCGATTTCTCCTAGCAATCCTTGGATTAACTGGGGTTCTTCTGTTTTTGCTTCAACAGAAGGTTTTTCTTCTGCTAATGCTCGCTTCAGTGCTTCCCACTTGCTTAACTCTTCCAGCTTAGTGTCAGTTGGTTGTTTGGCTAAGTCTTTGTTAGATAGCGATCGCTCAATTTCTGTTTGTAATAAATCTAGTTGACTTTGGTGCTGCTGAATCAAGTTTTGGACTACCGGAGAGTCATCTGTAAAGCGTTGGCGTTCCTTACTCAAAGACAGTTCTGTTTTTTGAATTTCATCCAGTAAGCTTTGATAGCTGTTCGACTGACTCACTGGTGAGGGTGAGGGAAGAGGTATATTTTGGGGAGAATAAGCTATTTCCTTTTGCAGATTTTTATGGCGTGCTTGGACATCTTGCAATTGAGCGCGAGTAGTTTGTAATTGCTTTTTAACTTCTGCAAGGTTTTCTAGCAGAATTTTACCTTGTACCTCTGGGTCAATTAAATTGTACTTTTTGCGAAACTTTTCGAGATTTCCCTCTGCTTGCTTGACTTCCTGCTTAATTTTGGTGAGGCGAGCATTCACAAAATTTAGTGCTTGATCAAGGCGCTGTTTTCGTTGTTTAAGCTCATAATCTTTGTATACTTTTTGGAGAGCTTGTAGAACTTTCTGTGCTTTTACCGGATCATTGCTCTCAAAGGAAAGCTCAAATACTTGTCCAAAAACTTGATTAGCTCCTCCTCCAGTATCAATGACAGTGATGCCTAAAGGTCTTTTTTGTGGATTTTTATGCTTACCTTTAATATCTTCAACTGTCAGGTCTGGATACTGAGGATGTAATAAATCTACAGCTTTTTGGATCAGCTTTGAGCTAAATATTAAACCCAATTGAGGATTGTATTCTACATCTTTAAATGTCGATTCAACTGCATTTTTATTTGTATTTTTTGAGATGTTACTTGCTGTTTCATCTTCAGCTATATCAGAAGTAACAAGTAACTGCATAGAGCTTTGGTATGTAGGTTTGGCTTTCAAAGCCAATAGACCTGCAACCGATATCACAACACAGGAAATTCCCAAAATTAAAAAGCGTCTACGAAACAAAATTGTAGAGATTTGTTTGATGTCAACCGTGTCTTTTTGGGAAATTAAAACCAGCTTTCCTCTATCCAAACTAGTGTCATTCACAATCAGAACCCTCTATTTTAAAACACTATTTTTTAAATCAAGAGTCTTTATTCTTGATTTAAGAAGATTGAATAGTAGGCTGTTGTTAGTAATTACAGCCGACTCAATAACTTATACTTTTATTTTTCGGAATACAAGTTTAATGACAGTAACCGTAAAATTCGCATTTCAGATATTAAAGGTTATCACTTGATAAACAATTGTATTTAATTCTGATTTCAGAGTCATGTAAATAGGCATAAATAAGCAAAGAGAAGAGACTCGATAGTTGGTTGAGAATTACCGCTATTTTTAGTTCATATCAACCTAAAGTGATCATCCCGAAATCGTCAACCCTATTGGTTAATCTTTACCATTTCCTAATTAGGCGAACTTAGGATAAGTAATGAATTGTTTTTTTGATTTTATACAATACTTTCTGTTGTTTTACTTTCGGTAAAAATTTTTGCTGATATTTTGTCTCTACTGTAGGCTAAATATTTTTAATGTGACTATTCTTACGTCACATTTGGTATATAAATAAACTTAATAAGTCCAATTTGACTTTTGATATAGAAATGAGGTTATGAAGGTGAAATACTTATTATTTCAATCTTTTTTAACTTAGACTTTCAATCACCACGGATTCTTGTGAAGCCTAATCACTGGATAAATGACAACATATATAAATTTGAATATTTACTTTAATCAACTATTGAGAATAGAGTGAACTTGTATAATAAAACCATTAAATAATAGTTTGCAACGAATTAAGCAAATATAGTTGCTCCCTATACTTTGTATTGTTAGTCTCAAACACAACAATTAAATTACCTAATTTATTTTATTGATTGCCAAAATAAAATTAAAGATTGTGTAAAGTCATTTATACTTTACGGTTAGTTTTTGTGGTAATTAATGACCACTGCGATGGTCAGTTACGGCTAGATTTAAAACGCACCAGGTAGTAAAAGTAAACGCGGAGGGGCGCGGAGTTTAGGTGTCAAAATTTTGCCATGAATCTATGCAATTTTGTACTTAATCTCGCAAGCGTTTAAATCTTTACATAGGCGTAATACATCCTATGTAACTTTAACTTGATTTAGATGCACTTGTTGAGATTAATTCTGCTTTTCGCCGTCTAGGTACTTCATAAGTCATAAAATCATAAGCCATGCTTGTTTTAGGAAAAATAGCACGGGCTTCTTCAAGTAAATCTTTTAACTCTATGCCATTTCCAGGAGCATAACGAGGGCTAAAATGAGTCATGATTAAGCGATGCACCCCAGCAGCTAAGGCTGTTTGCGCTGCCATAGTAGATGTAGAATGTAAACGTTGAAAAGCCATCTCAGCATCTTGGTGAGAAAAGGTAGCTTCGTGGATTAATACATCTGCATCCTGTGCTAATTCCACTGCATTCTCAGAATAAATCGTGTCTGTGCAATAGGCTATTTTGCGTCCAATTTCTGTGGGGCCACAAAAATCTGCGCCATTAAATACCCTTCCATCGGGTAGAGTGACGCTTTCACCACGTTTGAGTTGACCGTAAACGCGTCCAGGGGGAATTCCCATTGCTTTGGCTCTTTCAATATCAAAGCGTCCCGCTCGGTCTTTTTCTGCGATACGGTAGCCAAAGGCCGTAATCCGATGATGCAAAGAATTACAGGTGACAGTAAACTCGTCATCTTCGTAAATTAACCCTGGACGGACAGCATGAACCTTGACAGGGTAAGAAAAGTGTGTATGAGAGTAGCGCAAGGCTGATTGCAAATATTCATTCAATCCGGGTGGGCCATATATATCAATGTGTTCAACATTACCTGCCAAACCACAACTAGCCAGCAGACCCATTAAACCAAAGATGTGGTCGCCGTGCATGTGAGTAATAAAAATTCGAGAGAGTTGGCTACTTTTGAGTTCACTCCGTAAAAGTTGGTGCTGAGTACCTTCGCCACAGTCAAATAGCCACAACTCTGCTCTTTGGGGTAATCTGAGAGCAACACTGGAAACATTACGCGATCGCGTTGGTACACCGGAACTCGTCCCTAAAAATGTTATTTGCACAGCGTTATACCCGCCCTCCTTTAACCACTCACTGAAATTTGGTGCTTCATTTTATATAGTGGCACAGGACTGACTTGAAAGTGGGTGTAGGGGTGTAGGAGGAGTCCTATTGTCATCGGGACTGTTTTACCAGTTTTCCCGCTTTGTCCTTACTAGACTTGGCGTGATCATTAATTTTTGATTTGTCTTTGACGATAACCTTGACTCTCACACCAACGCCTTTTTTTACTAAGACGCGGACTTTAACAATGAGATTACCGACTTTGACTAGAACCTCAACCTTAACCGGCATGAGTTTTTTTATTCAAAGATTAAAAACATCCCTTTAAAGCTGGCATATATTAATTGGGTTATCAGTCCAATTTCATACAGTCGGTAAATTTTAAATTGTAATTCAAATGTCACGATGAACGAAACAAAACGCGTCCTGGAATTACCTCATCGTTAATCTTGGCATACACCCGCAGACAGGCGGACACTTCTCCTGGGACACCACCAAAATCTAGTTGTAAATCGTCTTTTGACCAAGTGTAGATATCGGCGTAGGTTCCCCACAGTGGGCGAATTTGTACCTGATAACCAGCATCGCGGGCTTTTTCTACGACACCATCGAGAGTACGACGGGCTTCTTGTTGGAGTTTTCCCCACCAAGAAAAGCGATCGCACGGTGGCAAATATACTAAAGAATGAATCGCCTCATCTAAATCTAATCTAGCCCGGAGTGCGATCGCGGGGTCAGCATTAGTAGTACTAGACACACGCTCGAACCGATCTACTAGTGCTGTTACATACTTAGATTTTTCTGCTTCTGAAATCAAAGGTCTAACACCAAAACGGTCTACGCTTTTTAAGGCATGGTGTAAACACGTATCTGTTTCGATAAATTTGAGACAAATAGATACAATTCCGGCTAACACATCTAACTCCCCACCTCTTTTTTCTACTTGCAACTGTGGATCAAAATCAATCTGATCTGATAAAAACAAGCCAGTTGCATAAACACTTCCCTGTAAACCAGGGTAAACAGGTTCATTGCGGCTAAAACCAATTTGTTGCACAGCAAACTTTTCTTCCAAAGCACCGAACTGACTGACTTCTGCTAAGATGCATTCGCGCCAAGTATGGGCTAGTTTTTCCGGGACTCGTAGCAGCAAGCGTTGAATCTCGTTCCACAAATCAAGATCATTGTTGCTATGAAACTGGTACGCACCAATATATTGCAACAATTCTTGATCAGCCAGCAAAGCATCACCGATATGTTTCAGTTTCTGTTCTTTGGGAATTTCCAACTGAATTGGTTCCAACACATCTTCCCAAGTGGGGGGAGTAATGTAGAGACGCGATTCATCGCGTCTGGGAGTGGGGGGAGTAATTATTTCTGATTTCTCTGGTTGCAAAAGTTGATCTAATTCGCGCACAAGTTCCTGACAAGTGCTGTTACCCGGATCTGTTGTATCTTCTTTGAGTGCTTCTTGTAATTGAGTCCGCAGTCCATATAAACCTAACCGCAGTACCCAAGCTAATTGTGAATCCTCAATTTCCAATAACTTGCTGAGGTGCTGCATGTTCTCTCCATTATTTCTGCAAAACTGGGGATTGGGGATTGGGGATTGGGGATTGGGGAACTCTTAACGGGGGACAAAGGAGACAAGGGGGAATTATTTAACAAGTCTCTTACCACGCTCCCTGCTCCCCGATCCCCGATCCCCGATCAATGCAATCCGCAAAATGGATCACGTTCTGTTTCGACGTTATTAGATTGAGCTTGGAGGGAATCTCGATAAACGCATCCCTCTATTTTGAGACATTCGGGATTTGTTGATGTCCAGTAGGGTACTTCAAAAGCGTGGATTCGCAAGATACCTTGTTTGTTGAGGGTGACGTAATATTTACAAGGATATTCGGATTTGATTTCTGGTTGGGGAAGTTCACCGATGAGTTCCCATGTGTTTGATTGGGGGTTGCGGAATTGGAAGTAAAATGTGTGTTTCCCACTGACGGGGAAGGGTGGTAGTTCTGCGATTAATCCTATTCCTTGGATTTGGGTGTCGCTTTCGTTGTAACGAAAGATTTGTATTTCTTGATTTTGATTGCTGGAAAATAGTACTGTGTGAGCATCGGTTTTAAAGGCGTTGGCTGATTCAGCGACGTTGACGGCGATATCACAGACGATTTCTCCATGATCGGAAATTATTGTTTGTATGGCGATCGCTTTGGCTGCATCAAGACATGGTATGTTTACGGGGATGAGATAATGGGGTTTACCTCGTGATAATAGTAAATCGATGTCTAGTTTTTGGTTGATTTCAAATTGGACTTGAATGTTGTTTTTGAAGTCTTCTTCGTTCAATCCCAATTTTTTCATCAGGATGTCGCCGTTGTAGCTACCCCAAAGTTGGAGTTTCATGTTCTCGAAGTCTTGACGTCTGATGTTGTTGGTTAATTGCATTCCCATCCAACGACTACGATATTTGGCGATCGCATCTTGGGCTTGAAGCTGATATAATTCTTGTCCAGCGTGAAAGATGGGATCGGGACTACCGCCGATGACTTCGCGGACGAAGGAACAGGGAAGAAAGTAGAATAGGTTTTTGACATCTATATATAGTTGGTTGGCTCCTTTTTTGAGTAAGTCTTTGGCTTGTTGGGGAGAGAAGCTGAGTTGGCGGAGTTTTTCAGCGAAGCAAGCGCCGGCGGATGTGGCGAGTTTGGTGTATTCTGGTTCAAAGGTGACGCGTTCTTCGTTCCACAGGAAGTAATCTGATTTGCTGAAGACTCGGTAGAGTTCGCGTTCGACGATTTCTAAGTTGCAGGTTTTCCCGGAGAGGATTAACCAATCGACTGTTTCGGGGGAGTTAGTGGGATTGACGGATTTATTTTTGAAGGCGTTTTCGATTAATCCTTGGGCGATTCCGACTGCTTCCTTAACTACGGGTGCGACTGCTTTCTCAAATTGTTCGACGGTGAGGGTGATACTGAGGCGATCGCTAACGCTGCTAGGTAAGGTAATATCGTTGTGGACTAGCAGTTCGGAGATTTTTTGCCCATCGAGGATGAATACTGGTGTATCGAGTGTTTGACGTTTTTGTCCGAGGGTGAGTTTGGCTGCTTCGGCGTGTTCCCAAAGTGTGTAAAATGTTTGGGCGCGGGATGGGGCGTTTTTCCACCGGGTGGGAAGGACTTTTTCGGTGTCGTTTAAAGCTTCTTTGTAAGCTTCACCTTCGCGCACTTCGTTATCGACACAAGCGAGTAGGGAACCTGGTTGGAATTTACCATTTTGCAGAAAGCGATCGCTCAATTCTTCTGGTTGTACTTTTAAAATATCTCTGGGTAAGGTTTCGTCTACAATGGCAGTTAGTAAACAATCGGCGACTGCTGCTTTCAATAATAAAAATAGTCGCAGGGTAATTAATTCACCACCCAGTTGCAAATGTCCAGAGGAACCAAGTAGTTTGGGTGTAAGTTTATAGTAGCGTCCGCCGTCGCCTCGGTCTTCTCCCGGTTCAAAGGGATTGATTTCTTCCAGAGAAAGACGAATCAAGGCTAAATCGGTAGTTCCACCACCAATATCCAACACCATAACATTTTGCCACCATTTATCCCCATCCCGGCGACAGCGAGTTTTGAAAGATTCGATTCCTAAATTTAAATCGCCGCCAAATTCTCGCCAGAGGAAAAATATTGCCACAGAAACAGCTTCATCATAAGCCATTTGTACATCTTCAATATCTAGCTGTTTCACCAACTGTTCAATTTCACGACGAACAAAAGGCGAAGCAATCGTGGGGTAAGTCACCACCGTGCGGTAAAATTTACCTTGGGAACATTTGCCCGAACGCTGGCGATATTTTTCAGTTAACTCGATTAATTGAGCATACGCCGCTTGCAATAGCTTGTTAACAGGAATAGAATCTTCTTTCTCATTGAGAGTAATTTGAAAAGAACGTTCTTGTCCAAAATAACGTTTTGGTGAATGCAGAAATCTGCTATCAATTCCCTCACCTTGTCTAATCGCATCCAAACGGTGTTGTTTAGCTTGTTCACCCAAACTCACTTTGACTTTGAGCGGATCATTTGTTGGTAAAAACGGTTCTAAACCAATAACTTCCAACTCGCTCGCAATTTCATTCAAACGTCGGTCTTTATCCAACTCTACCGAGATCAAACTTTGCCATTCCAGAGGCGGAACCCGAAACACTTCATGATAAATTTGATTTAAACGTTTACTAGCAGCCCGACGAAACCAAGGTAAACGCTTACTCAAAGCAATTTCAATTTGCCGAATCGCTTCTAAAAACTGCTCTCCATTTAAATTCCGCAAATTAACATTACTATCAACCTGGACATTTTTACTCACTTCGATTAAAAATCTTTGCCATTCTTGCATCCAAGCATCCTGAGTGACACCAGCTATATTATCTACAGGACGTTGAGTTAACCATGTCGATAAGCGATCGCGTAACCTCGCTTCTTGTTCACTAGGTAAACTATGGGGTGTCACAATCACCTTTGGATCATACAGCGTCACTGTCGAATTAGAAGTACCAAAATCAATCGCAAACCAACCAGGATAGGTAATTTCCGGTTGATTTTCAACTTGTGTCACTGGTACTTCAGCAGGTAACTTTACTTGTTCATCCGGTAAAGTTTGGGGTGCTGTAGTTTTAAAAGAGTTTAAGACTGAATCGGTAAAAGACATGAGTGGATTTTTGATTGAATAATCTTTGATGGGATAAGTCCAGATATTGCACTCAGCAGTCGTTTGTTTACTAATAGATAAAAGCGGTTCACCCGTTGCACCTGATTCAAAATATTCGATAATTACTTGCAAGTTACAATTAACACCTATTGGTAAAGGTTCATTCCAGCGACAATCACTTTGTCTTAATCGCTGGGGAGTACTCAATTGTAAAAGCTTGTGCGTACCAAAGTTTACACTTTTATAAGCCGATTGCATGGCGATCGCCAATTCTTCTGGTACACCAGCAACAAATATATTAATACGGAAAATATGAGGAAAATGCGGATTAGGAACAGGTTTAATTTCAATTGCTGGTAATAGTAATAAAGATGGATCGTTGGGATGTGTACGTAGTTGGTAACGGTTAAAAAGTTCTATCTTGATTGGCATTTTTTCAAATATAAAATTTAGTTTTATTTTTCTCTGTGTACTCTGCGTTTCTGCGGTTCAATAAATAATTTATTAACCGCAGAGGCGCAGAGAACGCAGAGAGGAAAGGTGAGAGTTTTATCGACTTAATCTCTAATTATTGCTACTTGGGAAAGCGTTTCTAACCAAGGTGGAACAGATTTTGATTTATCTTTATCTGCATCAGCAATATATCTTAGTAAAGGTTCATGTTTGGATTTTAGTAGTTCTTGTAAACTATCAACAATCTCTTTCAACGCCCTGGAAAAAGAAGATTTCACCTGTTTGGTTAACTGACTGACGTATTGAACTAGATGTAAACCAGCGCTGGCGGTGATTTCGTCTCGCAGGCGCAAAACGGCTATTTGATGATTAAATGGTCTGGGAGGGGTGGGAAATTGTTTATCAGGACTCCAATCTAAAATTTGTCCGTTGGGATGTTTGTCATCTTGGCGCGCTAAGGGAAATAAGGTGTCGGCGTTGATGGTATGATTATTATTAGCTAATCCACTGTGATCAATAATTAATCTTTGCCATTTGTTGGCTGGATCAACTGCGCGGAGGAAGTTACGAAATAGCCGGAGTTGATTTTTACCGAAGTTGTCTTGGATGTAGCGTTCGATGTCTGGTGAAAGGACAGAGTTAACTGTGTTGCGTTCGTCTGAGACTTCGATGGAGAGTTTTTTGAAGAAGTCAATTACTGCTTCTGTGGTGCGATCATGGGCGAAGGTTTGCATTTCTTGAATGGTTTGGACGAATGCAGAATAGAAATCATCGCTTTTGGTGGGGATGGTGTCTTCTACTTCTTCGTCACCAAAAAAGCTGTCGGTTTTGGTGAGGGAAATTGTGCCATTTTTGGTTCGATCAAATAGTAGTGTCCATTCACTCCATTCAAAGAAGATTTTATTAGTTAATTCGTCTTTGACAATATCACTGACGGCGACGCCATCGCGGTTTTTTAATATTGGTTGTTTTTCTAGTTCTTCTTGAAATTGTCTGTAAATAGTTACTAGGTTTTCGATTCCTTGGCGCAGTTCGATAAATTTCGGGTTTTCTTCGACGGGGATATATGCGGGTACTTGTTCAAGGAGGGTTTTTAAGTTATCTTGCTCTTTTTGCAAAGCTTTGACGGTTCTTTGGGTATCTTCTACAAGTTGTTTTAAACCGTTTTGGGCGACGTGGTCTTTGAGTAATGCGCGTAGTCTGCTGATTCCTCCGTCTTCTGCAAAGTCACTGAGTTGTTTTTGCAGGGTGCTGGATGGTGGTAGCATTTTACTGAGTTGTTGCCATTTTTCTCGTAGTTCAACTTCGGAGAGTTTGTTGGGAATATCTAATTCTGGCAAAAATTCTGGGGAGGAAACTTGGATGAGGGAAGAAACTTCTGCAAGTTTGGCTAAACCGTGGAGTTGGGAGAGTAAAACTATATTTTTTTTCTCTGTGGTTAAGTTGCTGGCACTGGCAATGGTAAGTTGGAGAATGCCCAGGCTTTCTAATATATTGGCTTCGGAAAGTAATGGTTCGTCTACGAGTTCATCAAGGGCGCGTTCGTCACTCTGGGTCAGGGGAAGTTGATTGAAGCGTCCGACACCAACGATAATTCTATCTCTTAAGTCGTGTCCTTTGTCGCGTTCCAACATTGTCCGAATTTTGGAGGCGATCGCACCACCTGGATATCTACCGTTGAGTAGCAACAGCAGAGTTTGCACGTCTCTGAGTTCGCGCAGTGATAAAAAGGTGTCCCGCACCCCGGAGTCTGCTGAACCTAATCCGGGAAAGTCTAATAAAACAAATTCATTGGTTCCTTGGAGTGCAGATAAATCCCAGATTTCTTTGGATACTTCAACGGTGACATCGATGCGGCGAATTAAGGAAAAGCTTCTCTGTAAATCTACTGCTGATGGTTGAGCAAAATTTGTCCACGGTTGCGGTGGTGGTGGCAGTTGATCAAAGCTGAGTTCTAAGATATTCATTGGTGGTTCAGATAATCTCAGCCCTTTTTTAGCGGTATTATGATCTATTTGGTAGCTTTTACCGCCAATAAATTTGCCGTAAGTGTTGTAAGTACGCATGTATACTACTATTTCTCGGAGTAGCGATCGCAATTCTAAACTTTGCGTCTGATTCCAAGCTTGTTCGCACCATCTCAAGATTCCGTTGCTATCAACAATCGTTGTTGGGTGCAGGTTTTTGAGAATAGTCAGCAATTCCACAGATATTTCTGATGCTTTCGCTCGTGTTTCCACTTCCTGGAGCATAAACCGCAGACACTCTTTCACACCCTCATCGGAGAGATACTGAACGGTGTATTTACCAATTTGGGTAGTTTGTAAATCTGGTTGTTGACGCAAATGAATGGCGGTGACGTTCCCTGTAGTCGGGGTTTCACTGACAGGTAAAGCATCAGCGTAGCCAATGAGACTACCAATCAGTAACGTTTTGCCACTACTGAACTCGCCCATAACGCCTATTTTCACAGGCGAAGAGGCTATTTCTACAACTCTTTGGGCAGATTCTTTTAAACTCTGAATGTTTTCATGGATACTTTGAGGAAACCAACTTTCTTGGGGAGGCGGGTTTTGTGAAACTAATTCCAAGCTTTGGAGAACAGATTCCCCATATTCTTTATAACGGCTCAGTTGTGCGATCGCCATGTCACTCTTCATACTTACTCCCAATAAAATCCTACGCTTTTAGCAGTTAGCAGTTATCAGTTATCACGCAGGACAGCAGTTAATTTTGGATTTACGGCAATAGTCATAGTTATAACTTGTTTTTTAATCAAAGAAGTTTAGCAATTTGTTCGTGATTATTGTTTCCAAATTGCAAAACTTTGTAGAAGTTTGCATAAATTTGTAGAAGCAAAAAACTCAATTCTAAAACTTCTAGAAATATTCATCATTATCATCCGGAAACCCGCAGATCCCCGACTTCTCTAAGAAGTCGGGGATCTTGTCTCTCACGAATGATCTAGTTTTTCACGAAAAAATTATATGAGCGCCTAACGCACCCTACTGGCGTGGCAAGGCTAAAATGTTGCAATACATCTCTGATTCTATCTCTGTGTACTCTGCGCCTCTGCGGTTTATTAATGCACTATTTTAGCTGTGTCAGTCCACTACAGCCATAACTACAGTGCTGTACATCGGTGTTCGATATTTGAAAACATCATACCTAGCCACAACTCTAAATTCTAAAAATTCCGTAAATATTTAACGTGAGTTCGATGAACTAAAAAACAGCAGGAGGCAGCGCAGGTAAATCTTTTGGGTAAATTTCAATGGAGGGTTTTTTGGGCAAATAAGTGTAAGCAGTTAAACCAGCGATCAAATTAACCAAAAAGTTAAATACACTGCGATGTCGGGAGTGTTCTATTTGACACATGTTTTTCAAATGATCATTGACTGACTCAATGACTGCCCGCTTGCGTAAAAGAATTTTATCAATCAGTTTTACCAAACGATTCTTCATCTTCTTTTTGGATTTCGTCACTAACTGCAAACCTCGCTTATATAGCTCCTCAAATAATTTTTGTGAGATGTATCCTCTATCCCCAAAAAGTTTACCAATTAAATCCTTTGTCATATCTGGAACAGGCTGACGGTCATCAACATTTGCAGGAGTTAGCTTGAATGCCAGCAGTTCTCCGCAGTCGTTAATAATCAGATGGAGTTTAAATCCATAGTGCCAGCCCACAGAGTTTTTACCCCATTTTACTAATCCTTTAAAAACTTTATGGGCATGGGAGCGACAATTGTGACAAACATCTATCGGAGTTGAATCGATAAAGCTAATTCCCGTAATTTCTCCTGTCCGTGTCTGCAAAAAGCAACACAACAACATTAAGCACCAAGGCATGAGTTCCACAAACCTTGTGTAGCTGACCAAGTTTGGAAATGCTCCTCGCCAACCAGGTAGTACATGCAAGGTGTAAAACTCCTTGAAAGTTTTATAACCACTGCCATGAAATGCTATTACTATCGTCATTACCTCCGATAAATGCATTCGAGAAGTGCTGCGACGTTCTCCTGTTGTTGATGGTAGTTGTGGTACTCGTTGCCACAAGTTCTCCCACTGGTTGCAAAAATCATCTACGTCACAGAAGATTTGTACAATATCGAGGCGAGATACAATAGTAGACATAGCCGAACTCTTGGTTTTTGTTATGTATTTTGAGTTTCGGCGTTTTTTTGGTCATTTTTCTTCAATTTTCAATAAATCTTATTCATTATTTTGCCTATCCATTTTTTCAGACTCTTATCTGGCAATCTTTTTAAGCTTTTTTCCCCGTCGAACTCACGTTAAATATTTAGCTTAATCTCCGGAGAACTTGAGATTCATTGTGTATTTAACCCTCGCGCTCGTTCAATCAAGAATTTTATGCTGTTAGCAGGAGTTATGCTCAATGCCTCTCAATCAAAAGCTAGCTGACATAGACAAAATCTTAGATACTGAGTATGAAAAACTCGCTAAATTTCGACTCCGCATCGCTTCCACAGCCAGTCTCCCAGAACAATTTGATCTTGAACAACGCATCAAAGAGATAAATCAAAACATCCGTAAATATAAGGCTGAGTATTGGCAACTGCTAGCACAAGAAGCACACTTGGCTCCAATTACAGAAGCAGATGCAAACAATGCTATTCTCCAAGTAGTGCAGAATTTGCAAATCATAGCCAGTAAATTCAGTGCTAGCTATCCTGATGAGTTGAGGCAAAAACTACAAAAAATTCTCAACCAACTTCAGGAAGTAGACAATCCAGCAACAGCTAAAGCTAAATTGACACTCAATTTAATCCCAGAAATATTATTCTATGAAGTAGACCTAGCAACAGAAACATCTCTGCTCATCGCTTTTCAACCGCTAAGACAACTATTTGAAACATCACTAATTCAGACACCAGTAATCAGCCCCGATGCAACTTGCCCGTATCGGGGCTTATTAGCATTTCAAGAGCAGGATCAAGAATACTTTTTTGGGCGAAACAGATATGTTGAAGATTTATTGAAAGTTGTTCGCCAACAACCATTGGTAGCTTTGATTGGTGCTTCTGGTAGTGGTAAATCTTCAGTAGTGTTTGCGGGATTAATTCCTCAATTGCGAGCAACAGGAAATTGGCTGATTGAATCATTTCGTCCCCAAAATCAGGCTAGTTACGCACTGGCTGCGGCTTTGGTGCGACTGCTGAAACCAGAACTCGATGAAATTCAGCAACTAGGGCGAGCCAAGGAATTGCTTGCAGATATGGAGAAGGGTTTAACACTGCCAGAAATATTAGCAATTATTCTCCAACGCCATCCTGATAAAAGAATATTGTTAGTCATTGACCAATTTGAAGAACTTTACACCCTCTGCCAGGATACCCAAGAACAACAGCGATTTGTTGATGCAATCCTCGCAGCAATAGAATCAGCCCCAAATAAATTAACAGTAGTGTTGACATTGCGGGCAGACTTTTTTAGTTATGTGTTGAATTATGCTCATTTGGGGGAAGCATTACAACAGTACAAGCCGCAGTTACTCAGTGCGATGAACCGGGAGGAAATGGAAACTGCAATTGAGCAGCCAGCTCAAAAAATGGGGGTGACACTGGAGGAGGGACTAACAGAACGTATTCTTGATGATGTGAAACAGGAACCAGGAAACTTGCCTTTGCTGGAGTTTGCTTTGACTCAACTTTGGGCAAAGCAAAATCGCGGACAATTGACGCATCAAGCCTATGAAGAAATTGGGGGAGTTGCCAAAGCACTGGCAAATCATGCGGAAGCAGTTTTTGAAGAATTAAATGAGGCAGATAAAAAACGGACAGAACGAGTATTAATTCAATTAGTGCGTCCAGGAGAAGCAACGGAAGACACCCGTTGCATTACTACTCGTGAAGCTGTAAACGGCGAGAATTGGGATTTGGTGACGCGCCTTGCTTCTAGTCGTTTAGTAGTGACGGGGCGTGATGAAAAGAAACAAACAGAAACAGTCGAAGTGGTGCATGAAGCCCTGATTCGGGAGTGGACGCGGTTACAAGGGTGGATGAATGATAACCGCGAGTTTCGCACTTGGCAAGAACGGCTGAAAGGGCGGATGCAAGAATGGGAAGCAACGGGCAAAGATGAAGGGGCATTATTAAGGGGTTTGGCTTTAGCTGAGGCAGAAGATTGGCGAGATAAACGTAAAGACGAACTCAGTACGATAGAAAAAGAGTTTATTCAGGAGGGTCTTACACTTAGAGAACGGGAGAAGAAACAGCAAAAGCGCAGACAAAGACTTACAACTATTGGTCTGAGTAGCTTCACTATAATAGCCACAAGTTTGTCCGGGGTAGCTGGTCTAGGCTGGCGCAATGCCGCAATCAATCAAATTAATTCTCTTGCTAAGACTTCAGATGCGCTTTTAAACTCAAATCAACCAGAAGCTTTAAAAACAAGTTTAAAAGCTAGTGTGCAAATGCAACATACACCTTGGGTAGATAGCGATACCCGCAGGCAAGTAGAACTGACATTATTGCATACAGTTCACAACGTCGCAGCCCCAAACGTTTTAGGAGGTCATGGAAGCTGGGTTACAAGCGTCAGCTTTAGCCCAGATGGCAAAATGCTAGCTTCTGCAAGTCATGACAAGACAGTCAAATTGTGGGATACCAGCACCGGACAAGAACTCAAAATTCTCAAAGGGCATACAGGCTTTGTTACAGACATCAGCTTCAGTCCGGATGGCAAAATGCTGGCTTCTACAAGTAATGACAAGACAGTAAAACTTTGGGATACTACCACTGGTAAAGAACTCAAAACCCTTAGAGGGCATACAAATTTTGTTTTTCGTGTCAGCTTTAGTCCAGATGGCAAAATGCTGGCTTCTACAAGTTATGACGCGATGATAAAACTGTGGGACACCAGTACTGGTGCAGAAATCACTACTCTCACGGGGCATAATAACTCGGTTTATGGTGTCAGCTTCAGCCCGGATAGCAAGATGCTAGCTTCTGCAAGTAGTGATGGAACAGTAAAATTGTGGGATGCCACCACTGGCAAAGAACTTAAAACTTTTTTAGGGCATAAAAACGTGGTTTATGACGTCAGTTTTAGCCCGGATAGCAAGATGCTGGTTTCTGCCAGTGGTGATTGGACAGTAAAACTATGGGATATCACCACTGGCAAAGAACTCAAAACTCTTAGGGGACATACACAATTAGTTAATAGTGTCAGCTTTAGTTCTGATGGCAAGATGCTGGTTTCTGCCAGTGGTGATAGGACAGTCAAATTGTGGGATACCTCTACTGGCAAAGAACTTAAAATTTTTCTTGGGCATACACAATCAGTTAGCAGTGCCAGCCTTAGCCCGGATAGCAATATGTTAGCTTCTGCGAGTGGGGATGGGACAGTCAAATTGTGGGATACTAACACTGGCAAAGAATTGAAAACTCTCCAAGCGCATAAAAACATTGTTTTTGGTGTCAGTTTCAGCCCAGATAGCAAGATGCTAGCTTCTGCGAGTGGGGATGGGACAGTCAAATTGTGGGATACTAACACTGGCAGAGAATTCAAAACCCTCCAAGGGCATACACAATCAGTTAACAGTGTTAGTTTCAGCCCAGATGGCAAGATGCTGGCTTCTGGAAGTGGTGATAGGACAGTCAAATTGTGGGATACCACTACTGGCAAAGAACTCAAAACCATCCAAGCCCATAACAACACTGTTTATGGTGTCAGCTTCAGCCCAGATGGCAAGATGCTGGCTTCTGCCAGTGGTGATAGGACAGTCAAATTGTGGGATACCTCTACTGGCAAACTAATTAAAATCCTCAGTGGCCATACAAATGGGGTTTGGGGCGTCAGTTTCAGCCCAGATGGCAAGATGCTGGCTTCTGCTAGTGCTGACAAGACAGTTAAACTTTGGGATACGACTACTGGTAAAGAACTCAAAACCCTCAATGGACGTACAAATGAGGTTTATGGTGTTAGCTTTAGCTCAGATGGCAAAATGCTGGCTTTTGGCACTAGAGACAACATGGTACAACTGTGGGATACGACCACTGGTAAAGAAATCAAAACCCTCAGTGGCCATACAAATGGGGTTTGGGGCGTCAGTTTCAGTCCGGATGGTAAGCTACTGGCCTCTACAAGTTTTGATTACACAATAAAACTGTGGGATACCAACACTGGTAAAGAACTCAAAACTCTTATGGGACATCAAAACGCGGTTTATGCCGTTAGCTTTAGTCGGGATAGCAAAATGCTGGCTTCTGTTAGTGCTGACTACACAGTCAGATTGTGGAGGTGGAATTTTGATTATTTACTTAACGAAGGGTGCAATTTTATCCGCGGATATTTTAAAACTAATCCTTCCAATGATCAAAGTGACAAGCATCTGTGCGATGGTATTAGTGAACGCTAGTTATGTGAGTTTATTCTTCTAAAGCAACGGGTTCTGTAGGATCATCATAATGGACAACTTTACCTCGCAAAGGATAAAGATTTGTATCTAATTGGGGTTTTGGTGCTGCTTGGTGCTGTGGAGTTTTAGCTTCCAGAATAATCACTTCCACAGTTTCACCTGTATGAAAGGGTAAACCTTGCAATGTCAAAGTTCCATCTTCAGTTAAAATAGCTTCGATTTTATGAGCGTTCATTTTACAACTCCTAAAGCCAGGGTGAGGACTGTACGCGCAGCATTCCCGCAGGGTAGTCCTGACTACGAACTGAACAAGAAAATGCTAACTTGCTTCAGTTCCCTATTGCCACAATTTAAAAGCGATGCAAATAACAAATAACTATTAAGGCTCTAACTTCTTACCTCAACGATTTTACAGGTTTTTTAAGACAACATTTATTATGCGATCGCATCCTAGTACTCCACCACATAAGTTCTCAGGGGTTGCAAGGGGACAGATCCCCGACTTCTTAAAGAAGTCGGGGATCTAATGTATTTGGAGTTGCAAAATTGTTTTACTGATGAGCATCGCACTCCCCAAATTCACGTTCATCACAAATGGGAACTCATCCATAGAGAACATCAACACATTTGTAACTAACGTCTTTATGTTGTTTATGAATAGGAACCCATTTATTACAAACGAGAACCCATTCATTACAAACGGGAACCCATTCATTACAAATGGGAAAGCAATGGTAAAGACAAAGAAATTTATAGATCCCCGACTTTTTAAAAAAGTCGGGGATCTGTCCCCTCGCAACCTCTCATAACTTATGGGATGGAGTACTAGTCGCCCGCTACAAGATACTTTTTAAGTAATATTGCTTAAATTTAAATAAAAGTTAGTTATAAAAATGACAAATATTTGTGGATTTTCCTGAGCCATAATTCAGCTTCTGTAAGCCAAGCTAATACTAGAAAACTTACAGGAGTATAAATTCATGCCTCGTCTCAAACGTTCATCCCGCATTCTACAAAAAGCTCAGTCAAGGTTTTTAGGACTTCAAGCCATTAATCCAAACTTAGATTTTGGAAATGCTGGTAACTTGCAAAAACTAAAACAACAAATAGAACAGTTACAGGCTAAACTTGATACTTATAATACAGCCATAACAGTTATCGACTCTTCTAAAATCGATATTGAGCTGCTAGAAAAAGGCTTAAGCGCTCTGTGTGAAAGGTTACTACTTGCAGTTGCCGTAGAATACGGTAAAGATAGCCAAGAATATATGATGGCTGGTGGTGTTCGCAAAAGCGATCGCATCCGTAAAAGCAAAGCCAACCGCTTAAAAGCTTCTCTAGAAGAAGCACCTACTGAGAATGTTCAAACTGCTTGAAAAGGAATTTTAAAACTTGAAAATGGGTGTGGGGTGTAGGGGAGAATAACACTTTCATGCTTGTTACTGCCTTCTGACTTGTTTCTTCAGAGATGACTTATTTCTCTTCAGATTTGCTCAGGCTTCTCCACCAACAACCACATCGCGTATTCGCAGACTTGGCCCACCACAACCTACAGATAAACCATTTTGTCCACCTTTGCCACAACCACCGGATTCGTCCCAGTAAAAGTCGTCACCAATTGCTTCCATATCTGTGAGGGTTTGAAATACGTTTCCTGAAAGAGTTACATCTTTGACTGGTTCAGCTATTCTGCCATTTCTAATCATCCATGCTTCCCCAGCGCTAAAGGTAAACATTTCGCCGTTAGTCATTCCACCCAACCAGTTACGGGCATAAACTCCTTCTTTAATCCCACTAAATAAATCAGCTACAGGTGTTTCACCTTTTTCTATCCATGTGTTAGTCATACGGACAATGGGTGTGTAGTGATAATTAAGACACCTAGCATTACCTGTTGCTGTTTCCCCTAATTTCCCTGCTGTTTCGCGAGAATGCAATCTTCCTACCAAGATTCCATCTTGAATTAACTGCGTAGTTTTAGCAGGTGTTCCTTCGTCATCATATGAATAACTACCTCTATGTCCATTTGGGGCTGCACCATCAAAAATTTGCAATTCTTTGGGGCCAAACCTGCGTCCAATCGTCATAACTTCTAGCAAATCTGGGTTTTCGTAAGCCATATCTGCTTCTGAAAGATGTCCAAAGGCTTCATGGACAAATAAACCAGTAAGAATGGGATCAATAACTACAGTGTAGGTATTACCTTTGACTGATGGCAGTGCTAAGGCTGCTACTGCTCTTTGGGCGGCGCTTTTGACTTGAATGTCTAGATTCATTAAATCTTCAAAAGCTTGGCGAGAACCGATGGTTTCTCTACCAGTTTGGACAGTATCATGATCTCTGGCTGTGGCAGCAAAACGCATTTCCATGTCTACCCAAGATTGTTCAATGAAAGTTCCTTCACTAGTAGCGATGATTACTTTTTGGCTAGTATCACTGTAGCGTACAGATGTGGCGGTGATACGATGATCTACACTTTTGAGGAGATCACAATAGCGATCGCACACTTCTTTTTTGCGAGTCAAGGAAACATGTCGGGGGTTAGTACCTGTTAAGGGTAATTGACAGACTGCTTGCACTGCTTCAATGGGAGCAAGTATAGTTTCTTCATCACCAACCATGCGAGCCGCAGCAATTGCTTCTTCGATGCGTTCAGCAATTGTTGTCAAGTGATTGAAACTGCTGAATCCCCATCCACCTTTATAAGCAGCACGAATATGTCCACCGATGGAGATAGATTCACTAAGAGTTTCTAATTTTTCGCCACGCAAAAATATATCTGTACCTTCAGCTTCTTCTAGGCGAATCATTAAATAATCTACCCGCGATGAATAGCGCTGAAGTAAATCAGAAAGCAAATTCTGCACATCCACAAGTAAGCTAGGCATTTGGCTGCTAGGAACAACGACGACTTGAATTTATAAGGGATAGGTTGAAAACCCCGTGCTTTCAAGCCGGGGATGAAAACCACGATGCAGGGTTTACCCTGCCGTGATGCTATTTAAAATCTTCATATAACATTATGCTTGACGTGCTAGCACAAATACAGTGTTGGTTAGGTCGAGCTGATGATCATTTATGAGTTCTTGTGTTTGTCCTCATTGCGGGTACACAGAAGACAAAAATGCAGCAATCAATATCTTGAGATTAGGACTCAGTACCGTGTGATACACAGGAACTTATCTAGCCCATTGTTGCAAAATATAAGCGTAAAAAGCTTCTCTATCTACTTTATCCATTGCGTAAATTTTCCGACCTCCAGATACTATTTTTGTACGTCCCTGACTAGAACCAGAAGTGATAATTTCGGTTTCCCACTCCCTTAGTTGATATAATTCTGGGCAAGCTAAATAAGCTGTTGCTAGTACGTCCCAAAAATAATAATCCTGGGGAATCACCAATGCGTAACATTGTCCTGCTAAATCTGAAATCGGATAGTGACGTTGTTGTCCCATTTTTCGGACGATTTCAGATGTTACAGGTACATTATTAGTTAAATCTAGAGGACACATAATAATTTCAATTTGGGTTTCCCATACCCGTGATGCGGAAACTGCGTCCCAATAAACATTCCATTCTGCGGAACCATCTTGTCCTGGTTCCCAATTTTTCTCCACATTACCAGGGACATTTAGCGCCCCTCCCATCCAGACGATTTTTTGAATTTTGGCTTCAATATCTGGTGCTTTATCTAATGCTGTTGCGATCGTTGTGAGAGGGCCAGTTATCATTAGCGTCACAGGTTCTGGTGCTTCTCGCAACACTTTCACCATAAAATCCTGACCAGGTTCTGAGACTAGAGGTGTAATTATGCGATCGCTTTGATTGAGAATTGGGAAATGGTCTACTACAAAAGAATCACGACGATAAAGATAGGGAAAAGGATTTATCCCACGGACAGTACTTTCTGCAACTCTAATATGAGAACCTCCCATCAAATCCAGGATTTTACGTGTAGCACTAACAGCAGGTTGAATATAGCAATCAGCAGGAGTGACGACTACGCCAAGAAGTTGAATATGATCCATAGTCATCAGTAGCATGGTCGCTAAGTAGTCATCTACACCACCATCGTGATCCATTAATACAAGTTGTTTAGACATAACAGGAGAACTAAAAAATGGATGAGTTTATGAAAGCTGCTATTGACGAAGCCAAACAAGGTAGACAAGAAGGCGGGATTCCCATTGGTTCGGTGCTTGTCAAAGATGACAAAATTGTCGGTAGAGGACATAACAAGCGCGTCCAAGATAACGATCCTGTCACCCACGCCGAAATTGATTGTCTTCGCAACGCTGGTAGAATTGGCAGCTACAGAGGTACAACACTCTATTCAACCTTAATGCCGTGCTATTTGTGTGCTGGTGCAGTCGTGCAATTTGGGATCAAAAAAGTTATAGCCGCAGAATCTAGAACTTTTCCTGGCGCCAAAGAATTTATGGTATCCCGTGGCGTCGAAGTCATTGATTTAGACTTAGAAGAATGCGAAAAAATGATGAGTGAATTTATTCAACAAAATCCAGAACTATGGAACGAAGATATTGGGAATTGAAGGCGAAGGTTAAAAAGTAAGTCGGCGCTAATATTTCAAGCACTGACTCCCCTATAGTGATTTTATTTTTACTTTATAAATCAATACGTAAGCAAAATGGCAGATTGCTTACTCAAACAGGAGTTTGTTTTCTCAAACCCCAGTTTGTTTTCTCATTTCGGTAAAATAAGTAAGTAAACTGCAGTTTGCTTACTCAAAATGCCATTTTGCTTTCTCATTTCAGTAATTCACGTACTCAATAATAGCGATCGCTACAAATGAAAAATGACTATTGTACAGACGCAATTAATCGCATCTCTTGTAAAGACGCGTAGACGCTCCTAAGAGCGGCTTCAAGGTAAGAGTATAATCGCGTCTCTACTTTATGCCTACAATACATTTAAAATCTATGGCTTCACCACCCCAGTTGCTAACTGATCCATTTCTACAACTTCCAACTCCAAATTCAGTACGAGTTGTGTGGTTTACTGAATTTGCTGGTAACAAACATCTAGTTTTCTATGGTGAAAATTTAGCGACAAAAGTTTTAGCCACAACAACTAAACTTAGCCGCACTCGTGAAGATCAACAATCAAGAGTCGCAAATCAAACCCAAGATGGACAAATTTACCAACATCCTGTTCTACGTCACATCTGGAGACACGAAGCTGAGGTCACAGGTTTAATTCCCAACACCAAAATTGCTTACCAAGTTACGAGTATACGGGAAGATAATCAAAGTGTCAGTAGTGATGTGTTTAGCCTCGCGCCTACTCCTCTACCCAACACACCACTTAAAATTCTCCTTACCTCTGATCACCAAATCAAGCCGATGGTAGCCGCCAACTTACAAAAAGTTGTAGAAACAATTGGACAACCAGATGCAGTTTGGTTTGCTGGTGATTTGGTGAATATTCCCGATCGCGCCAGTGAATGGTTTGATGATCATCGGGGTGGTGCATTTTTTCCCTGTTTACAAGGTCGTGCTAATTATCAACTAGAACATAATAGTATAAAAACAAGCTACACTGGCGGAGAAATTATTCAACATGCACCCATGTTTACTTGTATTGGTAATCACGAAATCATGGGAAGGTATGCAAAAACAGGTAGCTTAAGCGAAGAATTTAACGATACTATTCCCCATACAGCAGCCCTCCAATTATATGGAGAGAAATCCCTCAAAGAAAATTCTTTTAATACCGATACCTACGAAGAAATTTTTACTTTACCTGACAGAAAAACTTACTACGCAACCAGCTTTGGTGATGTGCGTTTAGTAGTGCTTTATGCTACCAATATGTGGCGCTACATCACTAATGAAGGTAAGTACAAAGGAAAATATGGCGAACCAGAACTAGAATTAAACAATCCTGAAAATTGGGGTTACGGACAGCACATCTACGAACCAATAGCCAAAGGAAGTGAACAATACAACTGGTTAGTGCAAGAACTCAACAACCCTGAGTTTAAACAAGCCAAGTATAAAGTCGTGATGCTGCATCATCCGCCTCATACTTTAGGCGATAATATTGTCCCTACCTATACTGATCCTGTACAGATTATTGAACGGGATGAAGCTGGTAACATTCAGGCAGTGCGTTATGAATATCCTAAACAAGCAGACTATATTATTCGCGATGTGCTGCCATTATTAGAAGCAGCCGAAGTGCAGTTAGTATTTTTTGGTCATTCCCATTTATGGAATCGGTTTTGCAGTCCATCAGGAATGCACTTTTTAGAAACTTCTAATGTTGGTAATTCTTACGGTGCTGCGTACGGTGAAATTACACGCAAGAACTTACCACCCTGGGAAAGTCAGGATTATGCGCCAAGTGGTGATCCCTGGGGATTAGAACCAGTCACACCTACAATTGCGCCAATATTACCTGAAAATGGTCAACCGATGCCCTATATTAGCAGTAACGAAATTACTGTTTTTAGTATCTTTGATACAGCTATGGGTACGGTGAGCAGCTATCGTTTTGATACCCGCGAGCCAGATTCAGAGGTAATTAAATTTGATGAGTTTAAACTGAAGTAGTTAGCGGTTAATTTAATTTTCTCTGTATCCTGTGGGTGTCATACCTGTAAGTTGTCGAAACTGTTTACTCAGATGACTATGGCTATTGAAACCACACAGGAAAGCAATTTCTATAATCGATCGCTCTGTTTGTTTTAACAACTGCTTTGCCTTTTCTATTCGTTGCTGAAGCAAGTATTGGTAGGGAGCCGTCCCGATCGCTTGCTTAAACAGACGGCTAAAATGAAATTGGCTCATGCCCAGCAACGCTGCTAAATCTGCAAGCTTGATGTCTTGATGCAGATTGTCGTTGATGTATTCTAAAACTTGAATCAGTTGGCGTTCAGGTAATCCACCCTCGTAAATTGCAAGGCGAGGTGTTACCACACAATATTGTCTGAGTAAATGCACTGCTAAAATATTTGCTAGTGATTCAATGTAAAGCCTTCCACCTAAATTTTCTTGTTTTAGTTCAGCCAGTAGCATCATAGCAATTGACTCAATGTGTGGATCGCGAGTCCGAAATTCGGGGAGTAATTCCAGCCGTTCAGGATTGGTGTCAATGGTTTCTCTAGCAACGCTTTGAATAAAACCAGACGTAATGCGAATCTGTAAGTAGTGATCATCTCTATCCCAACGGGCAAAAAACGGCATTTTCGCAGGCGTTATACAAAGATCGCCTTTCCCATACAACCCCGCGTAGGTCTTACCTCCCTGGATTTGCAGCAAGCGGACTGGACGGGGTGCAAGAGATAGAGAAATCGTGTGTTCGTTGGTGTAATGATATTCTCCCTCTCCTGGAGGGTGTTGGAATTGCTCGACCAGAATATTTTCCCAACCCTGGTTTTGACTAGACAAAATGGGTAAGTTAGTACATTCAGTTTGACAAGTGGCTGGAGTCTTCATATTGCAAACCCAATTCGTCTAGTTCCGATTGTATTCACTTTTGGATGTATTCCCATCAAGCAATCGAAAAACTAACAGCAATATTTTGACAGTAGCGCAGGAATTAGATAGCTGGATACAGGTGAGTTGACTACGCTGGAATGGTGATAAATTCAGGAATAACTATGGCACATTTGTTACATATTGATTCTAGTCCGCGTGGTGAGCGATCGCACTCGAAGAGACTTACAAGAGAATTTGTTGAAGCTTGGAAGCAAGCACATCCAGCTAATGTCGTCACCTATCGAGATGTTGGTTGCAATCCCGTTCCCCATGTTGATGAACCGTGGATTGCAGCAGCTTATACACCGCCAGAACAACACACACCTCAATTACAGGAAGCAATTCGCCTCAGCGACCAACTAGTGGACGAATTCTTAGGGGCTGATATCTATGTCATTGGCATTCCCATGTACAATTTCAGCATTCCCAGTACATTCAAAGCTTATATTGATCAAATTGTGCGTCCTGGGCGAACCTTTACATTTGAACCAGAGAATCCCGAAAAACCTTACAAACCCCTAGTACTGGGTAAAAAAATGTTTATCATTTCAGCACGAGGGGGTTCGGGCTTTGGAACGGGTGGAAAATACGAGAAGCTGAATTATCAAACCCCTTACCTTGCAACAATCTTCGGATTTATTGGCATCACCGATATTAAATTTATTGATCTTGAAAACGATGAGTCTGATGGAAAAGAGTTAGCAAATGCGATCGCGGCTGCACGTACCCAAATCGCTCAACTTGTTGCAGAATAATGTGGGGATCGGGAAAGGTGGGTTTTATCCGAAATCCCAAGTTATTTCTTGGTAGTTGATTTTAAGTGTTTAAGAAACCAAACAACAATCAACTAACAACACAAATAAAAATATGCGACGAATTGCAATTATTGGAGCAGGACAAGCAGGACTGCACTTGGGTATTGGTCTTGTTGATGCGGGTTATGCGGTGACATTGTTTAGCGATCGCACTCCAGAAGCGATCCTCAATGGTAAACCAATGGGATTACCATTGTTGTTTCCAGATGCATTGCAACTAGAACGTGATTTGGGAATTAATTTCTGGGATGATGCATTTTCTGGTTGCGATCGATTTCGTAATCACGTTTGCGATCCAGAAGGAAATGTGGTTTTGAGTGTATCCTCTAATTTAGACCAACCCTGGCAAGCTGTAGACCAACGCCTCAAGTTCTTCACTTGGATGCACGAGTTTGTCAACAGAGGTGGTGAACTTGTGATTAAAGCGATGACACCACAAGATTTAGAAGAATGTGTCCAAAAATACGACTTGGTTGTCGTAGCTGTTGGTAGGGGTTCCTTCTCGACTTTGTTTGAAAAAGACGCTCAAAAAACCAAGCATGAGCAGCCAAAGCGTCACATAGCAGGAGGTCTTTATACTGGACTCAATCAGGGAGAAGCGATTGATTACCGTACCTTCAGAGTCACTAATTTGCCTGGAATTGGTGAGATGATGCAAGTCCCGTTCTACGCTAAAGACAAACTCCCAGTTTACGCAGTTGCTTTTGAAGCTCATCCTGGCGGAGTGATGGATCAATTTTCTCAGGTAAAGAGTGGTCAGGAATTGCTAGAGGTGAGTAAAAAGGTAATTAAGCAACTAAGACCGTCTGACTACGAAATTGTTAAAGATATGGAACTCGTAGACGACCAAGCATGGATTCAGGGTGCAATTACACCAATAGTCCGTCAACCAGTTGGTCATTTACCATCAGGTGCAATAGTCATGGGTATTGGCGATGCAGTGATTCTACACGATCCGATCGCTGCACAAGGGGCAAATAACGCCACCAAAATGGCTCATCTGGTTAAGCAACGCATTATCGAACATGGTAATCAACGCTTTGATGAGTCATGGATGCAAGGCGTATTCGATGAATTTTGGAATTACGCTCAGTACACCCATACCTTAACCGATTGTTTCTTGGCTCCCCCAGATCATATGCAAGATCTCATGGTCGCAATGGCCCAAAACCCAGAAGTTCTCAAAGATTACTTCAACGGTATTAACCATCCACCCAGTCTTGCAACCTGGTTTGATGCTGAAAGCAGTAAGAAATATTTAGCAGAAAAAAGCGAGAAACAGTTATCACAAATAAAGTAGAGACGCGATTAATCGCGTCTCTACAGTGATCAATTATCAAATTAAACTGTTCCCTATTCCTTGATTGCTAACCAGCCAATTCTGCTGCTGCTTGTCGCATCATTTCTTCTCGTGATACATCTCCAAATTGGCTAGCGATCGACCAATAGTGACCAAAAGGATCAACTAATCTACCATAGCGATCGCCCCAAAACATATCATCTAGAGGCATTGTTTCTGTTGCACCTGCACTGATAGCACGATTAAACCAAGCGTCTGCATTATCGACTTGCAAGTGAATTGTCACAGGAGAACCATTGAGAGTTGCAGGTGACTCTAGTCCATATTCAGGAAATTCATCATTTAAAAATATTACTGAGTTCCCAATTTCTAACTCGGCAAACATAATTCCATCACCTGTCAAAGAAGGCATACTATATTTTTCTACTGCGCCAAAGGCTGCTTTGTAAAATTCAATTGCTGCCTTAGCATCGCGAACAGTCAGGTGTGGAGTAATTATACGAAACTCTGCCATTGCTTTTTTTCCTCGCAGATATGCAGTTCAGTTTCTTTAAACAAAGTATTTTAAAATGCTTGTACTATTTTTCCAGGAGAATTAATCAAACGTAACGTACATGACCGATAAAAATAGAAGTCTACAACTTTTTCAGCGCATTTTTGGTAAGGGACTAGTTAGCAAATTTCAGCTTGACTGATTTGCTCAGATGCAAGCCGTTCATAATGTTGGCGATCGCGATACTTTATTATCCTCATTGGTTGATTTCCCACAATTGCTAAGGTTTCAACATTGCTAGTTACAACCGTACCAGCTGCGATAATCGCTCCATCCCCAATCGTAACTCCTGGAACAATCAGGACATTGGCTCCAATCCATACATTGCGTCCGATTACCACAGGTTTATGAATATAAACATTATGTTCGTAGGGGAGAGCATTGCTTTGGTAGTCATGGTTTGCTGAGAGAATTACAACGTTGAATCCGATTGTTGTGTTGTCGCCAATTGTAATTCCGCCACGCCCATCTAATATCACATCCTGGCCAATGTAAATTTTACTGCCCAAGGAAATATTTTGAGGATGGTCGATTCTAATATCTCGCCGAAATCGAACTCGTGAACCACAAAACTTGAGTTGTTGCTTTAGTTGTTGATGTTTGTATTGCCTGATTTTGGTTTGCAGATATTCTCCCCACTGCACCAAATGAGGTATTAATATTCGCTCCAGTTTAATAATAATTTTATTAGCGATTTGGTTCATATTTTTTCTGAATTGGACATAATCTCCTAGTGAAGCTCCTACGTTAACAAAGCCTGATTCATAAAACCTCGTGGGAAACGTGGAAAAACTAGCATAATTGTGAAAGAACAGCTAAAGCGATCGCACATAAAGATGAACCTCTACCTATTCTTAGAAAATCTCCTCTTTTTATTGGTTGCGACATCTTTCACTGTAGTTGTGGGTTGGGCTTGGAGACACTCAAAACCCATGATCCTACCTGAAGTCCTTCCAGGTTGGTATAAAATCTGGTTTGGTACGGTGCAAGTACTAGGTATAGTATTGCCGTTAGTAGTAATGCTGTTGTGGGGTGTGGTGTGGGGTTATTCTCGTGTTTTAATGGTGTTTGCTTCCTACTTTCTGATGCTGGGCTTGCAAATACTATCGGAATTTGTAACCTTACGAAAGTTCCATTCTGTGGTGTGGGTGATGGTTCCTTATTTATACTTGCCTTACCGTTTTTGGCAGTTATATGAAGGTTGGACACTCATCAGGCCGGATCAAGAATTAATGTGGGTAAGAACTACATTAGTAATAGAAATTGTTGTGTGGGTTGGAAACTACATGTTAGATGTAACCCAATTACCAAGGCTTTTTCGTTGGGAAGTGCAAGAAAACTCTGATATTGAGATTAACTGAATTATGCGGTGTTGAAATTCACGCTTGTGTAGCTTCGCGTAAAATCATAGCATTTTTAAAAGCATTAAGAGCGCAGAGTCAGCACATCAGGAAGGCAGGTTTTTTTAGATAAAATTTGCTACAAATCAATAGAAACAAAAATCCCGGCCTTCTCGCGAAGCGAGAAGCAAGTTACAGCCGAAATCAAGGTAAAGATAGTCAATAACCTCGTCTACTGACACCGCTCAAAATACCTGCACCAATTGAAAACAAAATGATTGCCCAAATAACGTAGGTCGAAATTGACTTGATTATACCAATTCCCAATAACAGATAAATTAAGGCAGTTGATAATAAAGCAAGACCAACAGAAACACCAATAATATACAAAAGTTTTTTGGCTTGTGGGTTAGGGGACTGGCTCACAAATATCACTCCTCTACAATGACTGGTAATAATTCCAGTATCATGTCACTCATTTTTAAATTTTGCCATCTAGTTTACCTTGAAAATAGGGATGATAGTGGGGTTCCCTCTGGGAATAAGGGGTAATGGGGAGAAATTTTCATTTGTTCTGGTGTATGCATTTCATGAAGGCTAATTTTTGCAATCGCTAGGGCAAGTTTTGACAAAATTTTGATAAACTTGGAAAAATTTACCTGCGGGAAAACACTTTTAGATTTACTGACATTTCCTTATGCAGTTCGATGATTATTAATATGTCTTCTCAACGTACAATTCAAAGTATATATACTGATGGTGCTTGCATCGGCAACCCAGGCCCTGGTGGTTGGGGTGTTGTTGTCTACTTCAGTGACGGTTCGGTTCATGAAATAGGCGATACTGCTGCTAAAACCACTAACAATAAAATGGAAATGCAAGCCGCGATCGCAGCTTTATCTTTCCTAAAAGCATCAGGACACACTGAACCGATTACTCTCTACACTGATAGCGAGTATCTGATTAACTGTGTAACTAAATGGATCAAAACCTGGAAAAGAAAAGGCTGGAAAAAGGCTGATGGTAATCCTGTTCTGAACCAAGATTTGCTGGAACAACTTGAGCAACTCAACAGTCGTCAGGTAAAGTGGCAACACGTCCGGGGTCATACTGGTAATGAAGGTAACGAACGCTGTGATGCGATCGCCCGTGCTTTTGCTGGTGGGAAAAATCCATCGCTGCAACAAATTTCTGATATCAATTTATTTGATGATTTTTTACGGACATCAACTAACGTTGCGGTAGCAAGCGTATCTGATTCTGATCCCGAATCGATGATAATTAACAAAAACATACCAGAGATCAGTAACTTCGCATCAGAAATAAATATGACAGAGATATCGAATCATTCAACGTCCCTTTCCCATGAAGAATTACCTCGTGAAATGAGGGTAGTGCAACTCCGCAACTTAGTGGAAACCCTCAGAATCGCTGACGAAATCGCCGAAAAAGGTTACTTGGTTACTAGTTCCGAATTAGCAGATTTAATGGATGTCCACGCTAGTGCTGTTACTAGTCGTGGTGATCAATGGCGCTGGCGTAACTGGATTGTTTCACGAGTGCGACGAGAAGGTAATCAAATTCTTTGGGAGTTGGAACGTGGCGATCGCCTGAACGATGAAAATGATGATTGATAGTTTTGTTTGTTGTTTGTTGTTTGCAATAACTACCAAAAATCAACCACGAACTATTAATTATAATTTCTTCCCCGCCACTGTCGTGGAGTGCTGATTGCTGATAAAAAGATTCGCACTACGGCTAAGGGGTCAGCCAGTGGGGAAAGCCAGAAAAACCAACCACCTCTAGATTGAGTGCGATCGTAACAGGGTGCGATCGCCAACAGCATACCAAAGCGAACTACCAGCAAAAATATATTTAGTCCTAGTAGTACCAGAGGAGGATTAAAAGAGATGGGGAGGTCGGGGAAAATCAATAGATAGCTCAGGACGAGCAAAACAGGTAAAGCCTGAGTAGAAGTTAGTACCCATAAATCAGCCCATAGCTGAGTTTGAGAAGAAGCATCTTTTAAATCGAGACTCCGACCCCATTCTTTCCAAGTCTCTATTGCTCCTTCATACATCCGTACCTTTAAGACTTTTGATCCATCTAAAAAGCCTACTTTAAAGCCAGAAGCAGCTATGTGTCGAGCTAAGGTGACATCATCACAAAAAGAACTTTTGGCACTAGTATAACCACTGACAGCAGCTAAGACAGAACGGCGGCATAAAAAGCATTGACCGTTAGCCATGACTCGTTCTGGTTGTTGTGTATTTATACCAGCAGGATCAAATCTATAAAGTAACGTCATTAACAACGCTGGTTGTAGCCAGCATTCTCCGGGATACTTGAGGATGAATTGAGGCGAAAGAGAAATTAAATCATATCCTTGTGCGATCGCCGTTTTTACCAAACCTGCAACTAAAGCTGGTGATGGTTGAGTATCAGCATCCATACCCAAAAACCATTCACTTGCTTCACAAGAGGATAAAAAACCATTATGTAAAGCCCAAGGACGTCCTACCCAATTAGGAGGTAAAGGATCATCGGTGATCAGCCGAAAGCGGGGATCTTGTTTTTGTGCAGCTTTGACTAAATCAGGGGTGCCATCCTGGGAATTACTATCTACAACAATTATTTCCCGAACTTCGTAACTTTGGCGACTTAAGCCACTCAACAGGGGGCTGATACGAAGAACTTCATTTAAAGTAGGAATTACTACACTAACACTACCTAAAATATCTGGTGTTGGGTTTTGTGGTGTCACGGGAGGATGACGTAGAGGCCCTTTGAGGAGGCGCGACATTAAGATTGCTACTGCTGGTACTTGTATAAGTAGTACCAAAAGCGAAAAGGCACTGATGATGCTGAACCAATCTGTCACTGTAAAAATACTGAGTTAGTGTAATTACGGTTTTAAAAAGCACTCTTAACAGGGAGCAGGGAATAGGGAAACGCCCAATAAATCATGAAGCTTGAAACTCAGTATTTTGGGCTAATTCTTCCTCCGCCATACCGTGATTGTCTCGGCTGGCGGTGAGTGGTTTACTTAAGAGCAACTTTTACCGGAGCTATTTGCCCTTTGTTGGTAGCAGATTCTACTGCAAGTTCTGTAGATGTACTCTGAGTCTTCCACCATAAAACGACAGCCGGTATTGCACCCAGGAATAAGCCTAATAAGACTGGTATGGAAAAACCAGCCGCTAAACTCATGACTGTAGCAAAGGCAAAGTTGCTGAGATAAACAATTAAAGGTAAATTGAGTTGCGATCGCTCTAATTTTATCGGTGTATTTCGCCACAATAATGCAGCCACCGTCATAAACACTGAACCAGTACCAATCCATCCAGCAAAGTTTTGATAAGGCATACCAAAAAAAGGCTCCTGGTTTCTGCCAATACCAAAAAGGTAGAGATGTTTGGCTCATAGCTGGATCTAGTACAAAGTCCCAGGAAGTCAACAACAAAGCACCCAAAGCGATCGCACCCAAATGACGCCACAAACTCGGTTTTTTGTCAACCTCTAAACCTGCACGAGCCAGTAGGTAAGATACAAATCCTACGTAAAACCAAGACAAAGGAATAGTAAAAGGTACTAAACCCCCAATTTTATAACCCAAGCCACTTAAGTAGCTGTAATGCCCAAAAGGAAAGCCAGTACTGGTTCCTAGTAATTCACTACTCAAAGAAATTAAGACTGATGGCAGCAGAAACGAGAGCCACAAACCTAACCCTAATGTTCTATAAGCATACAAAGAAACTGCTGCTGCTCCCAAAATCATATAAACTACGCCGCCTCCAGCCATACTCCATTGCATGGCGGTTTGTCCAACCTCGGCTAAATTTAAAATTATTTCAGCGTGAGGAACGACCAGTAATATTCCTACTAGTCCAAACACCATTGATACAATATGACCAATTAGGCACACGCGTTCAGCGATAACAAGTTGTTTCATGATATTTCCTGAATCAAGATGTGACACGTGGCTACATTACTGCTAACAGTTTACAAATCTTTAAGGATATTAAGGATATATATAACTTAATTTTGCTGAAAATCTTCTATTAAATTGCTGAATAGTTTTTTAGCAGAGCATTATCGCCTATTGATTGCAGACAAAACAAGTAAGAAAATCGAGTTATAGTAGAGTTTTTACTCAGCAGAGTATGAAGCATAACTGGCTACTCTGGCAATCACAACATAGCTCATGCCATTTTTGAAAAGACTACCCTGGCTTTCTTTAACACTGCTGTTGCTTACCTACATAATTTTCGGCTGGTTACTTGCCAGATCAAAAACTCAGCCTATGTTATGGCTGATGTTTGCGATCGCTATTGTGCTTTTTATTGCGAGCTTGACTATCCCTTTCTCAAAAGTGAGTGACTATTCTGTAAGTTTGTTTAGATCAAATTTGAGGTCATTTGGAGTCACTGTATTTGGGGCTTTTTTATTTTTTCTCATTCTTGCCCGTTTTCGGCTCTTTCTTGATATTTTCGTCATGATTGCTGCGGCTTTGTTGGTGAGAATAGATTTTCAAACCGCAGGTTTTAATCAAAGTCAAGTATTTTGGATCACAACTGCCTTTTCTTTGACAGGTTTAGCGCTTGGTGCATTAGTCGAAAAGTTGATGTTGCAATATGGTCTGCTTGTTTAAAATTAAGGCGGGTGTTGCTACCCGCCCTAAGATTATTGATTCTAAGATGCAGCAACAGCTTCGGTCACAGCAGGATAAACGCTAACTTTTTTACGAGTTTTACCCTTGCGTTCAAATGTTACGACACCATCAACTAGAGCGAACAGAGTGTCATCGCTACCAATTCCGACGTTATTACCAGGGTGAAATTTGGTACCACGCTGACGCACCAGAATATTACCAGCGCGAACCGCTTCACCACCATAGCGTTTGACACCCAGTCGTTGAGCATTTGAGTCACGACCGTTTCGTGTACTACCTGTTCCTTTCTTATGAGCCATAGTTTTCTCCCTTAGAAAATTTTTGTACTTTGGTAGTTGATAGTTTATTGGAATAACCAATAACCAACAACCAACCAATAACAAATTATTCAGCAGATTCTTGTACAACCTCAGTTGTTGCTTCGCTATCTACTTCACTACTTACAGTAGTTTCTGCTTCTGAAGCAAGTACAGAACCATTGAGGCTAATGGAATTGATCATCAGCCTCGTGATTTCTTGGCGGTGTCCGCGCTTTTTACGGGTTTTCTTTTTCGGTTTCATCTTATAAACCAGGACTTTACGACCCCGTAAGTGTCGCATCACTGTCCCTTCTACCTTTGCTCCTGCTACTAACGGCTGACCAATAGTAACTTCACCGTTGTGTTGTACTAGCAAGACTGATTCTATGCTAACTTGTTCATCGGGTTGGGCAGAAAGCAGTTCAATGTCGTAAAAGCGGCCCGGTTCAACTCGTAGTTGCTTACCACCAGTTTCAATAATTGCGTAAGTCATGTAATTGTCCTTATGGAGTTGCCGTACAGGTAGCTGGCTGTTGTACAAAATAAACGCGAGCGATCGCGCTTATGAACTACCATGTTGCCAGCTTTTGCAATGCGTCTACCTGATCCGAGCAGGAATTAGACAGACAATCTGCTAGTCTACTCTATAAAGTATATTTTATCAATCATATCTTAAAATATTTTTAGGTGAAGTGTATTCTGTCAGTGACAGTTACTTGGTCTGATCAAAAATTCTCTTTTCTAATGCAAACTCCAATCTAAATATCAAGCCTTTGTCAAGCTCTACAACATGTATTCATTAAATAATTATTTGTTGATAGCTGATTGTTCCTGAAACTTTATTGTCAGACTAATGATCAATTAACTTGCACTCAATAAAAATCTTTATGTTTTTTATAGGACTTATATTTGATTTTTAAAATACACGTAGGGGAGGCAAAAAGGGGTGTAGATTTTCTTCCCCCTTTATTGCCGTTGCGTTATGCCTCTGGCTAACGCACCCTACATATACTGTGATTTTTTCAAAAATAAAATCGGATTGCTATATAATTATTAGCTATTCATTTTTTGATATTAAGTACCTATTAGAAAAAAATTTGTATTAAGTAGTTAGACAAAATTAAATTTATTTGTGCAGGTCAGGGAACTCTTAACTCTTAACAGAAAAAATCTGTGTAATTAATTGTGTGTCAGTACTGAACTCTCAACAACAAACGACAAATAAAAATTACTAATGATTGTAGTAATATTATTTGTCGTTGTTTTTAATTTCAGTTATGAATATGATCTATATTTTCCCAAGATGGAGAAAATGACGGAATTGATAAAGAGCAAGCTTTCCATCCAGACTTTACTCCTACACTTAACAGATTACACATACCCCCACGTTGTCCTAAAGGTGTGTAATACCGACAGTAGCGACAAGCAGAAACACAGGATTTTAAAGTTGCCATAATAAATTTTTTGTGATAAAAAACATTCTCACTAGAGAGAATTTTTCCTCATCAAGTATGGCAATGATTTCTTCTAAACTGTCTAATATTTGTATAATTTAATATAAAAAATTTGCATTGCTAAATAAAAATACATAGAGTAAACATAATAGTAGTTTATACTTACGTACTTCAAGGAAAATTATTTAAAAATACAATAAAATTATGGCCGAATAAAATCAGTACTAATACTTAAAAATCGTAGTTAGTAATAAAATTTATCACTAAGAAGATATATGCAAAGAATTGAAGTCGAAAAAAGAAGTATTTTGATAGGTTTAGCAGGTAGTCATGGATATGGTTTAAATCGTCCAGATTCAGACTATGATTATCGAGGAGTATTTATTGCACCTAAAAGATATTACTTAGGATTTGATCATATTGAACAAAAAGATAGTGGTTGGGATGAAGTAGGAATATTTTCATTTTTAGATGGCAATAAAGATACAGTAATCTATGAATTAAGAAAAATTATCCAGTTATTAGCTGGAGCCAATCCCAATGTCTTAGAATTGCTGTGGTTGAATGATTATCCAGTTTTAACATCAATAGGACAGTATTTAATTAATCATAGAAAAATTTTCTTAACTAAGAAGATTAAGCATACTTATTCTGGATATGCTTTTGCCCAAATCAAAAAAATGGAAACCCATCGTAAGTGGTTATTGAATCCACCAAAAAAGAAACCACTACCACTTGATTTTGATATAGAAGATGAAGCACCACTCAGTAAAGAAGAATTAAATGCTTTTTTAGAATATCTATATCACTTAATTAAAGGTAAAATTGAGTATTTAGAAGAAGCAGAAGAGTTATATAACTTGCTCACAGCAGATATTGATTTCAAAGCTGTATTAAAACAATATACATTACCTAGTGAGACTTTAGAATACACTCAAAATTTAACGAATAGCCGCAAAGATTTTATTCGCCTACTCCAGAAAAGCCAAAGCTATCAAATTGCTTTAAGAGAATGGAAAGCTTATTTATCATGGCAAGAAAATAGAAATCCTGTGCGAGCGGAAATGGAACGAAAGTCAGGTTTTGATTTGAAACACGGAATGCATTGTATTAGATTATTACGTAGTGGTCTGGAAATATTACGAACAGGAGAAGTGATAGTAGATAGAAGAATAGCTGGGGATATTGAGGAATTAAAAGCAATTCGTAAAGGAGATTATTCTTATGAACAAGTCATGAACATGGCAGAAGATTTGATGGTTGAAATGCAAAAGGTATATGAAGAATCAACATTACCTGACAAAGCTGATTTAGAGCAAATTAACGAATTGTGTATAAAATTAGTAGAAATGCAAGGGTGGGATTAAAAGTAGAAAATTGCAAGTTATTTTTTAACTTTTTGTTGTTCTGTACTGAACGCTACTTTAAGGCAAGTCCCTATGTGTCTATAGGATTCAAAGCAAAAAATTTAAAGGCTCCGTGACTTATGAGCAACATTAATGATTGAATAAACATTCAAATATGAATGAAGTTAATTTCTGTTAAACAAACACTGCAATATCTCTATTCTTAATCTTCATCAAGTTATGAATCAAATTATTAAGTTTGTAATAACACTTATGTCAGGTTGTTGGCTAATACCGGAAGCTGCAATCTAAATTGTGTATCCTGAAGACAACTGACATTATGACAACATGGAGGTCTAATGACTCCGAAGATTATGCGTCAGCTTTGGTCTGTAATTGAAACGACCCAAACAAAGACGCTGTTGCAATTAGATGATGCTAGCCTAGTCCAGTGGTTGGTTAAGCAAACCAAAACTCAAGCTTTGCTAGATTGCCAAGAAACAGACTTTCTGTGTGACTACATTCAATCTCGGCTACCCCTCATCCGTGATCTTGCTAATGAACGTCAATATTCATGAAAATAGTCATTGGGAATTGGTGATTGGGAATTGGTCATTGGTCATTAGTCATTGGATATTAAGTAAGTGTATTAATACTCAAGGTTTCTTTCCTACATCTCATACCTTCTTTCCAGTCAAAATACCTGTAAGGGTTATGGGTAAAAACCAAAAACAAATGACTAATGACTAATGACTAATAACTTTTTGTGGTAAATATCCTTCTATTAAGCAATCTGCTCCCACCACACGCACCTCAACACCTTCCAAAGACAATGCTTCAGTCATAGTGGTGAAACCCAAATCACCAACGGGTGTTGGAGCATCGCTACCACCAATTATTTTTGGAGCAATGAATGCTAAGATTTTCTGTACTGCTCCCTGAGCGATCGCATTAGCTGCCAGAGTTCCACCACATTCCCACAGCACGCTACAAAAACCCCGTTCGTAGAGGTAAGACATCACTTGTTCTGGTGTTAGTGGTGATATTTCTATTACTTCTACTCCCTGCTTGAGCAACATTTCCTTAGAAACAGCGTCGGCTCCTACATCTGTTAGTACCAAGGTAGGAGCTTCTTCAGTTTGCCATAGATGAGCTTGCACTGGGAGATTGAGAGTGCGACTCATTACTATCCGTAAGGGATTATGCGCTCCCTGCTGGTGACTAGTTAAACGGGGATTATCACATCTGACTGTGTTTCCACCGACGATTACAGCATCACAGGCAGCGCGTAATTGATGTACTACGCTACGAGCTTCCTGGTTAGTTACCCAGGCACTATGACCAGTAGTTGTAGCTATTTTACCATCTAATGTCATAGCATATTTCAGTATGCCCAAAGGTCGTTTGTAGAGAATGCGGTGGATAAAGCCTTCATTGAGCCGACGACAGGCTTCTTGTTCCACTCCAACTATTACTTCTATACCCGCCGCACGTAACTTAGCAATACCACCACCGCCTACTAGTGGGTTGGGATCAACCATACCTACTACTACCTTTGCCACTCCAGCTGCAATTAATGCTTCCGAACAAGGAGGAGTGCGTCCGTAGTGATTGCAAGGTTCAAGACTAACATAGATAGTTGACCCACGAGCATTTGCACCTGCTGCTTTGAGTGCGAAAACTTCTGCGTGCGGTTCACCTGCACGGGGATGAAAGCCTTCTCCAATAATTTCACCTTCTTTAACAATCACTGCACCCACCATTGGATTTGGGGAAGTGCGTCCCAAAGCGCACTGGGCAAGTTCCAAACAGCGTCGCATCATTGTTCGGTCAAACTCAGTGCCTACTTGTTGTTGGGGATGTGAATCTGATTTAATCACTGAATTTACTATAAGTACATTTTTATAACTGTTCTTAACTAGGAACCGGGGACAAACAAATTAAAAATTAAAAATGTAAAATGACAAATTTTTAATTTTCCCAAGCCCTAACATTCCAACTCTAGCTTTAATCCATCTTGCCAGAGGTTGGCAAAATTCCAGAAAAAATTAAGGGTGAGGACAACTTTGGGACACCACGTTTAGATTTAAGGGACTGGACTTACCGCTCTTGATGCATTCATTATTACAGAAGGGATCAGAATGCTAAAGGCGGATGGTTCAGCCGTCTCTGCTGTAGGAGGCGAGGTAAGGTCAAAGATGGGGCGAAAGTCTCATCTGAGCCACTCGCCTATGAGTACAGAAGCCTACAGTGTACCGTCAGGTCACAGTGTTAGGTAGTTCAAGATTGTTGCTCGGCTAATTTCAGTTGTTGCCACCAACGATTCAAAGGAAAATAAACTACTGGCGCCCAGAGACTACTAACTATAGCAGAGGCAAGGGCAACCTTTTGATAATAACTCCAGATATCTAGTGCATTGCGATCGCCCATTAAAATCAATTGCGCTGCAAAGATAGTTTCCACCAAAACTGCCATTCCAAAGACAATTAAGGCAATTGAAATAAAATCTTCTTGAATAAAACGTTGTTTTTGAAGCAAAGCTGTTAGACATCCTACTACTGCCAAGCTGAGGGCATGAGTGGGATCGGGTGACGTCATCGCATCTTGAAGTAATCCCAAAATTATACCTGCGAATGCACCTTGGAAAGCTGTGCGCTTCACACTCCAAGCTACTACCCAAATTAATAACCAATTAGGCCCGATACCTAGTAGTTCCATACCAGGAAGACGAGTGAGCAGCATCAACAAGCATAGGAACACAGATCCAAAAATCACAGCCCAATTTACCAGTAGTCGGAGGCGGGGATGCCAACGTGAAATGGGGTTGATTTTAATTATGGATTTTCGCGATCGCGATTTTGGCTTATTTTGCCTGCCACCCCGAAATGCAGGAATTTTCATTGTTTTATTAAACACTCATATGCAAAGTACACAAAAATATATAAAATCATTTACCCTACACATAGACACAAAGCGACTATTTACCAGAAGTCGCTACGCGCCTACCGCAGGTAGCCGCCCAAAGGGCGTCTCTACAATTATTTTTGTGATTGTGAATTTTCTGTTTGTTGATTTTCTGGTTTAGGATATACAGTTACCCAATCCAAAGAACGAATTGGTGGAAATAGTTCTACTTTCGCCACCGATGCTGGTAGTTTCTTTAAATCTAAAGATTTAATTTTTCCGATTGCCAAACCAGAGGGAAATTTTTGACTATAAGTAGATGTGACAACTACATCCCCAGGTTTGACATTAGGAACTTTTTCATAAAACTCCAGTACCGCTTCTGCGGAAGCGTCACCCCGCAAAACTCCTTTCGCCCCACTACGGCTAATATTTATACCCACCTTACTTTTCATGTCACTGATTAATAACACGCGACTAGTATTAGGAGTGACATTTTCTACTAGACCGACTAACCCACCTTCAGCCTTGACCACAAAACCTTCTTGAATTCCCGCCTGGCTACCCCGGTTGAGAATTACTTGTTGCCACCAATTGTCAGCACTGCGTCCCACCACCCGTGCAGGGATTGGACGTGATGAGAGCGGCTCTTTTTCGACGTAACCCAACAACTGTTGTAGCTTTCTATTCTGGTTTTCTAATTCTGTAATTTGGGCTTCTAATTCTAATACACGAGAATCTTTCAACCTTTCTTCTGGAGTTGGACCTGGCTGCAAAATTTGGAACTGACTGGTAACGCCCTGATAGATTTCCAGTAACAAAGCTCCTTGAGTTTGTCTGAGTACCCAAGCTCCACCAACTATTAGAGACAGTAGCCCAATGTGGAATCCTTTATGCTCCCACCAGCGACGTGCTGTAAACATATATACCTTTATCTAATCGTGTAAATATTAACAACATTCAATTATTTACAAACCCAATTCTTAGATTGCTTGTTTTAATTACATGTTCCGGGAACGTCCACTGAACACTCGTTCTAGCTGTTTGAAATTTTCTAAAACACGACCTGTACCTAATACAACACAGCTTAGAGGATCGGCAGCAACATGGGTTACAATGCCAGTTTCATGGCTAATTAAGGTATCTAATCCTTTCAGCAAAGCGCCGCCGCCTGCTAGCATAATGCCTCGGTCAATAATGTCTGCTGCTAGTTCTGGAGGTGTACGTTCCAGAGTCCTCTTCACAGCTTCAATAATGACTGATAGCGGTTCTGACATACTTTCACGAATTTCTGCTCCTTTGATGGTTACAGTACGTGGTAAACCAGAAAGTAGGTGTAAACCTCGGACTTCCATCATCAGATCATCTTCATCGTGAATCGGATAGGCAGAACCAATACGAATCTTAATATCCTCAGCAGTACGTTCCCCGATGACTAGGTTATGAACTTTCTTCATGTACTGCATAATTGATTCTGTCAATTCATCTCCAGCAATACGGACTGATTCACTCAGTACTGTACCCTGAAGACTCAGCACTGCTACTTCTGTAGTACCACCACCAATATCAATGATCATGTTGCCAGTTGGTTCGGCTACAGGTAATCCCGCTCCAATCGCTGCTGCAACAGGTTCGTCTATTAAGTAAACTTCTCTGGCACCCGCTTGCGTAGCTGCATCCATGACAGCTCGTCTTTCTACACCTGTGACACCACTAGGTATACCAATGACAATTCGGGGTAGTACTAGTGATTTACCCTCGTTGACACGCTGTATAAAACTTTTTAGCATGAGTTCGGCTGTATCGAAATCAGCGATTACACCATCGCGCAAGGGGCGCAGGGCAATCACATTTCCAGGTGTTCGGCCGAGCATTTTTTTAGCATCTTCTCCTACTGCCAGTGCTACCTTTTCGTTTTGGTCGATGGCAACTACTGATGGTTCTTGAAGAACAATACCTTTACCAGATACATACACTAGGGTATTGGCGGTACCGAGGTCGATACCCATATCTCGCGATAAGGAAAACTTACTGAAAAGGCCCACGCGTTTTGTCGCCCCCTAATTCGATTCTTTTGACTACTACCGTGAGAGAGAATTGTGCAGGATTCTATTACTTTTTTTGACCGGAGTCTAGTAAAGCAGGCTATATTTTGTATAAGTTTTGGGAATCTTTTGCCTGTTAGTTGCTGCTACTGTTTTATATTCTCTGAACTGTAGGCACATATCCGTACGCTTTTGTATTAATCAAAGAGTAATTTTTATCATTATAGTCAGTAATTATTATTGTTAATTATTTAACATAGTTTTTATGGCTTGATAATTCGCTATGATAAAAATCATTGTGTGATAAGTACGTCTGTACTGAAAGGCAATAACTATGAGCATTAATATCGTCACCCTAGTTGGTCGTGTAGGCGGCGACCCAGATATGAAGTATTTTGAAGATAGTGGCAGTGTCAAATGTAAATTAACACTGGCGGTGAGGCGGCGATCGCGCAGTAGTGATGAACCTGATTGGTTCAACTTGGAACTATGGGGAAATACTGCGGAAATCGCCGGTCGGTTTGTGCGTAAAGGAAGTTTGATCGGAGTCAAAGGTTCCCTAAAGTTTGACACTTGGAACGATCGCACCACCGGCGCTTTGCGTTCTTCCCCAGTCATTAGAGTAGATCAACTAGATTTACTAGGTTCCAAGCGGGATGAAGCAGAGATGATGGATAATAATCCTGATAATTTTTAATTAGTCATTGGTCATTAGTCATTGGTCATGGGTAAGAACAAATGACTAATGTAGAAACGCGATTAATCGTACAGACGCGATGTTCCTCGCGTCTCTACTAATAACTAATTTCCAACGTCACCGATGCTTCTACCTGCTGTTCACCACCTTCTACAGGAGTGGAAGCATCTGCTACTTTTGCTGCTTCTGCACGCATCATGGGACGTGGTGGTGGCGGTGTAGTGCTTGCACCGTTAACTTGAATGCTCACTACTTCTTTACGCTGGAAACCCAAAGCATTAAAAACAGCATCAGCTTGCTGTTGAGCCTCTTGGGTAGCTTCTTTCAGTGCTTGCTTTTGAGCTTGTGCGATCGCTTCATCAGTAGCCACAAAACTAATACCGTTAATCTGCGTTGCACCAGCTTTGACAGCTTCATCTAACAATGAACCAGCTTTATCAGTACCTGTACGGAAACTTACAGTATTGCTAGCACTATAACCAGTTAAACGCTGAATGTTATCTTTATAACTATATACTGGATTAAGAGTAATGCCAGTAGTTTGTAATTTATCTACATTACGAGTCTTGAGCAGTGTTACCACAGCCGATGACCTACGCGCAGCCTCTTGTTGTGCTTCCTGGGCTGTTTTAGCCTGTACCTCTACACCCAATACAACTTGAGCTAGAGTAGCAGGAATTGCTTCTACCCCACGACCACTAACTGTGAGAGTCCGTAACATCCTTTGCTTCTCTTGTGCTAGCACAGGCTGGGTGAAGGTGATACACACAAGTACGCCTAAAGATAAGGTCTTCCATAAGTTCCCAGTCAATAACTGAGAACCCAACCAAGCGGGTTTATTCATAGATTTCACTCCTCGAAATTACTTTTTGGTAGTTTTTAGTTGTTTGAAAGCACTACTATGTAGACGCCAAGCTTTGCGTCCCTACTAATGACTAACTGATTTTGTGTTTCTACTTTGACACGTGATTATTACTATATCTGGGATGGTTACATTTTTAGATACTTGAAAAATAGACGAGAACTTGTGGAGATGCTTTCATGGCATATTGGTTACTCAAAACTGAGCCGGAAGAATATTCCTACTCAGATTTAGAACACAATGGCAGTACAGTTTGGAATGGAGTTAACAATGCCTTAGCCCTAAAGCATCTACGGACAATGAACATTGGTGATTTGGCTTTAATTTATCACACTGGCAAGGAGCGGCAAATTATCGGTGTAGCAGAAGTTACTAGTCAACCTTACCCTGATCCAAAATTAAATGATGTTAAACGAGTAGTTGTAGATTTGCGGGCTGTTCAAAGAGTGCCTCAACCCCTCACTCTCAGTCAAATTAAACAAGATAGCAGCTTTGCAGATTTTGATTTGGTGCGTCTTCCTAGACTATCTGTAGTCCCAGTGCCAGAGTTACACTGGCAGCGTCTCCTACAATTGTCAAAGGGGTAATGGTTTGTTGATGGTTGGTGGTTGATGATGGATTCTCCAAATAACAAGCAACAAACAACTAACAACATATACATTAGTAAAGAATGATTTGCACAGAATCAATGCAGTTTATAAGCTCAATCAACTTCTCGTTACCCTTACTCGCAACTACAGGCGAAGCAGCTGATAGTTCGCTGGTAGTAGCAGCAGTACTGCTGAGTTTGGTAGTAGTGTACTTTGCTAGTAAACTTGGTGGAGAATTATCTAACCGCTTTGGTTTACCACCTGTTTTGGGCGAACTCGTAGGTGGTGTAGTGGTGGGTGTATCTGTTTTGCATCTGTTAGTATTTCCGGAAACAGGCGCAGACAGTTCTGGTTCTTTAATCATCTCATTTCTGAAAACCACTGCTGGTTTGAATACTGATGCAGCAGAAAGTGTATTTGTTACTCAGTCGGAGGTAATTTCTGTTTTAGCAGAACTGGGTGTAATTATCTTGCTGTTTGAAATCGGTTTGGAGTCAAATTTAAAAGATTTGATGTCCGTGGGTATTCAAGCGGCTATTGTGGCAGTAGTAGGGGTAGTCGTACCTTTTACTGCTGGTACAGCAGGTTTGATGGTTTTGTTTGGTATCCCCGCAGTTCCAGCAATTTTTGCTGGGGCGGCACTTACTGCTACTAGTATTGGTATTACTTCTAAAGTTTTGTCAGAATTAGGGCGTCTGAATTCTAAGGAGGGACAGATTATTCTTGGTGCAGCTGTCATAGATGACGTACTAGGGATTATTGTTCTGGCGGTAGTAGCAAGTCTTGCCAAAGATGGTGCTGTTGATGTTGGCAAGGTAGTTTATTTAATTATCAGTGCTAGTGGTTTTCTTTTGGGTGCGATCGCTCTTGGTAACGTTTTCAACAAAACTTTTGTGGCGATCGTTGATAAACTCAAAACACGTGGGGAACTGGTCATACCAGCGTTTATTTTCGCTTTTGTAATGGCATATATTGCTGATGTCATCCAGTTAGAAGCTATTTTAGGAGCTTTTGCCGCCGGTTTGGTTTTGGAAGAAACAGATAAACGTAAAGAACTCCAAAAACAAATCGTTCCGATTGCTGATATGCTGGTACCGATTTTCTTTGTGACTGTAGGTGCAAAAACTGACTTGAGTGTTTTAAACCCAGCAGTTCCTACCAATCGAGAAGGTTTAATGATGGCTAGTTTCCTGATTATAGTAGCCATTCTCGGTAAAGTTGTTACAGGCTTTAGCGTATTTGGTCAACCTCAAATCAATCGCTTGGCTATTGGTGTGGGAATGATTCCCCGTGGCGAAGTCGGATTGGTGTTTCTTGGTATTGGTTCGAGTATTAATATTCTCTCGAAACCATTGGAAGCAGCAATTATCATGATGGTGATCATTACAACCTTTTTAGCTCCTCCTGTATTGCGGTTCGTTTTTCCAGAACCAACGTTGGTATCACCAGACTCCAATGAATTACTTTTAGATGCTTCCTCTGGAACTTCATTAGCAATCAATTCTTCTAATAGTGAAAATCTAGAAGCCAATTCAAATTCTCCAGAAGCTCAGTAGATACTCAATTGCCTTTTTCAGACATTAGACTTCATGGCAGAAGCCTGCAAGTAAACTGATTGAATAAACCATTATCAGTGAACAGTTATCAGTGAACAGTATTAATAACTGATAACTGATAACTGATAACTGATAACTGATAACTGATAACTGTGACTGCTGCAAATGTTTAGAAGTTTTCATGAAGATAGGAAACTTCTATGCTGCACTATCCGTCAATTATGGTTAGGATTTTTAGGAGCTTTTCTTAATTACTAAATAGCCATACATTTAAGTTACATAAATTGTGAAAGTATCATTTATCAATAATTCATTTGAGACATTTGGTATCGTACGAAAGACAAAAGCATCAATTAATAATCTTAAGCCATCAATTTAGAAAGGCTGATTTTTGTTTGCTGGTAATGGGCGAAAAAATCAACCTTTCAAATTACACAAGAAGGAATGCTCAGATAAACAAGACTTTTGGCTTTTATGTAAACGTTATAAATCGCGTCTCTACATTTGGATACCTGATTCAGGAAGGCGACTCAATTACCAACAAGCGAAAAATTCAAAAAATCTTTGTGCAACACAAGTGTATATAGTTGGGATTGACTGCTATTGTTAAACTTATCCCTTTATTGTGCTGATTTTATTTGGTGCTTTCTAGATGTAAATTTACTGCCATAAAGGCACGGCAAAAGTAGGTAACATGTTAAGACGTTATGCCATTATTTGTCACTTTATGTAAGTCCAAAATCATCTGAGCAGCAAAGTGTTTTAGCAGTAATAGTAACTATGACAATTCAAGTGAAGTAAGAGAGCAAAATTATACATGAAATCCCAACTATTGAAATATCAGAGAAAAAGAATTTCTCTGTTTTACCAACTTATTAGACCATTTAACCAGCAGTTTGCTATTTAACTTACTCATCAAAGCTAAAGATGATCACAAAGGGAACTTCAAAAAATAAATTATCCAACTCCTGCACTTGGTAAAATTTATTCCCCGTGTCCCCTATGTCCCTCAATACCATGCAATTGGATAATTTCTGATTTGGCAATCCCTAATTGTCTCTCATAAATGCGACTCAGGAGAAAGCACTGTGAAACTACACTGGTTGATACCTAGTACCGTCTTAAGTATCTCCTCTGTTTTATTGTTGTCGCCTGCTGATGCAGCGAATCTAGAATCTTGGCGTTTTGATAGCAATCAAAATCGGTTAGAGATCAACACTGATGGTGCTGTACAACCTACAGCCCAACTTGTTTTCAATCCCACACGATTAGTAATTGATTTACCTGGGATCAAATTTGGACGTCCACAGTTTGTTCAGTCGGTAGGTGGAGCGATTCGTTCTGTCCGCATTGGTCAGTTTGACCCCCAAACCACAAGAGTGGTAGTCGAACTAAGTCCTGGTTATACCCTCGACCCCAAACAGGTAAAATTTGAGGGTATTAGCGCCAATCGTTGGCGGGTACAATTACCCAAGCCAAAACGGGAGGAAATTGCTACCTCACCTAACAGAAATATTTACAGTGTGGTCAAAACTGAATCTCGCACCTCAGCCAATAATAGGGAGACGGTAGCTAAAACCACAGCAGGTGCGACTCAAATTGAAGGTTTACGCGTCACAGGAGATGGCTTTTTTGTTCGTACCAGTGGTAGGAATCCAGAGGTGAAGGTAAAACGTAGTAGCGATCGCACAAACATTTACATGGATATCTCTGGCGCTACTATCTCACCGACGTTGGAACAGCGCAATTTACCAATTAATCGCTATGGTGTCAGCAATATCCAACTTTCTGAACTAGAAACTACACCACCCACAGTCCGCTTGACAATGCGGGTGAACAGAAATAGCCCCGATTGGCGAGCAAGTGTGAGTAGTGCCAATGGTTTGGTAATTTTACCCAATGCTAGGATTAGTAAATTGCCCAAGGGTAATAATACTAGTATTTCTTTTGGCAATCAACAAAAACCACCACTATCCCTTAACTTTGAATCTCGTAATTCTGAGTCTCGTAATTCTGAGTCTCGTAATTCTGATAATGATAATGAACCAGCGACAATTGAATCTGTAGAATTAGCTGGTAATAACACCCAATTAATCATTAAAGCCAATCAGTCTTTATCTGGTAATGCTGGCTGGGATAGATCCTCTTCACTTTTCCGCATCACTATTCCCAATGCTCGCTTGGATTCTAGGGTAAAAGGGCCAGAATTAAATGCTAGTAGCCCAATTTTACGGGTACGCCTACAACAGCAAGACCCTCGTACTGTTGTGATCTTTGTTCAGCCCGCAGCAGGGGTACAAATTGGCGAACTCAACAAACCAAGTCGCCGACTTTTAGCTCTGGATTTACGACGATCATCAACTCGAGTTACACCGACCGTTGCTTTACCTCCTCTACCACGACCAAACCCACAACCTTTATCAGAAATCCCAATTACAAATCTACCCCAACCCACGCCGTCACGTCGTGTCAGTGGAAGAGTGGTAGTCATTATAGACCCAGGACATGGTGGTAGAGATTCCGGAGCAGTTGGTATTGGTGGAGCAAGAGAAAAGGATATTATTCTACCTATTAGCAAAAAAATAGCAGAGGTTTTGCAACAAAATGGCGTGCAAGTTGTATTAACGCGGAGTTCTGACTACTTCGTGACTCTTCCAGGTCGAGTAAAAATGGCTGAAAGTGTTGATGCGGATGTATTTGTCAGCATTCACGCTAATTCAGCAGGTGCAGGTCGTCCGGATGTCAGTGGCTTGGAGACGTATTATTACGATACTGGTTTAAGTCTGGCACGAATTGTCCACAGGAGCATTTTGCAAAGTGTAAACGTCAGAGACAGAGGAGTACGAAAGGCTAGATTTTATGTTCTACGGAAAAGTTCTATGCCCTCAATTTTAGTAGAAACAGGTTATATGACTGGTCGGCAGGATATGGCTAAGTTAAGAAGTGCATCTTACCGCAATCAAATGGCAGAGGCGATCGCCCGTGGTATTCTCCAGTATCTTCAACGCAAGTAGTTCATCAAAATATCCTTTAATGATTACCGTATTTGTGCTGAAGCTACAACATTTTTTCAGCAATTAAACTATGGTGTTTGCCAGTTTTACTCACATGATCAATGTATAAATTACCGGAGACTACTCAATCCAAAAAACTTTTTACCAACCATATAGTTGACCAAAACTAACAACAGTAGTTAATTTAGGTTATCTCTCTCTATATTAGGTCTCATCTACTGCTGTTAATAGACAAATTTTATTGTCATCACAGCAGTGAAAACTCAGAGAGTCTTGCTAGAATTTGACGCCATTAGCTCTAACTTTACAAAGTATCTTTGTCTATAAAGTACAAACCAATACATTTAATGTATAAGCTAATACTTGGGCGATAACGGTGTGAGGATTTTGAAGATTAGCAAATACTTGACAAATTACGTCTCCCATAAATAGCCAATCAGGAGAAAAAATTGTGAAACTACACCACTGGTTGATACCTACTACTTTTTTAAGTATCTGCCTGTTATCGTCGCCTGTAAAAGCAGCGAATTTACAATCTTGGCGTTTTGATGCCAATCAAAATCGATTAGAAATTAATACTGATGGTGCTGTACAACCCACAGCCCAACTAGTCTTTAATCCTACACGGTTGGTGATTGATTTACCTGGTGTGAAATTTGGGCGTCCACAGCTTGTCCAGTCGGTTGGTGGTGCAATTCGCGCCGTCCGTATCGGTCAGCTTGACCCCCAAACCACACGGATAGTAGTCGAACTGAATCCAGGTTATACTCTTGACCCCCAACAGGTAAAATTTGAAGGAGTTACGGCTAGTCGCTGGCAAGTACAATTACCACAGCCTCAACGACAGGAAGTTGCTACTACTGCCAGAAATATCTATAGTGTAGTGACACCAGATAACTCTAACACTCCTTCTAGTAATACTTCTAATACTTCTAATATTTCTAAGACTTCTAATACTCCTATCAATAAAAAACCTCTTCTCAGTGCAAATACTGGCACGACCCAAATAGAAAGTTGGAGAGTGACAGGAGATGGATTTTTTGTTCGCACTAGCGGTAGCCGCCCCCAGGTAAAAGTAAATCGTAGTCAAGACAAAAGCACTATTGATATTGATATTGCTGGCGCCACTTTATCACCAAATTTAGTAACGCAAAATGCAAGTGTAAATAGATATGGTGTTAGTAGCATCCAATTCACTCAATTGGAAACAACACCGCCCACAGTCCGCATAAAAATGCTGGTGAATCAAAGCAGTCCTGATTGGCGGGCTAGCAGTAGTGCTATTGGTGGTTTAGTGCTATTACCTAATGGTGGAATATCTAAATTACCAGAAGGTAATTTAGCGAACAATGCCAGTTCTTCCCCCATTGCCAGCACTGATGTGGCAACAATTCAAGCTGTGGAATTAAGTGCGACTGCCAGACAGTTAATTATAAAAGGCGATCGCAATTTAACTGCAAGTGGTGGTTGGGATAGATCCTCCGGATTGTTCCGCATTACCATTCCCAATGCCAAGCTGTCTACACCCGTCAAGGGCCCAGTAATGGATGCAAATAGTCCTATCCTGCGGGTGCGCTTGCAACAGCAAGATTCTAATACTGTTGTGGTTTACGTCCAACCTGCTTCAGGAGTGCAAATTGGGCCAGTTAATCAAATTGGTGATCAATTTGTCTCTGTGGAGCTACAACGAAATCGTACTTCTGTTGTCTTACCTCCCCTACCACAAGCAAATCCACAACCATTACCAGTACCCAATCCCAAGAATCCTGATACTGTTGTACAATCACCTGCACCACGTCCAACCCCAAGAGGAAAAGTAATAGTAGTAATAGATCCTGGACATGGTGGTAAAGACTCTGGTGCGCCTGGACTAGGTGGATTATTAGAAAAAGATGTGGTTCTACCAATTGGTAAGAGAATAGCGGCTATTTTAGAGCAAAATGGCATTCAAGCAGTGTTAACGCGGGATGCGGACTTCTTTGTAGAGTTACAGGGAAGAGTAGATATCGCAGAGCGTGCTAATGCTACCCTGTTTGTCAGCGTTCACGCTAATTCCGTAGGTAAGCGTCCAGATGTGAATGGGCTAGAAGTTTATTATTACGGCAGTGGATACAATCTAGCTGAAGTTGTCCGCAAAACCATCCTGCAAAATATTTCTACGCTAAATGACCGAGGAACGCGCAAAGCCAGATTTTATGTCCTCAGAAAAAGTTCTATGCCTTCAATTCTGGTGGAAACTGGTTACATGACTGGTCGGGAAGACAACCCCAGACTAGGAAATCCGGAATACCAAAATCGTATGGCAGAAGCGATAGCTAACGGTATACTTAGATACTTAAAATCACGATAGAAGTTGTAGTAAGAATAGCTATTGTTCGACCACTAACCATTAACCTCCATAAATCCTGTATCTTTATATCGCAATATTGATATCAAAATCTGCCTGTGATTTCATCTTTTCAGTTTCAAGGCAACTTATACAACTTCTCCCAAGAACCACAACGCGCACCTATTGGTATCTTTGATAGTGGTGTGGGTGGACTAACGGTACTGCGACAGCTATATCGCCAACTCCCAAATGAATCAATCATTTATTTTGGCGATACAGCTCGACTTCCTTATGGGATTCGCTCCCAAGCAGAAATTCTCCAGTTTGTCCGAGAAATACTTACCTGGATGCAGCAGCAACAGGTGAAAATGGTGATTATGGCCTGCAATACCAGTTCTGCCTTAGCACTAGAGATGGTACGTGAGGAATTTACCATGCCGATTCTGGGGCTGATTCTACCAGGAGCAAAGGCTGCCGTACAACAAGGGAAGCGCATAGGTGTAATTGCTACTCCTGCAACAGCTAAGAGCAATGCCTATAAGCGTGCTATTATCGAAATAAATCCCGATGTCCAAGTTTGGCAGGTTGGCTGCCCTGAATTTGTGCCGTTAATTGAGCAAAATCGCATCAATGAACCCTACACAGTTGAAGTGGCACGTTCCTATTTGGAGCCTTTAGTTCAGCAGCAAATAGATAGTCTTATTTATGGCTGTACTCATTATCCTCACCTAGCACCAGTATTGCGATCGCTCCTTTCAACTTCTGTAAAGCTTATTGATCCAGCTGTGCATGTAGTTGCTGCTTGTGCTAAAGAGTTAGACTTACTAGGTCTCAAAAATACCCATCCAGCGTTGCCAACCCGTTTCGTTGTCAGTGGTTGTCCACAGCAATTTGCAGAATCCTCCACGCCGTGGTTAGGTTTTACTCCTATGGCTGAGGTTGTATGTTTTTCTGAAAGCACAGTGTCAAGTAATTAGTCATTAGTTATTCGTCATTGGTCAATAGTCATTTGTCAAAAGTCCATAGTCAAAAGTATTTTGCTAGTAACTCTGGACTCTGGACTCTTGACTCTTGACCTTTGACTAACGTACACTACTGACCTCGGTAACATTTGATGTTACTGATAATTCTTGTGTATGATTTCCCTTATTACCTGAAGAAACACCATTAGAAGTTGTTTTATTTCCTGTTCGCTTTGCCAGGGCTAATAACAGGTAAATGGTGAACAAATATCCAGAAGCTAATATAAAGATCATCATAGGCATCTTCCCGTAAATCATTTTTCTACCAGTGCCTTTGCCAAAGAAATATAAGTTGAGTAAAATTAGCAGGAATTTAGCCATGCAAATTCTTGCTGGCTTTCATGTCATATAGAAAATTACCGGGAGAACTTTCGTTCTTCCGAGCTATTTGATTGGTTTTACACGATTCTCTTGCAGACCACGCCTTCCACCTCAGCTGATGATCTAATAGAAAATCAGCTGCTGCTTCAGCAGTCTACCCAGTCTGCTATGTTTAACGCTTACCTTTTAATTGCTAGGAGCGACGCCGACACACAAACAGCGTCGAGGATGTGTAAACACTCCGCTTCCTCTAAAGGAAATCCACAGCTCCCAACGTGGAGGTTAGCACATCACAGGACACAACACAAAAATCACATTTTTGGCTTGACCTGCGATTATTTATCTATGCTCACAACAGCTAAGTAAAAATACCTAAAGGCTATTTACGCTTCTGTGGTGAACATCTGGAAAAATTTAAAATCCCTAGATTTTAGCGTAACACAATAGCCCTGATTTTTCAGGCGAGTTTTGTGCTAAATCAAAATTTTTCTAAACTCTCTACAAGAGATTTCAGAAATTTTCTTTATTAAAAAAATAATCTTTGTGTAATAGTTTATCTGTAAAAATCCATAAGTGTATTGTGGTCGTTGCTGCGTTTATTTAAAGGTTATACCGAAAAAAGATTGATTTTTTATTAAAAAACTGCGTATTTAGTGCATCTAATCGAATTATACGCAAAGTTTATTGTGTTAAATATATCAATAAAATGTTGATTTTGCTGAAAATAGTACAAGTATATTTTATTTTATTGTCCATAAAACAAGGAACTTTGTGAGGAAAACTTTGCGCTGATTCTGGGTTATCTTAAAATGAGTATAGGATATGTAAACTTTCGTAACCTAAGCCAAAGTCCGCCAATCCATGACCCCAGCTACCTCCCTATTTTCTCCTGTGGAAGCAGACCTGCAAATACTAGCAGATAACCTCAAACAAATAGTTGGGAATCGTCATCCCATCCTCTGTGCAGCAGCCGAACACCTATTCGGAGCTGGGGGAAAACGTATCAGACCAGCGATTGTTCTACTGGTATCGCGGGCCACAATGCTTGATAAAGACATCACACCACGTCACCGTCGCCTAGCGGAAATCACAGAATTAATTCACACAGCTAGTTTGGTACACGACGATGTGATAGACGAATCGGAAATGCGACGTGGGGTACCCACAGTTCATAGTTTGTTTGGCAACAAAGTTGCCGTATTAGCAGGAGATTTTTTCTTTGCTCAAGCTTCTTGGTATTTAGCCAATCTGGATAATTTGGAGGTCGTAAAACTGCTGTCAGAGGTGATTATGGATTACGCTGTTGGGGAGACACAGCAGGCATTAAACCACTTTGATACAAGTATTTCGATAGAGACTTACCTGAAAAAAAGTTATTACAAAAGTGCTTCAATCATTGCCAACAGCTCCAAAGCAGCAGGAGTAATTAGTGAAGTATCTAAAGAAACTGCCGAATGCTTGTATGACTATGGTAGCAATCTAGGTCTAGCGTTTCAGATTGTTGATGATATTTTAGACTTCACTAGTTCAATAGATACTTTGGGTAAGCCAGCTGGATCTGATCTCAAAAGTGGTAATTTGACTGCACCAGTGTTATTCGCTTTGGAAGAAAAACCTTACTTGGAAGTATTGATTGAACGAGAGTTTGCTCAAGAAGGTGATTTAGAGCAAGCATTAGCACTGATTCATGATAGCCAAGGTATCCAACGGGCAAGAGATTTAGCCGCTCATCATGCTAAGTTGGCAGCTACACAACTGGGTGTGCTTCTGCCCTCAGAATCACGTCAGGCATTGATCCAAATAGCTGATTACGTGTTAAGTCGGCTTTATTAAGGATCGGGAATTGGGCATTGGGGAGCCACTGCGGTGGACGGGTTCCCAAGGACTGGAGCCGGAGCCTGTATCCGGCTAGGAAAGTCCGTCGGCATAAAGGAGACAGTACGCCCTTGCGGGTTAAGAGCTTTGTAGCACCTGTCGTCACCTGGCGTCACCTGGCGTCATTGGGAAGAGACTTGTCAAATAATTCTCCCTTGTCTCCCCACTTTACCTCGTTCCCGGTTCCCCAATTCCTCAAGCAATATCTGGTGGTACTTCGCCCTTGGAACGGGGGCGATTTTTTTGTAGTTGTTGTTGAACTAAATGCTCTAAATCGCTTCGCCTGACCTCAATTCCATTTGTATTGCTCTCAGCCGTGTCAAAAAATACTATACTATCTACGGGTTCTAGCGCCAGTAGCTGAAACAATATATGGGTGACAGGTATGGGGGCAGCTATTACTTGAGGGTCAAGCCCAGCACTATAAGATGTGGGAATATCCTGTAAGGTAGGAAAAGCATAAATTACCTGCTTTTCTTCTTGTGGATTTCCACGCTTGCTTAATGTAGTTAAGACCCATTGCTCATCCAGGTTCTGAAGAATGTGGTATTGGGGATGGCGTAACTTCTGAGCGATCGCGCTCAGGGCGGGGGCAATTGCTGCGACCAGTTTGGGTGTAATACCATCTTGGGGTGCATTATCAATTAGCGATTGGATTTGTGCTTTTAAGTCCATAATTACCTGTAAACGGCTTATCGGTATTGGCTATAACTTCAACGGCTGTGCAAACAATCAAACAAAAATTGGGAATTATAAAATCAGCCGCATCCTCAAGGCAAAGCTGCCTTGCGTTTAGCTTATACGTAAAACCCCTCCCAATACCCGCAGTCATACAGGTTGTCAACAAGTTTGTTAGGGTCAGTTTAGACACGAAACTTATGAAATTAGCCGCAACCACAACTATTCAGGGAGAATTTTCTATCGGCGTGGAGGCGATATTTCCATTCCTTTTCCAAGAACTTCAGCAGTCAACTAAAGCTTGCGACCAGAATTGCCATGAGGTAGCAATGCGAATTGCTGCCGAAGTCTACCGAATATGCAGCGAAAGCAAACGTATCCAAGCATCCGGTTCCGTAGAAAATTCGGCAATGACCCTAGCCAAGCATCGTCTGCAACAGTGCTTAAGATATTACCAGTTGGGTTCAAATCGCGGCAGGGTTGAATTACACAGTACCTTGAGTGCGATCATCTACCGCTACATCAATCCGCCGCAAAGGCAATTGAGTTATCAAGGGCGACTAACTGTCATTGAAGATTTTCTGCAAAGTTTTTATTTGGAGGCTTTAAACGCTTTCCGACGGGAAAATAAATTAGAACCCACTTACCGACCGCGCACACTGCTGGAATTAGCAGAGTATATGGCATTTACGGAACGCTACGGCAAACGACGGATTCCCTTGCCAGGACGTCAGCAACAGTTGATCATCCTACGGGCGCAAACTTTCTCACAGCAACAGCCTCCAGAAACTTGTGTAGATATAGAACAAGCGGCAGAAGGCAGTGGCGAAGCCGATGGTTCTTGGGAAGATCCAGCAGTACAACAACTGCGAAGTGCAATGGCTACACAAACCGAACCGGAACCTCAAGAAGATACTTTGCGATCAGTTGTGGTTACGGAATTAATGAATTATTTAGAAGAACGCCAACAAACTGATTGTGCTGATTACTTTGCTCTGCGTCTGCAAGATTTATCAGCTCAAGAAATAGAGTCAATTTTGGGCTTAACCCCCCGTCAGAGGGATTACTTACAGCAACGTTTCAAGTATCATTTAATTCGGTTTGCTTTGTTGCATCGTTGGGAGTTAGTTCATGAGTGGTTAGAAGCTGATTTGCAAACCAACTTAGGTTTAACTCCTCAACAATGGCAAGCTTATACTGAAAACCTTGACGAAAAGCAGCGTTCTTTATTAGAACTGAAGCAACAGGGACAAAGTGATGAAAAAATAGCTAAAACTTTGGGTTTATCCATGGCACAACTTCAGAAGCGCTGGTTTAAAATTCTTGAACAAGCTTGGGAGATTCGTAACTCCTTAGTGTCCGGATCAAGTGCTTCTACTCATGAATAGTGACTCAGAAACCTTACAAAAACATTTACTCTCCCGGTTATTGGCGTATCCTGTCAGTTCCAGAGAGTATACGCAAGTTATATGTAAGGAAACCAACGGGGCAGAAAACCCTCTGCCAGCAACCACCGAATTTACCAGTGGAGAACAAGAGGGATGGAAGCCCCAAAACTCTTTATTGGGAGAAATTCCAACTGTGCAAGAACGTTTCCAAGCCGTACTTAAACGTCGGTTAAAAGTTGAAGTTGAAGACCACCCTCCGCTATTTCCTTGGGAAACACAAATACTGGATTATCCAGAGTATATAGCCGAACCAGTAATGCAACTGATTCCTTCTTGGGGTTGGGTGGCACACCAGTCCAAACTGAGTTTACCGACGCTTCTGCCGGAGACCATTTTCCGGCAATTGCTTGATAGATGTCAAGCACTCATAACATCTTCTCTGCCATTAGGGGCAAAATTAGTCCAAGCAGTGGAGAGCTTTTTCCCTAACGAATCTCAAGTATTGAACGACTTGGCAGGGACAATCCAGCTCAGAGCCAACCTCCGATATGGAGATACTCTAAATCCGATGCCTAATCTGGATAGCGATTATTCAGATTTGCAACCACAGCAACAGATGCTGGTATCGTTGCTGGCGGCTCAACAAGTGCTAGAAAGTTTGACTTTGCCAATTTCAATTACAGACCCAATCTTGGAAAGGCAATGGCTGACGAGTGTAGGTGTTCTCAATTTAAAAGTAGAATATCAATCTCATGGTTCAGTGCCAAAATTACTGATTCGAGGAGATTTGCCCTCGAAAGGAGTAATTAAACTTCAAGGTCATGGTTCCCAAGCAAAAGCAGAGTCTTCAACTCCTGGATGCTTGAGTATTGAATTATGCTGTACTCAGCTAGATGAGGCTTATACCTTAATGGTTGAGTTGAAAGAAATAGAGCAGCAGCCTTTGTTGTTTGTGATTGTTCCCACAAGATAACTAAATAGTAGCTATCGCTAGCACTGAAACTTGATAAAAGCCCTTTGTTATGAAATGAATATCATCCTGGTTTTGAAAACGTTCGCATTTTTGAAAAAGCGGTTATTAGGGCGTCTACAGGCAGCTACAGTGAGGAGAGTTGGAATACGAGAGAGGTTATAGTTGACCTCGCTCGTTTTGCGTCAGTAGCGTCTACTATTATCGCTTTACTTAATATACTCGTCTGCTGCTTTTTAACTCTAAATGTTTAACTTTTCCAGGATGAATTGGCTTTGGCGTCTACCTTTAGGTGATGACTGGCGGCAAAAAATGCTCCAGTCGCCTGTAACAGCAGAAGTAGAAGATTCAATTACCTTGCGGGTGCTGGTGCTAGCGTTGGTAATTGTGGGTGTTGTGGCAACGGATATTGCGGCTGAAACTTGGTCTAGTTTTTGGGCAGTACCGCTATCGATATTAGGTTCAATTTGGAGTTATTACTGTCGTCGCGATCGCAATATCCCAGTTAAATTTTGTATTGCCATAGGAATGTTAATAGCACTAGGTGCTTTCTTAGGGCGAGTGGTGGGAGAGTTGAATGATACACGGCTAGCTTTAGCAGAATTATTAATTCAACTACAGGTGTTGCATTGTTTTGATGTCCCCCGTCGCAAAGACTTGGGTTACTCAATTCTGATTGGATTAATTCTGCTGGGTGTAGCAGCAACACTGAGTCAAACTCTAGCGTTTGCACCAGTATTACTTTTGTTTTTAGCGATCGCCCTGCCTACTTTAGTAGTGGATTATCGTTCCCGACTTGGTTTAGAGCAATCAAATAATCAAAATAAACAATCGCAAAGGAATTCCTCTACACAGGGGAATTCCTCTGTTTTTGATTTAAAATTTTTAATATTAAATTTTTTAACAATTGTCGGACTAGGACTGATCATTTTTGTCCTTTTGCCTCGTCTACCTGGTTATCAGTTGCGGATGTTTCCGGTAAGTTCGCCAATTGAGACAAAAGGCGAATTTACAGGGCGTAATATTATTAACCCTGGCTATGTCCGCCAAGGTAATGCTAACAATCAAGGTAATGGTAACGCTGCTACTGGCAACAACCAAACTGGTCAACCGGGGAAAGTAGATAATACTTTTTATTATGGTTTTAATAGCCAGATCAACCAAAATTTGCGCGGAGAGATGACACCCAAAGTAGTGATGCGGGTGCGATCACAAGCTGAAGGTTTCTGGCGAGTACTAGCATTTGATCGTTATACAGGTAAAGGCTGGGAAGTTTCTCGCAATGACGAGGTAAAACGCTTGCAGCGATCGCCTTGGTCTTACCAAATTTTTCTTGATCCACCAGTCAGTACGGCTCAAACAAAAGAAATTATCCAGACTTACACAATAGTATCCGATTTGCCAAACCTGATTCCGGCGATGGCATTTCCCAAAGAGATTTATTTCCCGACACCCATGCTGGCAGTGGATCAAGAAGATGGGTTGCGATCGCCTGTAGGACTATCAGAAGGCATGACTTACACAGTAATCTCAGAAGTTCCCTATCGCGATCGGACTTTATTAGGCAAAACTTCCAGCAAATATCCACAGAGTATTAAAAATTACTACTTACAAATTCCATCGGAAACAGCTACAAAAGTACGTAAACTAACCGAAGAAATCCTCGCAAATTACAACCGTCAACGAGTAGGTCAGTCAAATAAATCACTGGATTCCAACTACGAAAAAGCTCTTTACTTAGCGCAGTATCTTAAACAAAACTATCAAATTCCTGAAAATACCCTCGATTTACCTTATTTGAATGAAAACGAAGATTTAGTAGAAGCTTTTTTATTTAAACATAAAGGCGGCTATCCAGATCATTTCTCTACAGTCTTAACAGTAATGCTACGTTCTATTGGGATTCCGGCACGACTGGTAGCAGGATTTGCACCAGGAGAATTTAATCCCTTTACAGGAATGTACATCGTCCGCAACACCGACGCCTATGCAATGACAGAGGTTTATTTTCCCAAATATGGCTGGTTTGCTTTTGATCCCATTCCCAAACACCCTCTGATTCCTCCTTCGGTAGAAGATGATCAGACTTTTAACACTTTACGTCAATTTTGGAATTGGGTTGCAGGCTGGCTACCCTCTCCTGTCACAGGTTTATTGAATTATGTGTTTGGGGCTATATTTGCCTGGGTAAGTAAAGCTTTTTCTTGGTTTGTCTCGTTATTCTTCCAAGGATGGCTGGGTATTTTAACTGGTTTAATTTTTGCGACAGCAGCAGCTTTCTTAAGTTGGTTAGGCTGGTACAGATGGCGAGAGTGGCGCTATCACTTGGCTTTGAGGAAATTACCACCAATGGAACGTCTGTATCAGCAAATGTTGCGCTCGACAAGTCAACAAGGTTTAGTTAAACATCCATCCCAAACGCCGTTAGAGTATGCGGCAATTTTATACCAACATCATGCAACGGCAACGGCTGAAGTGATAGAGGAAATCTCGCAAGCTTATGTTAGCTGGCGTTACGGTGGTCATGCTCCTGATGTACATAGACTGCAACAAAGATGGCAAGAAATGAAGAGGAATGTTAAACAACCATCTCAAACTTAAATTTAACGCTTGGGATCGGTAATAAGTAGCGATCGCTATCTGAAAATTCAAGCTAAGATTGAAAACCCCACTTTTCCACAGCCCGACGTAGTGAACCTGGTGTTAAACTTTCCGGTGCAAAAGACTGATTTTGGGCAACACGTTCTAACGCCTCAAAAAATGCCTGTACACCCGCAGCTGCACCATCTGGATGATCCATAATGCCAGTACCAGCGTTGAGAATTACCTCTTGACCATAATCTGCTAAAGCTTTGGGAACGATACCTGGATGAATACCAGCAGAAGGGACAGGAAAGACTCCACGACTACGCAAAATATCTCTAATTTGGGCTTCCTCTGTTGGATCAAAAGGTAAACTGCCGTAATGTGCTGGATATAGAACAGCATCAGCACCAGCATGAGCCATCAGGGTTCCCAATACGACCGAGTATGTCATACCATAATCGGGAGCGGCACACATTGCCCCCGCGAATGCTGGATGGGCGAAGATGGGGACGTTGATTTCGGAGTCATTAGCTAAAGCAGATAATACTGAAAAGCCGTAGGTGAGGACATTTAACAAGAGTGCATTAGCACCTTCTCGTACCAAAAGACGTGCTTTCTCTATTAATTTGTCTGCCGTACCTGTGACGTTGGTTGCATACAATACTGTGCGTCCAGTTTTTTGCTTGACTTCTTCTATAACTTGGCGACAAGCCTGGAGGCGTTCTAGGGTTGGGGCAATATCTAAGTCCCCTAAAATTTCATCATCTTTGATAATATCTAGACCAGCATGGGCTACCTCTGACAAAATTGCAGCGTGATCTGAGGCGCAAAGCCCCAAAGCTGGTTTAAATATAGCCATAATTAAGGGGCGGTCAAACACTCCCAACCGTTCACGGATACCTGTAATCCCAACTTTTGGAGACTGACCATAGGTTTCTGGTAGACGCACCGCAATCACTTTCGCCGCGTCAGCCATTGAGTATTTACCAAATATCATCGTCAACAGGCTGGATATATCATTTTCCACATTAGCTTCTGGAAAACGAATAGTAGCGATGCTATGACCTGTTTTGGTTTCGGTTTGGACTGAGACAACTTCTGCCAAGTGCGATCGCAAAGCTGCTTCTCTATGGGCAAAACGCGCATCCCAGGTTCCGACCGTTTGCCCAACGGCGATCACTTTGGCTTGTTTGTGAGGGTCTACACCCGCAGGAAAGCGGTAGTCTACTTCAATTGTCATTTGTCAATAGTCAAGGGTCAATAGTTTAATTGTTTGGAATCATAAACCACCAATAATTAATCATCAAGCACAGAGCATAAACTACCAATAACTAACAATCACAAAACTAAAGCGTTTCTAAATAACTCAACAGGTCTGCCATTTCTTTAGCATTAGGCTGGAATTTTGGCATCGGAGGAGTTTCACCGCTGATGACTTGATGAATTAGACCATAGGGGGATTTGTGCTTAGAGACTCCTTGTAAACTAGGCCCGACTCGACCGTCTGCTTCCCAACCATGACAACCAGCACAGTTGATTTGAAAAATGGCGTGTCCCTGTACTGGATCACCTGTCAGGGATAGAACTGTCTTGACATAGGGATCGGAAGCTCTGACTATACGAACAGCAAAAATCCCCAAGAGAAGGGTTAGCAAAATCGCCAGAGCCATTAAGGCGATTCGCTGAATGATATTTTTAGGTTGGGTAATTTGGTTATCCAAATTTTTTGCTGTCAAAGTTTAGGTGTACAAAAAAATTTTCATTTCATACACATAGCTTAAAATTTCTTTGATTGTGTTTGCAAGCACAACATCTACTTTTCTATATTCTTTTGTTGCCTAAAACCATCTTCAGACATGGGATTGATGCCAAATTTGGTAAGATTGGAAACAGGAAATAAATCTTTAACAACTGCAACAAGGAGATCTCAAGTGGTTGAACCCCTGCTAGACGGTATTGTTCTGGGTCTAATCTTCGTAACTCTAAGTGGACTGTTCTACGCTGCTTATAAGCAATACAAACGCCCCAACGAGTTGGGAGGTTAATTTTTATTAAGGAGACGGGAGGAGACGAGGAGAGTGGGAGATGTGGTGATGCGGAGAATCTAATTGCAAATACTCTTCATGTCTCCCTTATCCTCCTTGTCTTCCTCTCGCTTAGGTGAGTTATACCAAGTTCGGATGATCACTTTACATTCCTACTATCATCGCAATCATTTAGTTAATACCCCAACTAGCAATTACCAATTACCCATTACCACCCTCAACGAATAATATAAGTGTTTAAAAGAACATAATTAATTCTTGTACTCCCACCAAGCACTTGTTGCCACAATCAAGTTAATAAGGTATCAATGTCAATGATGCACGGTTTGTTGCCGCTATGTGTGTGCATAGAGTATTTCACATTTTGACTTTTAACATAGAGGACTTTAAGCGCTACACAGGAGAAATAATCCCTATTCATCCTTCCTCTGTGACACCTTAAAATCGTAGGTTTGCTACCGAACATTTTTACAAATGTAATTTTTCACAAAAAATGAGTATGTGATTTAAATAGCTATGCAGCCCAGTCAACTCAAAAATATTACCAATAAGATTATTGATTATACCAAGCAAGTTTGTCTAAAACAGCCAGCAGATACTTCTATATTTTCTGTAAAAATTTTAACTGGAAAGAATAAATGGCAATTATTGGGTTCATTTGGATTAGAGTGGTGGATTACTCAACATGGAAGACACTGTTGTGAAGATATTGCTGATATGGCAATCAAATTTGATTCACAGCTTCAAGGTGGCGACAGAGAATATTTTTATGAAATCATAGAAACAACATTTCGAGAAAATGCTGATAATTTAGATATTTTTAATGTTGATAGTGTCTTTCTTAGACTTGTAGATAATCTCTTTGAAGCTAGAGCTATTAAAAATGCCAATGAATTCGCTTTGGTCTTATGGAGAGAAATTCGTTCTAATTTAGAAAAATCAATAGCTAATTGGATTATTCTTTATCCACTTCGTCAAATTAAATCTAGTTCATATTCTTTGAGTTTCGATGGTTTATCTTTGTTAGCATCTAATGATAGGGATGTTTGGGAACAAAGATCGGCATATTACGGAGAGGCAAAATACTGGAACCCAGTCTTTGGCATATGGAAAAACGAACAAAATCAAAGTACTTTTAAGGAATTTATTGGAGTACAAACTTGGCTTGTATGCGAAACTTCAGGAACAAAATTAGCTTCCAAAAAACAAGCAGGGCAAAGAATGCGAACCTTTTTAGCGTTATTATTCTCATATTTGGACAATCAAGAACATACGTTATTGCTTAAGAGTGGCGCAGATACTGCTTGCTATGCAATTCAGTTTCCAGATGATCCTACTAAAGTTGGTTCTCGTTGTGTAAATTCTCCAATAGGCATTTTAGCTCCGCCTCTTCTTGTAAATGGCTTTCTTAATATTTCATCAGAAATACTTGCTGAAGTATGCGATTGGTATTTGCAGCGAGATTCTGCTCCAGATAATCCTAAGAATAGAGCTATAACAGCATCACAATTCATTCATTATGCAATCATCCATAATGATTTAGAACGTTTTCTTCACTTCTTTATTGCACTTGATGCACTGTTTGGTGAGCGTTACAAAGTAGAGAAAAATATTGTAGAAAGTGTAAGATATATTTTTCCTGGTGATCCTAAATGGGAAAATCGGATAGAAAAACTTTACGAGCTTCGTAATGAACTTGTACATGGAGGTGCAAGCTCAATTAGCGATTGGAGTGAATTTTACAATTATCGACGACAGTTTAAATCTTATCCATTGCAAGATATAAAAACCTTTGCAATGCGTGCATTAACACTATATTTTAAACACAGACTATACAGGCATTTCTTTACATAGAGAAAAACTGTAAAAATTTTTATATAATTTAAAATTAAGATCGTTTTTAAACTTGCTACGCAGGGTATTTTCAGACCATGATTCTAGTTGGAATTGATTGTAGGCGCTCGCTAAGACATGATAAATTAAATAGTGTTCAGCAGTAGAATGAACAGGATGACAATAGTAAAATATTACCAATGCTTTCCTATCCAGCTTGCTAACTCGATAAGATTGGAGTAGTAGGCAAAATTTGAAGGGATTCGTCCTGCTTTATTCAATTAACCGAAAGCAGTTTGCGATCACTCATTTAGACCCCTTTTGTTAGTGTTTTACGATGATTGAGCGACAGCATTACAACGTCGAAGATACTGTTGATTAATCACCTAAGCATGTTGTGTAGAAAGTCACAGCCGTATTGCCATAAATTTTTTGGCGGCAGATTTCTAAACTAGAAATTATTGGTGGTGTATTTTGGGGACTGTGTTCGACTGCTATTTCCCCATCAGAATCTAATAATTGGTAAGATGCGATCGCCTCTAGTACTGGTTGGTAAACTTGACTAGCATAAGGTGGATCGAAGTAAATTCTATTAAACTGTTGTCCAGCTAGTTTTGGTAACCACTGCACTACATCACCGCGCAGCACTTTCCATTCTTGTTGATCTTTCGCTACTTGTTGCCAGTTTTGTTGGATAATTGCACAGGCACGGCTGGATTGTTCGATCGCGATCGCACTGGTTGCGCCTCTACACAAAGCTTCTGCACCCATCGAACCTGTACCAGCACACAAATCTAGCCAGCGACATCCTTCAATCGTTCCCTGCCAAATATTAAATATAGCTTCTCTAACCCGCGCACTTGTGGGTCTGGTGTCTTTGCCTGGTAATGTTTTTAACGGGCGATTACCGTAAATTCTCAGAGCCATGAGCTTGGGGTAAAAATTAACGCAGACTTTAGTACAAACTCACTTTTGCTCTAGCTTGATCATCACAAAAAGTGGTTTAGGTAAAATATTAACTAATTCTTGTTCCATTAAATAACAATCCACTACATTCATAGCAGAATTTTTCCATCATTCTGATTGGGAATGGTGGACAAGATAAAACAGGTGAAGCAATAAAATAAATTTACAAAATTTAACTTGATTTTAAGCAGCAATTTCTTCGCGATCGCGGACTTGGGCAACAAAATTAGACAGAATTTGCAATCCAATATTAGAAGATTTTTCTGGGTGAAACTGGACTGCCATTAAGTTTTCATAGGCAATAGCAGCAGTGACTGTTTGACTACCATGAGTGACATTAGCAGCACGGACTTGAGGTTCGGCGGGGTCAACATAATAAGAATGGACAAAATATACCCAAGGTTGAGGCGCTAAATATTCCCATAAAAGACATTTTGGTTGAGTCAATTCGAGTTGATTCCAACCCATGTGAGGAATAGTAATTCCTGGTTCTGGACGGAAGCGTCGCACTTTTCCTTTAATAATTCCTAGTCCTGGTTCGCAGCCTTCTTCACTGGATTCAAACAAAATTTGCAGTCCCAAACAAATACCTAAAAAAGGTTTGCCGGATGCGATCGCTGCCTTGATGGGTGCTTCTAAATTCCGCGATCTTAAATGTTGTACTGCCGGATCAAATGCACCCACTCCCGGTAATACTATCGCATCTGCTCTTTCTAATTCCTTTTGAGAATCTGTAACTTTCGGAGTTGCCCCAGCTTTTTCTAAACCTTTGCAGACTGAGTGCAAATTCCCCATGTCATAGTCCACAACTGCTATAACCGCCATTAACTTGCTCCCTGTCAATTTATTATGGAGGGTAATTCTATTTTAAATAATATTCGTAATGACGAGAAGGTTGCTATTAATTTATTTTGCAACTTGGCTACCTGATCAACAATCAAATTCTGATGATGATTTATTGATTGAACTAGCTAAACTTGATTCGATATCTCATGATTTAACTTGAGTGTGATTGTTGTCTGTGGATTTGCAACTAGCCCAAACTCAAGTAATGGAAAAAATCACAGAACTACTGCCAGATGGGATTATCTGCTGTGGCATGACTCAAAAGCAGACGCAATTAAGTGTGGAATCCAATGCCGATTTTGGTCAAACTGTATTGTCAACAACATTGAATTTAAAGCAATTGGTGGTCAAGACAGGGAATTATGAGATTAGCCATGACTGCGGCCAATTTGTCTGTTGAAGGTCTAAATTATTCAGTACTAGATGACCTGCGATAGTCCCAATTAAAAATTCCTTGCATATTTATCCAAGTTCCTATTTTGACTACAGAAACTTTGCCATCAATACTTGCTGATTTTTTATTAATTATTCACAGTGTGGCACTTTGATAAAATCTTTTGCGTCTGTTTGTAGAAAAATTTATCTAAGTATATGTTGCCAATCTTACTAATTGTTCCTCTCGCTCAAACAACTCCTCTGCCACCATCAGTACCTGAAGAAGTAGTACAAACTCAACAAGTACGTCCTTTACCAGGAAAACTGGATAAAATACCAACCTTTAATAGCAATAGTCCAGAAAAGGTAATGACAGAAGGAATTCTTTTGTCTACCTTTCCTGATAAAGGGAAAAAAGTGCCAACCGCACATCTCGATTATCCCTTTAAGGGAAGATTTGATATTTTTGCCCATCATGTCGCTGAAGCACCTACCTCAAATGACTTGCGATCGCTTTATTTAGGAATCATCCTACATAACCCAGGTAAACAACCAGTAAAGATTAATGTGTTTCAAGGCGCAACTTATTTAAGTCAGCCAGATGCACCCTTTGTGGAATTACCATCTTTAACTCGAAATCTTTTAGGAAATGTTTTTGCTGGGCCAGGCGATCGCGTGATGAATGATGTCTTACGTGGACGTCGCCAAGATGTTTTCCCTCCCCAAATTGTGATTCCACCAGGGAAAAGTCACATGCTGTTGAATGCACCAATTCCAGTCAAAGGACTCACCCCACCTTTAAATGGTCGATCTGCTTTAATTCGTCTGCATAGTAACGGAACTGTCTACGCAGCTAGTTTGGCGATGTTTGCAAAAACTAATCCTGATGGTAGCGATCGCCCGCCTAATTTAGAAGAATGGGAAAATTTACTCAATAATGGTAATTTATCCGGGCCGCGAGATAAAACTCCTACTCCTCTAGAAAAAACCGACAAACTCATAGTTTATGGACGTGTCGCTGGTGTAGCAAACGGTTCTTTTTGGCGGGCTTTTATTACAGATGGCACTAAATCCAAATATCTAACTATTCCTCAGCCTGGTCAAGCTTATTCTTATGCATTAAGTACTGTCCCTGGTGGAACTTTAGGAACCAATCAAATTCAAAGTGCGCCTATGTTAGTACGCTATCCTGACACAGCCTATCTAGCTCATGGAAATTACGGCATACAATACAACCTGAAGTTCCCATTACATAACAACACCCAGACACCGCAAAAAGTAACTATATCTATGCAGACACCCCTCAAAGAAGACCAATTAGTCAAACCAGGGTTACGCTTTTTGAGTACACCAGCCCAACAAGTGTTTTTCCGTGGGACAGTCCGCTTAGGCTATAAAAATGATCAAGGTCAGCAGCAAACCCAGTTTGTACATTTGGTACAAAAGCGCGGTCAATCTGGAGAACCCTTAGTAGTATTAAATATGAAACCGGGCGACAAAAGATTAGTACAAGTAGATTTTCTCTATCCACCAGACGCAACACCACCACAGGTATTAACGATTGAGACTTTCAAGAATAATCCCTAAATAATACAAAACCCCCAGTTGTTCATCTGGGGGTAACTAAAAACTCTCAAATCAACTAAATTTTTGGGGAAGAAACCCAATATCTGCCATTAATTCGGTAATGTGTTGCTGACATAGGCATCCATCCCATATGCAGGGGTGCGATCGCTATAGTCTGTATCCTTACCAGTAATGGACTTAGCCAATTTCTCAAAAGATTCAGAACGCCAGTTACGTTCGTGGATAGGTTTTCTTTGTTCTCCCAAGAAATAAGCCATAGAACCCAGTAAGGAAGCTGCTACCCAACCAACAACGAATAATCCAATCAAGATACTAATCATAGTTTTTAGCTTTTTGTTTAACTTTTATGTTTTTATGTAAATAAATGTAACAGAATCTCAACAAACAGGTCATGGTGTGAATACCGAAAAAAAGATCGGGTATTCCACACTCAAGCATCCTGGGTCTTGAAGTAGGCTAGCTGGCTACAATGCGATCGCCATGACTAGGAGATTGGGAAATCACCAAAAACTCCAAATTTTGCTGTGATTCGTTAAATATTTGATGAGGAACATTAGGCAAAATTTCCACACCTTCATGTTGATGCAAAACTTGCCGCTTTCCTGCTATTTCTATAGTTGCTTCACCCGATAAAACAAAGAAAAACTGCCGTGCTTTCTGATGATAGTGCTTAACTTCCGCACTTCCTGAAGGCATAAGTTCTTAAGTTACACTTAACTCGGTTTGCTTAACTAAATGCCAACCATGACAGTTATTGCCCCATATATAATGTTCGGCAGTATCTTTATTAATCATTCGCTGTATTTTCTTTTTCTTCTTGAGAATCTTCTTTTTGACACTCAGCTAGCAACTCATCAATACTTTCGGGTAACTCTCCATTCGTTACTTTTTTAGAAAAAACTTGATAACAATCCTTCTTATCCCCTTCCTTGCGTGGAAATCCTAACCAAAGAATAATAATAATTTTGTGTTCTTTAAATGCTCTAAAGAACAATCGATATCTTTCAGGTAGTCCCATCTTTTTGAGACGACCATATTTTTGTAAAGGTTTTTGTAAAACAAAGTAGGAAGCAAAAGGATCTTGAGGTATTTTTTCTTTGATACCAACATCTAATGCTTTTAATAACTTGACATCTGGATGTTTAATAAATTCTTCTTTAGTTAATTTATTTTTTAAAACACGAACTCGATTAGACAATTCTACCCATTGCTCATGAAACAATGGGTAAAAAAACATTATCCATCCATTACAAGTGAATGAACTCATTAATCTAACTCTACATCAGCTAGTAAATTATCCATTTCATCACTCATTTCTTGTGTATAAGGAATAAGCTTTGAGGGATTTTTGATTGCATCTTTCATTAGGAAGTCAAGAAATAGACTCAACATCAGTGATTCTGTTTCATCTGCATTATCCATCTCTTCCGTATCTAATCTGACTAGAAATGTATTTTCAGATAATACTTCGATATAACCAGAAGCATTAACTAAATTAGGGTAATCTTTAGAAAAGGCACGGGGTAGACGAAATCCGTCTTGAGTACCTATCTTGGCATGAGCTATGGGATAAATTTTGTCAGTCATATTCAGTAATTTTAAATTATTATAATTATTATTATAATCTAACAAATTCTATATAAAAAAGACAGGCATCTTGCCTGTCCTCACTTGATAATTCCAATCAAAATTTAGAAATTCATTTCAGCCGCTTGGACTTTCTCAACTTGTTTCTTCTTCAGAACTAGCATAACTTGAGCAAGCATTACCAAGCAGATAAATGCAATCATCCACTTCACTCTGTTGGGATCTTGCAGTACGATTTCTGTATCGTCTTGACCAAAGCCACCGACGTTGGGATTATTAGTCAAAGCGTCTCCACTGTTGAGTGTCTGTCCTTCAGAGACGATCAACTCAGGGCCAGCAGGAATTGTATCGACAACTGTTTCGCCAGAATCAGTTTGGATGCTGACTTGATATTTGGCGCTACCATACTCATCTTCTTCTTTGGCAATTTTGGTAATTGTGCCAGCAGCAGAAGCTGTGTAAACATTATTGTTGCTCTTTTCACCTGTTGGGTAAACTTGTCCGCGTCCCCGGTTAGCACCTAAGTGAACTGAATATTTGCCGAAGTGAATATTCTTGTCGTTGGCCGGATCAGGGGAAAGAACTGGGAAGACAATTTCTTGGTACTGTTCGCCAGGGATGGGACCGACAAGAAGCACGTTGTCCTGACCGTCTTTATAAGGCTGGAAGTAAACATCGCCTACTTCTTCTTTCAATTCTTCAGGAATGCGATCTTCAGGAGCAATCTTGAAGCCTTCTGGTAGCATTAACACAGCGCCGACGTTCAAACCAACTTTGGAGCCGTCTGCGCCTACTTGCTGGACGCTGGTGTTGTAAGGAATTTTTACTACCGCTTTAAATACTGTGTCAGGTAGAACTGATTGGGGAATTTCCACTTCCGCAGGCTTTTGCGCTAGGTGGCAGTTAGCACAAACAATTCTTCCTGTCGGTTCGCGGGGTGTTTCTGGATAGGTTTGCTGCGCCCAGAATGGATAGGCGGCGGCAGATTGGGGAAGAACCAGATCGCTGGTGAAGAAGAATGTCACGCAGGCGATCGCAATGAGCAATGTTTTGGTAATTACTCTAGCACCGCAAGTTAGTCTCGCGCTTTTCAAGGCTTTTCTCATCTCTTAAGGACTAGTTTCTCTGAATAAATATGTCATTGGTTATTAGACGCGATCAATTGCGTCTGTACAATAGTCATTGGTCATTGGTCATTGGTCATTATCTAATGACAAATCACAAAGGACAAATGACAAAGAACAAATCACAAGACTTTTACGCCCACCAAGGTTCTTCGCCTGTACGGAAGTCGGTTTCTGTCCAAGGGGTGAGGACGATTTTATCGTCTTGTGTGGAAGCGTGAGACAAAGCCAAAGAAAGTGGTGCAGGCCCACGAACTACTTTACCGGTTGCATCATATTGAGATCCGTGACAAGGACACTTGAACTTGTTTTCAGCAGCGTTCCAAGGTACAACACAACCCAAGTGGGTGCAAACAGCATTAATTCCGTAATCGGTGATCGCCTCTTTGTTTTCTACCACAATATATGTGGGGTCGCCCTTTAATCCCTGAACCAGAACGCGATCGCCCGCATTATGGCTGTCTAAAAACTTGCTAATACTGACATCGTTACCCAATTCATCTTTGGCTGTTGTACCACCGCCAGCGCCACCACTAGCAGGTGGGATGAAATACTTGACAACGGGAAACAATACCCCTGCGGCAACTCCTGTGACAGTTCCGAAAGTCAGAAGATTCATGAACTGACGACGCCCCATATCGGGTACGTCCATTGATTCGGAAAATTGAGCCATAATCTACGCGTTCTAGGTGTATTTTGTAAACAAATTTGACTTGAGTTCTAATTATCCAGAAACTCATGTCTATTTTTTGATGCCCATGCCCACAAAGACGCTAGTTTTCTTGTCAAGATATTTCTAGCATCTTGTTTTGTAGCATTACATTTCTTTATATTCTTATCATACTTGAGTAACTGAACTTAACATCATAACTAAATGTAAAATATAATTGAGAATAACCATGACAGGACAACAATTACGTCAACTGCTGCTAGAAAAGTGGGGGCGCTCTTATGATGTTCAACTGCGCCGCACTCAAGGCAAAATATTTTTGCAAGTAATGTGGAAATATTTAGAACAAGCTTCATTTCCCCTCAGTGAAGCTGAGTACCAAGAGCATTTGGAAAGTATTGCTAGCTATCTAAATTACTTAGGTGGCACAACACAGGTACAAGAATTTATTCAAGAAACACGAGAACGTCCACGACTCGGTAAAGCTGTTAGTATCCCTCTAGATTTAGGAGAAAGGTCAACGGAATGGTTAATATAATTTTTTATGATTCTATAAGTGAGAAACAGTAACTTCTACTAATAATTATTTGTTTATTTTTGTTTTTCGGCAGTGCTTGACACTTTTAAGTAAGTCCGCACAAATAAAGTTAACTATTTGGGGTCGTCATTTGTCAAAATTCATTTATCATTGCTAGAGACGCGAGGAACATCGCGTCTGTACTTTTTAGGCATGTTTAGTTTTCGTAACATAATTATGTTTATTCTCGCCGACTTACTTATTAGTGCAATATAAAGTTAATAATTAATTACTGATAAGTGACTAGAATTAACAATTCTAATTTTATTATTCACTACTCACAAAACTAATACGAATTAAATTTGATTCGTGCCAAATTTAATTATGAAAAAAGACGACTTATCCTTACCAGTCGGTTGTATTCTCCGCCAAGCAACTCCAGCTGATATCTGGTCAATTCGGTGGTTGGTGCTATCAGCAAAACTTGATCCAACACAATTACTATGGCAACAATTCTGGGTGATTGAATGTGAGCAAGAGGTTGTAGCTTGTGGACAACTACGTAATTTTTCTGGCGCCCAAGAACTTGGTAGTCTAGTAGTCAAGCAAAACTGGCGCGATCACAACTTGGGGAGTATTTTGACTCAGCATTTAATCCAAACTGCTACTCAACCGCTATATTTGGAGTGCTTAGGTCAACGCCTAGCAAATTTTTATCATAATTTTGGTTTTGTACCTATCGCTTTTGAAGATTTACCGCGATCGCTGCAACGCAAGTTTAAATTATCTGAGTTAGGAAGAAAGCTAGGTATTGTACCTGTAGTCTTGATGCATTATCAAGATAGCTAACTATAATGTCCCCCCAATTTCAAAAATCTGTTGAGCAGTCAAATTCAATTCTGGGAATGTTGGTGATACAATGCGCTCATCACCTCGAAATAAATTAATTTGGTATTCACCTTCAACCAAAGCATAAACAGAGATAGTTGGTTGCTTAGGGTTGCCAATAAACCGTCTACCCCCAAAAGCGCCTACACCCTTTTTTCTAAAAGCCAAAAACCTGGCTTGCATGTTCCCCTCATCCTTAATTCTGCCAAAATAAAAGTATTGGGTGGACTGGCTGGTGTGTCAACAATTGTCCCAATACCAAAATAGAAAATTCATGAGAAAGCGCCCTAAAAGCCAATTTTTGTTTTGCGATCGCTGGTTTGATCGACACTGGATAGTCCGCAATATGGAAGCTTTCCAAGATTTAATTGTGGTGATCTTATGTTTGAGCTTGTTTGGCGTCATGCTGATGCAACTATGGTCGATATTTATGGCCATCAGCCAACAATTAGACTATAAACTCGTGACTGCCAAAATCTTATTCATCTTAATTTTGGTGGAATTATTTCGATTGCTGATGATTTACTTACAAGAACACAGCATTGCTGTAGGTGTCGCAGTTGAAGTCACAATTGTATCAGTACTGCGAGAAGTAGTTGTGCATGGAGCCTTGGAAATTTCTTGGATTCAAGGAGCCTCAATTTGTGCCTTATTATTAATTCTTGGTGCATTGCTAATTGTGTGTGCCAAAACACCCCATATGGATTGCATTAGTGCTAATACAAAATCTTGCCCGATTGTATATATAGAGAGTAATCAACTACAAAAAGAGCAAGAATTTGAACGATCCGCATCAATGCAAAAAAGGAGATAGAGAGGACACAGAGACACGGAGACACGGTGATGCGGTGATACGGTGATACGGTGACAAGGGGGAGTATTTTTGATAGATTCACCGCGTCACTGCCTAGGGTGTTGACTTTCGGCGTTTTGAGGGAATTTACCGGAAAATTATTCATGCTACTTTCTACTTGTGGGAAAGCGGCTGGAACAGTCGCTTTCCCACCAAAAGAGGCGACACATATTTTGCATGAAGTCTTACGGGCTAAAGGGTTCAAAGTAAACACCCTAGTCACTGCCTCCCTCACTCCCCACATCTTCTTATACCCTTCTGGACAGATGAACACCTCTTTGAAGGCTTGTAGAAGTAAGTATAGAAAGCCTAAAGGAGGGTGAATCAATGACTCAAACTAGAGAAAGACAAGCTCAAAATCCGATTAGCGATCTAGAATACGACTTTTTGACTGTGTTGCACAATAAAGGCGCAGCGATTAAAGCTTACGATACCTATATCCAAGATGCACAACAAGCTGGCTCTCAGCCTTGTGCAGAGTTGTTCCAAAAATTGCGTCAATCTGATATTGAGCAAGCACAAGAGATCCGCCACCATCTTCAGGAAGTAATGCAAAAAGGTAAGATGTAGGCTTGGTAGTACAAGGCGATCGCTTCTTAATTTGTAGAGGAAAAAGGGAGCGATCGCTATTTGCTTTGATTACCTGCTGCTTGTTGGACTTGCTCTACAGTTAAATCTAGAGCCTGGGCTATTTGTTCCACACTTAACCCTAAAGCCAACAAGTGAGGTACAGCTTCTAACTTACCTTGCTGCTTACCTTCTTCCAAGCCTTCTTCCAAGCCTTCCTGTCTGGCTTCTTGAACTTGAAGAGAGTTTTCTGCTGCTGCACCCAACTCATCTAAATAAATAGGCTGAACTTGTAAACTATTAAGCAGCGATCGATAGTGTATGATTTGTGAGAATTGCAGAGCTTAGATCCCCGACTTTTTAGAAAAGTCGGGGATCTTGTTCCTCACGAATGATTTAAGGATTCTAGCCCTGTTTTGTCACTCTCGGAAAACAATAATCGAGGTCAAATTCTGAGACTTTGATTCAATCCAGGTTTGAGGCTTTATTTTCTAACAGAAACTAAAATTTATAGACAAAAAGTGGAAACTCAAGCCCCGTAACCGTTTGGGCGATTGGATTATCCCAAAGTGACAAAACAGGGACAGTGTTTGAACATTCCTATCATCGCGTATCTTACCTGAGCGATCGCATTCTACGTACCTCCGCGCCCCTTTGCGTTACAAAAAACCACCCCCTCTCCACTTACCGGGAGAAGGGGGTTAACACGATGAGGTGCTATTCACTACTAATAAGCGTCTTGCAACTCGTAAAAATCAGGTGAAACGTAATCCTTACGTAAGGGCCAACCTACCCAATCTTCCGGCATTAAAATCCGCTTCAAGTTCGGGTGTCCTTCGTAAATAATCCCGAACATATCGTAAGATTCGCGCTCTTGCCAGTCCGCTGTTTTCCAAATCCAATAAACTGAAGGTACTCTCGGATTTTCTCGTGGTAAGAAAACTTTGACACGTACTTCCTCTGGTTTGTCAGCATTATCACCAACTTTAACCAAGTGATACACGCTGACTAATTCCTGTCCAGGGCCTGAGTCAATCCCACCTTGAAATTGGAGATAATTAAACCCGTAGGCATACAAAGCAGTACAAGTTGGTAGTAAGAAATCTGCCTCTACTTTAACTATCTCTACACCGTTAACATCAGGTTGTAGAGGTTCATTAGCAAAGCCGTTTTCCGTTAACCACTGGGAAACTTTACCTGCTGCTACTTCTAGAGATTTTTCTTCTGCTGGTACTGGTTTTGATTCTTCAGCCACGGTTTACCTCCTCCTTCTTCTCTGTCAACAAAGCAGGTGGTATCGGCATACCGATCGCCTCGCTCAATTCCTTCGGTGGTGCAACACGAGTATCACTGAGCAAATACTGACCAGTGTGGATTTGTGGCACTGATTTCATGTTGTGAGTTGTACTGTAGTAGCGGTGGGTTTGCTTGATCACATCCCGCTCTTGAATGGAATCATTAGCGATTTTTTTGCGTAATTTAATAATTGCATCAATAATCGCTTCTGGGCGGGGCGGACAACCAGGTAAGTACACATCCACCGGAATCAGTTTATCGACTCCGCGAACTGCTGAAGGAGAATCGACGCTGAACATCCCGCCAGTAATTGTACAAGCTCCCATCGCAATCACGTACTTAGGTTCTGGCATTTGTTCATAAAGACGCACCAATTGGGGTGCCATCTTCATCGTGATTGTTCCGGCTGTAATAATCAAATCAGCTTGTCGGGGACTAGAACGGGGAATAAGTCCAAAGCGATCGAAGTCAAAGCGAGAACCAATTAATGCTGCAAATTCAATAAAGCAGCAAGCTGTACCAAACAACAAAGGCCAAAGACTAGAAAGACGCGCCCAGTTGTAAAGGTCATCAACTGTGGTTAAAATCACGTTCTCCGACAGTTCTTGAGTCACTGTCGGGCGTCCAATGGGGTTGAGAACGCGCTCTTTTTGCTGCTGTTCTGAATCTTTGGCTGTCAAATTACCATCTAAGACCATTCCAAGGCTCCTTTGCGCCATGCATAAACTAGGGCAACTACAAGAATTGCGATGAAGATTAGCGCTTCGATGAATGCCAATAAACCTAAACGGTGGAAAGCAACTGCCCAAGGATATAAAAACACCGTCTCTACGTCAAATACCACGAAGACTAAGGCAAACATGTAATAACGAATATTGAACTGAATCCAGGCTCCGCCGATGGGTTCCATGCCGGATTCGTAGGTGGTGCGCCGTTCTGGACTGCGACTACTGGGTCGCAACAGCTTAGATGCCGCTAGAGCTAAGGCAGGCACTAAGCTACAAATCATCAAGAAGCCTAGAAGGTACTCGTAACCGCTAAGGACAAACACAATGAATATCTACCGTTATGGGTGGAAATAACCTGTTACTTTCTTTTACATTATATAGTTTAGGCATTTCTGAGTTTTGCAAAACAGACTCAGGGTTTATTCGATTCGTTTTTGCTTGCTATAGAAAAACCTAACAATTATGTCATAATTTGTAACGTATATTTAAGCTTTGACCCTCACCCATGCCACAGCCATGAGCGAACAAGCTGTTGAAAATTCAGTTTTAGACCGCTACGAGTGTCGCGCCTGCGGTTATGTCTACGAACCCACCAAAGGGGACGAAAAACATGACATTGCCCCAGACACACCCTTCGCAGAATTGCCGCTAACTTGGCGTTGTCCAGTTTGTAGCGCCAAGAAGAATGCTTTTGCCAATGTCGGTCCTGCGGGTAAGGCTTCTGGTTTTGAAGAAAATCTCGGTTATGGTTTCGGTGTCAACAAATTAACCCCTACTCAGAAGAGTATTCTGATTTTTGGGGCATTAGCTCTTGGTGTCTTATTTTTCCTGAGTCTTTATGGCTTACAGTAGGACGCAATCTTAGGAAGGGATACGGCAGTTGCAATAACCAGGACAACCGTCCAAAGCGCTGTCTTCCCTTACTGAGCAACCATAAACTAAATTAACAAAAAACTAATAAATACAAATTGCGATGAAAATTTGGCAAAAACTAATTGCTCTGTTTGCAGTTGTTCTAGTATGTGTCGGTTGTAGTAAGGTTCCCTCTACAAGTTACAATCCTTGGGAAATAATTTCTGTAAGCACAGATGCCAAATTATTAGATCTTGCTTTTACTGGCAATCCTCAGCATGGTTTCTTGGTAGGCAGCGACGCTACTCTTTTGGAAACCAAGGATGGGGGTGAAACTTGGCAACCAATTAAACTGCAATTAGACAATAGCAAGTACCGCTTTAACTCTGTCAGTTTTAAAGGTCAAGAAGGATGGATTGTTGGCGAACCTTCTTTGTTGCTGCACAGTACTGATGAGGGTAAATCGTGGTTGCGAATTCCTGTGAGTGAAAAGCTACCTGGGAATCCAGTTAGTATTCTTGCTCAAGGAGGAAATTCAGCCGAAATGGCTACTGATGTGGGAGCAATTTACAAAACCACAGACGGTGGTCAAAATTGGAAAGCCCAAGTAGAAGAAGCAGTCGGTGTGGTGCGGAATATGGAACGTTCCCCCGATGGTAAGTATGTTGCTGTTTCTGCCAAAGGAAATTTCTACTCAACTTGGGAACCCGGTCAAAATGCATGGGTTCCTCATAACCGCAATAGTTCCCGACGTGTAGAGAATATGGGTTTTACCCAAAATGGACAGTTGTGGATGCTGGCGCGGGGAGGACAGGTGCAGTTTAGCGAAACCGCTGATGCTGAAAAATGGCAAGAAGCACAAAATCCTGAACTAGCTACAAGTTGGGGCTTGCTTGATATGGCTTATCGCACTCCAGATGAAATTTGGATCAGTGGTGGTAGCGGTAATTTGTTACGCAGTCCTGATGGTGGGAAAACTTGGGAAAAAGATCGTGATGTAGAAGGAATTCCTGCTAATTTATACAAAATAGTTTTCTTTTCACCTGAGCAGGGATTTGTGATTGGCGATCGCGGTTATTTATTAAAGTATCAACCAGATATTGCTACTGCTGCCAAAACTGATGCCGCTTAATGTAACAAAACTTTAAGAATTCATTGCTTATTTTCTGAGAAAGAAGTTGCAAGATGTAACTCTTTCTTAACTTTATAGGATAATGAATTCATGTAAAAAATCCACATAGACACAAACCCAATCGGGCGAGTGTGTAGTAGTCCCGTCTGGGGGCAAACATCCAGATGAGATGTAGTGTACTTGGGTAAAACCAAAAAATCTACGCATTAAAACATCTTTGAAAAGACAGGTAGGAATCTAAATGTCAGGAAGTACTGGAGAACGTCCGTTTTCGGATATTATTACCAGCATTCGCTATTGGGTAATTCATAGCATTACCATTCCAGCATTGTTCATAGCAGGTTGGTTATTTGTTAGCACCGGTTTGGCATACGATGTGTTTGGCACACCTCGCCCTAACGAGTATTATCCACAAGCACGGCAAGAATTGCCGATTGTGAATAACCGTTATGAAGCAAAACAACAAGTAGAAGAATTTATTGGCAAGTAGTTTGAAATTATGAATACCACCGATAATCAACCAATACAATACCCTATTTTTACCGTCAGATGGCTGGCAGTTCATACCCTAGCTGTGCCAACTGTCTTCTTTTTGGGCGCGATCGCCGCAATGCAGTTTATTCAACGCTAGGAGAAAACGATGGAAAAAAGCCCCAATCCTAACAATCAGCCGGTTGAACTTAACCGGACTTCGCTGTACCTGGGACTACTGCTAGTTTTTGTTCTAGGGATTCTGTTTTCCAGTTACTTCTTCAACTAACTGGAATATGTTGGTAATTAATCAGTGAACAGTTATCTGAAGTTATATAACCGATAACTGATAACTAATAACTGATAACTGATAATTAATCTGTGTTGATTTTGCGTTTAGGGAGGAGAAAACAGTGTCTGGAAGTGGGAGAATTCCTTTGTGGATTGTTGCTACAATCGCAGGATTAGGTGTAATTACTGTTGTAGGTATTTTCTTCTATGGAGCCTACGCTGGACTAGGTTCTTCTGTCTAAAATTGACACGAGCCTAATACTAAAAGCCGTAATTTTCTAGCAATTTGTTTAGAAATCAGCATTAAAAAACCGCCCATCTCCTAGAGATAGGCGGTATTAATTTATTATTTTTTTATTTGTCATTTGTCATTTGTAGTTTGTCCTGTGTCAAAAGTTAATTAATTCTAACCAATGACTAATGACTAATGACTAATTTAGGCAATATCTTCGCGCTCGATGTAGATCAGTAGAAAGGAGAATACAACAATTGGCACAATCCAACCAATACTGTAAACAAGAATTGGAGACAAGAATGAAGCAGGGTATGAAGCCAAAAGTGAAGTCACCATAGTAAAGATTCCTCTTAAAGCACACTACAATTCAAAATGAGCTTACTTCAATTCTTCGCCTAAATTTGTAATTTCTAAAGATTTTTAACACAGAAAAGCTATTTGTAAACATATGTTAAAAGTCATTTGTCTTTGCATCACCTTCTAAAGATTCAGCAGTTCATCTAGTTGCAGAGTTGGTAAGTCTTCTGGAATCACGCTTTTGATGACAGTGGTTTTGTGGCTTTCCTGTTGGTTGGTTGTATCTATAGCGATCGCTTCTATACGAACTTCTAAACAACCGAGAGGAATATAGATTTGATCAATCACCTCTAATCCGGAGGCTGTGGGTAGGAAAGTGGTGAGTAAACATGGCCCATCAAGTATACAACGCGTTTGGCAATCTTTAACCCATATCTTAATAGCAAGGTTAGGAAGTACACAATCTAGCTGTACACGTACTGTCACAAACTTACCAGAAATTAATTCGCCTTCTGGTACATATAATTGCGGAATTGGTAAGGGGTCAATGATTGTAGGAGCGATCGCAACAGAATTTTCCTCCTCCTGCTGTAATAAATTACCAACTTTTTCTTGATCATCAGTGTCATCTACGACGATTTCTCTGGCTAACCAAGCTGGTGGTGTTTTGAATTGTCGGATACGAAATGGGGACGGTGGGGGAGGAAGAGGGAGAGGGGAAGATTGGGGTAGTGGAAATTGTTCTTTGCTTTCCTGTTCTTCTGCTACTTCTGGCTCTTCTGCTTTGTTTTCTACTTCTGGGGTTTCAGCTGCAATTGGGGACAAAGTTTGTTGTTCGGATATCTCTTGGTGAGTGGCGACACAAAGATTGTAATCTTCATACTCTACATCGATAGGTTCAGGCAAAGTGTATCCATGACTCTGCATCCACTTCCGAATCAGAGGCGACATGTTGGAAGTTTCTACTGTTAACAATTCAGAATGGCGTTGCACAACCACTGCTACAGAGTCATTCAAAGAATCATTGGCAGTTGTTGCTAATTGAGGTGTATCTTCTATAACTCCAGTGCTATGGCTGTGATCAGAGTCTCCCAGCAAACGTGATTCTGATGTTTCAGGTACACCGCTTGTAATATTTTCGCGATCGCCTGGTAACTTTTTGATTCGCCTCAAGAACGGAAAAGTACTGTCCCTTTTTGCTCTACGCTTGACAATGGCAAAAGAAACTTCTTTAGGTAAAGACTGCAACTGTGTGGCGGTCGCGGAAGCAAGAACAATTGCGCTGGTATCCATTGTGACCAATTGCTCAATATTCACAGAATCTTTTGTTTCTAAAGACTCTTTTTGAGTTTGGGGTTCACAAACAGCAACAGGAGTCTGCTTTTGAGGAAACTTAGGTAATTGTGGCGAACGAAAATTAGGTGATTTCTGAGAACGTGTAACTAATGGGGGCAGAATGTTGGGAGTAGGTTCAGTAAATGAGGACTGAGCTATTTTTTGAGATTTAACAATATTGAAAAGTTCTAGATCCAGCTTGATAGATGGTTCTGGCGTTACTTCGGTTTGTGGTATGACTGCTGGTTCTGGTTCAGTTGCTGTTGCTGATGTACTGGTTGCGAGTAATTGCGTAATATCGGCTGTGATTGTAAAAGATTGACTCGCTAACAGTATAGTTTCACTATTAGGAGCGAGTGTGCCATACAAACTAATCTCACCCAAGATGAGTTTCGATTCACAATCAGTAGGGATTTCAATTGAAGATTTGATCGAAAAAGGTGGTAGTAGCTTTTCTGGTAAGGTTTCGCGTGTTTGGGTTAATATTTCTAAGCTTTGAGGCGATCGCAATTCAAGGCGTAGTTCTCCAGTCAACAACTTTTGCAGAGTGGAGGTTTCTGGCGACTCCACACACCCATCAATGATAAGAATTTGTCCCCAACGAGCGATATAGTTTTCTTGTTCTAAACTCAGCAGCAGTGGTAGTTCTGGGATCAGTGAAGGTGAATCTTCTATAACTTCATCTTCTGCTAAAGGCTCGGAAGTAGGTAAAACTAACTCTACTAAATGTTGTAATATTTGCTCTGCTGTCTGTTCTTGTAGCCAAACTGGGCTGACAGGCTGATTAATAATCGCATCTTCTTCCTCAATCGTACTGGTTTGGGCAATTGTGGAGATTTCTTCGTACTTAATCCCCCCACTTCCCAATCTATCCATTACTCCATCTCTTTCCAGAGGCAAGACTTGCAATTTTATACTATGCTGCCAAGGCTGACCAAAAAGATTTGACATTAAATCGCCAGAACATTGTAACTCCCAAAGTCCAGGCTGGAGATAAGTAAAAGGCATTACCGCCATTAAGCCTTCGACATTTGTACGACGCGATCGCTTTTGAACACGGCGCTTTGGCGGAATTTCTAAACTTGAGTAGTGAGTCACCCGTACTTCCACGTCAACATTGGTAAGGTTGGAGCGAGCCACAACTCTATATTTACCTTCCAATATTTCGACCTTTGGTGATTCTAGGGAATCCCACGAGCGATCGCCCTGTTTCTGTATGAGAAATTGCCAGTGTTCCATTGTCACATATGCCGAGAACTCAGAGCCATGCATGTCATCATAGCTTTAGTTTGTCTGCCAGTTTACACGATAACAAGCAGAAAGCCCACGTATTTTTACAGTGAAGATACTGAATTTGCTTTTTTAGACGTATTTTTGCAGTTTATATAGTATTTAAGCTAAAAGCACAATTAATCACAACTGTGCAAAACTTTATTATTTTTTTAATGAGATAAACTTAAAAATATGATTGAAAAAAATAAAATTGCGTTACATACTGGTCAATCTAAAAAATGCAATGAGTAGTCTTTCAGATTTTTATTTTGATAGAGGTGGGGGCAACCAAAAAATAACTTCGTAACTTTATATTTTGAGGTAAGTATACCCCTAAACCTCTGTAAGTATTTCTTTGTAGAATGAAGCTAGACAGCACCACTGTTTTTGTGAAACAGGATAGTTACTGTTTTCATAATCAGTTTCAAATCGTATAGCAAGCTCCAGTTTTTTTGATATTGCAAATCCAGACGAATTACGTCCTCAAACTTACGTACGCTAGATCGTCCATTGACTTGCCATTCTCCAGTCATACCCGGTTTTACATCCAAACGTTGCCATTCTGGTACTTCATAACGTTCTACTTCATCGGGTGTGGGTGGCCTTGTACCGACTAGACTCATTTCTCCTTTGAGAACATTCCAAAACTGTGGTAGTTCGTCTAAACTTGTACGCCGCAAAAAGCGTCCTACTTTAGTAATTCTGGGATCATTGTCAATTTTGAAAAATGCCCCTTGTACTTGGTTTTGTTTGGCCAATTCAGCCTTTCTGGCTTCAGCATCAACATACATGGAGCGAAATTTCCAAATGCGAAACCGTTTACCCATCCAACCACAACGAATTTGACTAAAGAAAATGGGGCCGGGATCGTCAATTGCGATCGCAATAGCAATAGGAATAAACAAAATTCCTATAATGACTAAACCTACTAATGCTCCCATAATATCGATTATCCGTTTCATCCAAGAACGGATAGAAGGATGTGTCGTCGGTAGCTGTTCTTCGAGTTGGTTCTTAGAAGGTACTGGGAGTGAGTTACTAGACTCAATGGGAAAAACCTTTTCCAGTCCTGTCAGGTTGAGTACAGCCATGACTTGGGGGGTTACATTCCGCAGTATAAATTCTATCCCTTGATCTTGAGCGATTTTAAAATTATTTACCAAAGCACCTAAACCACTACTATCCATGAAAGTAGTTTGCTGAAAGTCAATAATGATTTTCTGCGGAGTTGGTTGTGTTTTAGTGATATTTTGGCAAGTTTGCTTAAAGGCTACTGCCTCTAGCACGCTTAATCGCTCTGATACCTGCACTATTGCTGTGTCATGTAAGAAAATCACTGGAAAATCTACCTCTTGGGGTTGGCTAATCATGAAACCCTGCACCTTCATTGCCATGTCAGTCAATGTAATATGCCAAATATTACTTAGTTTTAGTGAATCATTTAAACGGATATGCGATCAGTTCAAATCATAACTAATCGCCAGTAGTCCGCTACCCAGGTTATGAACGGATTGAAATTGAGAAAAGATCAAAGGATAGTACCCCTTTACTTTTGCTCCACCCGTGAAAGTGTCTTTTCCGGAAGGCTAGTTACTGGAGTTGAAATTGGAGACTGCCAGTAAAGTTCACAATAGAACTAGAAGTTCAGAAATATTCCTACTTTATGCCACAAGGGCGCATACGCCTTTTGCTCATCAAATGACTACTAAAATTGGTATTACACCCACAGCACGCCTGGTAGAAGTCTTTTCTGCTATTCAAGGCGAAGGACTGAATGTCGGGACACGTCAGATTTTTATTCGCTTTGCTCTTTGTGATTTGCGCTGTCAATTCTGTGATAGCGCTCATACATGGAATGCACCCACTACCTGTAGGATAGAGCGATCACCAGGAAGACGCGATTTTGAAATCTATTCAAACCCTGTCTCTTTACCTATATTACTCGAATGGATCGAGCGGCAAAATATACCTTCTTTACACGATAGCATTAGCTTGACTGGTGGCGAACCTCTGCTTCATGCCGGATTTTTAGTGGAGTTTTTACCACAGATACGTGCAATTACCGCTTTGCCTATATATTTAGAGACTGGAGGACACCGTCCAGAACAGTTGGCAATGATTTTGCCCTATCTAGACTCTGTAGGTATGGATTTGAAATTACCCAGTACTAGTGGTGAAAATCGTTGGCAAGAACACAGCAAATTTCTCCGACTTTGTTATGAATCACAAGTAGAAGTTTTTGTCAAAATAATCATTTCTGACGAAACAAACCCGGCTGAGTTAGAGTATTCAGCTTTACTTGTGGCACAGGTAAGTCCATCGATCCCAGTATTTTTACAACCTGTTACTCCTTTGCCTGCTTCTGAACAATTCACTGCAAATCCCGTGCTTGCCCCTTCTCCAGAACAGGTATTGATGTGGCAAGCTTTGATCAAGCGCTTCGTTAAGCAGGTGCGGGTAATACCTCAAACACATAAGATGCTGAATCAGCTTTAGATTTAATAATTTAGTGGTTATTAGTTATTTACTACTGACCACTATCTACTAACTAGCAATGTTCTTTTATAAAGATAAATGCAAGAATTAAGTAATTTTTGTGAATTTTTGATATAAAAAATGTACTTAGTTTGACGGTTAACCTAGTCTTTATAAGGTATCTTACATTCTTAAACTAGTAATGTTTTGATATTTCAGCCTAGCGACAAGAAGGACAAAATAATTAAAAAATTAAAAATTGCTAAGAGGGATAAGAAGGACAAGAGAATAATTTCTCTCGATGACCAATGACTAATGACCAATAACTATTTACATGGAATCAAGGCGTTTACGTAACTGGCTGCTAAAGAAATCTATGATAGTCACGACTATCAATAACACCAACATCATGGTTGTTGCTTTGTTATATTCAAAGCCATCTATATAACTTTTCAACTGAAAGCCAATACCACCTGCTCCAACTACACCCAACACAGAAGCAGCGCGGATATTATATTCAAACATCCACAGTGTATATCCTAAGCCCAAAGGCAAGACTTGGGGTAAAATACCATACTGCGCTGTTTGTAATCTTGATGCTCCCGTAACTTGCAAAAAGTCTATAGAGCGAGAGTCTACTGCTTCGATCGCTTGTTGATAAAACTTGGCAAGGTAGCCAATCGTATAGATGCTTAAAGCCAAAGTACCAGCAGGCGCACCCAGTCCGGTTGCGGCGACAAAAATCAAACCCAGAATAATGGAAGGAACCGAACGCACTATATTTTGTAAGAGATTAGCCAACCATTGTAACCAAACAGGGGCAAGATTACGGGCGCTAGCAATCGCTATTGGTAGAGAAAGAATTGCTCCTAAGGTAGTTCCCCACAAAGACATTTGTATTGTTTCAACTAATGCTTGAATAGCAATATCTAAAATAGCCGGATCTGGTGGAAATAATCTAGAAATAAAATCAGTTATGTAGGGCCAACTATTCTTGAGAAGTTCAAAATCTACCTTCAGACCCTGCAAAGCCCAAGCGTAAATTGCTACTATCAAGCAGAAAATCAGTAGGCGACTTAGCCAAGCAAAACGCTTCCAGAAAATTACAAAATACTTCATATTGATACTACTCAGTCACCAACGACTTCTACCCTCTAATCACAGAAAACTGGGCTTGCAAATTTTCACAATGGCCATCATAAACAACACGTCCATTATCTAAGACGATCGCTCGTTGAGCATATTCTGCTGCTATACCCAAATCGTGCAAAACTGTGACAATGGTTATACCTTGCTGAGAATGTAATTGAGATAAAGTATCCATCACCTGTTTACAGGCCATGACATCCAAACCTGTAATCGGTTCATCAGCTAAAAGAATTTGGGGAGATTGAATTAAAGCACGAGCGATCGCTACCCGTTGTTGCTGTCCACCACTTAGTAAACTTGTTTTTTGATCAGCTTGCCCTTTCAAACCCAATTGTTCTAATATCTCTAACGCTTGACGGCGATCGCGTTTAGGAAAACCAAACAGGGTTTGCCAAGTTGTACGTGTACCTAGTTTCCCACACAAAACATTATCAATTGCCGGAAGTTGGGGAATTAATCCCCCACCTTGAAATAACATCCCGATGTCTCGCCTAATTTGCGTTAAAGTACGAGGATTCATCGGCACACCATTGATATTGATACTTCCCTGCTCTAAGGGTACTAATCCAACAAGCGATCGCAGCAGCGTAGATTTACCCGCACCATTGAGTCCTAGCAAAGCCACAAACTCACCATGATGAATTTGGCAACTAATCCCATTCAAGATGGGACGCTGTAAAGATGGTGAGTATGCTGTTTTTAGATTGTGACACTCAATAGCGGGATGCATGGGTATTGAAGAGGAGAAAGAAGGTAAAGGAGAAGAGGAAAGGAAAATAAACCTTTCCCCTTGCAAAAAGTACTTTAAGGCTCAATTCCTGCTAGTTGCAGGGCATTGCGTAAAGGTGCTAGATGTTGATTATGGTCAACTTTGACCAATTCTGTAGAGTTATATAAGTTACTCAGCAATTGGTTATTTTGAGGCTGATTCAACAGCAGCATCGCGCTAATAATTTTGTCGCGTGTAGGGGTGGGAACGTCATCATCAATCGCAACGCCGTGAGCAGGAACACCGGAGATTTTGTGGAGAATTCGCACTTGATTTTTTTCTGCTTCCGTAATGTACGGGGGATGAAGTGCATATTCTGACACTGCTGCTACATCCGCTTGACCACGCAACACAGCTTGTATGGCTTTGCTGTAATTGCCACCATAGGCAACTTGTCCAAAGAAATTATTCAAGCGATCGCGATTTTCTACAAGTCCTTGTTTCACAAGTTCACCAGTGGGGAAAATAAACCCAGATCCAGAGGTGGGGGAAGTGAAAGCCATTCTTTTTCCGCGCAATTGTGACAAAGTGGCTTTAGCTGTAGACTGAGTTTTAAAAGGGCTATTTTTGGGAACAACAAACACTGAGTTATAAGTATATTTCCCCGAATAAGTGGGGCGAACCTCAGCCAGATACAAACGAGCATTAGCCAATTGTTCAGCTTTCAACGCCGGACGGCTACTCAAGAAAGCGATATCAGCACGGTTGGCTCTTAAAGCTTCCACTGCTGCGGTGTCATCACCGATCTGTGCTTTGACTGGAACTCCTAACTCTTTAGACAAAAATGTCGCTACAGCATTGGCTTTATTTTGTAAATCTGTAGAGTCAGAACGACTAGGAAAGATTACTACTAATTCATTTGTCTTCCCTTGGGCTAGTAAGGTTGGCTCTTTTTGATTAGGAATGAGATTAGCGATCGCCGACCTTTCTCCTAAAGTACTAGCAATCAAACCCATAAGGGCTACAGATGCCACACCTACACCCAGCACACCCTGTTTAGTGACTCTCATTTGTCTTTCTCCGTTAGGAATTATTATCAGTATTTATGCGAATTTATTGCAATTGTTTTTCTTAAGACTTTAGAGTTTTGAGGAATCAAAGTCAAGATGAATTGTGTAAATACTAGAGAAACAGGTATAGGGTTGTCGTATGGGTTGGTTGATCCAGACTCGCTTTCGCTTTTGATTTATCCACCAAGACAGCAATCAGCATTTTTACAGGAAAGAGAACATGAGATGATATTTACTTTGCAGTCTGCAAAGTATATCCGCTTGGCAATCAACCCATGAGTCAAATCATCTGGATAGCAAGACACGCTAATCGCCTTGATTTTGTTAACCCTGATTGGTTTCTTACCGCCGAACGACGTTATGATCCCCCTCTGTCTGAAGATGGTTTTATACAAGCAAAGCAACTAGCTAAACGTCTCAAGAAAGAAAAAATTGCCCATATTTTTGCTTCGCCTTTCTTGCGAACCGTACAAACGGCAAATGCTGTTGCAGAAGTTCTAGATTTACCAATTAAACTGGAAACAGGTTTGAGTGAATGGCTCAATCCTGCTTGGATGACCGAGGAGCCAGAAAGGCTTTCTCTTCCTGCTCTGGCTGAACTATTTCCTAGAATAGATACTAGCTATACCCCCCGCATTGCTGCTAAATATCCAGAAACTCAACCACAAGTGCGGGCGCGTTCTGGACAAACAGCTAGATGTCTAGCCACTGAATATTCTCCAGACAATATTTTGTTGGTGGGACATGGTGCATCTGTACTAGGCGCAGCTATGGGACTTGTTGGTGACATTGCTGTAACGGAAGTTAAAGCATCTTTATGTAGCTTAGTAAAAGTTGTGCGTCAAAATCCAGAATGGTTCCTCGAACTCAAGGGAGATACTTCCCACTTAACACAGGTCGAGGAATTTGTTCGGTTTAATTGATAGATATATAGCTAAATTTCTTGCCCGTAGTGACCGATAATTTATCCCAGGATACAAGAAATCGGATAAATCCTGGGAATCAATCCCAAAATCATGTCATGTGCTACAACGCTTTGCTTTGGGGTTCCCTCTGGGGTTGGGGGGAAACCCCCAAGGGCACAGTTGCTCCAAAATCCAAAATCGCATGACTGTTAGTGATACTTGTTATTAGTTAACAGTTAATGGTCAAATATGGAAAAACAGTCAACAGTCTTTAGGTAATTGAAAACCGATACTAGTTAGTGGTAAAAAATCAACTACTAACTACTTTAGGGTAGCATAGCTAGCTGTGTACCCCTAGCAATCAGCAACCAGCAACTACCACATATATTTATTTATGACTTTACTATTAGCAGGAGACATCGGCGGCACAAAAACCATTCTGCGAGTGATGGAGGAAACAGAAGCACCTCTTTTACGTACGGTGTATGAACAGCGTTACCGCAGTGGTGATTTTCCTGATTTAGTGCCAATAGTACAGCAGTTTTTGACCGCAGCTAACACACCCATACCGGAAAAAGCTTGTTTTGCGATCGCTGGGCCTATAGTTCACAATACTGCCAAGCTGACAAATTTGGCTTGGTTTCTGGACGCCGAACGTCTACAACAACAACTTGGTATCAGTTATGTCTCTTTAATTAATGATTTTACTGCTGTTGCCTATGGCATTCTAGGCTTAGAAGCACAAGATTTTTATACACTTCAACCTGGTAAACCAAACCCAGATGCGCCTATTGGGATTCTTGGTGCTGGTACTGGTTTAGGACAAGGATTTTTAATCAAACAGGGAAATTTTTATCAAGCTTTTCCTTCTGAGGGTGGACACGCTGATTTTGCCCCTCGTACTGAGGTAGAGTTTCAACTGCTGAAATATCTGTTGGATAAACACGATATCCAGCGTATTTCTGTGGAACGGGTAGTTTCTGGTTTAGGAATTGTTTCTATTTACCAATTTTTACGCGATCGCAAAATTAGCAACGAATCGCCAGAGATTGCTGAAATAGTCAGAACTTGGGAACAAGAAGCAGGAAAACCAGAAAAAAGTGTTGATCCGGGTGCAGTCATTGGGAATGCTGCTTTACAAGGAAGCGATCGCCTTAGTGAACAAACAATGCAGTTATTTATAGAAGCTTACGGCGCAGAAGCTGGTAATCTTGCCCTCAAACTCCTTCCTTATGGTGGTTTATATGTTGCTGGTGGGATCGCGCCAAAAATCATGCCTTTAATCCAAAAAGGTGACTTTTTATTCAACTTTACCCATAAAGGTAGAATGCGCTCTCTGTTAGAAGAAATACCAGTACATATTGTAATAAATCAACAAGTAGGATTAATTGGTGCTGCTATCTACGCTTCTAGGTTATAGTAGATATACTTAAAACAATAATGCTCTTTTTACACAATTTTACGGGTGCTTCTAAACATTTTGTTAAGTTATAACAAACTTATCAGCCTACGTAATATTAACATGTGTAAAGGCAAAAACTATGACAAAAAGAGTGTTGTTGTCTCTAATTACTGTAGCCTTAGTATGTAGCGGATTTACTCGCGTTGAGGCGCGTCCTCCCCAACGCCCCCTTTCTCCAACTAAACCAGCTCCGAATAAACCAATAAAGTCAGAATGGAAACTATTCACTGCTCCAGATGGTAGTTTTACTGTCTTAATGCCGGGAATGCCTAAAGCTGTTACCCAAACCCAAAAAACCTATATGGGGGAAATAAACTTACAAGTTTTCGTTGGTCAACTAGCTAACCAAGAAGTGGCTTATGTAGTCGCCTATAATGACTTTCCCCACAGCTATGGTAAGATGACAAACCCTCAATTAATACTTAATAATGCCCAAACTCTCGCTGTCAAAACTACCCAAAGCAATTTAGTTGGGCAACGCAGTATTAGTAGTTCAAACGGTCATCCTGGCAAAGAAATTGAGTATATCAACTCTGGTGGAAAAATCACTAAAAGCCGAATGTATGTTGCTGATGGACGTTTGTATCAAGTCATGGCGATCACCACAACAAAGCAGCACAAGAGTTTATCTAAAACTATTAACGGGTACTTAAATTCCTTCCAATTAGTTTTGAAAAAATGAGGATTAGGATTGACGCAGATGAAGATGTGGAGAGTTGGCATTGGGCATAATTAACAACAACTAAAAACCAACTACCAACTAACCACTAACTAAATATTAGATTTAAGCGTCAAAGCTGTTGATTTTAAATTCACAAGCCCTAGAAACCTGTTCTGCTACGAATTGCTCAAAGCTAACTAATGGCAAACAAGAGGGATTTTTTATCAATTCTTTTGCTAATAAAAAGCCTGCAACTGTCCATGTTTGATATTTTCTTGCTTGTTTGCCTTGCAGTCGCCCTCTTCTGCCATCGTAATACTCTGGCCATTCATCATCTTTAAGACGTTCTTGGGCAATTTCAATTGCTCTGTCTGCTAAATATATTCTTTTAGTTTTAATGGCTGCTGCTGCTAACATCCACATTAAAACGGGCCAATTGCCACCGTTATGATAAGACCAAGGTATATTTTTTGGATCGCAGCCAGTAATAATTCTATATTCTTCATTTTCCAACGCTGGAAAAGTGATTTTCATCGGCATATCTCCGACTAAGTCATCCCAGCGTTTCTCGATTAAATTCATGATAGCTTGCGCTTGTTCTTCGCTAGCCAGATCAGAAATAATAGCAACTAAGTTTCCTAATGTGAAAAAGCGGGTATCCATTTGTGATGGCCCGACATTTCCTGCTAGATAACCACCTTGTTTTGGCAACCATCGATCTAATTCGGCATAAGGAAGGGAATCTACATATACATTAAATTCATTAACAGCCTCTTTGCCATACTCTTCACCTTTGTAGCGGTAAATAGTATTGAGACGCTTTAAGTCTATCCAATAATGTTTACGAATATGAGCAAGTAAAATAGGTAAGCGATTATCAATAGCTGTAACAATATCTTGATTGCCTTGGCAAATTAGCAATTCTCGCCCAGCACGTAATGCTGAGTAAAATAGAGATTGTATTTCTAAAGGATGACCGTAGATACCCAGACGACGATCAATCATACAAGCACCATCGGGAACCAACAAGGTAGGATACATGTCAAAACGTGTAGCTAAGGACAGTTCCATAATTAACCTGATTCCCTGTTGGAAATCGCTTTGATATGCAAATGAGTAATCTTTTGTCGCTACTACATAAGCACGTAGCAGGATCATCCACCAAAAACATGAATCTACTGGTGTAACTCTGGCGATCGCATGTTCTCCAAAATCTGCTTCTAAATATTCTTCACCACTTTGGGATACAACTACTTTGAAGCTAGCTGGAATCATACCCCGACCTGGTTTGTAGGCATCCAATTGATTCTCTTTTGGCTGTAACTTTAAAGTTACTTCTAGAAAGTTACGAACAATTTCTGTTCTACCTTGAATGAGAAATAGTAAACCGGAAGCAACAAAATCTCGAATAAAGCATTGATCGTAATTGAGTGCATCTATTGTACTATCAATGGCGGCGAGTGTCCCAACTGGACGACCTTGATAGTACATAATTGATTTTTTTAAAACTTCCCACGCTTCTCTTTCTACATTTTCAATTGTTGCCAAATCTTCTAATTGCATCGCACTAATATCTCCATATAAATTTGTAGTTTTAATTTTACTGATAGTACATACAACTTAATTTGTTCCTTCCAGTCACCTCGCTATTAGAAACAGATTTTTTAATTCCAAAACAAAGATGAACGCTAATTAAAAAATATCTTCACTGATCAAGCGATATTTTTATAAAATTTTATGATTTTTTATGATTTGCATTGTTTATCCAAAAAACGCAAGTGTTTGCTGATCTTTTAAGAAAAAACAGCAAAAATTTGCTTTTTTTAACTAAGCTCAATCGAACCTTTAATGATTGGAAATTTCTTAGGAATTAATTACTTTTTACCATACAAAAACATATAAGAGTAAGTATTTAAAATTACAAAATTTTAAATACTTTTACCGTAAGTAAAATTAATTCATTCATTGTAGAAGTGTCTCTTGCTATAATGAAACATTTTACTGACATAATAAAAAATTATAACTATTTTCCATAATATGCAATAGAAATTTCAAAAATCATTTTTTATATTTAAAATATTTGGTATTTAATTTTACTTTTAAACATGTGATGTTCTTTGGCAAAAAACAAATCAAGCTTCATATAGCGCATCAAAAAATACACTCCTAAGAAAAAATAAGCTGTTTTAAAAATACTTATTTTAAATAAATCACAAATTGAATATTAGATAAAGTCTTGTTATACATGCATTTCAAATCTTTTTGATTACTAGTAATTTTTTATTAATTATTCATTAATACATATACCAACTAGTGGTCTAATAAGCCTCCACTAATTAGCAAGTTTACTGACCAAAGTGTTTTATGAGATGAAGAAAGAATGCAATACTATACTCGCCCAATAGAGTAAAACGAAGTTTTAGACTTTCCGCTCTTGTTCTGGGAATGCGATCGCAAAGTCTATGCTACATAGGCTTCTGCCCAAATAAACACCACATATTTTGCATGAATTTTGACCCCCTAAAAAGGCAGAGAGTCAACACCCTAGTATGGGGGTGTAAGGGTCTGAGGATTGAATTTTTAAGTTTCTTCTTACAGTACCAGTACAAGGCAATTCTAGCCATTCTTACACTATTTATTAAGATAATTAAGAAAATATGATTCCTCCTACACCCCTACACCCTCATACCCCCACACCCATTTTCAAACTAGATTACGGTTTGCTGAAAAATTACCCAAAAATTTGAGTTACCCCTGATAATGAGGTTGAAGAAAGCAATCCGCAATTAATAAACGGTGTCTCCGTGATTGGAATTGTTATTGTTTCTCACAGTAAACGGCTAGCAGAAGGTGTGCGAGAACTTGCGGTACAGATGGTTCAAGATCATGTTCCCATCGCCGTTGCAGCCGGAATTGACGATCCCGCCAATCCTTTAGGTACGGATGCGATACAGGTTTATGAGGCGATCGCATCTGTATATAGTGATGATGGTGTGTTGGTGCTGATGGATCTCGGTAGCGCCCTGATGAGTGCAGAAATGGCCCTAGAGTTTCTACCACCTGAACAACAACAGCAAGTACATTTGTGTGCAGCGCCTCTAGTTGAAGGTGCGATCGCCGCAGTAGTTGCAGCCGCAGCTGGTAATAACATGCAACAGGTAATCGCAGAAGCACAGGGAGCATTAGTAGCAAAAGCAACTCAGTTAGGTTTGGATGATAATCATTCGTCATTGGTCATTCGTGAAGAACCAATGATTAATGACACGGCACACACACACGAAATTAGGCTGATAGTCAGTAATAGGTTTGGATTACACGCCCGCCCCGCAGCCCAATTTGTCGGGTGTGCCGCCCGATTTCAATCCCAAATTAAAGTCAAAAATGCTACTAAAGCTAGCGAATTTGTCCGCGCTGACAGTATCAACCAAGTCGCAATGTTAGGAGTACGCCAAGGAGACGAAATTGTCATCACCGCCACTGGTACTGATGCAGAAGCAGCACTAGCCGCATTGCAAACACTATTCACCACCAACTTCGGCGAAGACAACACTCCCCACACTCCCAGACGCGATGAATCGCGTCTCTACATTACTCCTCACACACCCCACACTCTCTCCTTCCTCCAAGGTATCCCCGCTTCTGGTGGAGTGGCGATCGCACCTTGTTTTCGCTATCGAAAAACGCCTTTAAGCTGGAATCAAACTACTTCTCTCGAAGAAGTACAGCATTATCACGTAGAAAATGCTAGTAATGAGTGGCGACGTTTACAAGCAGCCTTGCACACTGCCCAACAAGAAATTCAAACTTTACTGTCACACTCGTCGATTCAAATTGGTGATGCGGAAGCTGCGATTTTTGATGCCCATTTATTATTTTTAGCAGATCCAACTTTGCTAGAAACTGCACAGCAACGCATTTTGAGCCATCACCTGAATGCGGAAGCTGTTTGGCAAGGAGTGATTAATGAGGTAGCAAATAACTATCGCCATCTTGATGACCCCTATTTACAAGAACGTATTTCTGATGTCGTTGATGTGGGACAGCGAGTATTACGGGTATTATCGGGGACTCCGATGACGAATGTAGATGTATCCCAACCAGCGATTTTAGTTGCGGCTGATCTGACTCCTTCTGATACAGCTAGCTTAGATCCGACAAGAGTTTTGGGCATTTGTATCACAGCTGGTAGCGCCACATCCCACACAGCTATCCTGGCTCGTTCTTTGGGTATTCCAGCAATTGTCGGCTTACCACTAGAAATATTACAGCTAAATGATGGTACACAGTTAGCGATTGATGGAGAGATGGGTAGAGTTTGGGTACAGCCAGAATCAGAAACTCTGGTAGCACTTCAGGCGAAGCAAGATGCACAACACGCAACCCAGCAACAAATAATAAGTATTGCTCACCAGCCTTGCATGAGTCGCGATCGCCACCGAATTAATGTGTTCGCCAATGTCAGCAGTGTCCATGATACACAACAAGCTGTGAATTTTGGTGCAGAAGGTGTCGGGCTACTTCGGACAGAGTTTCTTTATCTTAATCGTGCAACTGCTCCCACCGAAGAACAGCAACTAGAAGTTTATCAGGCGATCGCCCAAATTTTAGATCACCGTCCTTTGATTATTCGCACCCTCGATGTTGGTGGAGACAAATCAATTCCTTATTTGGGTGTGGGTGTAGAAACTAATCCTTTTTTAGGTTGGCGGGGAATTCGTTTTTGTTTGGATTGTCCCCAAGTTTTGAAAACCCAATTAAGGGCTATTTTACGAGCTAGTCTTGACCATCAAATCAAAATCATGTTTCCCATGATTGCGACTGTCACCGAAATCCAAGCAGCAAAAGCAATACTAGCTGAAATGCAAGCAGAACTACGTCAAGCTGGTATTGGTTTCGATGAAGATATAGAAATAGGGATCATGATAGAAGTCCCATCAGCAGTCACTATTGCTGACCAGTTAGCCAGGGAAGTAGACTTTTTCAGTGTTGGTACTAATGATCTGAGTCAATACATCATGGCAGCAGATCGCACCAATCCCAAAGTGGCAAATTTAACCGATGCTTTGCACCCAGCAGTATTACGCATGATCCAGCAAACCGTCGAAGTTGGACATGCTGCTGATATCTGGGTGGGATTGTGTGGTGAAATCGCCGCAGATCCTGTAGCAGCACCAATTTTATTAGGCTTGGGACTAGATGAAGTGAGCCTCAATCCTCAAGCAATTCCTGGATTTAAAAGTGCGATCGCTCAATTAACAATACCACAAGCACAGGCGATCGTCACAGCAGCATTACAACAAGATTCTGCAGCTAAAGTCAGAGAAATAGTCAATGATGATTTACATTTGATCTAACTAGAATTAGTCTTTTCAAGGTGTAATGTATTTTTCTTGGTGTCTTAGTGTCTTAGTGGTTAAAAAATAATTATTAAAACACATAGACGCGCCAGCGACTTCCCGCAGGGTAGACACTAAGACACAAAGAGGAAATATGGCTTCTTAACTCAAATAATGGTTCTTTTTCTATCCACCTTGAAAGGGCTAGTCCTACTAACTTGAGTTCGATAAATATTATTAGACAAAACAATTAAATCGCCCACAAATAAGCTGCGGGTAAATTTAGCTTGAAATACATTTTTTGGGATAATTAACAGGAACAAAACGATAACCTAAAAGCCAGTTTGGGCTACATTTGGGCTTAATTTTTATTTAAGTCCCGTTAATTATATGTTGTGTCTGCTTGTAGCCTTCTTAATATTTGCTTAAAAATGATTTAGTTTTATTATCTTCACATCATCTTTAAAAATATACCAACGTCTATGTTTTGGACATGAATTACTTCCAATATTTTCTGCTAGAAACACGTTATAAAAATTTTTATTAATCTCGTCAAAATCTTCAACTAAAAGTTTTTTATCTTTTCTAAGTTCATAATTGTCGCATTCATCTTTTTTTGGATTATTTGGATTGCTTTTCTCTAAAGGATTCTGTTGTCGAATAATTGTTTTAGTCACAGTTATAGTCATTAAATAATATTTAATATTTTTTTCTTTTAAATATCTTGAAAATAGAAATCCACTCGCGAGGAAAATAACCATAATAACAAAAATAATAATTTTTCTTGATTGAAAAACTGTATTCGTTATCTTTTCTTCTGATACGAAAATATTTTTTTGATGCCTTATGAAAGGCTCTAACTGTTTTAAAATTAGACTCTCTGAGTTATTTTTATTAATAAAAAAATTATCATTTACTTTTGATTTAGTTTCACCTTGCCAAAAATCATTATAGTAATTCATCATGGCATGATGAAGATCATCGAAATTATTAGATGTAATTATAAAATCATTTTTTGAAATTTTTCCTAATATAATAATTCCTTCAATGATTTCAATTGCTCTACCTACAGAGTCAGTTAGTATTTCATTATTTTCTAAATAAACATCTTTACCTGTAGCATTTTTAATTCTAAAAATTATAGTAAAATCTTGGATGTCTCCTAGAATTACTTGACGGTAAACTGCCCATCCTTCTGTAGTTAAACCCTCATCTCCTGTAGCTTCTAAAAGAACATTGGATATTTTATTTTGAAAAACAAAATCAGGGGCAACTATTACTTTATAGTCACAATCGTAATTACGACCAATTAGAAAAGGACAAGCTTGATACTCATTCATCTAAATATAGTTCCATTAGCACCTTCAAATCTTTCTATAATGTCTTTAAATATCTTATAGTTAGTTGTTAAAGCTTCTTTGTATTTCCTGTCATTATTAAATTTTTCGTTTGTTTCAGGAAATTTATTAATAAAAGTATTAATAACTACTTGAATTATAATTATTCGCCAACTTGATTCGAATTTAGCTTCTACTAAGGCAATAAAATATCGTTTTAGCATGATAATCAATCTTACAATATTCCAATTCTTCTGAACTTCTTCTTCATATATTTTATTTGTAAATTCAACTGTATCGATTAATGCGTAAGCAATTGGCACCACTACATTACAGGGTTTTAGCTTCCCCCCTGAGAGTTTCGTTGTTATAATTCTTCCATCACTCTCTTGTTCGTATTTTATAAAATCTTGTCCTACCGCGCTAACGGGAATTAACCGAATATTTTTTTCATTCCTAGATTCAATAAATTTTTTTATGGGGTTTATCTCAGAATACATCTTCTTAATTTCATCTTTTAAATTCTCCAAATTATTAAATTTCTTTGAATTAAAATCTTGTAGATAATCCCATTTGGTTACAATAAAGTGAACTGGAATATTTTTTTTACGTGTAGTTCTAATTAAATTAAATATTGTATTTAATTCACGCATCCATATTTTTACTTCTGATTCTATTGTATTTGTATTATTTATGAATTTTGCTATTTTATAGCTATCTAAAAGTATAAATGCAATGTCCGTTTCCTGCAATCTCTCAATTAAGTCTATGTTGTCATGATTGTCGTCGTAAAAAATACCTCCGCTATAATCTACATATCTAAATTTACAAGTTTCGTACTCTTTATCTTCCACTTTTACATAACAACTAAACTCGAAATCTTCCATTTTTCTCGTTCCTACAGGCCACCCGCTATTGATGTCACTAATTGTTGACCAGTAATTGTCAAGCTTTGTAATATTTTCAAATTTAGAATCAATTTTGAAGTTGTAATTGCTATAATCTTTTAATTCTTTGTAAAGACTAGCAAAATAAACTGTTTTTCCAGAACCTGAGCCACCAAATATGGATATTGTAAAAATTGGTTTACTGTTTATCTTGTTCATAGTTTTCAAGTAAATTTAAAAAAATATGCTAGTATATACTTCTTTATGTTCTACACTCATGTATATAGTTCCTACATAAACCTACAAATGTAAAAATGACCATTTCGGAAAATACTAGTTAAAAAGCGAAAGTACTCTACCAAAGAGCTAAAAGTTGTAATGTGGGGCAAAAAATATTAATTTCTTGTGGTTGCAAGCGGTGTCACTAACCTTGGGTATTTTACCAAAAATGGGTCATAAATTGGTATTTGAGTTCTGACTCCAAAATTAGTAAACATGTACTGCGTCTCTACATTATTCGGAGTTCTGGCTCTCTCAATTTTGATCACCACGTTCAATTACATAAATAAATAATTAATTATCAAACTTTGAAATACTTCTTTTTCACCTTATTCAATAGTGTTTGTAAGCGTAATTTAGTCAAACGTATTTTTGTCAGATTCTTAATATTCCCAACATAATCTTTTTTATGATCAAAAAAATCATTTAACTCATCTAAAATTACTTCTAAGCGTTGGATAATATTTTCATATCTGTATTCTGCCAAAAACTCTTCTGATAATACCGATGGTGTCCAATTATTCAATAATTTCAAAATACGTTGAACATCGTACTCTTTTGAATATCCAGCTATTTTATAGCAATTAAAACCAGGATCTAAGTAATCAGATAAACCACCATTAATACTAGAAAAAACTTGACAACCACAAGCCAGAGCCTCTAACGGTTGTAAACCAAATCCTTCACTTACACCTTGCTGCGCCCAGTATTCAGCAGAATCATAGAGGTAAATTTTAGCGCGATTGAATAGTCCTGGTAAATCCTCTACATAGGAATTCACAACAAATACCTGGCATTTTTCTTGCAAAGCTGGAATCAATTCTTGCATCAAATACTGCGAAGATTTCCGAGCTTGAACCAATACATCTATATCTCTTTGCGAATTTAAATTTTGAAAGTCGTTACTAATTTGATTCGGCAAATAATATATTAATGAATGAGGTGAAGATTGTCCCCAATATCCCATAGTATCGCGGCTGACACTAATGATCGGAATACTTGCAGGTAATTTAAATCCATAACCTGCACTGTGGGCATGGTAAACAACATTATATTGTTGAAGCTTACTAGCAAGTCGAGCGACATCAAAGCCCCAACTAATCACAAAAATCACATCATCTAAATTTTTATCTTGTAGCAAATCATCAATAAAGAGTTTTCCTTCCTCTCTTTGACGGTAAGTGACAACATCAGCATGACAAACTTCCTTGGCAAGATTAAATGTTTTTAATTCTGCCCAAAGACCACCACAAGCAAACTTGCTATCTGTCCCCGGAAGTAAAAAGTAAAGCTTTCTCATTAATAAATTGGTTAGTGGTTGGTCAATGCTAGAGACGCGATGAATCGCGTCTGTACAATAGTCAATTGTTATTCTCCCAATCTCCCGTATCCTCCTTGTCCCCCTTGTCCCCCTTGTCCTCTTCGTCCCCCTTATTCCCCGCGTCCCCGCGTCTTTGCGTCTCCTTCACTCCCGCCAGCATACTTTAACAAAATATGCCTCCCGTCCGCACAAATCCCGTGTACGTGTTATGTTTTCAATTTTTAAATTAAAGGGAATGGCAGTTGTTAGGTATTTTTGTGCTAAAGCACCTACATCAGGGGCTAATTCTGCGGCTGTTGTTGCTGCCACCCCTAGACCTACGAGTTGTTCTATTATGCCTAGTGGTAGCAACATATGCATACTCAGAGCAAATCCAGCTGTCAACAGCATTGCAACTGATGCATTTGTACCACAACGAGGGTGTACGGCTAGATGCCATTCTCCATTGATCAGTCGATGTAAGGCAAGTGTGGCTGCACGTCGCAAGTCGCTAATATTTACCTCTCCGTAAAGATAGAATCCTTCTTCTGTAGACAAACCACCGAATGAATTGTTATCTACCTGAATGTTATTGGAGATAAAGGCTGAAGAATGGGTAACTTTTGATTCGCTCAGAAGCCAGACTGTAGCATGTTCTAAAGCATGAACTTGCCGCAGCATGAGAATTTCCTTCAACCCTGGAATAAAAGATAACTGTTTGAGTAAATCAGCATCTAATGTGGGTTGAGGTGCTGTTAAATCAAAATTAAATAAGTCAAAAGGAAACCCATCTATTTTAGTATCAGCAAAATTATTCATAAGAACACTGCTCCCTAAGCTGATGGAGCAATATATATTTCCTTCAAATTTAACCTTTGAGCCAATAGATTGTTGCTAATTTTTGTTGACTGTGGCAATTTGAAATTTTGGATTTTGGATTTCGGATTGAGGTTTACATTCAATCGCAAATCTAAAATCCAAAATTAATTGACTAGGGGCTATAGGCTATGTGCTAGGGGCTATGTGGTATGAGCTAGGTAGGTGCTAGAGGTAATAGTAATTCCCCATGCCTAATACCCAATACCCTCGCTCTTACAAGTTGGGATGCTTAACCTGGCAAACATTTTTCTCATTGTTGGACAAAACTGTCCCTACCCCTCACCCATGTTCCAGTACTTTGTAGCGCTGAATTTTGAAAGGTTCCCACTTTAACATCAGGCGTGAGGAGAAAAATGAACAAAAACCAATCAAAATAGGCTTGTCAGCATACTAGTAATTTTGTTCGGTCACATTTGGATTCGGCAAAGGACAGCAATTGACATCATTCAAGCAGACTTTGCCCCAATGCAAAGCCCACCGAACAAGAGCTACTCGATTGTCTGTACCAGTTTTGGTGAGAATGTTGCTGATATGGTTATCAACCGTACGCTTGCTAATTTCAAGCTTTGCTGCAATTTCTTGATTAGTTAAGCCAGCGGCCACTAAGTCGATAATTTGCAGTTCTCTGTCTGACAGACTTACAGGGGCCTGAGACTCGCCACCAGCCATGCTTTATTTCATCCTCCTTGGTATATGTACTCAATCACTCTCTCATTCTAGAAGATTCTTTTGCTGGTGGGGATTTCAACTGTTAGTATTAATACTCTTTTCACAAAGCTGTTTAATTGTGTTACGCATCGCCCCCAAAATAGTAGAAATTATTGTAGATTCTTTACTGGAAAATCGTCTTCCGAAATTTAAAACCAGATGAGTAATCCCCGTGTTCTGTGCCTGGGTGAGATTTTATTTGATTGTTTAGCTGATCAGTTGGGGCGATCGCTCGCCGAGGTGGAGTCTTGGACTCCTTATCCAGGGGGAGCGCCAGCCAATGTCGCTTGTGCTTTAGTCAAGCTGGGTATCCCCACGGGATTTATTGGTTGTGTGGGTGAAGATCAACCAGGCAATGAACTGGTAGATTTATTGCAAAATATAGGTGTAGATACAACTGGTGTTCAGCGTCATCCTACAGCACCCACGCGACAAGTTTATGTGGTTCGCTCTGTTGAAGGCGATCGCCACTTTGCCGGATTTGGACAGCACGACACTACAAAATTTGCTGATACCCGCTTGCAAGCCAAGCAATTACCAATCAAGCTCTTTGAAGCCGCAGATTTTCTAGTTTTGGGTACCTTGGAATTAGCCTATCCAGAAAGCGCCAAAGCAGTTTATCGCACTTTAGAACTAGCAGAAGAATACAACCTCAAGGTTTTGCTGGATGTGAATTGGCGTCCTGTATTTTGGCCTAACCCTGACATAGCACCACAAATAATTCGTGCATTATTCAAACAAGTTGATTTTCTCAAACTCTCACTAGAAGAAGCCGAATGGCTGTTTAACACTAGAAAACCAAGGGAAATTCTCAACCATCTCGACTCCATTGAAGGTGTAGTGGTGACGGATGGTGAACATGGTTGTGCTTACTCTTTTGAAGAACACGATGGTGAGTTACCCGCCTTTGCAGTGAATGTGGCTGATACAACTGGCGCCGGAGATAGTTTTGTGGCTGGATTCATCCACCAATTACTAACTCATGGGATCAAAAGCTTGAGTGATCCAGAAAAAGCTAAACAAATTGTCACCTATGCTAGCGCTGTCGGAGCATTGACAACAATGAAACCCGGAGCGATCGCATCTCAACCAACCACAGATGAGGTGGAAGCTTTTCTGTTGCAATATTCTAAGCAATATTAGCAAGCCCTTAACCGAACCGTATTTGTTAGAACTCGATTACATTGATTTTGATGAGTCGCCGATGTTCAGATCCCCGACTTTTTCAAAAAGTCGGGGATCTATACCCTTCAAGCTTTGAACAAGAAACTTGAAAATTGCTGCTGGTGCGATCGCAACAATCATCACCAGATAGCAACAATCATCACCAGATAATTTTAATCTTTTATCTCCGACTCTACCTACTGCTGAAGCCTTCTAATATCCTCCAATGCATTTTGATACCACTGTGTATCTCCTTCTTTTTTCAAGATATCAGCAGCTTTTTGTAAATCCGCAATCCCACCTTGCTTATCACCCAAGTTAGCGCGGGCTAAACCTCGACCATAATAGGCATAGCCATAGTTGGGATTAATTTTAAGGGCTTGGTTGTAATCAGTGATCGCCCCTTGGTAATCTCCTAATCCATAACGAGCCTTACCCAGGTTATTGTAGGCTTTGTCGTAGTTAGGCTTAATTTTGAGGGCTTGGTTACAATCAGTGATCGCCCCTTGGTAGTCTCCTAACTCTGAGCGGATATTGCAGCGACCAACATAGGCTTCCAAAAGCTTAGGATTAATTTTGAGGGCTTGGTTGTAATCAGCGATCGCTCCTTGTTTGTCTCCTATGCGTAAACGAATTCTACCCCGGTTGTTATATGCATTAGCATAGTTAGGATTAATTTTGATGGCTTGGGTGTAATCAGCGATTGCCCCTTGGTTGTCTT
>NZ_AJLJ01000183.1 GCF_000317245.1 Fischerella muscicola SAG 1427-1 = PCC 73103
CTCAAATCATCACGGATAATACCTCGGTTGAGGTAGGCTTTGTCAAAGCTGGGATTAATTTTGATGGCTTGGGTGTAATCAGCGATCGCTCCCTGGTTGTCTCTTAAATCACGACGAGCATTACCCCGGTTGTAGTAGGCTTTGTCGTAGTTGGGATTAATTTTGAGGGCTTGGTTGTAATCGGCGATTGCGCCTTGTTTGTCTCCCAATTCGGAGCGGGCTATACCCCGGTTGAGGTAGGCATTAGTATAGTTGGGATTAATTTTGAGGGCAGAGTTATAATCAGCTATAGCCCCTTGCTTGTCTCCTAAATCACGACGAGCATTACCTTGGTTGTAGTAGGCTTTGTCGTAGTTGGGATTAATTTTGAGAGCAGAGTTATAATCAGCGATCGCCCCTTGCTTGTCTCCCAAATCATCGCGGACAATACCCCGGTTGAGGTAGGCATCGGCATAGTTGGGATTAATTTTGAGGGCAGAGTTATAATCAGCGAGCGCCCCTTGCTTATCTCCCAATTCGGAGCGGGCTATACCTCTGTTGTAGTAGGCTTTGTCAAGGTTGGGATTAATTTTGAGGGCAGAGTTGTAATCAGCAATTTCACCTTGCTTATCTCCCAATTGGTAGCGTGCTACACCTCTGTATAAGTAAGCATAAGCATATTTGGGATTGAGGCGAATTGCTTCACTGTAATTAGCAATTGCCCCTTTATAGTCTTTTTGACCATACTTTTCGTTTGCTTTGATATAGAAATCGTCAGCTTTAGATGCAGTAGCAACTGTATTATTTGGTAGACTCACTGCCGCATTTGCTGTCAATACTGGTATTTTTCGTAAAGCTACATTGATAGTAGTACCTATACCCACATTTAATTGATCATCAACTCTGCCGTGAATGCCTACCACTTCTCCCTGTTCATTTAGCACAGGCCCACCGCTCATGCCTTTGGCAGTCTTATTATCGTAAATTAAGTTATAACCATCACGTTGAGCAGTGCCGTTAGCATTCACCTGTCCCTTGACAAAAAATAAGCCAGGATTAGAAATTGCTGCTGTCCTTCCAGGAAAACCAGCGACATACACAGTTGTACTGGCTGTAGCTTGATCAGAATTGCCAATTTTCGCAACGCTATAAGTTTTACTACTGCTAAACTCAACAATGGCTAAGTCTAACCCTTGCAATTGTTTCACAGTGTTGGTTGTATAACTTTGTTGATCAGGGGTAATGATTTCGTATTTTTTCCCAGCTTGTACCACATGGTAAGCAGTCAGAACGGTGTAAGTGTTACCGGAGCGCTTGATAATTATTCCTGAACCATTACCAGGGGGAGTTTGATTATGATCAATAATCTTGACTGTAATTTCTTGACTGATGTTTTCTACTTGTTGTGAAGACAGAGCAGTTGCAACCTGGGACTGCACGATCACAATAGATACACCAATCAAGGCAGATGTAAGTGCATAGTGATATTTCATATTTTGATCTCGGTATTAATCATCATAGCGACGGGGAGTATAAACCCAGATACCACCATCTGGTTTTTGGAGGATTCGAGTTTTGCTGGAACCTACAATAATTACTGTCCGCATATCAGCATGTTCTGGTACTAAATTTCCCAAAGTACACACTACTGTTGATTCTCCATCTCTACCGAGGTTGCGCGCAAGTACTACCGGAGTATCGGCAGAACGATGACGCAAGAGTATTTTTTGTGTTTCTGCTAATTGCCAGGTGCGTTGTTTGGAAACTGGGTTGTAAAAAGCAATCACAAAATCTGCTTGGGCAGCAGCAGTAATCCGTTGTTCGATAATTGACCACGGTTTTAAGATATCTGAGAGAGAAATAGTACAGAAATCATGACCAAGGGGTGCGCCTATTTTGGCTGCGGCTGCTTGCATTGCGGAAATACCCGGCGCTACTTGAATTTCGATACTTTGCCACTCTGGCTTTGCTTGTTTATCCAGCACTTCAAAGACTGCTGCTGCCATTGCATAGATCCCAGGATCACCAGATGATACCACTACTACAAATCGTCCCTCTGCTGCTAAATCTAGGGCTAACTTTGCTCTGGCAATTTCTTCACGATTGTCAGACTCATGCAGGCGTTTATCCTTGGTGAAAGCTTGAACTAAATTTAGGTAAGTAGAATAACCAACAAAATCAGTGGCATTACGTAAGATTTCTTTGACTTCCGGCGACATCCAATCACTTCTACCCGGCCCTGTGCCAATAATTGCCAAGCGTCCTCGTGGTGTACCTGTGGTGTGAATGTCGATAGGTAAAGGTGCGATCGCAATTGCACAGGAAAAATTCGCTGTTTGCCGTTGCATTACCAACTCCCCAGCAGCCGCAGCTAATAAAGCCGCTCCTGTTGCCAGATCTGCGGTATTATTTTGAGACATAGCTTGAGCGATCGCATCGGGAGTAAAAAAACGAATTGGTACATTCAAAGAATTGGCGATCGCTTGTAAACCAGTTTCAGCCGCATCTGAGATACTAGCAAAAACCCCAGCCACTGACGCCGGAGCTAACTGTGCATCTGCTAGCATTTGTTGTACTAAGGCGACTAACTCGGAATCTTCCCTACTTTGGAAGCGGGGATTGAGGGGGGTAATTCCGATGGCGATCGTTGCAGGATGATAAATTAAATGATTTACTGTGGAATCTACTGCTTTTTCTGTAACTTCTATGACCTTTTCTGCATCTTGAGCAATAGGTAACGAACTATTTCTTAGCCAAGCTGTATTACCCTTTAACCGCACCGATTGCCCTGCTAAGAGGTCAGACATAAAGGTTTTGGCATATTCCGGGTTAGACAAACGATAGCCTGCTGGTGGATCTTCCAACGCAATACCAAAGCGGAGATCACCCGTAGTTGTGATTGCAGGTTTTATACTTAATACATTGGCGATCTTGCGTGCCAAATTATTGACACCATTGAGTCCTCCCAACAGAGGTACAACTGCACTACCATCTTCTGCAACAGCTAAAACTGGGGGTTCCTGTCGCTTGTTGGCAAGCAGTGGTGCTAAGGTTCTGATCAAAATACCTGTAGCACAAAAGCCAATAATCGGTGTGCCATTTGTGAATAACTCCCGCAGTGTGACTCCAAACTCTGTAAAACTCACATCCACATCAGAAGTCCGGCCTGCTAGTCCGTATAACTGCGCTTCTGGCAAAACACTAATAATCTTACGAGCAATGGGGATACTGTTGTTACCCAGCACAATAATAGCGGGTGCAATTTTGGTCATATAGCATTCCTAAATCATTCGTGAGAAACAAGATCCCCGACTTTTCTAAAAAGTCGGGGATCTGGACTTTGCGATTCCACCTGTTGGTAAATTTACGGGAGATTTAGCCTTGTCAACATTAAAATTTTGGTATTAGACACCCATAGCGTAGCAACTACACATTACTTTCTATCAACTGTCGATACTCACTCTTTTGCTTCACACCTTTAAGTTCTTTTAACAGTTCCTTGTTCTTAAAGAACTGAATTGTGGGAGTTCCGCTAATTCCCGCGTTTTCCGCAATTTCCCGGTCTTTGTCAATATCAATTTCCACAAAGTGGATTTTGCCATCAAATTCATCGACTACTTTATTAAGTATAGGTTTGAGGGTATGGCAAGGGCCACAACCGGGAGAAACGTATTTTACAATGAGCAGGCGATCGCTTTCATGGAAAAGTTTCCGCAGAGAATAACTTCCCTCATGACGTGTTGTGTTTAAATCAAATTCATCATCGTTGGGAGTTTTGTTAGAGGTAGGCTGAGGTTCTAATTCATTATCGGGAGTCTGTGACACTTGATGAAATTCTTGAATTAGAGCGTTGCTAGACAACCACCGTTCTGCTAACATTGCCGCCATACAACCACTACCTGCTGCGGTAATTGCTTGGCGATATTCGTGATCCTGGACGTCACCAGCAGCAAAAACGCCTTCTACACTTGTTTCTGGTGAACCAGACTTGGTAACAACGTAACCCACCTCATCGAGTTCTATTTGTCCTTTAAACAAAGAAGTATTGGGAGTGTGACCAATAGCGTAGAATAAACCTTTAACGTGCAGTTCGCTTTCTTCCCCAGTCTTGCTGTTACGGATTTTTACCCCTTCCATGTGACCGTTCCCGAACACATTCACAGGTTCAGTGTTCCAATGAACATGGATTTTGGGGTTACTCAAAACCCGGTCTTGCATAGCTTTAGAAGCCCGCATCTTTTCCGAACGTACCAGCAAATTCACCTTAGAACCATATTTAGTTAGATAAATAGCTTCTTCTGCTGCTGAGTCGCCACCACCCACCACAGCCAATTCAGCACCGTGGAAAATTGGTGTAGCGCCATCACAGATTGCACAAGCAGAAATACCGCGACTCCAAAATTCATGCTCGTTGGTTAAACCCAAACGCTTTGCCGTTGCACCTGTGGCAATAATTAAACTATGGGTTTTAAATTCTCGTTCTTCTGAGCGGACTGTAAACGGACGCTGACTCAAATCTACTTCAATCACGTCTTCTGTGTACAGTTCAGCCCCCCAACGTTCCGCTTGAGCCTTCATCAAATCCATCAGTTCTGGCCCAGTAATTCCTTTGGGAAAGCCAGGAAAGTTTTCTACTTCCGTTGTTGTCATCAACTGTCCACCAGGTAAACCCCCTGCTTGGAAGCCCTCAAATACAATTGGTTTCAGGTTGGCGCGTCCCGCGTAAATAGCAGCTGTGTAGCCGGCTGGCCCAGAACCGATAATTACCACGTTTTCTACATTTGGGTTAGTCATGATGGCTAAAATAAACGAACTCATAACGACTACGTATAATCTAGCATAACAGATAAATTGTTGTTTGTTGGTCAATCCTCAAGGGTCAATTGTCATTCTCCCTTGTCTCCCTGTCCCCCTTGTCCTCCTTCTCCTCTCAATCTTTATCCCTTTTCCGTGCTGGCGAGAAAATTTTTTTACTTCAAGTGATACGAAAGCGATCGCATGTGGGTAAGTTACTTTTACAACACGATAATCACTTATAAGATACTCACTTCAGGAGAAACCAATGCTCAAGCCAGAACTGCAAGCCAAATTCCTCCAGCATTTGAACAACCGCAAGAAAAAAAATGAAGAAGGTTTTACACTTATTGAATTATTGGTGGTAGTAATTATTATCGGTGTATTAGCAGCGATCGCATTACCTTCACTACTCGGTCAGGTGAATAAAGCAAAACAGTCAGAAGCCAGAAACTACGTAGGTACAGTTAACCGTTCTCAACAAGCTTATTTCCTGGAATACCAAAAGTTTGCTACTAACCTCTCTGAATTACAAGTAGGTATTAAAACTCAATCTGAAAATTATCAGTATGCTATTACTGGTAGTGGTACTAGTGCTGCCCAGTTTAAAGGAATGGCTATTAAACCTGCGCTTAAATCCTACTATGGATTAGTAGGTACTCAAGTAGGAGATAGTGCGACTTCTGAAGCGCTAACACTAGCAATAGCTTGTGAGTCACCAGGCCCTACTACATCAGTAGCCGATGTTACCACATTTAGTACAGGGTGTGCAAACAGTTTCGTCTCTTTGGCCAGATAAGAGAGTTGAAAGCATTCATTAATCACTATTACGAGTAATTTCACATACTTTCTTATATTGGGTAATGTCTAAAAACATTACCCAATTTGTGCAACTTACTAGCTATATAATTCTGTTCCTTGATTCTCACAAGTTTGTCATAAGTATTATGCTCTCATTAACTACTCCAACTCAACATCATCAGTTGGCAGAAAAATATTTGGTTGCAGGTAATTATATCCAGGCTGCAAGTCTCTACGAAGAAGCTATTACTGTAAAACCTGATATTAAATCTAACTATTGGTATTTGGGTTTAACCTTGCTATTGCAAGGACAAGAAGTAGAAGCTCAAACAACTTGGTTCATGGCAATCATTGAAGGAGAAGCAGAACAAGTTGAGGCTTGGAATACAGAATTAATCAATATTCTAGAAACCGAAGCTGAACGCCGAGAATCTCTAGAAGAATATTCACTTGCCGCAAAAATTCGCCACAATATTAAAGAAATTGCTCCTCAAAATATAAATAATCTTTTATCTTTGATTCAATTATTAATCAAATTAAAAAGCTATACAAATGAAGAATTAAAAGAGCTAGGTGTAATTGAAATTCTACAATGTGAACCCAGAGTAGAAGTAAAGTGTGAACTATTAATGCAAATTTTACAGAGTATTTTAGAGAATTATTATCTCTATCCATCTACTCTGGATTTTGCCAAAGCCTGCTTACCATATCTTCAAGATAATTGCCAATTTTTGCTTAGTATTATATTACCGTCAGCCGTAGAAATTGCTTATTCTCACAGATTACCTATAATAGCAGCTCAATTATGCGAAATATATTTGCAATTAAGTCCTAATAATTCAGAAATCATAGGTCATTTAGCTGGCTTTTACGAAAATTCTCTGCAATTTGAAAAAGCAATCACAGCCGCTAAATTATTCTATGATGGAGTACAAGAATTACCAGATATGGTGTTTGCTAATCGTCAAATTCTTCGGTGTTTGATGAGTGCAGGTGGACATTGGGAAGAATCTTGTTCTGTACACCAAAGGCAAGAAAATTTAGTAAAAGCTCTTATTAAGAATAATCCTATACAACTGGATAATGTTAGAATTTGTAGATTATTTAATGCTGTTTTTTTTACTCCTTATATTGAAGATAATCCCAGAAAAAATAGACAAATACAAAATAGATTATTAGAACTTTGCCAAGTAAATATAGCAAATTATGCAAAAGAAGCCCTAGATAAATATTACCAAGGTAATTTAGAAAGAAAAAAACACAGTAACACCAATAAAAAAATTAAATTAGGCTATCTCTCTTATTGCCTTAGAAGCCATTCTGTAGGTTGGCTTAGTCGATGGCTTTTTCAGTATCATGATCGTGATAAATTTGAAATTAATGCTTATTTTATTAGTACAAATCCAGAATGTGATCCTTTACATGAATGGTATCTCAGCAAAGTAGATAAAGCATATAAAGCAAATAAAACTGCTGAAATTGCTGAAGAAATCTTCCAGGATGAAATTGATATATTAATTGATTTAGATAGCATTACTTTAGACATTAGTTGTGAAGTTATAAGCATGAAACCTGCGCCTATTCAAGTAACTTGGTTGGGTTGGGATGCTTCAGGAAGTCCATCAGTGGATTATTTTATTGCAGATCCTTATGTATTACCAGAATCAGCGCAGGAATATTACAGTGAAAAAATTTGGCGTTTACCTGAAACTTACGTAGCTGTCGATGGTTTTGAAGTGAGTGTACCTACAGTAACTCATGAAGAATTAGATATTCCTCATGATGCAATTGTATATTTCTCTGGTCAGCGAGGCTTTAAGCGACACCCATACATTACGAGACTGCAATTGAGAATTATTAAAGAAGTTCCCAACAGCTACTTCTTAATTAAAGGACTATCTGATGAAGAATCTATTAAAAAGTTTTTTTATCAGCTAGCAGAAGAAGAAGGCGTAGATACAGCTAAATTCAGGTTTCTCCCAGGTGTTATTGCAGAATCAGTTCACCGGGCTAATTTAGGCATTGCAGATGTTGTATTAGATACCTATCCTTACAATGGAGCTACAACCACTCTAGAAACTCTGTGGATGTGTATTCCTATGGTGACGAAAGTCGGTGAACAATTCGCGGCGCGTAACAGTTACACCATGATGATGAATGCTGGAATCACAGAAGGTATTGCCTGGACTGATGAAGAATATGTAGAGTGGGGTGTACGCTTGGGTAAAGATGAAGCTTTAAGACAACAAATTGCGTGGAAGTTAAGACAGTCAAGAAAAACATCACCTTTGTGGAATGGTAAGCAGTTTACCCGTGAAATGGAAAAGGCTTACGAACAGATGTGGCAAATATATATGGAAAATAAGCTTTAGGATATGGGTATAGCCTAGAGATTACACTCCCGTGGGGTTTTTGATGAATATTAAAGAACTACTGCTCCAAGAAATTGAATCGTCCTCAGATGTTCTACTAGCTGAAACGCTAGATTTTTTGCGTTTTCTCAAGACAAAACCAGGAACTGAGGAAATATCTGTTGACCTGTCAACGGAAAAAAATGATGATACTTCCAGTCAAAAAACGAAACTGGAAATACAGGAAGCAACACCAATTCTTAGAGGCTCTAAAGCAGAAGACTTGCTAAAATTTGCAGGAACCTGGCAAGGGGATGACTTTGAGGAGTGCTTGCAGCTTGTTTACGAAACCCGTTCCCCGGCTGAATTTTAGCGATGTACCTCCTAGACACCAATCATTGTAGCCGTATCATTTTCGGAGAAACAAACGTCATTCGTCGGTTACAAGAACACATCGGCTTAGGGGTTGCAACTAGCGTTATTGTGCAAGGTGAACTCCTTTACATGGTGCAAAAGTCTTCTCAACAAGAAGCAAATCTTCGCTTTATCACAACTTTTCTGCAAACCATTGACCTTTATCCTATTAGTGGAGGGGTTGCCGATGTTTACGGTAGCCTCAAAGGAAAAATTGTCGAACATTTTGGTCCCAAAGACAAAGCAAAGCGTAGAAAGTTTACAGTTCAAGATTTGGGTTTTAGCGATAACGACTTGTGGATAGCATCAACTGCTCTGCACTATAACCTCACTGTTGTCTCAGGGGACAGCGATTTTCAAAGGGTACAACAGGTGCAAGCCTTAGCGTTAGAATCTTGGCTTTAAGATTGCATTGGAATTGTTGTTGATGAAGACTAGCATCTCTTATACTGAATGTTAGTGAGTATCAATCGAAGTTGTTTTAACAAGCTTTTGATAGAATGCTTCCAAACCTGCGACACAGGCTTTATCATCAAATAGTCGGTTGTGACTTTGGCTAATTCGTTCTGAAATCTCGCGTCGCCAAGCCGGATCTTGAGCTAATTTCACAGCAATTTCGATATATTCAGTTTCATTTTGAGCAATAGTATCTGTCACTCCCAACATTTTCAAAAAACTGTCAGAATGACGACCTCGCATAAATTCTCCTGGACAGGTAACAAGAGGAAGATTACATGCGATCGCTTCTAAGCTAGTATTACCACCAGACCAAGTAAATGTATCTAGGTAAATATCTGAGAGTAAATTAATCATCAAATAGTCTAAACGTTCAGGAATATTCAGATGTATGCAGTAATTTTCACTCTTGAGATCAACAGCAGCAAATGCACGTTTTAGACGTTCTTGAAGCAAAGTACCACGCAGAAACACAAATTTAGCTTGAGGAACACAACGAGCGATTTCTGCAAAAATAAAATCGTATTGTGGTAAATATTTAAACGGTGCTTGACAGCATAGATAGAGAACTGCATCATCTGACAAACCAAAATCAGAGCGATTTTTAACAACTGGTGGAATATAAGGTTTAGGGTAAGAAACACCAATATTAGGTAAGCGAATTAATTTTTCTGAATAATGTTCTTGAGCATTTTCTGGTTCCATTAACTCGCTAGATAAGAAGTAATCAATTGTAGGTAAGCCAGTACTGACTGGGTGTCCCCAAGCAACACACTGCACAGGTGCAAGCCGTAGAGCAGCCATTTGCATAGTCTGGGGATTCATACCAATTTCTGGATAGACTAAAATATGTAATTTATCAGTAATTATCTGTTCACAAACTGCTGATAAATTGTAAGGAATATGGTGGAAAAAATCACTGTATTCTTGAAATTTTTCGGTGACAGCATCTGGTTCATTACCTATGTAATAACAATAGATTTCAAAATTGTGGCGATCGCAATATTTTAACCAGCCAGTTAACCAAAGTGTACCACTATAAGAATGCAGATAATGGGAAACGTAACCAACACGTATTTTTTGATTAGGTTGCAGTTTAGGCATAGATATACTTCCAACCCATTGAGGAAAGTTAGCCGCCATAATTTCATGGACTAATTTTCCATACTGGCGTTGTAAATATATGTCATTTTGTGCCTGATACGATAGATAAAAATTGGTCAGTCTACCAATACCTGCTAAAGCACTCTGTTGTTCTGCAACAGTATTGAGAGATGTTTGCTCGATTAAATCTTGCAATCCTTTGGTAAAGCGTTGGCGATATAATTTTATTTCTTCTTGAGTATTGTAAATACTCGGAATTGTTAAATATTTGAGAATTTGGAAAGTATAATCATTCGGTAAGAAATGGCAGGCTTTGTCTGTATTAACAATAGCTTCTTGAATACGCCCATAACGCCGCAAATCAATAATCAATGTAAAATGCAGTCTTGCATCTGTAGGGTAAAGTTGAATTCCTTGGTGTAGAGTCTGAAAATACTCATCTAGTAAGTTTAAATTTCTATAACATTGGCTTAAATTGAAGTAAACATCTGCATTTACTTGCTGTAATTCTATTAATTTCTGATATGAGGCGATCGCTTCTTGCCATCTTCCTTCAGCAAATAATTGATTACTCAAGTAAAAAAAACTCTTGATCTCGTGCTTCGCTAAAACTTGCTAATTCATAAGATGTCAGAGTATCTGCTTTTGCTTGCATTAATGCTTGTTGATTTTCATTTTCCAAAATAATTCGACCATGAATCCGAGGTAGTAAAACTTTCCATTGAATATCAGCTAAATTTCCCACTAGAGAAATTTCTAATCCATCAGTTATATCTAAATCTTCCTCCATGAGAAGATTCATGGTGACACTCGATAACAATAACTCTGCATCTTCAATAGCAATATTATTAGTATCAATTAGTAAACTCATATTGCTACTATCAGAATGAGTTGCGAGTGTCTCAATTATTTGTGCCAATTCAAGACTGATTAATTCTTCTGGTTGCAACCAATCAGGGAAAACAATTAAGTTTATATCTTTAAGATTTAAAGATAAAAGTGTCACATCAATTAAAGCGGAACTGACAATTTCTGCCATTTTTGACCAAGAAAACTTTTTCGCCTGTTCTAAACCCGCAGCAATTAATGATTGACGAACACTAGGTTTTTGTACTTCGCAAAGTGCATTTGCTAGTCCATCTACATCATCGTCATTGATATATATAGCTGCTTCTCCAGCTACTTCTGGAATTGAAGCGTTAGGACAAGTAATCACAGGACAACCACAAGCCATAGCTTCTAGTATAGGTAAGCCGAAACCTTCATACTTAGATGGATAAACTAATGCTACAGCACCAGAATAAGCTATTGCTAATTCCTCATCATTCAGTTGCAACATATGAACTGCACTACCAAATATACAGGATCTAAACTGAGATTCTAATAAACCTCCACTACCTGTAACGACAATATCAAAACCATAGCTGCTAACAAGCTGTGAAAAAGCTTGGAAGAACAAAATACTATTTTTATAGCCAGAGCCAATACCAGCTAATAAGAAGTAAGGCTTGGTGATACCATATTTGGTTTTAAAAAAACTTATGTTTTCAGATGTAGATTGTTTAAAAGTACTGCTAACTCCACAATACCCTATAGTAATAGACTCTAAAGATATATGATTAAAGCATTTTGCTAAATCAAGTGCTGTATTTTTGGAAATAGCTATATAGGCGGATGCGTGTTTTATCGCTTGTTGTTTATCTTGCCACATGGGATGATTCATATCCCAACCCATGACTTCTGGAATCATATCATAAGCCATGAATACAGAAGGTGTTTTTATAGGTGTTGTATAGTAAGACGAGATAAACAAATCTGCACCTTCTTGATCGCATATTTGCTGTAACAACTCTCGCTCAGTATTGATGTCGTTATAGTCATAGCGTGGTACATTCAAATACTTAATACCAGGAAATTTCGGAGCAGTTCCAGCACGATCAAGTACAATAATATGTTTGGCAAATTCATTGTTTGCCCATTCTTGTAAGAGAGATTTCCAGACACGGGCAATTCCAGTCTGATAGAGTTGGAAAAATACACCATCAATGAGAATTATCGGTGATGTTTTGCTAATTTTAGCAATTTGTTGCTGTACGTCTTCTGGTTGTAAAAATCGCCAATTATTATTGTCATTGTCTCTTTGAGCAATTGGAACTACGCCTTGTCTATTTGCAATGTCTACTTGAGTTGCATCTTGAACCCAAGGAAAGTATTCTCTTAATAAAATTGGGAATTTAGTATTCTTTTGTAAAGAGATCCATTGAGCAACAGCATTACTATAACCATAGTATTTTTCTTTAAAGCTCAATTGTTCTTGTGTGACATAAGCAAAATGCTGAAAAACTAAACCATGCTGTTCTGTTTCGTGATGTAAAAAAGGATTTGTATTCGCTACATTTTTACATTGATCATCAGCTAAAGATTCTACCAACACAGGAGGCTCATGTGCAGCCCAAATATAGCCCGGTTTAAATCTCCAAGTTCTTAGCCACTCTTGTTGAGGATTCTGTGCATAACAGTTACGAGTGCTAATAATTAATTGTTCACCGACAAAATACCAACACCAATAGAAAGCTGCTGTTTTTTCTGGGTTACTAATAAATATTTCCCTAGCAGTACAAATTTGCTCTAAAGTCCATAGTTCATCCACATCTATTTGCCACAATAAACATTCTTCTTGAATGTTGGCAAGTGGTGCATTCACCATTTCTCGTTTACCATCCCAGAACACGCCTTCCGGTTGACGGTAAATTGTGATGTTATCTGGATAAAGTTCTGCCAATTCATCTAAATATTCTGTAGTACCATCACAACTACGACCATTTTGATGAATTTCATCACTGATATGTCCACCAAGTTTTACACTCCAACTGGTGTCATGTTTTAAATCAGCTACACCTTCAACAATATGCCAATGCCATTTGAAAGGTAGTTGTTTGAATATTTCAATGTGGTAACGGATAAATGGTTGTCCGTTGAGAACAATAGTAAAAAAGTGAATTGGCAGTGCTGGAAAAGCAATATAATTTTCATAAAAACAATTGGAATCTGTTACTGCTTCTCCAATATCCCCATTTGAGGTTATGCGATAGCATTCATAGTCATTTTGAATAAGTATATCAAAGGTAGATTTAGCATTACGGTTTAATCCTTCCAACATTTTTTGTGATATTTCAAACTGTATGAAGCTAATAGCTTTGTTGCTCAATAATTCTATACCACCATAAAGTACATCACTTTCTGCGCCTTCAACATCAATTTTTAAATAATCAATTCTGTGAATATAGTTATCTTTACAAAATAAATCTAGTGTTATTGCTTCTACAACTTCAGTAGCAACAATAGGAATATATTTCCCAGAACCTTCAGGGTCTAGCATTTGTGGTTTACCAATGCTATTCCATGCGGAAAACTGCTCTGGAAACTCATTAAATTCAATTTGGGTATTTTCCGAAAAAAATGCTTTTTTGAAGGTATATATATTATCAAATTTCGATTTAACTATTCTTTCTTGTAATGAATTAAAAGTACTTGATGCTGGCTCAAATGAATAAACTTTTCCAGAACTACCTACCAACTTACTGAACAAGATTGAATAGTCACCTATATTTGCTCCGATATCAAAAACTAGCATTCCTGGTCGAATAATTTTACTAGCTAGCAGTTGTTCCGAAAATTCATGAGGAGAAAAATAATTTTCTATCTTCTCATTTTTTTTGAATACAGAGTAACCGTTTCTTACAAAATTATTTTGAGAAATAAGTGTATAGTTTTTATCCGAAATTAATCTATAATGATTTCTACAGTTTTTAAATGTTGTGATGTCATCTAAACAAATATATTTTGCTCCATAAATTTCATCTAATTCCGCGCTGCCAGCAAATTCTGATCCATCAATTAATACTAAATCAAAGTTTTTGATATTATTCTCTTGTTTTATTTTTCTAATTCCATGATCGGATAATCCTGATTGTTTTACATATTCAATATTTTGCTGTAGCCAATAAATTACACGTTCTAACGGATAAAATTTTAGATTATTTTCAGTATTATTATAGAATTCAATAACTTCATTTTCGCTAGGAAAACTTTCTACAGGTACAGAAGATAAATTATATACTTTTACAAAATCATCATTTTCATATCTCTTTTTTAATTCAGTAAATCTAGTTTTTGACACCTCCATACAAAACAATATGGGTTTGTTAGGATTTTGGCGCATTCCTGTGACAAATGCTTCTGTGCTTCCTTCTCCTGAAGATGAACCAATTTCTAAAACTGTTTTTATATCTTCTTCTCTAGCAATTCTTTGAATAGTTGCATAAAATTCATCATTTTTAATTTCGGGAGGGATTAAACGGTTTAATTCAGAATTATTAATTTCGTTATTCATATTTTTAATTTGTGATTCTATTTTTTGCTCTGATTAGCTATTTGCTTTTTCAATTGTTCTAAAAGAATTTTGTAATCTTGTCTTTCAGGATTCAGTTTTACTAACTTTTCTAAAGGTTCGACTGCACCCTTGAAATCCTGCGACTCTAACCGTATTTTCACTAACCCTTCTAAAGCAGTTTTATTTTCTGGCTCTCGTTGTAACACCAACTTATAACCCTGTTCCTGTTGCTGTAATGAAGACTCCGCAGACACAGGTTGGGTTGAGGGATTCTCAATCGCTTTTTGTATTGAAGGAACTATTGCAAATACTCCGGAGCCAACAAAAGATACAATTGACACCCAGGTTACAATCCTTTTTATTCGCTCAATTTTCTTCCGACGGGCTATTACGTATTCTTCTCCAGAACTAGCCATCTTTCAACTGTTACTGCGGTAAATACTTAAGTACCAGCAAGCCTCCTGTTAAGAGAATACCCAGGGTTTATCAAAAACTAACATTCTCGCTCAAAGTTTTTGATGGACTACTAGTGGTCTTTCGCATTAGTTTTGATGAGCTGCAAGATCCCCGACTTTTTTAAAAAAGTCGGGGATCTGTCCCCTTGCAGTCCCTCAAAATTAATGGGACAGACCACTAGTACTCTGTCTCATTAGTTTTGAGAGGTTATAGATCCCCAACTTCTTAAAGAAGTCGGGGATCTGAACACCCACGACCCATCAAAATTAATGGGACAGACCACTAGTTCACAAGTAAATTTCTGAATGGAAAGATATGGAAAGATAATTATTATCCCTTCCACTTGCCCACAATCCACAAAAATCAACCACAGATATCTTTAATTTGAAACAAAAGCATCAAACCTACCAAGCACAGCCATATCTTCTGCATCGAACTCTACAGGTGTCCCACTGCGAATGAGTTCGGCAAAATCTTCATTGGGAACCATCACAGTCAACGTATATAAACGTCCAGAACCCGTATTCTCAATTACATGAGTGCCAGTAGGCGGGACTAACAAACTATCTCCAGCTTTAATGGAAACACTCTTACCATCACAAGATGCTCTACCTTCCCCTTTGAGAACAAAAAACATCTCTACAGCGAATTGATGACGATTGGGGGGAGTTTTACCACCGACATCAAAAATTTCCACACAACAAGTTAGGGAAGTATTTGCGATCGCCGGATCGAATACGATCGCCAAACGATTTGAATCCTGCGGGCTAATACGATAAACTAGGTAATCTTTGGGAGATTTGACAACCGGAATTACACAGCAATTGATCATATGTCGTTTGTCCTACTCTACGAGAAGCCGCTTGCGCGTCTATGTCATTGGTCAATTGTCATTTGTCATTTGTTACAGACGCGAGGAAAATCGCGTCTCTACCTACTAACTACTAATTGCTTTGAAAATTGCTTCTGAATCTGTGACAAAACCGAAACACTGTTTGACGTTATATAGTGTTGCTAACCAACAATATTCAGGGGAAGTTGTCGCCGTACAATCTTTAACTAATATGCAGTCGTATCCTAAAAAGTTAGCATCTTGCAAAGTTGCCATAACACATTGATCAGCATTGACACCAGCAAAAAATAGTGTCGTTCTGCCCAAGTTCCGCAGGATACTATCCAAAGGAGTATCCCAGAAAGCACTCATGCGGTATTTATCAATCAAAATATCTCCTGGTAATTGTTCGAGTTCATCTACCACAGCTGCTGCCCAACTACCTTTCATCAGTACCTTAGCACCGTTACTGGGTAATGGATCACCTAACCCCACACCTTCGCCTGTGGAATTGTAGACGTGATGCACACCCGCACTAATATTGAGTAAGTCAGGACGGTTTCCCCAATTTACCCATATTATCGGCACTCCAGTTGCCCGCAGTGTTGGCAATAAATTTTGCAAAGGTTTGATTGGCTGACGTGCTGGGTTGATATCTACGCCAATATGTGATAGCCAACCATCAGGGTGACAAAAATCATTTTGCATGTCAATGACGAGGATGGCAGCTTTTGCGAGATCAAGGCGGAGAATTTTGGTTTCTGTTGCTAAGATAACGGGTTGTGGGTCAAGGGGAGGACGAGTGATATCTGCGATCACCTGATTTACTGCCCAAGCGTTTGGTGCAATTCCTAGTTTCCAAAGAGGCAGATCCATAAAAGCAACATCCAACATCATTGTTTACTTTGTAACTTGAAATTAGCTCCAGAGCTGGATTACTTAATTAAGGTTAAACATTAGATGAACTTTACGATTCAGAATGCTTTAATTCCTGTCGAGGATGGTTACACCACCGTTGATGTGCAAGTGAGCGAGGGAATTATTAGTGCGATCGCACCCCAGCTTGAAGTGGTGGGGACAGCTATTAACGGTGAACATAAACTTTTATTACCAGGATTCTTCAACGCCCATACCCATTCATCGGAAATGTGGCAACGGGGAATCATGTCTATGTTACCTCTAGAATTATGGCTAGCAGAACTTTATGATTTCGCGCCTCTCGACCCCAAAAAAGTTTACCTCAGTGCTTTAGGAACAGCAGTCGAAACTCTACTTTCTGGTGGTACGAGTGTTGTAGATCATTTAGTATTGATTCCTGGTAAAGAATTAGAAACAATTGCCACAGCAGTTCGCGCTTACAAAGAAGTTGGGATTCGTGCCTTTGTTGCACCTCTGATTCAAGATGAATCGATTACTGCTGGTATTCCATCCGGGGAAACTCAACAAAATCATGAACCTTATTTTCGCTCAACGCAGGCAACATTAGAAATTATTGAAGCAGCAGTACAACAATTTCATCATCCAGAATCAGGCGTGAATATTCTCGTCGCTCCAACTGGTATCCAACTGTGTTCTGATGCTTTATTTGATGGATGTAGACAGTTAAGCGAAAAATACAATCTTTGTCGTCACTCGCATTTACTAGAAACTAAAGCCCAGGAAAAACTAGCCCAAGAAAAATATGGTTGTACCGCAGTTGCACATCTCCAACGCATTGGTTTTTTAGACTATCGCACAAGCCTAGCCCATTGTGTCCATCTCACCGACAATGACATTGCTATCCTTGCTGAAACTCAATCTACCGTTGTTCATAACCCCTTAAGCAACTTGCGTTTGGGTAGTGGTATCGCCCCAATTTTAAAATATCGGCAAGCAGGAGTAAACGTAACTTTTGGTTGTGATGGTGCATCAAGTAATGATTCCCAAGATTTATTGGAAGCGATCAAAATTGGTTCTATCCTACATAACGTCACCGACTTAGATTATCAGCACTGGATTACACCCAGACAAGCAGTAGAAATGGCTGCTTTGGGTGGTGCAAAGGGATTGAATACAGCAGATAAACTTGGTTCTTTAAGTGTTGGGAAAAAAGCTGATTTAGTTCTTTATGATCTGACTAATTTGTCATTATTACCGCGTACAGATCCAATTGGTTTATTAGTTTTAGGACGTCCCAGCAATGTAGTTAATAGTGCGTGGGTGAATGGTAAACAAATTGTTGCTGAGGGGAAAGTTACAACAATTGATGTTGATAAATTGCGGCAAGAATTATTTAATCACAGTCAGTGGGATACTCAGCGTCAATCTCAAACAGTTGCCCAAATTGAAGCGCATTATCGGTTGGTGATGGGGTTGTGATGAGAGAGCGATCGCATGATTTTAGTTAGGCGATCGCCGTTCCATTGAAATCGTTTAAGTTTGCTCATAGGCTGCTAATAATTCCTCACGTGAGATACCTATTTGAGTGCAGATTGATCTTAATGTTCCAGATTTAATCTCAGAGTGATTAAGCATTACCAATGGTGTCTCTGTACCATCATCATTTTTTCGAGTTATAACAATATGTTCACGTTCTCTAACAAAATAAAAACCCAATAATTCAAACGCTTTAAACAGACAGGCTACACAAATTACACATTTCAAGAGATTGATCTAAATACTCAACTTGAGATCATGCAAGCTTTGATTTGGGGTATTATTCAATGTGCGATCGCCATCTAAAAGTGTGTTAACCTGTCTGTGTAGTGCGTTACGGCTAAACTAACCTGATTGTCATCAAAATAATGACTTGCCGTGACACACCCTAAATCTTGATTTTATGCATTTTCCTTAATTAAACGTCACTACAGAACGAATCGATTCACCCTTATGCATTAAATCAAAAGCATTGTTAATCTCTTCAACGGGCATTACATGGGTAATCAAATCGTCAATGTTGATTTTACCTTCCATGTACCAATCGACTATTTTCGGTACATCTGTACGTCCTCTGGCGCCACCGAAGGCTGTTCCTTTCCAAACACGTCCAGTTACAAGTTGAAACGGACGGGTGCTAATTTCTTCACCTGCACCAGCCACACCAATAATTACACTTACACCCCAACCTTTGTGACAACATTCTAAAGCTTGGCGCATGACTTTGACATTACCAATACATTCAAAACTGTAGTCAGCACCACCTTTAGTTAAATCAACTAAATAAGGGACTAAATCACCTGCAATTTCCTTGGGGTTAACAAAATGCGTCATCCCAAATTTTTTGGCTAAGGCGCGTCTATTAGGGTTGATGTCTACCCCGACAATCATATTTGCTCCCACCATCCGCGCTGCTTGGACGACATTTAAACCAATACCACCCAAGCCAAAAACTACTACATTCGCTCCTGGTTCAACTTTTGCTGTATTGATGACTGCACCAATACCTGTTGTGACGCCGCAGCCAATGTAACAAACTTTATCAAAAGGTGCATCTTCCCGAATTTTAGCAACAGCAATTTCCGGTAGTACTGTATAGTTAGCAAAGGTAGATGTACCCATGTAGTGCAGAATTTTCTTACCATCAATCGAAAAGCGACTTGTACCATCAGGCATGACACCCTTTCCTTGGGTAGCGCGGATGGCTTGACAGAGATTAGTTTTGAAGCTGAGACAATATTCACACTGACGGCATTCGGGAGTATAGAGGGGTATAACATGATCCCCTGGTTTGATACTGGTGACGCCTTCTCCCACTTCGACAACAACACCAGCGCCTTCGTGTCCTAAAATGGCTGGGAATAATCCTTCTGGATCTTTGCCAGAAAGAGTATAAGCATCTGTATGGCAAACTCCACTGGCTTTGATTTCTACCATGACTTCCCCAGCTTTGGGGCCTTCAAGTTGTACAGTTTCAATAGTCAAAGGTTTGCCTGGTTCGTAAGCCACTGCTGCTTTTACTTCCACGATCGCTCTCCTGTTTTGTTTGCTCAATCGGCATGATCTGAGTTTATTGCAAACAAATCTAGAAGGGTAAAAGGAATTGAAATCTCTTTTCCCCTTTACCCATGAATTGAAAATATTCTCTTAGTTAGTCAATCATGAGAAAATCTCACAAGCAAACATGAAAATATAACCCCTCCTACACCTTCACACTCTTACACCCCTACAGCCTTTTTCAAGTTAGTTAAAAGCATCTTTGATATTATCAACAGTGCGTTCAACTGCATTCTTTGTTTTGTCTACTGCTTTTTGAGTCCGAGCTGCATCTTCTTCTGCTCTTTTGTGAATTCGAGCCGTATCTCTTTTGGCTTTGCGCTCGATAAAACTACCATTATCATCTGTTGCTTGCTCAACACGTTTAGCATTTTTCCTTGCTGTTTGCTCAACTTTATCTGCTGTATCTCGGATGAAACCCTTGGCTCGTCGAGCATCTTCATTGGCTTTCCCTTGTACTTGATTGCCAACGTCTGCTGCTGCGATCAAGTTTACAGCAGGAGCAGCCATTGCTGAGGTGTTCGAGAGAAATGCACTTTGCCAAGTAAAAGCGATCGCTGATACACAAAATAGAGTTGTTGCGAGTAAGCGTCCTACAGTTGCAATAACTTTCATAAAATACAATGTCTATTAGATTTAGCATTCTCATATTTACTTCATCTAGCTCATCAGCTAAAACGCTCTCTAGACTGAGTTTATTTCGTCTAATTTCTCAAAAAATTCGCTCTTTCAATAGATACTAAAATTTTTGAGCAATGTGAAAAGCGGAAATATATGACAACTGAAGACTTCCCCCAAATTCATGGTCTATCATATTCCGCAATCCGGCAAATAAAGCCTCTTTGATTTGTGGCTCTAATTTGAGGTGTAGTGAATAAGTATTCAAAAGTGTCAAATACTCATCAGCTGTATAAGTGACTTTAGACTCAATGTTTCCGGCTACTAAGTTTTTAAATCGCCCAGAATCTGTGATCATTTCCCCTAATTCTCTCAAAATATTTTCTTGAGTTTCTCTGTCTTCATATCTGTCTAAGGATGGAGCATGAATTTGATAAACTTCGGATAAACGTTGGTAAACTTGATAGCTTGGCTGAAGTTCTTTGTTCCAGAATAAAATTAAGTAACCATTTTCTTTGAGAGCATTTGCTGCTTTTGGGTATCCAACTTCTGACGGTATCCAATGAAAAGAACTCGCTGCTAAGACAGCATCAAATTTTTCTGGTTCTAATTTCCATTCTTCAAAGGATATGTTTTGAATTTCTACATTTGGATATTGTTGACAATTTTGTTGAGCTAACTGACAAAAATCTGAATTGGGTTCTAAACATAACATCGAGCAACCTAATGGAGCAAACGCAATCGTTGCAGTTGCAGGGCCACATCCCACCTCCAGAATTTTTGAAGTCGCGGACAATTGAGCAATATCTATAACTTGACGAATCAAATCTTGAGGATAATGTGGTCTTGCTTGATTGTAAGCTTCTGCTGCTGGAGAATACCATTTTTTGCGCTGTTCTAAGTCCTGATTGGAGTAACTAGCGATAATTTCTTTGAAGTTTTTCATAATTATATATATTGGTAAGTTTTAAGATATTTACAGTTTTTTTGAGACAGGAGCATTAGTGGAAGAATCAGAAAATTACTTTACCAAACCACTGAATTTATTCGAGTACGAACAGCAGGCGCAGAAGTGCTTGTCTCCTATGGCTTGGGATTATTACGCCAGTGGTGCTTGGGATGAAATCACTTTGCGGGACAATCATGCGGCTTTCGATAGAATTAAACTTCGTCCGCGTGTGCTAGTCGATGTGAGCGATCGCCATTTTACAACTACGATTTTAGATCAAACTCTGCAAATGCCTGTGTTGATTGCACCGATGGCTTTTCAATGTCTCGCTCATCCAGAGGGAGAATTAGCCACAGCAAAAGCTGCATCGAGTGCAGGTGTAGGTATGGTGTTGAGTACGATGTCTACCAAAAGTCTCGAAGAAGTCGCCCAGATTTATTATTCAAATCATTCGCAAACTCCAAATCCACCTTTGTGGTTTCAGTTATATATCCATCGCGATCGCAATCTTACCCGTGCTTTAGTAGAACGTGCTTATGCAGCAGGTTATCAAGCCCTGTGTGTCACCGTCGATGCACCTGTTCTTGGAAAACGGGAACGAGATACACGCAACCAATTCACCCTACCACCAGGCTTGCAACTAGCAAATCTTGTTACCCTCTGTGGACTCAAAATACCTGATGAGCAAGGAGAATCAGGGTTATTTACTTATTTTGCCCAACAACTCGACCCCTCGGTCACTTGGCGCGATTTAGAATGGTTACAGTCCATATCACCCTTGCCATTGGCAATCAAAGGAATTTTACGCGGTGATGATGCTGTCCGTGCTGTTGAATGTGGCGCTAAAGTAATCATTGTTTCTAATCATGGCGGGCGTCAATTAGACGGTGCGATCGCTTCTTTGGATGCTTTAGCTGAAGTAGTAAAAGCTGTAGATGGACGTGCTGAAGTGATTGTAGACGGTGGTATCCGTAGAGGTACTGATATTCTTAAAGCCTTGGCATTAGGAGCAAAAGCTGTTCTGGTGGGGCGTCCTGTGTTATGGGGATTAGCAGTAGATAGACAAGCTGGTGTAAATCGCGTCATCGAAATTTTACGCGATGAACTTGATTTGGCAATGGCGTTAAGTGGTTGTGCCAAATTGGAAGATATTGATTCCAGTTTATTGGTGGTTGGTGGGAATAAAATAAATTTTTAATTTTTAGGCTACATGTGGCAAGCTAGTGTTTTTACTCATACAATCAAAAACAGGCTTTGTTGTATCCAGCACAAGCCTAAATATATTTCCACTGATTTGTCAGTTATAACTTAGGCTGAAAAGCGATCGTACTTTCCACACATGATGGTAAACAGAACCAATGATATCGCTTGGCAAGCACGTCAGGGTAGCGTTGCTGCGATTATTCAAGTGTTAAATGAACAATTAGCAAATTCTGGCGTGAGAACCAGAGCAATTTGTCATGATGGTGTATTACAAATTCTGTGTGAGGCTTCCACACCAGATAAACTAGAGCAATCCACTTTAGTCAAGCAAATTCAGCAAATTCTTGAGTCAATCAAACCGCGTAATATTGCTAGAATCAATATCAACAGTCGCCTTGTTCAAGAACAGCAATTGTTGTGGTTAGAAGAAATTATTCGTGACTCAGAAAAGCAATTGCTGTGGTCAGAAGAAATCATCTTAGAACAGCCTAACGTTTTTCAGCAATTAATTAAGAATTACCAAGAGAAAAAATCTGAATCAGGAAAATTAAAATTAACTAAAAATCAGCTATCTCAGCCGATACCCATTAATAATAAAACTCATAATTATGCGCGGAAACGAAAATTATTTTCTTTAAGTTTCAGCTTATTTTTACTCTTATTAAGCTCAATGATTTATGCTGTGTTAAATGGTAAATTGCAAAATCCCTTTATCCCAGAAACAGCTAAATCTTTAATCCCAATACAAAAATTTCCAAAATCAGAAGACTCATTTGTAATAGCAGTACGCATTGCTAACCAAGCTTCCGATGCAGGTAAAACAGCAAAAACCTCAACTCAATGGTTAGAAATAGCAGCCGACTGGCAAAGGGCTTCTGATTTAATGGGTAATGTCCCGCCTAGCCATAGTCGTTATCAAGAAGCACAAATTCGGACGAAATTGTATAAGAAATATAGTGAAGCGGCTCAGAAAGAAGCGGAGAAGAATAAATTTTAGTTTCTACTAAAAAATATAGGCTACGGAGAAAGAGATAAATCTGATGATAGGTCATGATCTTCCAACTCTGTAAGAGCTAATTTTACACAAGCGCGAACGCCTTTCCAGTCACGTTCTGATAGATGTCCTATAAGAATCAAATTGGCAGAAGGTGGTAGAGTTACAATAAAACTGCGAAAAACAGATGCGACTCGTAAACCTGCCACAGCCCAATCCTGAAGTACATAGTCAATTTCAAAAGCATCTACTAAAATTATTGAAGTAAGTTCGTAGTGAGGACTTTAGTCTTCAAGAAAGGACTAAATTCCTTACTACAAACTTTTTGTTATTTGCGCTGTCTCACTTACAACAAAATCGCATCTCTACTAATCAAATCTATTTAAATACTCATCTCTAACATCCGTTGAATTGGACGCAACGCTGCTAATCGTATCTCTTCAGACATCGTGATTTCCGGCGCACGATTTTTCATTGCTAAATACAGTTTTTCCAAAGTATTTAACCGCATAAACGGACATTCATTGCAATTACAATTATTAATTGGTGGCGCAGGAATAAAATTCTTGTGAGGTGCAGCTTTCTGCATCTGGTGAATAATTCCTGGTTCCGTAGCCACAATAAATTCTTGAGTCGGACTTTGTTGACAATACTTTAGTAAAGCTGCTGTAGAACCGATGAAACTAGCGTGACGCAAAACAGCAGGTTCACATTCTGGATGTGCGATCGCTTCTGCTTCTGGATGTGCTATTTTCAATTGAACGATTTTCTTTTCTGAAAAAGTTTCATGGACAATACAGCTACCTTGCCATAACACCAGATCGCGGCCAGTCTGTTCCATCACATACCGTCCCAAATTCCGATCTGGTGCAAAAATGATCGGCACATCTTTGGGTATCTGCTGCACAATTTTGACAGCATTGGAACTCGTACAAATAATATCGCTCATCGCCTTAATTTCAGCAGAGCAATTGATATAAGAAATTACTAAATGTCCGGGATGCGCTGCTTTAAAAGCTGCAAAAGCTTCTGGAGGACAGGTATCTGCTAAAGAACAACCTGCATCTAAATCTGGTAATAGCACCATTTTATCCGGATTGAGAATCTTCGCTGTTTCAGCCATGAAGTGAACGCCAGCAAAGACGATCACATCAGCATTGGTGTCAGCTGCTGCTTTAGAAAGTTGGAGAGAATCGCCAATAAAGTCTGCAATATCTTGAATATCTGGCTCTTGATAATAATGAGCCAGGATAACCGCATTCAATTCTTTTTTTAAGCTTGCGATCGCCGCAAATAAATCTAGTGGTAATGCACCCGGTTGGGTTTGATCTGGTTGAATAAGTGCAGTTGTAAACACAATTAGGCGTAGCTTTATTTTACAAGTAGTTGTCTTGTTTCAGTAATTATAGTAGTTTTTACCAAAAATGGGAGGAGGGTAACACTAGGCTGTTGACTCTGTACCTTTTTTGGGGGATGCTTCATGCAGTTTTTGTGTTGGTCTCCACTATGCCTGAAACCTTGTACTGGCTGGGCTTTTAACCAAAACAAAGAGTCATGGTACATTTTTACTAAAAACCAACAAAGTCAACAGCCTAGGGTAACACTCCCTACACTCGAATAAAAAA
>NZ_AJLJ01000184.1 GCF_000317245.1 Fischerella muscicola SAG 1427-1 = PCC 73103
TGGTTACATCATCACCAAAATTCGCAACTAAAACTTAAAAACGCTCTGCGCTCCTCTGCGGTGACTTTGCGTTCTTCTGCGTTTAAAAACACTATGATATAAAGCAAAACTAAGGTACCCAGATTTTCACTACCCTACCCGTCAACTGTTGTCCCAACCAAGACGTATTCTGTGAGAGGGTGCGAAGACTTTGTCCGTCAACTTTCCAGCTTTGCTGAGGGTCAAATAATGTTAATTCTGCCTTTTCTCCAGGAGCGATCGCACTCAAATTCTGTTTTAAACACTCCGCCGGACGATTACTCAATGCTTGCCATAATTCTAGGGCGCTAAATTCACCAGTCTCTACCAAATGTTGCCACAACAAAGGTAATGCTAGCTCTAAACCTATGGCTCCAGGTGGTGCTTCGGCAAATGCTACTGTTTTTTCTTCGTACGTATAGGGAGCGTGATCAATAGCGATCGCATCTATAATTCCTGTGCGTACTGCCTGCCGTAACGCCAATAGATCATTCGGATTACCCAACGGCGGCTCTAAATGTAAGTTTGGATTATAACTTTTAAGTGCTTCCGTGTCAAGTAAAACATGCATCCAAGTGGTGCTAGCGGTGATCGGTAAGCCTTGGTTTTTTGCTGATGCGATCAATTCGACGCTGCGGGCAGTGGAAACCCGCATAATGTGTATAGGCGTTCCCGTCGCAGCCACCAATTCGAGCAAAGTGGCGATCGCAGAGGTTTCGGAAGCAGCAGGATTTCCTGCTAAACCGAAGCGTAGCGAATCTGAACCTTCGCGCATGACTCCATTAGATTTCAATTGGCGATCGCAACACCAAAACGCTACAAGCTTTGCCAAGGGTTGGAGATATTCTAATACTCGCCGTACCAGTGCCGTATTTTCTAAAGGCTGACCATCAGCAAAACCGACTACCCCCACCGCCGCTAAATCTGCCAACTCCGTCATTTGCTTACCAGCAACATCCAGAGTGATCGCACCCCAGACGTTGAGTTGGGGAAGTCCTCCATGTCCCCCATGTCCCCCATGTCCTCCTTGTCTTCCTTGTCCTCCTTGTCCCCGCATCTTCTCCCAAAACTGCGCCACCACCGCCGGGTTATCGATTACTGGCGATGTATCGGGTAAGATGCTAATTCTGGTAAAGCCACCAGCCCCAGCTGCTTGTAGTAAAGAAGAAAGAGTTTCTCGTTCTTCAAATCCCGGTTCTCCGGAGTGGCTATACAAATCTATTAAGCCTGTTCCTAACACCAATCCACGGCAATCTCGGATGTGAGTCTCTTGTGACACATCAGAAATACTACTAGCTACTGACCGGATATAACCAGCATCAATCAGCACATCACCTATTTGATCAGTGCCAGAAACCGGGTCAATAATCCGTACTTGTTGTAATAATTCACTTGTCATATCATAACTCTTACAACGCCCCTGCTGCGGTTTTATCTAGCACCCCACCACTCAAGTGAGTGGTAATATTCATTGCTTGCAAAACTGGTACACCATTCAAGCCAGAAGGGTAGTCTATAACACTGACTGCACCATTACCCTGACGAAAATTCCAGAAATTATCTGCTGATAAACCTAGAATATGGCAAAGCAGAGTTTTATTGGTAGCATCATGAGCGACGACTATGCCAGTTTGAAGTTGGTTTGTCAATGCTGTTTCTACAACAGACTGCCAAGTTGCCACACTACGTTCCCATACCTGTTGTAAATTTTCCCCTGCGGGCATTTGTACTTGGGCTGGTACTGTTCGCCAGCGCTGTAACTCTCCCGGAAATTCTTGTTCAATTTCTGATTCTAATTTTCCTTCCCAAAGTCCGTGACTAATTTCTCTAAAACCATCTTGCAATTCTAACTTAATATTGTGGTGATTATTTAAGATAATTTCGGCTGTTTCCTTGGGACGCAGCATCGGACTTGTGATGGCAAAATCAAGTGCTACATCTTTGAGAAATGCGGTAGCTTTTTGTGCCTGTAGCCTACCATTATCATTGAGAGGAACGTCAATTTGACCTTGAAATTTCCCTTGGCGATTCCAATCGGTTTCGCCATGACGAATCAGTAACAAACGCACACCTTGATGGTTTGGTCGCAAAGAAGGGAGAATATCTCCCAAGTGTTGCGTTTGATTCATAGATTCTAGCTGGACTGCATCTCCCAAACCACCCGTAAAATTCAAGATGCTGATGTTACAGTTAGATTGCTGAAGAGAATGGTAGCGAGATGGAGAAATACCCAAGGCTGTGCTGATTAAAGCTCGATTAATCCCGTTATGTCCTACTATTAATATAGTTTGCCCTTGATAACGGGGCAAAATTTCTTTCCAAAATTGCCGTGCTTGTTCGTACAAAGATAAAATCGGATTATGTTCTCGGCTATTCCCCTGACTATCAGGAACAAGCATCTGTAGTTGATCGGGTGATTGCTTCCAAATGCGGTAATCTTCAGGAAATTTCTCCTTTACTTCTGCTGCAAGCATTTTTTCCCACAAGGGTAAATCAACCTCAAGCAGCAAATCAGAAGTTTGAGGAACTATAGATTGATCAGAATTATTTTCTAGCGATCGCCAAATGATCTCTGCTGTTTGTTTGGCTCGCTGCAAAGGACTACTATAAATTGCACTGAATGAGATATTACTGAGGGCTTTACCAACTAAATTGGCATCATGACAACCTTTTTCTGTTAATGTAGACGCATCGGTGCGCCCTTGAATACGCTTTTCAGTATTATACGTGCTTTGACCATGACGCACTATGATGACCCTAGTCACTTTTTGCCCTCCTATCTCTAAAGGACTCATTCTACTGCAAAATGTTTACATCCATTCCTAGAACCTTTTCGATGTACTACAAAACTTCTTTAAAGGTCAAAGTTGTGACTATGCCAGAATAATAATCAAGTTTGCCATTACCAAATCTAAGTACAAAATTGCATAAATTCATGGCAAAATTTTGGCACCAAAACTCCGCGCCCCTGAAGCGTTTTCCTTTGCGTACCTCTACGTTTTAAATGGCTACGAATTAATGCAAAGCTGTACTAAGTGAGTGGAGATTCACCATAAGCCATACCATTCGCCTCAGCATAACGATGCATAAATCTCATAAATCTTTCCCAATAGTCATCTTGTTCAATTTCCAGTTTGCATTCTACTCTCTGCAACTCATCCCCCTCTGCACCACCAAAAAGAAATTGTACAGATGAAGGTGTGATCCTGATTTCGCCTTCTTCGTCGCTCAATAGCATAGAATTTAAGGATTGTTTTGTGAAGCTATTGAATCCCTCTAAAGCTTTTAACTGGTTAAATATCATCAAAACAATACGCTTACCAGAACGACCACGTCGCAAGCTAACGTTACCTAATTCCTCATAAATACCATTAAAAAATTGAATTGTGGGTATAGTAGATGCCATGAACAATTACCTTTGATAGGTGTAAGGAGGATAATAATACGGCGGCTGATTCGTCAGTGGTGGTTGATACTGATAACCTGTTGGAGGTAGAGGACTACCTAAAGTGTTAGGTAAGGGCGGAGTGATCAGTGGGTATGGCTGATAATTAATTGTGGGTTGAGTAATTGTTGGTAATGGCGTAGTCGGAGTCGTCAGTGATGGCTGATATCTATTAGTCGGAACTGGGTTGGGAGTAATACTTGGTGCAGCAGTTGGTGTAGGAGTCGGTGCAGGAGTTTGGACAGAAGTTTGGACACTGGGGGTAGTTTGGGTAAATTGTTGGTAAGCAGCCTTCGAGATAGAACCAATGAATTTTTCAGCACTGGGATCGTTATTAGGACGTTTTACCATGACAGCTACTATGTAGCGTTTGCCACTGGGGAGGTCTACCAGACCAGCATCTGCTAACATACTGCCAATATCACCGGTTTTGTGAGCAATAGTTGCACCTTGTCCCAACCCTGTTGGTAAAAGTTGGTTTCTGACAGTATTACGCATAATTTCCAAGATGCGATCGCGCGATGTCATATTCAACAAATTACCTTGACTGACCATCGCCATCAAATTCCCTAATTCTTTGGGACTAGTTGTATTTGTACCATCTAAATCAGGTAGTTGATTGCGAATGACTGTAGTATTTAAACCCCAATTCCGAAAACGCTGATTTAAAGCTTCAATACCACCCATCCGGGCTATCAACATATTTGTTGCTGTATTATCGCTAATTGTCATCATTTTATTAGCGACTTCTAGCGCCTTAAATTGGGTTCCGGCTGGTTTATTCCGCATATCTCCAGAACCACCAACCATCATTTCTTTTTCCATGGTCAACATTTCATCCAGGCGGATTTTACCTGCATCAACATCCTGGAAAAAAGCCACTAAAATTGGGATTTTAATTGTGCTGGCTGAGGGAAAACTAGCAGAAGCATTGATATCTACATAACTACCATTTTCTAAATCCACCACGAATACTCCTGGTGTGAGATTTGGGTTAGCAGACGCCAAGCTTTGCACATTAATTTTTAAGGAGGTAATTTCCTGCGATAAAGATAAAACAGCAGCAGGTGTGGGTATAGCTTGGATTTGTGCTTGTTGTGACTTGATATTATCAGGTGATGTTTCTGTTGTTGCCATCTGATTGGCAGGGTCTAGGACTGATAATACAGTTCCCACGATCGCACCAATCCCAATTCCGACTATTAATAATCGCAAAGCGTATAGCATGGTTCTAGCCATAGGCTTTAACCTTGTTTTTCGCGACGTTCTGATTTTTTTTGGTAACGCTTGTTTGCGCGATCGTACAGTTTTTACTTTGGCATTGCTTGGCTTGTAGGGTGGAATTTGTCCTGGTTTCGCAGGTAAAGGTTTCACAGCTGCTGATACTACTACACCTTGTCGCTTTTTCGCTACACCAACAGGGGTAGCAGCAGTAGTAGCTTTGACATGTGTTAGCTTTGTCCCAACTTGAGGGGGACGTTTTTGTTGACTAGCTCCTTTGGCTGGACTTTTTCCCAATTTCTGCACTTTACGGATAGGTTTTTGCTGTCCATTCACTGGTTGAGGTCGTGAGAAACCGGGTAAATTTGTTCTGGTTTCCATAAAATTGATGATGGTGATAGTAAAATGTATAATCTAGCAATTAGTTATGAAAGCTTAACTTATCGGTCGGAGTATATCTTTAGTCGCCACAAGAGAAAGACAAATGTGATTTTTCTGTCGATTTCAAATCAAACTTTGCCCCCAAAATTTACTAACAAGTAAGTATATATAAACACTAAATCCCTTGGAAATACTAACTTGATGTATTTTCCTCCATTTTGAGTCATGTTTTTGTGTTTAGTTTAAGCCATAATTACTAATTGTGGGGTAATTACGTATTTACTGTTTAAAAGTCACAATTTTTCATGATTTTTGTGACTTGAGAGCGCCCATTCTACTTGTCGCAAGATACCTCGTAACATAGCAACCTCATGCTTTTGCAATTGAGTGCGGTTATAAAGTTGGCGAAACTTTTCCATGCGGCTAACTGCTGTATGAGGATGTAAATAACCAATTTTCAGCAGTAGTGATTCTAATTGCTGATAGTATCCTTCCACAATCTCTATAGATGCAATTTCGGAGTCGGTGATGTGGACAGAGGGAGACACCGAGAATTCCGCCCTGTCTTCTTTACCTGTGTTGTGACTTAGTGACAATTCATAACAACAAATTGCTACAGATGTAGCTAAATTAAGCGAAGAATAACTAGAATTAGTGGAAATACGGACAAATCGCTGGGCATAATTTAATTCTTGATTACTTAACCCCCGATCTTCTCTACCAAAAATCAAGGCTGCGGGTTGACCGATCTCTTCTAATAACCAGGGTAGTGCTGTCTGAGGGTTTTCTAAAGGTGCATCCCAATCATGAACAACACCTGTTGTGGCGATCGCTCTTTTACATCCTTGCAAAGCAGCGGGTAATGTCTCAAATAATACAGCCGCATCTAAAATATCTTGGGCATGAACCGCCATCTGTCTAGCTTCTGTTCCCCAAGGATCACATTGGGGATTTACCAACACCAGCTGATTTAGTCCAAAGTTTTTCATTACCCGTGCTACAGACCCCACATTCAAAGGGCCAGCTGGCTCTACTAATATGATTTTTACTCCAGCTATTGTCATTCGATTTTGGATTATTAGATTTTGGATTGATGAGAACAAGTATATGTTTTAGAAATCGACCACCAATAGACGCAGATAGATTTTTCGTCATCATTTTGGGCATGTAGAGACTAGCAGGTGCAACGTTTCTACAGTAATTTGTACATTTTTAACACGATTATGAGTCGCGTAGCCCTCTGTGTATTCGACGATTACCACTTATGATTACCACAGTTTGCTTAATGGCGCTAACTCGCCACTCTCCCTCGACTTTAATTAAATCATGCTCGTAATTTCCTGCTGTATCAAGTCGGTCTTGCCCTGGTTCACAGGTAGAGTCAAATCGATAAATACTATACGCTGATCTACACTGTGCATAGTCCTTGTTGAATGCTACCTCATGATTGGTACTGATATGCAGAGTTTTTAACCCAGTGAGTCCCTCTACTCGCTGTTGTACATATGCTTCTGCCTTTATTTGTTGTGGCAATTCTCCTCGAAATTCCGAATAATCAGTATAAATATCGTCTGCTAAATATTTGCGGAGTCTGTGCCAGTTTTTATCATCCATTGCATTTGCGATACCTACAATGATATCAATGATTTTGCTACGCTCAATAACCCATTGAATAGCTGATAGCTCAGATGTCATGGATTTCAACTCAACTCAATTAATTTTAAGAAAGGCGCTAGATATTTTTTAGCGCCTTTATATCTGTGCAAGAGATGATTGTTTAACTACTATGCAATAAACAAGCACCTCTACTCAAGTACTTTGGAACTTAAACCGTCACTCCTTCTAACTCTTCATCTGTCAATTCATACAAATCTCGTAACTTTTGTAACTTATCCTCACCAGCTTGCCAAAAACCTCGTCCGTGGGCTTCCAACATCCTACCCACTATATTTTTAAAAGCTTCCGGGTTGGCTTTTCGCAATTTTTCTGCCATTTCTGGGTCTAAAGCATAAGTATCTGCGGCCTGATCGTATACCCAATCGTCAGTAAAATCTGTAGTACCGCCCCAACCAATCAATGCCGTCATTCGTTGAGAAACTTCAAAAGCACCACCAGAACCTTGATTAACCATTGCTTCCGCCCATTTGGGGTTTAGCAACTTCGTGCGATACTCCATCCGTAACAAATCATCCAGCTTGCGGGGCGTGGTATCTTTCGAGAAACTTTCTACAAAACTAGCAGTTACTTTCTTCCCACCAATTTTTTCAGCTGCCTTTTTCAAGCCACCCGTATTAGCATAATATTCCTGAATATCAGTTAAACCATATTCTACCGAATCAATTTCCTGCACAATGCGATCGCTCGTTTTTAACAACTGTGTTAATACTTCCGGTCTTGCTTGACCCCGATCTTGTCTACCATAACTAAACACATTGCGACTTTGCCAAGTATTTCCCAACTCCTCCCCAGATTCCCAATTACCATCAGTCACACGCTCATTCACCATTGAACCAAAATCACCCGCCGGATTAGAAAATAACCTAGCCGATACATTCTCCACACCCTGTCCTTTCAAAGCCAAAGCATGTTTTCTAATAAAATTCTGGTCTTCCGGTTCCTCAACCTCAGCCGCTCGTTGAAACAAATCATCCAACAATTCAATCACATTCACAAAACTATCGCGGAAAATCCCCGACAAATTCCCCAACACATCAATCCGGGGATGTCCAACCTGCGCCAAAGGCTTTAACTCATAACGCACAATTCGCCCCGTCCCCTCCTTCACAGGTTCCGCCCCTACCAACTCCAAAAGAATCCCCAGAGACTCACCCTTCGTTTTAATCGCATCCAAACCCCACAACATCACCGCCACAGTCTCCGGATACTTACCATGTTCTTCCAAATGCTGGGCAATAATCTGTTGACCGATTTCCCTTCCCCTCTCATACGCCGCCGGAGATGGCATTCTATAAGGATCTAAAGCATGAATATTCCTTCCCGTCGGTAACACACCAGGCCCATCCCGCAACAAATCACCACCAGGCGCAGGCGGAATATACTCCCCATTCAAACCCCGCAAAAGATTCATCAACTCATCAGTTGTCTGCATCAATAAATCTTTAACCAGCCTCTCTTCCTCTTCTCTGTGTTCTCTGCTTCTCTGCGGTTCGTTCCCAAAATACGCCTCCAAATACGCCCCCATCTCCTCCTCATCCGGCGCTTCCCCCAAAGTATGCAACCCAGAAGAAAACAACCTACTCTCCAAAACTTGCAAATACTCGTACAACTTCACCAAATAATCATTAAAAGCATGGGCGCTAAACATTCGCACATTCTCTGGTGAAAAAGGAATTCCCAAACGTTTTGCATCCTCAAACGGACAATCTGCATCTAAACCAGTATCAACAACCTTTTTACAAATCGCTTCCTTGAGAGCATAATTCTTCTGTGGATCTTCGCGATATTCTGCAATTAAATCCCGTAAAATCACCAACTCTTTATACAAACCCGCACGACCATAGGGCGGTACATTGTGAGAAATTAACACTCCATAACCGCGACGCTTTGCCAAAATCGATTCTGAAGGGTTATTTGCTGCATATATATATAGATTCGGCAAATCTCCTAGCAAAATATCTGACCAAGAATAACCCGTATTACCCAAAGGTGAACCAGGCAACCATTCCACCGTACCATGCATTCCAAAATGAACTACAGCATCAGCCTGGAAATCATTTTGCAACCATTTATAAAAAGCAGCATACTGAGGATGAGGTGTTAAATCTCGCTCAAACATTAACCGCATCGGATCACCTTGTATTCCCAAGGGTGGTTGGACACCAATCCAAATATTCCCTAGTTGCACACCGCCAATATGGAATTCATCCCCATAGGTTTTAATCCCAGTACCCGTAAGAGATTTCCATTGCTTTTCTATCCGGGAAGTGCGGAGATATCCCAACCATTGTTCCAGGGTTTTAGCATTAACAGAGGCGGGGAAAGTTTCTCTATCCCCTTCACCGCGTCTATCCCTCTCCATCTCATCAAAAGCTTCATCCGCTTCTTTGACTTGCTGAATTAACTCTTCTCCATCAACTGGCAAATTTCCGACGTTGTAACCTTGATCTTGAAGTGCTTCTAGAAATTTCAGGAGACTACGAGGTACATTCAACAATGCAGCAGTTCCCACTGCACCGTAACCGGGCGGAAATCCATACAGAATAATGGCAATTTTTCTGGCAGATGCTGGAGTTTGTCGCAGATGAATCCAGTTTTTGATTCTGCCAATTAGACGTTGTACTCGTTCGGGAACCAAATAGATATTTTCTCCCACCAAACCGCCAAGAGGAACAACGTCGATCGCACCATCTAATTCTGGCAAAGCGTATAAAACTACACTTTGTAGACCTCCTATACCTTGGCGTGTCCAAGAATAAATATCTTGAATTAACAGAGGTGCAGCTACAATGTACGGAACATTTTTAGCAGTCAGAATGCGTTTTGCTACTTCTACTTGTCGTCCTGCTTCCATCGAACCAGCAGGGCCACCCACCAAAGGAAAACCAATTGTCGAGACGATCGCATCTACTTTTACTGCTTCTTCAGACAAAGATGGAGTTTCGACATTACCCTGCTGGCGTTGCTGAGTTTCGTAATCACTTGTCATCCAATCACGAACCGCAACATGTCCTTCTACACCGTTGATAAATATAGGTAAGGGGATTAATCCCGCTGCGTCAAAACGGCGAATGAGTTGATTTATGTAGGGTTGTTTGGTGATGACGTGTTTGCGATAAAGCAGAATTCCCACTACTGGTTTTGTAGAGACGCGATTAATCGCATCTCTACAAGATTTGCGATACCACTCCAAATACTCACGCGGTGATTCAAAATATCCCTGATAATCGGGGTGCAGCAATCCCATGTTGGGGGTTTCGATGGGTGGGGGAATGTCACCAACTTTTAACCCCAAGTATTTTTCTGCTAGTGTCCAAAATAAAGCTGCGACGTTTTCCGGGCCGCCTGCGTTCCAGTAACCATAGATAATGAGCCAGTTGCGTAAATCTTGGACTTTTTGTACTGGCACGAACTTTAACAACTTTGGCCCGATTTTCAAAAAACTGATATAACCTGCGAGTTTATCTTCTTCTCGTCCTTGACTGAATTTATCAAGGATAAATTTTACAGGTTTGGGCATACCTTTGGGTTTGTCACCAATCGCAAATGCACCCAACTTGGTAAAACTCATCAATTCCAATGCAGACTCAAAGACAAGGCGGATGGGAATATTCGCAATGCGATCGCCCAACCACAACACCTGATCGTAATCAAACAGCAAGCTACCAAAAAATACATCAGCGCCAGCTAGTGCAGCTTCTACTTCTTGACGCTTACTGGTAATGTCGCGATCGCTAAAAACTTTAATATCCAACTCTGGACAACTAGCGATCGCCAGATAAGCCGCTTTGCGATACAAGTCGGCGTTGAAAGATTCAAACCCTGCTACCAAGACGATGCGTTTCATGTCCTTGAGCTACGAAATGTTTCTTCATCTCGATTTTAATCTTGCTACAGCATATAGGAAAATGAGTGGCTGATATTAGCTTTTTAATGTCAAGGCCTATTGACGCTTTGTAACAATATTGTTATATTTATTTACATAAAGAAACAAATAAAGGAAAAAAAGCTTATGTATACCACAGTTAACGAAGAAGGTATTTTAAATAACTACGCAACTGAACCCAAGATGTACTATGCTGAGTACCCTGCAATTTGGCAACAACGTCAATACCTTTTGCAAGGCGCAGTTGCAGCTATATTCGTTAGCACTCTAGTTTTGTTTGCTTTTGTGGTTAGCTAAGATTTTTTGATTTAGGTATCGGTATCTCCCATCAATATATTAATCTCTCCTAATTTCCTCGGTTGTTCGCCGAGGTTTTTTTTTGAGTATGTTTGTGTGTGGATTGATTGGTAAGCTTTAAAATCTTAGTCTTTATCTTCCTGGTTTCATGCTTAACCAGAGAATAATGTAATGTGCGAAATTTAACTTGCTGTATGAAACATCAATTTTTAGACCAGCGTGTTCAAGAACATAATACTGCTATGATTCAGGTGCTGCAAAATATAGCAATGCAGTTAAATGAGGAGCAATGCTGGCAAAAGAGTAAGTTAATTGAGAATAGTGTCAATCTTCTATTGCAAGCAGAAAATTATCATCGACGAGTTGTTGCTGCGATCGAGATGGAGATTAAAAATGCTCTTGATTCAGACTGAGATAGTCAATCGATTTTGGATTTTAGATTACTCTACGAGAAGCCGCTTACGCGTCTATGGATTTTGGATTGATTCCACAAACTTCACAAATAAATCTAGGAGCTTGAGGATTTTAGATTTTGGATTGGTTTCACAGATAATCTGCTTGCTGTGTACCATCAAGAATGATTGGTAGATAAATATTTAATCAAGTAGTTAAAGTAACTTCTTAATTCTTCCGCAGCTTGAGTTGATACTTGATGTGAAGATTCCCAATCATTAATGTATTTGGTTCTAATGATTTGAAATGCTTGCACATATGTCTGAATTGATGGCTGTCGGTGAGTAATAACTTTTTTATATAGCAGACGTGGTTCAATCTCATTTTCCATACAGCAACCAAGTAATTTGATATATTTGCAAATATTTTGGCGAAATTCTTCTGTTTGGGGATGCTGTGAACTCATTAGTTTACTTGTTACTGCTTGTGCTAATTCTAATCGCCGAGACAGCAGCCATCGTCCAGCTTCGATGCAAGCTACTCTTTGTGCTTCTATATGAGGAATAGATGCATTCAAATCTTCAATATGTGCCAAAGACTGACGGAGTTTGTCTTGTCTTTTTTGAATTTCAGTAGTGTTGGTATTTGGTTGAGAAGACTGCTTTTTATGCTCCAACTCATAGATTACATCTTCAACAGCTGGTTTGATGATTTGGTTAATAATATGTGTCTGTTCTTTGAGTACTTCTAGTACTTGATTACGGAGTTCGTAGTTAATGATATTCTCTAACTGAGAATTTGTACTTTCTTGCAAACAGTCTATCTGCTGTTGCAAGTCCTGAATCACTATATCTTGAAACTCCTCCTTCTCTACCATTCCCTGATATAAGCGTCGTTCTAAAATTTGCACTCTTCGTTCTAATGGGTGAACAGATGTGCTATTTAGCCAAGGATTAAAAACAAACTCTGCTAATTCTTGCAAAGTTTTTCCGACTTTGTGCAAAACTCCAATGTTTCTTGTATTTTCCCTCATGGGGTTATCCTTAGAGAATAACAGTGTGATAGCGCAAGATTACTGAAAGTGTGTATACTACAAAACATTTGTATCAACCCTTTAATATTCTCCTGCTTCATCCTGCAAAACTAGTGTGATAGAATACTATACTTTGAAAGTATTGTTAATGACTAATATTTAGGTTTCTAGAAATTCTACCGACACTATATAGTAAAGCAGTAAAGCGCAATTACAACACTAAGATACTTTGCAAAGCTAGGCGATCGCTCATTGCAAGTGTTACGCTGTTTTTATATTTTTCTATAGATTTATATATATTTATTACTTTCGATAGATGCGTTTTATTTCAAAACAACATTTTCATTTTATTCAAGTTTTTCCCTGTTCCCTTGTAATCCAAATTACTCAATGTTCCTTAACATTAAGAGAGAAAACCGTACATAACAGGGGCGCTATTTCTACCTGAAAAATCTATGTAGAGGTCGATAAGATCAAATTGCGGCTCAAGCTAATGTTTAGTAGTTGTAGCCAAGAGTAAATAAGTATGATTAATCAAGTAAAAACAGCCGCTTTACTAGCTTTATTAAGCGGGCTTTTAATTACGATTAGTTATTGGATAATTGGTGGTAGCACAGGCGTAGTAGTTGGTATTGTTCTAGCAGCAGTTACCAATTTATTTTCATGGTATCAATCTGATAAAATCGCGCTGGCTGCTTATCGCGCCCAACCAGTGTCACCACAAGCAGCACCACGGCTGTATGCAATGGTAGAAAAATTGTCCCAACAGGCGAATCTACCAATGCCCAGTATATATATTGTTCCTTCCCAAAATGCCAACGCCTTTGCAACAGGGCGCGATCCGCAACACTCTGCTGTCGCCGTCACTGAAGGTATTTTGCAGATATTACCAGAAGAAGAACTTGAGGGTGTGATTGCCCACGAACTCACTCACATTGCTAACCGCGATACCCTCACCCAAGCGGTTGCTGCAACGATTGCAGGGGCGATTTCTTTTTTAGCTCAAATGCTTAGTTACGGGCTTTGGTTTTCACCCTATTCACGGGGCGATCGCAATGGGCCTAATCCTCTGGGGTTATTATTAACAGTAATACTGGCCCCAATAGCGGCAACAATTATCCAGTTGGCTATCTCCCGCACACGAGAGTTTTCAGCAGATGCAGGTTCCGCTAGAATTACAGGGAATCCCCGTGCTTTAGCTAGGGCGCTGCAACGTTTAGATGCGACAGCGCGACAGATACCCCTCAATGCTAACCCTGCTTTTGAGCCGTTATTAATTACAAATGCCTTCTCAGGGCAGTTTATGAGTAATTTGTTCTCTAGTCACCCATCCACAGAAGCACGAGTGCAAGCATTGCTGAAATTGGAACAGGAAGGAAATTTACCACAAAGAGTCTTTTAGTCAAATAGTCCAAAGTCAATAGTAGAGACGCGATTATACTCTTACGAGCGTCTACGCGTCTGTACAATAGTCAATTGTCATCCTACTTCTTCACTCTTTTAGAGCTATTACATAAGGAGAAACGCAAATGACTTACAATCCTAACAATGAAGAAAACTTGGTTGTTGTGCAAGTCAGTTCTCAAACAGAAGAAATCGTGGAAACAGAAATGGCTGGTGAGACTGACGAAGTGAAGGGTGAAACTAAAGCATTAATTGAAGCCATCAAAAGACGCGCCCAATCTGAGGCTGAATCCGCAGGAACTCTCACCCGTGAAACTTATCTCAATGCCGTACGTCAGGCGCGCCAAGCGATTGAAGGTGATAAACTGATTGAGCGCGATCGCATTGAACATTCTTGGCTAGTATTACAGCAAGAAGCAGAGAAAAACTGGCATTTAATGCTCAAACAAGTTGAAGAATTCGGCTCTCGCTGTCAAGACGCGGCTAAAGCTGCTTGGGATGCTTTTAATGCCCCACGTTCTTAATTTTAGCTTGTCTAGTTGCTCAATATTACCAAGCATTTGTTACCCTTTAGGGACGGGTTGAAAAACCTGTCCCTAATTTCGCTAAATAATTTCATCTTTTTTTAACCGGAATCACAACAATCGCAAATGATGCTAGATAATTAGAAGGTTTGACTTTTAATTATTTGTCTAGCTTGGTAACTCAGAACTAACAACTATGCGAACTTACTATTGCGGCGAACTCCGAACACAACATATTGGAGAAATTGTCACCTTGTACGGATGGGTAGACCGTCGCCGCGATCATGGGGGTGTGATATTTTTAGATTTACGCGATCGCTCTGGGATTGTGCAAATTGTCAGTGATCCCCAACGTACCCCCGATTCCTATGAACAGGCGAATGCTTTACGAAACGAGTATGTCATTAAAGTCACAGGTAGGGTGTCGCAACGTCCAGACGAGTCTCTTAATAACCGCATACCTACAGGTGAAGTTGAAATTTACGCAGAGAACATAGAATTACTCAACGCTGTTCGTAAGCAATTACCCTTTCAGGTTTGTAGCAGCGAGACAGATACGGTACGAGAAGATTTGCGGTTGAAGTACCGTTACTTGGATTTGCGACGCGCCCAAATGACGCGTAATCTGCAATTACGCTATCAAGTCGTCAAAGCAATGCGTCGCTATTTAGAAGATATAGAAGGTTTTGTAGAAGTTGAAACCCCTATACTTACCCGTTCCACCCCAGAAGGAGCGCGGGATTATTTAGTTCCCAGTCGTGTCAACCCTGGTGAGTGGTTTGCTTTACCCCAATCTCCCCAATTATTTAAACAGTTATTGATGGTATCTGGCTTTGACAGATATTATCAAATTGCTCGTTGCTTTCGCGATGAAGATTTGCGTGCTGATAGACAACCAGAATTCACGCAATTGGACATGGAAATGAGTTTCATGTCCCAAGAAGAAATTATCGAACTCAACGAAAAGTTAGTTGGTTATATCTTCAAAACAGTTAAAGGTATTGAGTTACAGCATCCTTTTCCCCGTCTTACCTATGCTGAGGCGATGGAACGCTACGGTAGTGATAAGCCTGACACCCGTTATGCATTGGAATTAGTCAATGTTTCTGATGTGATCAAAGATTGCGGTTTCAAAGTTTTTCGGGATGCGATCGCCAGTGGTGGAATTGTCAAAATCCTACCTATTCCCAACGGTAATGACGCCATTTCTAATGTCCGCATCAAACCAGGTGGCGACTTATTCAAAGAAGCGAGTGAAGCTGGCGCTAAAGGTTTAGCTTACATCCGCGTCAGAGATAACGGGGAAATTGACACTATTGGCGCAATTAAAGATAATCTCACAGAGGAACAAAAGCAGGAAATTCTGCGTCGCACAGGTGCAAAACCAGGTCATTTATTATTATTTGGTGCTGGGGATGCTGCTACTGTTAATAAAACTTTGGATAGATTACGGCAAGTTATTGCTAGGGAATTTGGACTAATTGATCCTGAGAAAATCAACTTACTCTGGATTACAGAATTCCCGATGTTTGAATGGAATGCAGACGAAAAGCGCCTCGAAGCACTCCACCACCCATTTACTGCACCCCACCCTGATGATTTGGACGATTTGAAAACAGCACGCGCTCAAGCTTATGATTTAGTATTCAACGGCTTTGAAGTTGGTGGTGGTAGTTTGCGGATTTATCAACGGGAAATTCAACAGCAAGTCTTTGATGCGATCGGACTTTCTAATGAAGAAGCACAAAATAAATTTGGTTTTCTCTTAGAAGCGTTTGAGTACGGTACTCCACCTCATGGCGGTATTGCGTATGGATTAGATAGATTAGTGATGTTGTTAGCAGCAGAAGAATCTATTCGAGATGTGATGGCGTTTCCGAAGACACAGCAAGCACGTTGCTTACTCACAGATGCGCCTTCAGGTGTAGATGTCAAGCAACTCAAAGAGTTACATGTGACTTCGACTTATAAGCCAAAATCCTGAAATAATGCTTATCTGAACTGTATTGAGGGGTAGGCTGAAAGGGATAGAATTTTCCTTTACCCCTTTTCCTACCTGATTGCAAAAGCTACTTTTGCAATAGCTCTAATCTTTCACCTACACAGCACCTGTGACTGTATTCTTTCCTGGAATTTGGATATCATTCATATTGATCAAAAAATCATTATTGGCATCAAAAGGTTTATTCTGGTCATTGATTGCCAAGTAGGTACTACCTTGCCATTGGAATAATACACCCTCGTTGCTATTTAATACCTGATCACCTTGGGTTTGTGGATCTTTATCGTTATAAGCTGATTGAATCGCAGCAGACAGATTGTTCCCTTTCACCAAACCTGCATCGTAGATGTATATTTTTTGGTTTCCTTCGTTTGTGGATGTGGATAATGTGCCATCATTGTTTAACCAGATGCGATCGCCTTCATTTGGATTAGAGTTGGTGATGGGATCGACTGCATCCACCTGTGATTGAGATAATCCCTGTTGTTGATTATTACCGATATAGATAGAGCCATCTCCACTAGGTTCACCTGTGAGAATGTCGGTTTCCAAATCGCCAGAAACCTGATTATCTGCTTCTTGAGGGAGGATTTGATCGCTACTTTGAACAGAAGCTGAATTTGTCCCCACTTCAAAAGCACCAATGTCAGCGATCGCGCTACCGTTACCATCGCCATCTTGTGGACGGTTATTACCGCCTTGATCTGTCTTCAAACTGCTGACGTTATTAAAGATATTAGAACCAACATCAATCGCCGGACTGGTGGATTTGAGTGTAAAATCACCACGGGAAGGATCTACAAATTGTGGATCGTCACCCAAGATATTTTGCAAATTCCCTGCTTTTGAATCATCTGATGCCTTAAATTCATAATAATCGTCGTAGTTGTAAACTAGATTGTGATCAAAAACTACGTTTTTAGATTCGAATAAGCTATTGGCGCGGCGATCAGATCTTGCGTACATGATATTGTCATAAACACGTACGTTATTTGCTTTGCCCACCGCAATCTCACCACCTGGATCTGTGTTGCGGGCATTTTCGTAAGTGGTGTTGTTGACAATGTCTACATTAGAATAGCGGTAGGCTGAGATCCCAGAGGAGCCGTTGTTATAAACAGTGTTGTTTGCAACTAATGTCTTTCCTGTATAGACTTCAGTGATATATTTATCATGTGAATTTTTACCATCTGTGCTATCGAGGATGATACCATTGCCTTCAGCAATTTTGCCCGTCACCAACCACGGGATCAGATTTTGGTTATCAGAAACGACATTGTCTTTAATAATGAACTTGTAGTCATTGGTATTATTGTCTGTGTTGCGGTTGTAAATAACACCTATTCCACTAGTCCCTAGAGGTGAATACCAAGAGTTCCCAGAGACAATGTTTTTCTCGATTGTAACGTAGTCTGCCTTTTCAGCTCCAATACCTGTTGCTGTGAAGTTACGGACTTTGTTTTCGCTGATGACAATATGGTGAGAATAACCCTTTTCTTTCTCAAAACCACTGTATGATGGGCTAATGTAAATCCCAGAGCTATTAGTGATGGGGTTTTCGGGATTATATTGCTCTTGCTTGGCATAGTCTAATGTAATTTCATCCTTGCTACCTTCCAAGTCAAGTCCTTGAATGCGGATGTAAGATGAACCAGCAACATTAATCCCATCGCTTCCCTTAACTTTTAACTTAGGTGTATGTCCTGGGTAGGCTTTGATAGTTATCCAGTTGTTTTCTGAACCATTCTTATTCTCAATCACCATGAGGTCTTTGTTGGGATCACTCTGGGTGTAAGTCCCATTCATGATGTAGAGTGTATCACCTGGTTCTAGACGATTTGCTCCTGCTTGTAAGCTTTTAAACGCAGCTTTTTCACTTAAGCCATTGTTATTATCATTACCTGCTTCAGCAGAAACATAGTAAGTTTTACCCATTTTTAATACTCCTAAGTTGTGTAAGAGGAAATGGTACTGTCTTTTCAGTAAAAACCCTGAAGCTGCATTTGAACCGTCAAGTCCATATATTTAAGTTACGGTTCAGTGTAAATCCGTATCTAGCCTTCTTAGTCAGGTAAAAGAGATACATTTTTCCATGCAAAAGCTATTCATTTCGCTAGGTTTGTAGCCAATTGCATCTTGTCTGCATTTATGTGCAGTAGCGATCGCAATCCTAATTACACCCCTAAATCACGATTTTCTGTGATTATCGAAATGAATTTTTGTCGAAAACTTGGTAGACTTTACACTTTTAACTTCAAGTAACTGTAACTAAAACTGAAAATTCAATTGAGGTAACTCAAACTGATGTAACCGAGCATAAAATATTACATTTACAATTAAGCAACTCAATCGTGGTAGATGCTCAAATTCCAGTTTCAATTGCAAATGATATTCAAATATTTGAATCTTTTGTGAATATACACTGATATTTGACTTAATTTCAAGCTATTTGTTAATTTCTTAAGCTGTATAGCGAATCAATCAATTCAGCTACACAAACTAAATCAAACACACAACCTTATTCCATCGTCTTTCTGAACTCGCACGAGAGGTGAGAAGTTTAGGTAAATATATAAATTAATTTCATGTTATTGCATTCCATAATCCTAAATGTTTATACATTAGGTTTTGATGAATTCAATAATCTCTATCCCCTATCTTACTGAAGATAGAATTATAGATGAGTTCGCATCTTTTTCGAGGTATAAAATTTTCTACGAACTTAGATGTATTAAAAGAAACTAATATTTTGACAATATATTTGACACCAAAATTAAGTCAAACATATTGTTTATTTCAAGATTGAGATATATTCTTGCCTATTTAATTTTACACATCATAAATAATTTCACTCACACAATGCTCTAACTCGATTTAAGCAGGATATTGTCTCAGAGAGAATATATATAATGTTAGTCTCAGTTATCGCCTGCTAAGATGTTCGTCAAATTTATGTTTGAGATCTTACATATAGATATGAATATACCTAAAGATATAAATTATACTGATTTTAAATCCTTGTAGTAATATTTTCCGTTTGGGATATTATAAGCATGAATATACCTAGAGGCATAAATTGTACTGGTTTTAAATAATTCTGTACAAAGTCTTTATTTTTTGGTGTAGATATGCTGTATACTCCAAGATGTAAATAAAAATTGTAAAAATTAATGAACAATAAGCCCACTAGACAATTAAAACGTAATGTAAATTACATTGGGAAATGTAATTATAAGAACTTAAGGAAGTTGGATAGAAATTGTCTTGCTTTATAAATATTTAGATATTGTTGACAACTAATTCCAGTAAATCTGTTTGAGTAGCACTGCAAGATTCTGTTTATACAGAGGGAGTACAAGTATTATTTATTACTTGCAGATTGATGTAAACAAGTCATGCCTAACTCAAAAATTTATTTGATTTATCAAAGCACCGAGCAAAACCTGTAGATTATAATTTTTGACTGTTGCAATTGTGTGTGAGATTTTTAGTTGGGAAATCACCTGGAATTAGTATGATTGTAATCCTGTGAAAGAAGAATCAAAAGAAAATAAATGATTTTGAATTTATGGAGTAGGGCTTCGATGGTCAAGTCAGATCTCAGTCCCTCCAAGACAGCCATCTTGCTAGATTTAAATGTTTATAAATCTTAGGATGACTGAATTGCTAGAGAAATTGTAACTAAAATTGAATGGCCCTACACAAGCATCCTGTGGTCTGGCGATCGCGCATACTTTACTTATTTAATTTTAGGGCTAAATAGATAATTATTGAGTGTCTATGTTGTGTGATTGAAAATCATCCTTTGCAGAATCTTTATAAAAAAGTGACTAAATAATTGATTAACTAAAGTAAATTTAAACTAAATAATTAACTTTCAAGTAGAGATGAACTTTAGATGGTCTCATCGAGATCTCAGTTCCTCTAGCGCAAACTTCTTGCTCTACTGTACATTTACCCAATAAGGGAGGTCAAAGTGCAAAGAAGATGTGACCGAAATCGTAAACGTTCAAAACGACGAGCTATCTATTGTCCAATTCATGGATGCTATCTAGATAGTGTGAGTCAAAAGTATCCATTGTTTGCTGATCGCCCAGGACAACTCCAGCAAAGGGGAATAGGGCGACAAACAGCACTGCTTTTAGTAGCACATAAAACCGCAGTACCTTTGGAAGGAGAATGGTTGGAAGCATTCTGGTGTGATCAATGTCAAGAAAAAAAGTGGTATCACCTGAAAAAGCGCGATCGCGTCTATGAAGTATCGATTGCAGCTCCAGAACTTTGGCAGCAAGCAATGGGGGTAATCTACCCAGAAGGAAATCCTTCTGTAGGAGAATTTACTCGCAGACATGCAAAAATGGTTGGTTGTAAAAGCAGCAAGGATTTCGGATTTATCGGTTAATATCAATTATTTTGAGCCTACACAGAATCAAACTTTATATATATGCAGCTTTATTTTATAGATCATTGGTATGAGCGACTTGCAGATTTTAATTAAATGTATGATTGATAAGGTCAATATCTGCCATGAAAGAATCTGAATTTAAAGAAGTTGAAGAGATAGATTTTCAAAAATACTTGCTTGTCCTACAACGCCGTTGGATGACCGCAGTCGGAGTTTTTGGAGCAGTTGTTACCCTTACTTTGCTGTACGCGTTCTCATTGAAACCTACATATACAGCACAAGCGAGCCTCTTAATTAAGACAAATCGAACCTCTTCACTCACAGGATTGGGAGAAGATATAGGCAGAATAGAATCTTTAGTGCGGGAAAACAGTCCTGTAGACACGCAGGCGAAAATCGTTATATCTGTTCCTGTAATTCAAGAAACCATCACATCTTTGAGTCTCAAAAATAATGAAGGTGAACCTCTAACAGTTGAGGAACTTTCGGAAGATTTGAAGGTAGAGAGTGTCAAAGGCACAGATGTCCTAGAAATATCTTATACACATGAAAATCCCCAATTAGCGGCAAAAGTAATCAACAAGGTAGTTGATACTTATATCAAGCAAAATATCCAAGCCAATAGAGAAGAAGCAACCTCAGCAGGTAGATTTATATTGCAGCAATTACCTAGAACAGAGGAAGCTGTCCAAAAAGCAGAGTTAGCATTACGTAGATTTAAAGAGAAAAATAAGGTCATCGTTCTGCAAGAAGAAGCAACCGCAGCAGTTAATAGTATTTCTAAGTTAGAAGATGAAATTGCCGAAGCCCAAGCTCAACTTGTTGATGCTAATGCTCGTCTGGAAAAATTACAAAATCAGGCTAGGGTTACTTCACAAGAAGCTGTATCAGCAGTTGACTTGAGTCAAGTAGCTGGAACTCAAGAAGTAATTAAAGAACTCCAAGAAGCACAAACCCAGTTGACGGTGGCGCGAACCCGTTATCTATCAGGACATCCCACAGTCTCTCAGTTAGAGGAAAAAGTTTCCGCTCTCAAAAACTTACTACAACAGCGAGTAGAGCAAGTAGGTGGTAATAATCAGCAAATCTCTACAGCAAATTTACAGATGGGAGAGGTACGACAAAAGCTGATTGAAGATTTAGCAAACACAGATAAAGAACGTGCTGGTTTGGAGAAACGAATTGCTGATCTTAGGAATACATGGTCATTGTACAAACAGCGAGCCAATATTTTGCCTCGATTAGAACAAACCCAACGAGAACTTGAGCGAAAGCTGAAAGCCGCGCAAACAACCTACGAAACACTCTTGACGAGATTACAAGAAATAAACGTAGCTGAAAACCAAAATATTGGCAATGCTCGCATCATTTCCCCTGCAATAGTTCCAGATAAGCCGAGTGGAATGAGAAAAATTCTAATTGTTCTCGGTGGAGGAGTTTTAGGTGTACTCCTGGGAATAATTGCTGCTCTTGCATCTGATTTAATAGACAAATCTATCAAGACTCTTAAAGAAGCTAGAGAAATTTTCCAATACACATTGCTAGGGGTAATTCCTACTATCAGTAGAACTGGTAAAAGCGGCTACTCAGTAGAAGGGTTGGATAGACCAGTTCCCAGAGTAATTGGTAGAGATGTCCCTCATTTCCCTGTTGGTGATGCATACCAAATGCTGCAAGCAAACTTGAAATTCCTTTCAGATAAACAGCTAAAAGCAATTACAGTTACTAGTTCCATTCCTAAAGAAGGAAAATCAGAAGTTTCTGCTAATTTGGCTGTAGCAATGGCAGAAGTTGAGCGTCGAGTACTGTTAGTGGATGCTGATATGCGTCATCCTATCCAGCATCATATTTGGCAACTAAGCAATAAAAAGGGCTTAAGTAATATCATTGTTGACCAAGTTCCTATTGAAACTGCGGTTCATGAAGTGATGCCCAATTTACATGTTCTCACATCTGGAGTCATACCTCCTAATCCAGTCGCTTTACTAGATTCTGATCGTATGGCAACTTTAGTTGCTAACTTTACCAAAGATTATGATTGTGTAATTTTCGATGCTCCACCTTTAGCAGGAACAGCAGATGCAGCAGTTTTGGGTAAATTAGCTGATGGGATCTTACTGGTAGTGCGTCCAGAAGTAGTGGACTTTACAAGTGCAAATGCAGCTAAAGAATTTTTAACTCAGTCAGGTCAAAAAGTACTGGGTATGGTCATCAACGGTATCAGTGTGAAGCGCGAACGTGATAGCTATTTCTACTATGCGAAAGATTCAATGGAGTCAAGTAGTGTGTCTAAAAGTTCGATTCTAGTGAAAAACCGTTAAGCAAAAACTTAAGTTAATGAGGTGCGATCGCTTTTGATAAAAACCACAAAATCAAAAAAGCATAAAAATGCTCAGAAAAATAGAAGAAACTACTAGCAAACTCAGCCCTAACTTGCAAAAAATTATTGGCAACACATCTTGGCTGTTAGCTGATAGAGTATTGCGAATGGGTATGGGTTTACTTGTAGGAGTTTGGGTAGCTCGTTACCTCGGCCCAGAAAACTTTGGTCTTTTCAATTATGCGATCGCTTTTACTTCGATCTTCAACACTGTTGCCAATCTTGGACTTGATAGTATTGTAGTTCGTAATATTGTCCGCCAACCCGACAACAAAGATGAAATCTTGGGTACAGCTTTCTTTCTCAAAGTCTTTGCTCAAGTAGGTGTCATCATTCTGTCATTTGCCGCAATTATCCTGATTCGCCCCAGTCAGACTCTCACCCAGCAGCTGGTGGGAATCATTGCTTTGGGAATGTTTTTTGAATCTTACTACGTCATCGATTTTTGGTTCCAATCACAAGTTCAGTCAAAATATACAGTTTGGTTTAAGAATATAGGCTTAGTTTTAGCTAGTTTTATGCGGGTTGTATTGATCAAAATACAAGCCCCATTAATTCTGTTTGCTTGGGCTTATTCTGCTGAAACTGCTCTGAGTGCTTTAGGACTTTTAGTGGCATACCATATTAAAGGTTATTTGATACAAGCATGGCAGTTTAGCTGGAAGTCTGCAAAAGAGTTACTGAAAGATAGCTGGCCGTTGATTCTTTCAAGTTTTGTAATTATGATTTACATGCGAACGGATCAGTTAATGATAGGACAAATAATTGGTGATGCAGAAGTAGGAGTTTACTCAGCAGCAGTCAAAATTTCAGAACTTTGGTATGTTATTCCAATGGCGATCGCCAATTCAGTCTTCCCATCAATTGTTAAAGCCAGACAAGCAAGTCAACAGTCATACTATGAGCAGATACAGAAAGTCCTGGATTTTCTCGCAATTCTGTCTTATGCAGTAATTTTAATCGTGTCATTAACATCTCATCAAATTATTAACTTGATGTATGGCAATGAATATGCAGAGGCTGGCACCATACTGGTCATCCATATCTGGACTGGATTATTTGTCTCTTTGGGCTTAGTAAGCAGTGTATGGACAACAACAGAAAATTTAATGCGATTTGCATTTATAGCAACTGCTAATGGTGCAATCATAAATGTAATTTTGAACTATTTCTTCATTAAGAGTTATGGAGGTGTCGGAGCAGCAATTTCTTCACTAATAGCTCAATGCATTGCCTCATATCTTTCATATTTGTTATTGCCACAAACAAGAAAGCTTTTTCTGAGGCAAACAAATGCAATATTTTTACCTGGCTTAATAAGCCGATTATTTAAATATACCAATACTTTGCGAAATAAATAAATTTAAATCATAAAAGTTTACATTTTCAGAATTTAATTTAAATAAATTTTAAATATTCCTAAGTTTAAATTTCTAAAATAAAAATATATTTTCTCCAATTTATATTTAAACGGTAGGAATGAATGTCTGATTTTCGTTTGAAAACTCCAGTAGCTTTTATAATCTTCAAACGCCCACATACCACCGAACGTGTATTTGAAGCAATCCGCCAAGTCAAACCAGCGAAATTATTTGTCATAGCAGATGGTCCCCGAAATGACCGTGCTGATGAACCGGAAAAGTGCGAAGCTACCCGTGCGATTATTAACCGTGTTGATTGGGAGTGTGAAGTTATTAAAAATTATTCGGATATTAACATCGGCTGTGCAAAACGTCTTCCTAGTGGTTTAGATTGGGTATTTAATCAAGTTGAAGAGGCAATAGTTTTAGAAGATGACTGTTTACCCCACCCCACATTTTTTCAATTTTGTGAAGCTTTGCTTGAAAGATATAGATACGATCAAAGAATTGGTACGATCATCGGTCAAAATGTACAATTGGGGCGAAGAAGAACAGACTATAGCTATTATTTCTCTATTTATAATCGCTGCTGGGGTTGGGCGACTTGGAGACGAGCATGGCAAAACTTTGATTTTGACATGAAACTCTGGCCAGAAATTAAAGAAAGTCAATTTTTAGATGATATACTTATAGACTCTAAATCTGTCAAATTTTGGCAGCAAATTTTTCAGGATACATACGATAGACGTATCAATACCGTATGGGATTATCAATGGACTTTTAATTGTTGGCTTCAGAACCAACTAAGTATTGTCCCAAATCAGAATTTGATTTCTAATATTGGTTTTGGCGAGAATGCAACTCATACAAAACATACAAAGGGAAGCTTTGTTAAAACTTATGCTAATATGCCCACAGAACTAATTAGTTTTCCTCTCAAGCATCCGCCGTATATAATTCGTGATTTAAAATCAGACAGATTCATGCAAAAAAGTTTCTTTGATTATGGAAATTTATTGACAACTATAAAGGCAGTTATTAAGAAACAAATTATGAAAGAAAATTGAATAATTGAAGATAAAAACAAATTAATATATTATTAGTTCTGTTTGTAAATATATCCACAAATAGTAAATCATAGTTATTCCAGTTTAATTAATTACATGGGTACAATCTAACGACAACAGTCGGAGATTAGAAATTGAACAATAAATTATTGACTTCTCTGTTAGTTAAGCTGGAAATAGCAAGCGTTATATTCTTGCTTTTCTTTGCTGAAACAGTAGTATTACCTGATGCAGTCAGGACTGTTACAAATATTCTTAGTTATGGAATTGTAATTCTTTTAGTTGGCTTACAATGGAAGCGCATTGCATATGTTGCTACCACAGATAAAACTCTCCTATGTTTAGTAGCAGTTGGTGTATTTTCAGTTTTTTGGTCTCACAGTCCAGCTGATACAGTAGAACAAGTCAGAGCTTTAGTACGTTCAACTGTATTTGGTATATATTTGGCTTCGCGATACACAGCAAGAGAACAGATTAACTTGCTGGCTTGGGTAGGGGGTATATCCATATTTTTATGTTTAATTGTTGGTTTTGCTGCACCTTCTATTGGCACTCATGTCATAAATGATGTTGTATCTTGGAGGGGTATTTATGCCCACAAGCAACATATGGGCCGTTTCATGGGTTTCATAGCTTCAGTTTTTCTGATTAATATTTTAAACAAACGCTCTAATCGCTGGTTTGCTTTAGTATTACTATCGCTTTCATTAATTCTTATTGTTCTTTCTAACAGTAAAACAGGCTTAATAATTTTCCTTTATCCTGTCTTTGCTTTTCCGATTTACATGATTGTCAAACAAAGGAAAAATAGATTTTTTATTCTGTTAATAGCAGTATTTATATTAACTATCATATCTACTTTGATCTTAGTAAATTTAGATTCAATCGTAGTCAATTTATTAGGCAAAGATATTGAATTCAATGGACGTACTCCCCTGTGGCTATTAACTATAGAACAAGGCTTACAACGCCCTTTTTTAGGTTACGCTTATAATGCATTTTGGACTACTGATGCTTCTTATGAAGTTATCCGTAATACGTGGTTATGGTATGAAGATATAGACCCGAAAATGCCTTTTCAGGCTCATAATGGCTTTATTGACTTATTTGTTCAACTTGGTTTTGTGGGGTTATCACTTTTTATATTTGATTTATTACAAGTAATAAACAGGGTAGTCAATATACTGTTTATGACTAGAACAATAGAAAGCTTTTGGATGTTTATGTTTTTGGGAATTAATGTGCTTGTTAATAGTAGTGAAGTAATTACAATTATGTCAACTAATAGTATATTTTGGATCATTTATGTATCTATAGCCTTTTCATCAGCACTTGAATACAAGAAAATCAGGCGAGTGCAGTACATTAGTTCTTTATAATCAAGCTTAATTATCACTTTAGCTGCATTATTTAAATTTGAAAATATAGAGATCATACATATGAAAAATGCAAATGAAAAGACAAAACTGGCTGTGTTGATAACCTGTCACAACAGGCGAGATACAACCTTGGCATGTTTGCAAAAACTTGAGCAACAAGATGTAAATATTGATGTTTATTTAGTTGATGATGGTTGTTCTGATGGCACCTCGGATGCAGTCAAGCAAAAGTATCCCGCAGTAAAAATTCTTAAGGGCAATGGAAATCTCTTTTGGGTAGGTGGAATGCAGTTAGCATTTGCCGCAGCTCTTAAAGAGGGTTATGACTACTACCTTTGGCTGAATGACGACACCTTACTTGACCCTAATGCTCTAACTAAGTTGCTTAGTAACCATTATTATCTAACACGACAAGGTCATCCTGATTCCATAATTGTTGGCTCAACTCGAGATCCTTTGACAGGTAAAGCAACTTATGGAGGTGCTATGCGCTCAAAGCGCTGGTACTCAAACAAGTATGAGTTTGTAGAACCAACTGGGGAACTTCAAGAATGCGATACGATGTTTGGCAACTGCGTACTCATTCCTGATTCTGTTGCCCAAAAAGTAGGTAATTTGGATTCTGCTTTCATCCATACATTAGGAGATATAGATTATGGACTAAGAGCAAGGAAGTTACAATGTTCCGTATGGATAGCACCGGGATATATAGGCACTTGCTCTAAAAACTCTGTTAGTGGTAGTTGGGTAGATACCAAACTTCCGGTTCATAAGCGTTTAATGAAACTACTTCAACCTAAAGGTTATCCAATTAAAGCCTGGACTGTTTTTACCAAAAGGCATTCTGGTCCATTTTGGTTTATTTATTGGTTATTACCATATTTACGCGCAGTAGTTGGTTACAGAGATTTAAACGCATCTCCTGCTTTTTGTGAGCAAGTTCAACCAAAAATCTAAAACATTTCACTTTAACAGTTAACAATATTTACTACTCTGTAAATACCCAGTTAATTAATATTGCTAGCATCTGAGGTTTTACAGAATTAAGAGTTAGAGGAATTGAGTGAGTTGAGCAAATCTATCAACCATAACATTATGAGTAAACGCTTATTGATTGTTTCCACACTTGATTCCAGTCAACCCTTTGGTGCGTTTACAAGACCATTTTATCTTGGGCAATATCTGATTAAATATTTTGAAATATATCAGATTGGCTTAGATTGTTCAGCAGTTAACTATGCACCTTTTGTATCTATTGGCTCAAGAAATCTATTTTCTTATATAAAGACAATTAAAAAATCCATAGAAGAATTTCGCCCTGATATTGTGTATGCACAAGAAACACTACCTGGAATAGCGTCTTTAATTGCATTGACAACCACGAAACAAAAAAAATGCTCTGTTGTCTTCGATTTTCATACTTTTTCTGCTTATGAATACTGGAGTCGTTTATCTTCTGTTGTTAATCCTTATAAGGAATTTCTGCAATTAGTTAAGACATATATTGCTCAGGGAGTGCTGATATTCTCTGGTAATCCCATTATTGCGGCAGGTGAATCAACTCCCGAACTTATTGGAAAATGGTATGGTAGGAAGCCAGACAATATTTACTGTATAGGTAATGGAGTTGCAGAAGATTTATTGAATGAACAGTGTCCTGATGCTACAGATCCATATCAAGAAATGCGACCAGCCAAGATAGTGGTTGTTGTTGCTCCTAAAACTTTCCAATTTCCGAGTAACGATATGTCTGTATCTATGGCTATTGAAGTTGCCAAACATCTTGAATCTCATGAGCAAAAGGTTCACTTCGTTGTGATTGGTCGTGATAAAAGTGATATTGAGCAACCATTACCAGCAAATATTGCTTTTGTTGGTTTTTTACGAGAGCGAAAAGATTTTGTTAATTATATTAAGAATGCAGATATAGGATTGCTACCATTTCCCAAGCAAGCCGTTGCAGGTGGAGCTCGCAATAAAGCATTGGATTATTTTGCTAGCAAAAAATTAGTTGTATCAACTCCAGAAGGTTTGAGAGGATTAGAAGAATTTCGTAACCAAAAGCATCTGATTGTTACAGGATACTCGACTGTAGAGGTAGCTGATACGATACTAGATGCAGCCTCTAACTTGGATAAATATCAGCCACTTATACAAACAGCATATAATCTTATCAAAGAAAAATATTCCTGGTTGGCGAGAGCAAAAACAGTTGCTGAGATTTTGGAAAAAACGTGAGTATAAATTTACTCTAGCTAAATAAAAGGTTGCTCGGTTAATAAGATTTTGTAAATTTTATACATAGAGATATCATGAGTTTTAAAATAGAGTTTCTGGATTATGCAAAAACTCTAAAATTCCTAACAAAAGAGGATGAAAATTAAAATATTTTCAGATCAGCGATATCTACCTAAAGAAGTTTATCCGGTTACTATTATTCAACCTTTCTGGCCAGAGTATACAGAAAATTTTCACTTAGAAAGTAGAGGGTATTATATTCCTCCTTGGGATAAGTTAATTGCTAATTATGCAAATATTAGTCACTCTTTGTTTGAAATTACTTCCTTAGAAGAAGCAGATTTTGCGGTTTTACCTTTTGATTGGTTAGACGTTTCAGGAAACACATGGACAGCTAAGACAAATAAATCAGCATATGCTTTAGCTATTGAGTTTATCCAAATGGTTAGGCAAGCTGGAAAACCAATTATTATTTTCTATTGTGGCGATCGCTCCCATGAATATATTCCCATTGAGGACGCTTTCATTTTTCGTCAGTCGCTCATAGGCTCTAGGAGGCAGTCCCATGAATTTGCCATGACTGCATTATACGAAGACTTATTAGAATACTACCAAGAAAACAAACTTACCATACGCCAGAAACCAGAAAAACCTGTTGTAGGATTTGATGGTTGTGCCGATCAAGGCAATTGGTCAATAAAGTTTAAGGATTTAATTCGTCAAGGAGCAATGCTAGCAAGTGGAGGAGAAACTTTTCCACCCTACGAAGGACATCGCTTGCGAAATCAAGCTTTGAAGTATCTGAGCAATAGTTCTTTAATTGAGACAAACTTTAAAATTCGCGATACAATGGCGTTTTTTGAAGCAAAAGAACCTGAAGAAAAACTAAAAGTGCGTCTCGAATACGTGCAAAATATGGTCGAGAGTGACTATATTCTTTGCTGTCGTGGTCGAGGAAACTTTTCTTTGAGATTTTATGAAACATTGTGTTGTGGACGTATTCCCATCTTTGTTGATACTGATTGTGTAATACCTTATGACTTCAAGATTGACTGGAAAAAATATTGTGTTTGGGTAGATAGCAAAGACTTACCGCACATTGCTGAGAAAGTAGCAGAGTTTCACAATAATCTTTCACCTCAGCAATTTGTAGAGCTGCAATATGATTGCAGGCAGGTCTGGAAATATTGGTTATCTTATGAAGGATTCTTTAGCAACTTTTGGCAACATTTTTAGTTTTTCAGCAGAGGTCTCCACTATCTAATAAATTTTCCATGAATTTAACAAGTACCGCTCGATTAAAAAAACAGAAGCATTTATGAAGCTGAAGATATTCTCAGATTTGCATTACCTGCCAAAATCTTCACGCCCTGTCACTCTACTTCAACCGTTTTGGTCTTCTCCTTCAGGAAATGATGTAGCTCCTTGGTCAAAGTCTGTAATTCATTATGCCAATATTAGTCACTCTTTGTTTGAAATAACCTCACTAGAAAAAGCAGATTTTGCAATTTTACCTTTTGATTGGTTGGATGTCAGAGGAAATACATGGACTGCCAAAATCAATAGCTCGGTAATGGATTTGGGAATTCAGTTTGCGGAAATGGTGAAGCAAGCAAAAAAGCCATTGGTTGTCTTTTTTGCTAGTGATTGTTCACATGAAGAAATTCCTATTAAAGACGCTTTTGTCTTCCGTCAATCATTATTGGCTTCTAAAAGACACCCTCGTGACTTCGCTATGAATGCAGTTTATGAAGACTTAATTGAGTACTATCATGAAAACGAGCTTCCCATTCGCCAAAAAAGAGCAAAACCCGTCGTTGGATTTAATGGTTATGCTTACAAAACTAATTGGAAAGTCAAGCTCAAAGAAATTATCCATCAGAGTGTAAGACTCAAAAATGGTGGAGCGTCCTTTTTGCCATATAGAGGACATAGCTTACGAATGGAGGCTATAGAGTATCTCAGCAAAAGTCCACAAATCGAGACAAACTTTGTAGTTCGAGAAAACATGGCATTCTTTGAAACCAATGATTTAGAGCAAAAGCTAAAATTACGTCTTGAATATTTACGTAATATTATTGAAAGCGATTATATTCTCTGTTGCCGTGGTCGAGGAAACTTTTCCATAAGACTCTTTGAAACACTGTGCTGTGGACGTATTCCAATTTTTATTGATACAGAATGTGTTCTACCCTATGACTTCAAAATTGACTGGAAAAAGTATTGTGTTTGGATAGACAGTAAAGATTTATCCCAGATTACACAGAGAGTAGTTGAATTTCACAACAATCTTTCACCTCAAGAATTTGTAGATTTACAGTATGAGTGTCGTAACCTATGGAAAGAATGGTTATCGACCCAAGGATTTTTCAATAACTTTTGGCGGCACTTTCCAGAGTATACTTTCAAAAAATGATGTGAGGTCTGCTATAAAGCATTTAATTGCCTGTTATATTTATTCAGTGGACAGTGGTTAATTGTATATACAATTAACCACTTTTTATTCATAGACATAACAAAATAATTTAAATTATGATGCACCCCTAGTTTAGATATTGAGCAAATATTTATAGAGGTAATAATGAAGCGAACATCTTACAAATTTCTTGGTATTCAAGTTGATGCGTTGTCTATTCCTGAACTAAATTCATTAATTACGGAATCTATCCAACAAAATAAAAAATGGATTATTGCCAATCACAACTTACATAGCCTTTATATTTATCATCACAATCCGAAAATGCAAACCTTCTATACCAAAGCTGATTATGCCCATATAGATGGTATGCCTTTAGTGTTCCTGGGAAAGTTGCTGGGTTTTCCACTAAAGCGAGAGCAAAGAGTTACCTACGCTGACTGGGTATGGCCTCTAATGGCAGAAGCAGCTAATAAAAGCTGGCGTGTGTTTTATTTAGGATCAAAGCCAGGAGTAGCAGAACGGGGAGCTAAGATTTTACGTGAGAAGTTTCCAGGTTTAGAGATTGCTGTCAATCACGGCTACATCAACATATGTTCAGAAAGTCAACAAAACATAGATACATTGGCTGCAATTAAAGCTTATCAACCCCATGTCTTGATGGTAGGGATGGGTATGCCACGTCAAGAATATTGGATTTTGGACAACCTAGAGGAGATCCAGACCAATGCAATTTTGACTGCTGGAGCTTGTATGGATTATGTAGCCGGAGCCATTCCGACTCCGCCTCGCTGGATGGGAAAAATGGGCTTGGAATGGTTATATCGCTTACTAAGTGAACCAAAAAGACTCTGGAGACGTTATTTAGTAGAACCTTGGTTCGTAGCTAGACTATTGTTACGGGAGATTCTTAATGCCTAAAAGAAGATTAGTCACTAGGCGACAAGCACTATGGTTAAGTTTAGGTACTCTAACAAGTATAGGAGCGATCGCAACAGCTAAGGCTGGATACGAAAGTCAGCAAATAGAATCACTCGATGACTCAAAAAGAAACTTTAAAGTAGCAGCCTACACCCCTTTAAACAAGCGTGCTACGACGAAAGGAATCATTTATGGAGCAGCAACAAGACGGGATCTTTTGCAATCAAATCCAAAATTAGCAGCAAGCTTTGCTCAACAATGTGACATTTTAGTCCCAGAATGGGAACTCAAGTGGAATTTTTTGCGCCCTACTCCCAATAGATTTGATTTTACTGCTGGTGATTGGTTAGCTAAGTTTGCCCGTACTCATGGAATGCTTTTTCGAGGACATACTTTAGTCTGGCATGAAGCTTTGCCCCCGTGGTTTCAGGAAGTTGTTAACCGCCAGAATGCAGAAAAATTTTTGGTAGAACACATTGCAACTGTGACAAAACATTACGCTGGTCAAGTTCACTCTTGGGATGTGGTCAATGAAGCAACAAAACCAGGTGACAAACGCTCTGACGGCTTGCGAAACTCACCTTGGCTAAAGTTTCTTGGCCCAGATTACATAGAGCTTGCTTTTCGGGTTGCTGCGGAGAAAGATCCAAAAGCCCTACTCGTCTATAACGATACTGAACTAGAATATGACATTCCCGAACACGAGGCAACAAGAGGTGCAATTCTGAAACTGTTAGAACGCTTGAAGTCTAGAGGAACGCCAATTCATGCTTTCGGTATTCAATCACATCTATGGGGTCATGAAAATCGTTTCAATCCTAAAAAACTACGCAAGTTTTTAGCTGATGTTGCAAGTCTTGGTTTAAAAATTATAGTTACTGAACTAGACGTAAGAGATCAAAAATTACCCAAAGATTTAAAGCTTCGCGATCGCGTCGTCGCTGCTGCTTATGAAAACTATCTTTCAGTAGTGCTAGATGAAAAAGCTGTGATTGCGGTCTTGACTTGGGGATTGAGCGATCGCGACAGCTGGATTTCAGAATATGCTCCCCGTTCAGATGGTTCGCCAGTACGTCCTTTGCCATTTGATTCCAATCTCAAACCTAAATTGGCATGGAATGCAATAGCCAGGGCTTTTGATAGAGCACCAAAACGTTAATTATTGTCAGGTGCAATTAATCTAGCATTCCCAAATCATTCTTTAACAACAAAAATCCCTACTTTCTTGTAGACATCTGTAGGGTGGCTTCAAAGTTTTCTAATCGATTAGTTAGTAATGAGGAGGAACAGCAGCTATGACTACTAAATCTTTCTTGCCAGTAGTTAGTTTCAAACCAGATTTACGCTCTGCAAAAGGTACGAGAATACAGAGAGGATTAGCAATTAAGTTATTGCGGGTGATAACACTAATTTCTCTTGATACTACTGCCCTGATTATAGCTTGGAGCATAGCCATATTGTATGGAACTCCTGTAGATTCTCCTTGGACACAAAAAGCTCCTTTTTTAATACTAACTTTGGCTTTAGAAATAGGCATAATTGCCACAAAAGGTCTATACAAAGCCGGCATTCAACGTCGCAACTATCCTGGAATCATCAAAGCTGTATCTCTTTCACAGGTATTACTTTTATTCATTGCTTTTCTTTACGAACCAAATCACTACGTTTCCCGCTCAACTTTTTTGATTTTTTGGTTGTCATCTCTGATATTTATCTGTATTGGCCGCTATTTATTTGATGTAGCTACTAAGTTATTACGTACAAAAGGAGCGATTCGTCATCCCATATTCTTAATTACAGAAAGAGAAGACAAAGAAAATCATATCAAGATCATAGAAAAAGAAAATTGCTATACAATTCAAGGTATTGCTGACTCTAAGTGCTTAGATTTGTGTAATCGAGAGTCAACTTTTGAATATCTTCGTCAGCAGGGAATAGTAGAAGCTTTTGTTTCCTGGAGTGCAATTAAAAATCGTCTATACGTTTGCTGGAATTTCCATACCGCTGGTATTACCTTGCGAATCCTACCAACCGACAGTGAAATTCGTCCTGCTAAATCTATTTTTTGGATGATTGGTGAAGTTCCCTGTATGACAATTCCAGCACCAATTATTGCAGGTAGTGATTTTTGGATAAAGCGGTGTTTTGATCTTTGTTGTTCTGTGATTTTGCTATTACTACTCTTTCCTGTTTACGCATTAATTGCAATATTAATTAAATTAGATTCTCCTGGACCAATCTTCTTTAGACAAGAACGCATTGGTTTACATAGTCGAAAATTTAAAATTTGGAAATTTCGCACCATGGTTACTAATGCTGAGAAATTACAAGCAAATCTAGAAGCTAAAAATGAAATAAAAGATGGTGTTCTCTTCAAAATGAAGGACGATCCTCGCGTCACGCGGGTTGGTAAATTCTTGCGCCGTTATAGCCTAGACGAATTACCACAATTGTTCAATGTTTTTCTAGGAGAAATGACTCTTGTTGGGCCTCGTCCTTTACCTATTAGAGATGTAGAGAAGTTCACAACCAAGCATTTTATTAGACAAGAAGTTCTACCAGGTATTACTGGATTATGGCAAGTTTCTGGACGCTCTGATATAGATAATTTTGAAGATGCAGTGAAATTAGATATCACCTACATAGAGAACTGGTCTTTATTATTGGACATGAAAATTTTATTGCAAACAGTGAAGGTTGTTCTGCAAAAAACAGGGGCTTACTAAGTATAAATGGGAAGGCTTTAATTTATGCCTTCACAGTAAAAATCATGGCAAAAATTATGATTTCTACCATGGTTTTAAAATGTAATTTAGTTGATGAACCAACACCTACAATGCTTTTTTTGAACCTGATAAGCTTAGAGTGATGAGTTGAGTTAGGTCAAAAGCATTGTCTAGAAAACTTTTCATGGCAAAGAACAACTATCAAAATTGCTAATGTAATGCAGGGATTTCCTAAATACATCAGCAACTTTTTTAAAAGATGAGTAATGATGTAAAAAAACTAGGGTAAGTGAGGAGAGATGCAGAGCAAAAAGAGGGGGGGAGGGAAAATCTCTTTTTCCTACTGCTGCTTCCGCTATCAGTGAAGCTTTTTCTCCTCACAGCGCGACACAGGTAGCACGGTTATAGGGATAAACAGATACTAAATCAGTACATCCGTGTTACAAATACCTCTTGTGACACTACTCATAGCGAACACTAACATTCAATACAACTAGAACATTTGTTCTTCTTCATAAAAGAAAAACTCTGCCAAAAGCGTCAAGCCAATAATCCAAAGAAAGCACAATATAGAAAAGCTAATAATTGTTGTCATTTTTATCACCTCTACTTTTTGTTGATATTCACTTTAAGTTTTCTCAGTTAAAAACTTAGTTCTCAAAAATCAGCAATTCGTCTAATGTGAATTCCTGATGATTTATTGTATTTTTGCAGCAACTTATCTATCGGAGACATCTACCCGTAACTGTAATCCGTCGTTACCGTTAACATTAGATTGGGCAGGTTGTAAGGTCAGTTCTGGAGTGGTTGTTTGTGATTGTGGTTTAAGAACTCTCCTTAGTTGCACAGGATTATTGATTTGTTGTTGAAGACCTTGCTCAGTGACTAGTCTATTTTTCCCAGTATTATTGTCAGTTGTGCCAGCTAAATTTTGTCTTTGATCAAAAAATATTGTAAAGTCATTTTCTGCTGTTCTATCATTAATTCCACTGAGTGAATCACCAGATAAAGTATATTGCTGTTGACTTGAAATGCTTGATTGAGCTTGAACCTTGCCAGATAAGCCAGTCACCGTTGCGGCAATAACCAAAACAGCAAAAACAATTCTATTCATCGTGTTTATCCAAACTCTACACGTATTCGTAATGCAGTCGTATTAGATAGTGCCTGATATTAATAGATGATTTTTAGCTCTATTTTAGTACAACATCAATATAAAACCGTATTTCTAAATACTGATTTAATTAAGTATTAATTTTTTGTCATATATTTTTTATTAATAAAGTACTAACAGTAATTAAGTAAAAATAAAAACCTTAGCGTTGACATTATTAAAGGTATAAAAGGTTCAAAGAGTTAAAAATCAACAATTCAAAGTTAGATTTATCTAAATAAAATTGTCAAATAAAATACTAGTCTTTTTTTGTAGCTTTTCTTATCCTGAGTCATTATGATTTCAGAGATAGTCCTGATGAACAAAACTTTGGTTATTTACAGAACTTGGGACAAATAATGCGCTAACGTTAGAAAGTAGATGCAGCTTTTGAAGCCTGCCCCTTGAAATTTGCCGAGAAGAAATAATGAGGTCGTAGGCAAGCTCAATTGCAGGAATTTGCCATGTATGAACTAATTCAAACTGTTTTAAGCAGTGACGAAAAAACGATCCTACGTCAATTAATCTCTAAGTTAAGCGCTTCAGGTAAGCGTTACTTCCTGAGAAATGAGATTTTGCACGCTTTTGCTGAGTACTGTCACCAATTCCAAAAGCCTGCCTACTTTTTTCATTCTTCTTCCTTAGGAACACTTATTCACTATACTCATGAAATCATCTTGGAAGGAGATGATATTTGGTTGCTGTTGCGACCCAGGATAGGTAGTCAAGAAGTTTGGCGGTTGTTATCAGCAGATACGAGTAAGTTTGAATTACAAACACCACAAGCATTGCTGGATGTGCGCGATCGCTTTGTCAACCGCTACCAATCCCAAATTCTCGAAATCAACTTTTATCCCTTTGACAGAGGTATCCCATCTATCGATGACCCCAGAAACATTGGTCAAGGTCTAGCATTCCTCAACCGTTATCTGTGCAGTCAGGTATTGAGCGATCGCAGTTATTGGTTAGATGTGTTATTTGATGCCTTACACCGTCTTGAATACGATCATCAACAATTACTGATTGGCGATCGCATCAAAACAGGTTTACAACTATACAAACAAATCAAACAAGCCATCAAATTTATCAGCGAACGACCACCTGAAGAACCCTACGAAAAGTTTAGCGAACAACTACAAACCCTCGGCTTAGAACCAGGTTGGGGTAACACCGCGTCGCGAGTGCGTGAAACTTTAGAACTATTTGACCGACTTCTTGAGACTCCAGAACCAGCCATCCTCGAAGCCTTTGTTAATCGTATTCCCGCAGTTTTTCGCGTCGTCCTTGTTTCCATCCACGGCTGGATCACTCAAGATGATGCAGTGGGTAGACCTGAAACTTTGGGTCAAGTCGTCTATGTGCTAGAACAAGCTAGGAGTTTAGAAAATAAACTGCGAGAAGAAACTAAATTAGCAGGACTCGACTCACTAGGTATTCAACCCCAAGTAGTTATTCTCACTCGCCTGATTCCCAACTGTGAAGGAACTCAGTGTAATCTGCGCTTAGAAAAAATAGAGGGAACCGAAAATGCTTGGATTTTACGTGTTCCTTTTCGAGAATTCAATCCGCAAGTTACGCAAAACTGGATTTCTAAATATGAAATTTGGCCATACCTAGAAACATTTGCGATTGATGCCGAAAAACAACTTTTAGCTCAATTAGGTGGAAGCCCAGATTTAATTATTGGTAACTACAGTGATGGTAATTTAGTTGCTTTTCTACTAGCACGGAGTTTGAAAGTAACTCAATGCAATATTGCCCATTCTTTAGAAAAACCTAAACATTTATTTAGTAACCTTTACTGGCAAGATTTAGAAGAACATTATCACTTTTCAGCCCAATTTACCGCCGATCTGATCAGCATGAATGCTGCGGACTTTATTCTGACCTCCTCCTATCAAGAAATTGTTGGCACACCAGATACTCTTGGTCAGTACGAGTCATATAAAATGTTTTCCATGCCTCAGCTATATCATGTAGTTGACGGCATTAATTTGTTAAGTCCCAGATTCAATTTGGTTCCACCAGGAGTAGATGAAAATATCTTTTTTCCCTACAAACAAAAAGATCAACGTGACCCCAATCTAGGTCAAAAGATTAACGATTTACTTTTTGATAGTTCAGATTCTCATATTTTTGGTCATTTAGAAGACCCCAAAAAACGACCAATTTGTGCGATCGCTCATATCACCCCAGTCAAGAATCTCTCTGGTTTGATCGAATGCTTTGGTCAAAATCAGGAATTGCAGAAACAATGCAACATAATTCTCGTTACCAATAAGTTGCATTTATCTGAAGTCACAAACTCAGAAGAAACAGCAGAACTGGAAAAAATCCACAACTTGATTAATCAGTATAATCTTCATAATCAAATTCGCTGGATAGGAATGCGCCTTCCTAAACCTGAACTCGGTGAAATTTACCGAGCGATCGCAGATCGTCAGGGTATTTTTGTCCATTTTGCCAGCTTTGAAGCCTTTGGAAGACCGATCCTAGAAGCAATGAGTTCTGGTTTACCAATATTTGCTACTAAATTTGGTGGTGCAGCAGAACTAATTGATGATGGAGAGTGTAACTTTCATATCAATCCTACAGACTTAGAAGGTACTGCAAATAAAATTCTGCAATTTCTTGACCAGTGTAATACCAACCCTGAACATTGGTACGAAATTTCAGAACGGGTTATCCAGCGAGTACATAACAAATACAATTGGCAAATGCATACCAAGCAGTTGTTATTACTCGCTAAAATTTATAGATTCTGGGACTTTATTAATAAAGAAAACCGCGAAGCATTACTACGCTACGTGGACACTTTATACCATCTGGTCTTTAAACCCAGATCTGAAAAAATACTAGAAGAGCATATGCGACGGTAAATGGGCATTGGGCATTAAGAAGAAACTAGTTAAATGATTCTCCCTTGTCTTCCCACACTCTCCCTTGTCCCCTTTCCCTTATTCTTTTTCCCCGAACCCCTAAGTCTCCTAAGTAACAATAGCGATAATGGATACAACAGGACATTACCAGCATCTTACCTACACAGATTGGACTGTCAGGGAAACGCAGTTTGAACCCGATCAGTTTCGCTACCGAGAAACAGTTTTTACCATCGGAAATGGTTATTTGGGAACACGAGGTAGCTTTGAAGAAGGTTATTCTCAAGCTTCACCAGCTACTTTTATTCACGGTGTTTACGATGAAGTTCCGATTGTCTATACCGAACTTGCTAACTGTCCAGACTGGTTGCCATTTACTATTACCATTGATGGCGATCGCTTTCGTTTGGAAAAAGGTGAAATATTAAGTTATGAACGCAAGTTAGACTTGCGCCAGGGTATTCTCAGTCGCAGCGTGCGTTGGCGCAGTCCCAACAATCAAACAATTGACATCCATTTTGAAAGATTTGCCAGCCTTGCAGATGAACACGTTCTTGTACTGCGTTGTCAACTCACCCCAGTTGATTTTGCTGGAGTGATCGAAATCCAAGCTAGTATTAACGGCTACCCCGAAAATCAGGGTTTTAACCACTGGGAATTATTGGATCAAGGAAAGACAGAAGCAGGAGTATGGTTAAATCTCCGTACCCGCTCGTCCCAGATCCAATTGGGTATAGCTACTGGTATAAAAATCTTCGATGCAGAGGCTTCGCTACAAGTCACGAATCCACCCGGTTATCCTACCTTGATCGCATCCTTCTTCGCCTCCCCAGGACAAACCGTGACAGTAGATAAACCAGTAACTGTTTTTACTTCACATGATGTAGAAAACCCAGTTCCAGCCGCTTGTGAAAAACTTGCCCAATTAGCTGAATACTCGCTCCTGCTTACAGCCCATACCCAAGCTTGGGAAGAAGTTTGGCAAAAAAGTGACATTGTGATCGAAGGAGATGTTACAGCCCAGTTAGCTGTGCGTTACAACCTCTTTCAGCTACTGATTGCCGCTTCACGCCATAATGATCAAGTTAGTATCCCAGCTAAAACACTTTCGGGGTTTGGTTATCGTGGTCATATTTTTTGGGATACAGAAATTTTTATACTACCCTTATTTATCTATACCCAACCAGAAATAGCACGTAATCTACTAACTTATCGCTATCATACCTTGCCCGGAGCGCGGCGGAAGGCAGTACATTACGGGTATAAAGGAGCAATGTATGCTTGGGAAAGCGCCGATACTGGTGATGAAGTTACACCTCGGTGGTTGCCTCCGAATGATCCTTATGGTGAAGATATTAGGATTTGGTGCCGCGATCGCGAAATTCATATTAGCGCTGATGTGGTCTATGCTGTCTGGTATTATTGGCAAGCTACCAGCGATGATAAATGGATGCGGGACTACGGTGCTGAGATTATTCTCGACACTGCCGTATTCTGGGGTAGTCGGGTAGAGTACAACACCAAACACGAACGCTACGAAATTCGAGAAGTGATTGGTGCTGATGAATATCACGAATTTGTCCACAACAATGCCTTTACCAACCGACTGGTACAATGGCATCTAGAAAAAGCACTTTATGTTTATGACTGGCTACACAAAAATTTTCCTGACAAAGCCACAGAGCTAGAAGGTAAACTGCAACTAAGTGCGGGCAGGCGATCGCGTTGGAATGATATTATCACCAACATTTGGATTCCCTACGACGAGTCAACTGGGCTGATTGAGCAATTTGAGGGATTTTTCCAATTGCAAGATATCAATCTCGAAGACTACGAACCACGCACCAAATCTATCCAAGCTATCTTAGGTATTGAAGAAGGCAACAAACGCCAGATACTCAAGCAACCAGATGTGTTGATGCTGTTGTATTTGATGCGACAATCACAAGAACCTCCTTACAATCCCCACACCTTGCAGGCTAACTGGGATTATTACGCACCCCGCACCGATATCACTTATGGTTCCTCTCTCGGCCCAGCAATACACGCCATCCTCGCCTCAGATTTGGGTAAAACAGCACAAGCCTACGAAAGATTTATGCAAGCAGCATTAGTCGATTTAGAAAATGTCCGGGGTAATGCTCCAGATGGAATTCATGGAGCGAGTGCAGGCGGTATTTGGCAAGCAGTGGTTTTAGGTTTTGGCGGTATTCAAATGGGAGACAGCGAACCCATTGCTCATCCCCACCTACCCCCTGGATGGACACGCCTGAAGTTCAAGTTGATCTGGCGTGGTAAATGGCATGAGTTTGATTTGGGGAATGGGGATCGGGGACAAGAAGACACGGGAAACACGGAGACACGGGGACACGGAGATTTACAACCAACAACCAAAAAACAACAACCACCAACAACCATGTCATCAGACATTCGAGGCTTTATCTTTGACTTAGACGGCGTATTAACAGATACAGCAGAATATCATTATCTTGCTTGGCAAAAACTCGCAGATGAGGAAGGATTACCCTTCAATCGTGAGGCTAACGAAGCTTTACGGGGTGTATCGCGTCGGGAATCACTTTTGCATATAATCGGTGACAGAAAGTATTCTGAAGCACAACTGCAAGAGATGATGGATCGTAAGAATCGTTATTATGTGGAATCGATCCAAAACATCTCACCCCAGGATTTATTGCCTGGTGTTGTCACTTTACTTGATGAATTAAAGCAAGCAGGAATTAAGATCGCCCTTGGTTCAGCTAGTAAAAATGCCCAGACTGTAATTGAGAAGTTGGGTATTGCCAACCGTATAGATGCGATCGCCGACGGTTATAGTGTCCAACGTCCTAAACCTGCCCCTGATCTATTTTTGTATGCTGCCAATCAGCTAGGACTTGAACCAAGCCAGGTGATAGTTGTAGAAGATGCCGAAGCGGGAATTGAAGCAGCTTTAGCTGGTGGAATGTGGACAATCGGACTCGGCCCAGCTGCACGGGTTGGTGCTGCTCACATTGTCCTACCAAGTTTAGCAGATGTTCATTGGACAGATTTAAATGCCAAGTTGAAGGAGTTGGGGATAGGGGATCGGGGATAGGGGAGTGTGGGGAGTGTGGGGAGCAGGGAGCAGGGAGCAGGGAGACAAAGGAGAATAATCGATGCCCAATGCCCAATGCCCAATGCCCACTACCCAATTATGTCCCAACGCAATAATATAAAATAGTGCGTGTGTCTGTAGCAGTAGTAACTGTTTGGTTGGGGCAAAAAGTATGAGTCAAGCAGCAGAGGCTAAGGCAGATATTCCACTGCTTCTCACAAGAGATAGCAGATACTGGTATCGACAGGGTAAACGGCTTGATGACCAAGAGCAATATGCGGAAGCAGTAGCATGTTATGACAGAGCATTAGAAAATAGTCCAAATGCTTACTGGCTTTGGTATGATAGAGGCTGTGCATTACGAGAATTGGGTGAGTATAAAACCGCAGTAGCCAGTTTGAAAGAGGCATCGGCACTGCGTCCTAATGATTATTGGGCTTGTTACAATCGAGCTTGCATATTAATAGAAGATTTAGATCAATTTGAAGAAGCGATCGCAACTCTAGATCAAGCTTTAACAATTCGCCCAAATGATTATTGGGCTTATTTTCGGCGTGGAGATGCTAAAAGGCACTTAAAACGCTATGAGGATGCAATTTTTGACTATGATCAGGCTTTGTCAATTCGCCCAAATGATTACTGGGCATGGTTACGGCGTGGAGATGCTTGCAGGCATTTAAAATACTACGAAGAAGCAATTAAGAGTTATGAACAAGCCCAAGCCATAAATTCCCAGGATTTTTGGTCTTATTACAAACTAGCGGATACTTTTAGATACACAGAAAATTTTGGATCAGCGCTGAAGAACTATCAAAAAGCCATCGAAATCAAACCCGATGATGAATATGCTTGGTATAACTGTGCGTGTTGTGCAGCTCGGATGGGGGATAATTCACTGGCGATGGAATACCTAGAGTCAGCCCTACTCATAAATTCCAAGTTTCAAGAATTACTAAAGAATGATTCTGATTTGGTTTTAATTCGCGATCGCGGATTATTAGGAGATTTGCTACGCGAAATCAATTGTTTAAACTAAAAAGAAATAAATTGATTAACAAGCTATTGCCATGACACAGGCTAAAAACGTCCTTGGAGAACCCTTAGAGGTTTGTTGTACCTCGCCCATGACAGGCTTTTATCGCGATGGAGTATGCAGCACAGGCGCGGGTGATTTTGGCGTCCATGTGGTATGTGCAGAAGTCACCGAAGAATTCTTGGCATTTACCAAGTCTAGAGGAAATGATTTAAGTACACCTGTTCCTGCATTTGATTTTCCAGGTTTAAAACCAGGCGATCGCTGGTGTTTATGCGCCTCTCGCTGGAAAGAAGCCCTAGACGCTGGAGTTGCACCACCCGTGGTTTTGTCAGCAACCCATGCGTCGGCTGTAGAATATGTTTCTTTGAATGAATTGAAGCAACACGCACTTTAAGGGAACTGAGAATTGGAGACAAGGAGACGCGGGGACAAGGGAAGGGGGACACGGAGGACAAAAGAGAATAATACCCAATGACATAATGACTATTGCACAAACGCGATTCATCGCGTCTGTAATAATGACAAACTAACCCGTTTCCTGAATTTGCAGGCGGATAGCGCGTTCTCCTGCACCATCGAGTTGCAATTCCATCACTTCACTACCAAGGGGTTCTAAGCAATCTAGGAGCGATCGCAATTCTGGTGTACTTGCACCTGTATCTACGTATAACCTGTCTGCTAAATTACCGATGCGTTTCCAAGTCATGTACAATTTGCCGATTGTTTGTTCTAGCTGGGATGCTTGATTTACTAAGTCCGCAGCTATGCTTAAACAACCGACTCTTTGTGCTTCTATGAGTGCGGTTTCGATGTCAACTTCTTGTTCGTTCAGCGCTTGGACTTGAGCCGCTGCTTTGAGATATTTTGCCAGACTACGGGCTTCTGAAGTTACCTGTTTGAGCGTATCGAGGTCGGGATTTTGGGCTATTTCCTTCTGTAAGCTTTGTTGATGCGATTCTGGCAGTTTTTCCATTTCTTTTACCAGAGGCGCAATATAACGGGGAGGAAGGACGTTTTCTGCTGCTTTTTGCTTAACAGGTTCAGGTAATAAATCTGACGACATGGCCGTCCATTCGTCGGTAAGTTGACGTACTTCTCTTCTAGTAATGCGATCACCTTTTTGTGCAGCTTCACTCACCATGATTTGCACTTCTGGTGAGGATTTGGCGGTTTCCACAAAGGCACGTTTGCTGAAATTCTTAATAGCACTTGGATCTAGCTTGCCTTCTTCTAGAAGTGTATCAGCACTATTCGCCAGCTGAATCCAAGCATAAGCCTGACTTTTACTGATTTCCCGTTCCTTGAGCCATTTGAGAAATCCTGCACCCCTTCCGTCTCCGCCCTTTTTCTCTCGATCTCGCACTGCTCTTAAAATTCGCCCCCGCCAAATTTCTGTTTGCAAATCAAAGCGATCGCACACTTGCCAAGCTATATCTAGCTGCTGTTGAAATTCCTGCTCTGGAATTTCTTCGTCTTCTGGATCAGGTATCTCAAAATCCAGGTCTGCTGGCTGTTGTAGAGCAGCAGCTAAGTCATCGAAGTTATCAGTTGCTTGCACGGTTGGGAACGTAGTAGTGTATGCGATCGGTCTATTATTACACAATCTGCGAACACTGAGTGTTACAAACAAAGGGCAAAAGGCAGTCCCAATGAAAAAAGTTTATTCCTCAGTTACAAATGCAACATCTTCATACAGCAGTTCAATCGGAAATTCAAATTCAATACTTGATAAAGTGATGATATCTCCAGCCGTGTAGGGATAGTAAAGCCACATTCTTCCCTCTCCCCTGGAGTAACGCTCAACGGAGATTTTTTCAGAGTCAATCAAGATATACTCTTGCAAAGTAGGGATCTTAAGATAATCAGTGAATTTCTCACCTCTGTCTTTTGGGCTTGTAGCTGGAGAGAGGACTTCCGCAATTAGTTTGGGAAATTGAATAAATTTGCGGGCGTTGAGGTCTATCGGGTCGCAACTGACGACAATATCAGGATAATAGTACTGGTCTCGGAGGCTAAGTTGCACTTTTACATCTGAGACATTCACTCGACAACCTCTGGAACGCAGATGTGGGCGTAAGGCGGTGTAAAAGTTAAGTGCAATATCATTATGGGGAATTGTACCCCCCGTCATGGCAAAGACTTTGCCGTTGACGTATTCGTAGCGAATGTCTTGCTGAGGTTCCCATTCGAGATATTCCTCGACAGTCATTTTTTGGGGTTGTTGGGTGATAGCTACCATAATCTTTGAACACCAAGACTTTTTCGAGCTTGGTTTGATTGTAGCGTCATGGTTAAGGGTGAAAGTTCGTAGTAAGGACTTTAGTCCTTATTTTTTAAGCACTAAAGTCCTTACTACAAACCCTTAATTCAAACTTGACAGCTACTACGCAACTTCTTTCATTTCGGCTTTCACAGTTGCATATGCCCAATCTAACCAAGGTAATAGGGCTTCGATATCTGCGGTTTCAACTGTTGCACCACCCCAAATTCTGATTCCAGGAGGTGCAGCCCGATAGGAAGCGATATCGTAAGCAACTTGCTGTTTTTCTAAGGTTTTGGCGAGTTTTTTCGCACATTGTCCTTGTTGTTCTGGACTTAACTCAGTAAACCAAGCATCGACTATCTTAAGACAAATTGATGTACAAGAGCGAGTTTCGGGTTTTTCAGCTAAAAAATTTACCCAGCTACTTTGTTCCACCCATTTAGCCATAGCTGCTAGGTTGGCTTGAGCGCGGTTAATTAAACCAGGAAGTCCACCAATACTTTCTGCCCACTTCAGCCCATCTAATGCATCTTCTACGCACAGCATTGATGGGGTGTTGATGGTATCTCCTTGAAAAATTCCTTCAATTAACTTGCCTTTTTGCGCGAGGCGAAATAGCTTTGGTAGTGGGCGTGGTGGTTTGTAGGTTTCTAAGCGTTCTACAGCACGAGGTGAAAGGACGATGACACCATGCTGGGCTTCTCCACCCAAGACTTTTTGCCAAGAATAGGTAACTACATCTAACTTATCCCAAGGTATATCCATTGCGAAAACAGCTGATGTCGCATCGCAGATAGTTAACCCGGTGCGATCACTTGGAATCCAATCGCCATTTGGAACACGAACACCGGAAGTAGTTCCATTCCACAAGAACACTACATCGTGGCTAAAATCCACTTGTGCTAAATCCGGTAAACTCCCATAAGGTGCTTTCAGAATGCGAGTATCGGCTAACTGTAGTTCATCTACAACATCTTTGACCCATTCTTGACCAAAGCTTTCCCACGCCAAGATATCTAGAGGAAGTTTTCCCAGCAGTGACCACAGCGCCATTTCTACTGCTCCAGTATCAGAAGCTGGTACAATACCCAAACGATAGTCTGCGGGTACACCCAAAATTTTCTTGGATAGCTCAATTACTTCTTTTAACTTTGCTTTCCCACCCTCGGAACGGTGAGAGCGACCTACATAAGCATCTTGTAAAGCAGAAACAGACCAGCCAGGGCGTTTTGCACAAGGGCCAGAGGAAAAATGCGGACGGTGAGGCTTGGTGATTGGAGGAGTAAGATTTTCTGACATAGGTGAATTGCAAAATTGCGGATGGGGATCACAAACCCGGTTTCTAATAGAAAACAGGTTAAATTAGAAACTGATGAAATAGATCATGCCAGATCGAATACACGTTAAGCGTAAAGTACCTTAACCTGCTTCACTGAAGATTGGGACTACAAATAAAATTTGCAAACTAAAATATATTTATGAATTGACATAAAAATACTTAGTCATGAAGATCATAAGATAAAATTATAAAGTCATGAACCAGGTAGATTACCTCCGGATTAGTTTAGTTGATCGCTGCAATTTTCGTTGTCAATACTGTATGCCAGAGGGTGCAGAATTAGACTATATCCTCAAGCAAAATTTATTGACTGATGAGGAACTACTCACCCTCATTCAAGAAGTTTTTATACCCGTAGGATTTACCCGGTTTCGTTTGACGGGCGGAGAACCTTTGTTACGTCCACGTGTGGTGGAGTTGGTGAGGGTGATCGCTTCTCTTCGGGAAACACAAGATCTCTCGATGACAACTAACGGCTTTTTACTCGCCCCAATGGCACAAAGTCTCTATAATGCAGGTTTACGGCGAATTAATATTAGTTTGGATTCTCTCGACCCTGATGTTTTTGACCAAATTATTGGCAATCGTGGTCGTTCTCGTTGGCAAGATGTGTGGAATGGAATTCAAGCTGCTTATAGTGTAGGATTTGACCCGTTGAAACTAAATGTAGTGGTTATCCCCGACGTTAACAACCATGAAGTTTTGGATCTGGCAGCATTGACTATTGACAAACAATGGCACGTCCGTTTTATTGAGTTTATGCCAATTGGTAATACAGAATTATTTGGCGATCGCGGTTGGATAGCTTCTGAAGAAATTCGCCAAAGTATCCGCGCACGCTGGGGATTGACAGAAGCGCAAGTGCGTGGTAATGGGCCAGCCGATGTATTTCAAATTCCAGGGGCGAAGGGGACGCTGGGTTTTATCAGTCAGATGTCGGAATGTTTTTGCGATCGTTGTAACCGGATGCGTCTTTCTGCTGATGGTTGGTTGCGTCCGTGTTTACTAAACGAAACTGGACAAATAGATTTAAAAACAGCTTTACGAACTGGAGTTAGCACTACCGAACTTCGGCAGCAGGTGAGAGAATTGCTAGCCATTAAGCCAGAAATCAATTTTAAGTTCCGTGACTCAGGTGCAACAGGTGGGTATACTCGCACCATGTCACAAATTGGTGGTTAGTCATTTGTCATTTGCAAAGGACAAATGACCAATGACTAAGGACAAATGACAATCACGCTTGACGTGAGTAGTACTCAACCACGAGTAGTTCGTTAATACTGAGTGCTATCCATTCACGTTCAATGACACTGTTGACTTTACCTTCCATCTTGTTTTTGTCAAATTCAAGATGACTGGGAAGGTTTGCTAAACCGGGATATTGTAAGTTAGCTTCTACTAACTTCCGGGATGCTTCTTTATTTTTAACAGCAATGACTTCTCCTGGACGACACTGGTAACTAGGAATATTCACCACACGGCCATTAATTGTGACATGGCCGTGATTTACCAATTGGCGTGCTGCTGGGATAGTGGGAGCCATACCCAAGCGGAAAACTGTATTATCCAAGCGCATTTCTAGCAATTGCAGTAGCACTTGTCCGGTAGAACCAGTCACACGTCTGGCTTTCCTTACGTACCGCAGCAGTTGCTTTTCTGTCAAACCGTAGTTGAAGCGGAGTTTTTGCTTTTCTTCAAGACGGACAGCGTACTCAGAGCGCTTCTTGCGGTTCTGACCATGCTGACCAGGAGGATAAGAGCGTCTGGCGCTTTTACGAGTTAGTCCTGGCAATTCACCCAGGCGACGTGTAATTCTTAATCGTGGTCCTCTGTATCGGGACATGAGCTTCCTAATCTAATCCTAATTTCAACTTTTACCCAGACATACCATTTTGACATTCCCTGCCCAAAAGTGCTAGGGATTCTTGGTTCACAGAACGCACATTTTATTTAAATGAAGTTGCTTCTTTTACCAAGCTTTTACTCTGATTGCTCTAGAGTCAGTTTCGGCGTGTCACGCCGTACTGTACTTGTGTTTCAAGCTTTTAGTTGCGATCGCGCTGTTTACCGTGGGTCATTGTTTGAGTTTCAAGCCTCTACGGCAGCGCAAATGCCAGCAGCCAAGACATTTTTCGCTAACTCCACAGGATATTATACAAGCAATCAGGCAAAATTGGTGATCTAGTGATCAGGGATTGGGCATTGGGCATTGGGCAACAAATCAAAAGTTCTTAATTTTGACTTTTAACTTTTGACTTTTGACTTGTTTTGTCCCCCATCCCCGCTCCCAACCTTCCTGCCAAAATAGGTGAGAACTAACTTTGAAGATGAGATAGCATAACTTTGCGTGATTGGAGTAGAACGGAAATGTCATTCAACAAAAACAGTAAGTATTTATACAAAACTATGCTAAGAACTAAACAAATCTTGAGTACTGGGGTAGCTGCACCAGCATTAATTGTAATGGGATGGTTGGGAATGAATTTTTTACCTGGTACAGATGCGATCGCTGTCACTACAGGTGATTATAGGGCTTGTGCTTCTCAACTTCTCAAAGTAGGGATCACTGCGGAAGCCGCAGCACGCGGCTGTGCAAGGGCGTTGCGTCCCCGAGATTTGTCCTCTTGTGTAGCTGAAATTAAGCAGAACACAGAAATAGCAGCAGTGGATGCGCTACCTACCTGCGTACAAGCATGGCGTCCTGAAGATGTAGGTGCATGTGTAGCTGGCATTAGTAAAAGTACTGAGGATAGCAAACAAGTTCTTGACAAACAGCTATTTAACAGAACAATTTTAAATAACTGTGGTTTGAGTTTATTACCACGGCGCTATGCTCAGTGTGTGGTGGGTTTGCGATTGCAAATTGACAATCTAGCCCCCGGACAGGCTTTAAATAACTGTATTGATGCCAGTAATTACGTTAGTGGCTATTCGCCTACTTTTATACCTGCTAATAGAACAAATAACACGATTTTTCAGCCCTCTTTTCAAACTCAGCCAATTCCTAACAATCAGATTCCTAACAATCAGATTCCTAATAACCAGATTCCTGATAACCAAATTCCTAATAACCAGATTCCTAACAACCAGAATGGTCAGTAATATCAATAATTTTGGTTGATTAACATTCCCATACTTGCTTTAACGCATGAGAGTGTTAATCAACTAGTCAACTTACTTTAGCGAAAAATAGAGATCGTTCTGTGATCGCTAAGGGAGAGTACGTCGCCGTATCTCCCTAGCCTAAAAACTACGGTGTACACACAAGTCGAAAAATATAACCGACCTTGCCTTGAATTTGGTAAAGTGCATTATGGACGGAAAATCCTAATGCACTGAAAACCTGAGATGGTACGTTGTGCTGCGCGACAACACACCCAACAAAACTTGCATTTAGAGTGATTTAATAATTAGTGTGTATACTGTAACCCCTAAAAACTGATGCTATCAATGAAACTAGCAGATATATTTGTCTGTTTTAAATAATAGTCACTACTCTTGAAATCGCGAAACTCTTCTATATTGAATCTTTATTTCTAAGCGGTGATTTCCAAATTAAGGGTATCTAGATTTGTTAAAATAAACTATCCTTTTCTGGTGCAATGCCTAAAATTTTGCGTTTAATAAATGGTGTGAGGCATTTCCAGTATGATTAAATATCGCAAGCGTCGCCAATTCAAAAGAAAATCTTTAGGTTTATTTTTGGTAGTCGTAACTTGGAGTTTGGCTATGGGTTGGCTGATCTCATTCGCAACAAATGCTCAAGGTGCAACTCCGACCTCTGAAATCGGAACTGTAGATGTAATACCTGCTCAGTACCAACTCGGTCAAGAACTTTACTTAGAAAACTGCTCTAGCTGTCATCTTGCCTTACCGCCACAAGTTTTACCTACCCAAACTTGGAAAAATATTCTCCAAGATTCGCAACATTATGGCGCCCAAGTTCAGCCTCTTGTCGATCCACCACGCATTTTGGTTTGGAGATATCTTTCTACTTTTTCCCGTTCTATTCGAGAAGACGAACAAATACCCTATCGCGTCAACAACTCTCGTTTTTTCAAAGCTTTGCACCCCCAAGTACAACTTCCACGTCCTGTGGAGATAAATAGCTGTGTCTCCTGTCATCCGAGTGCCAATGAGTATAATTTCCGCCGTCTGACACCAGAGTCGGAGAACACACAGTAATGGGCATTGGGCATTGGTTATCGTTGATGGATGGTTTTAGGTATTTTGAATGGCACGTCCTGATTTTGAAGATTTGCAAGTTTACCAGCTGGCTGAGAAGCTAGCCAACGAGATTTGGCAAATTGTTAAACAATGGGACTACTTCACCAAAGATACTATTGGGAAACAATTGGTTCGAGCTGCTAATAGTGTTTGTGCCAACATAGCAGAAGGACGAGGTAGGTATAGTGATCGAGATAATCAGCGTTGTGTAAAAATTGCCAGAGGGTCTTTGTACGAAACGGTAAGCTGGTTGAGGCTAGCTTATGCTCGACAACTTTTGGCTAATGAACAGGTAAACCAATTTAAACCAATTATCGACGAGTTATTGCCTAAACTAAATGCTTATCTAAACTCCATAGGGAATAGAAAATAGCAAGTACAGTAATGGGTAATTGGAGTACTCATAATTTTCACCATGCCCAATGCCCAATTCCCCACTTTGGGGATGGGCGATCGCTACTTGAGCATGGTCGGGCTTCACTGCTTCATCTGGAAGCGAAATGATACTATTAATAAAGTTTCAAATATAAACTTCTAATTTAAAGCCATCATTTAGTAACTAGATTGGTTTATCTTGTTGCGGTTTTTCCTGGAAAATCGATTGCCAACCCATTTATAGAGTATTAAAACTCATTTGGGTCAAATGTTTATAATCATATCCAAACCTAAAATTCCCGTCCCCGTTGATTTTTGTTAAATAATCTGCCATGCTAAAAACTTTGTTGGGCGACCCCAACGCTCGTAAGCTTAAAAAATATCAACCTTACATTACTGAAATTAACCTGTTAGAGGAAGATATTAAAGCCCTTTCTGATGATGAACTCAAGGGTAAAACAGTAGAGTTTAAGCAGCGTCTGGCTAAAGGCGAAACTCTTGATGACATTTTAAGCGAAGCTTTTGCTGTAGTCAGAGAAGCCGGACGACGAGTCTTAGGGTTGCGGCACTTTGATGTTCAGTTGTTGGGTGGTGTCATTTTGCACTCAGGGCAAATTGCCGAAATGAAAACTGGTGAAGGTAAAACCCTGGTTGCAACTTTACCGAGTTATTTAAATGCTCTGACAGGCAAGGGTGTACACGTAGTCACTGTTAACGATTACCTGGCTCGTCGGGACGCGGAATGGATGGGACAGGTGCATCGCTTCATGGGTTTGAGTGTCGGTTTGATTCAAGCCAGCATGACGCCCCAAGAACGCAAGAAAAACTATGACTGTGATATTACCTACGTTACTAACAGTGAAGTAGGTTTTGATTACCTGCGGGATAATATGGCAACATCAATCACAGATGTAGTACAACGTCCATTTAACTACTGCGTGATTGACGAGGTAGATTCAATCTTAGTTGACGAAGCGCGGACACCATTAATTATCTCTGGGCAAGTCGAACGACCAACAGAGAAATACACAGAAGCAGCTCGAATCGCCACCGCTTTGCAAAAAGATGAGCATTATGAAGTAGATGAAAAAGCCCGGAACGTGCTGTTAACAGATGAGGGCTTTGCTGAAGCAGAACAACTTTTGCAAGTAAAAGATTTATTTGACCCTGAAGAACCTTGGGCGCACTTTGTTTTTAATGCCATCAAAGCCAAAGAACTGTTCCTCAAAGATGTTAACTACATTGTCCGTAATGATGAAGTCGTAATTGTCGATGAATTTACTGGGCGGGTGCTACCGGGACGGCGTTGGAGTGATGGACTACACCAAGCAATTGAAGCCAAAGAACATGTAGACATTCAACCAGAAACCCAAACTTTAGCGACTATTACTTATCAAAACCTGTTTTTGCTGTATCCAAAACTGGGTGGAATGACAGGAACGGCAAAAACCGAAGAAGCCGAATTTGAAAAAATTTACAAACTAGAAGTCACCGTCATTCCGACTAACCGGATCAGAAGACGAGAAGACTTGTCCGACATGGTGTTTAAGAATGAGGCGGGTAAGTGGCGGGCGATCGCTAAAGAATGTGCCGAAATGCACCAACTTGGTAGACCTGTCCTCGTTGGAACCACAAGTGTCGAAAAATCTGAGTATCTCAGCCAGTTGTTGAAGGAAATGGAGATTCCCTACGAATTGCTCAACGCCCGACCGGAAAACGTAGAGCGGGAAGCGGAGATTGTGGCTCAAGCAGGACGCAAAGGTGCTGTGACGATTGCCACAAACATGGCTGGTAGAGGTACGGATATTATCTTGGGTGGTAACTCTGAGTATATGGCTCGTTTGAAGATGCGGGAATACTTTATGCCCCGGATCGTCAAGCCAGAAGATGAAGATATGTTCAGCGTCCACAGAGCAGCTGGTTTACCTCCGAGTTCCAGTAGTGCGGGACAAGGTTTTGTTCCTGGGAAAAAAGTTAAAACTTGGAAAGCTTCGCCCCAAGTTTTTCCAACTCAACTTTCTAAAGAAACAGAACAGCAGCTCAAACAAGCAGTAGAAATGGCAGTCCAAGCCTATGGCGATCGCAGTTTGCCAGAATTAGAAGCAGAGGAAAAAATCGCTGTTGCTGCCGAAAAAGCCCCCACAGATGACCCTGTAATTCAAAAATTGCGGGAAGCTTACAAACTGATCAAACAAGAGTATGAAGTGTTCACCAGTCGCGAACACCAAGAAGTAGTAGACTTGGGAGGCTTACACGTAATTGGTACAGAACGCCACGAGTCACGACGGATTGATAACCAATTACGGGGACGTGCAGGACGCCAAGGCGACCCTGGTTCCACGAGATTTTTCCTCAGCTTAGAGGATAACTTAATGCGGATTTTTGGTGGCGATCGCGTCGCTAAATTAATGGAAGCCTTCCGCGTTGAAGAAGATATGCCCATCGAATCTGGGATGCTAACCCGCAGCTTAGAAGGCGCCCAGAAAAAAGTCGAAACCTACTACTACGATATCCGTAAGCAGGTATTTGAGTACGACGAGGTGATGAACAACCAACGTCGGGCAATTTACGCCGAACGCCGCCGGGTTTTAGAAGGACTAGACCTCAAAGAGCAAGTGATTGAGTATGCCGAAAGAACGATGGACGACATCGTTAACTACTACATCAATCCAGATTTGCCTTCTGAAGAGTGGGAACTAGATAAATTAGTTGAGAAAGTCAAAGAATTTGTTTATCTACTAGCAGACTTACAATCATCTCAACTAGTAGATATGTCGATGAGTGAAATTAAAGCCTTCTTGCACGAACAGGTACGAATTGCCTACGACATGAAGGAGGCGCAAATAGATCAAATTCAACCCGGATTGATGCGCCAAGCCGAACGCTTCTTTATCTTGCAACGAATCGACACCCTCTGGCGGGAACACCTGCAACAAATGGATGCTTTGCGTGAGTCTGTAGGATTACGAGGTTATGGTCAAAAAGACCCATTGATTGAATATAAGACTGAGGGTTACGAACTTTTCTTAGATATGATGACTAATATTCGTCGAGATGTCGTCTACTCCTTGTTTATGTTCCAGCCCCAACCTCAAGCAGTAGTGCAAACATCCTCAGAAATGGTGTAGGGTAAAACAGCAAAATTTATCTGATGCAAAGACGCTGAGTAATTTTGGCGTCTTTGTCTTAATTTGTCTAAATAGTCATTGGGAAAATCCGATTCAAATCCAATAATGCATCTTCAAACCCAGGAATCGCTACTGACTCATTGGCGAGAGAAATTTGCTTGCTGAGATAATTAAACTTACCTTGAATATTTTGATAAGGCTCTTTGTAACGCTCTAATTGACGAGTATTTAAATCCATAATCCAATAATCAGAAATTCCGGCTTCTGCATATAGTTCTAGCTTCTTTGTTTGATCATATGTCAATGTAGAATCTGAAATTTCGATAACCAAAAAAATATCTTCAGGGTAAGGATGATGAGCCAGATAATCTTCATCTCTTCCGCGTGCAATCACGACATCTGGCTCTGGCTCACTTTGATTTGGTAGTGTAATCGGATCTTGTCCACGAATGACAGCGCGATCGCCTAAAATTCGATCTAGCTGACGGCACAAAATAGAATTACAAACTGTGTGTTGTCTTCCCTTTGCAATCATTTGGATCAGTTCACCGCGAATTAATTCAATGCGATCGCCCTCCGTTAAAAATCCCAGTTCAATCAACCGATGATATTCGTCAATTGTGAATCGCTTCGGTGTAACAACATTCATAGGACACCCATCAGATAAGTCTGTTTTTACTCTAGCTTCTCAATAGAGGCTCAAAATGACTGCGAACTCAACATCTCAAATTGCTGCCAACAAAGATACATGGCACGCGGTACATGAAAACAGCCTTTCCATTTCCCACCTTTAAGATTCAAAAGCACTTCCCCTCGCCGATTGAGATAACCAAACCACTCACCGTATTCTGGGTCGGCAAAGTGAGACCAGGCGTAATCGTGCATTTTTTCATACCATTGCCAACATATATCACGCCCCGTCAAACGATAACCCATCGCTAAGGCAACTAACGATTCTAAATGCACCCACCACAGCTTTTGATCCCATTCCAATTGTTGTGGTGGATGACCGTCTGCATCCATAAAATAATACAAACCGCCATATTCATTATCCCAAGCAAAATTGAGAATATTTAACACCACATCAACAGCTTGATTAATAGTTTTGGTGTCGTTTTTGCGACGGGCAATATCCATAATAAACCACATCGCCTCAATACCATGACCAGGGTTAATTAATCGTCCCTCAAAACAATCAATGTGGGAACCATCGGGAGCAACACTTTCGTACATTAGCCCCTTTTCTTGATCTAAAAAATCAGTCATCACTTCCTGAACGGTTGCAACTAGAACATTTTCCAGGATTTCACTAGATAGCAACCATTCCATTTCTAAAGTTAAGTTAGCTAAAATCATTGGCACAGCTAAAGATTTCATCGGTCGTGTGCCGGGATAGGTTTTGGTATATTTACCTTTGGGGTTATCTTTACGCCGCAAAACGTTATTGTAAGCTTGCATTGCCACATCTTTTGCCCATTCTTCCCCAGAAGCAAGGGCATATTGACTAAATGCCATAGCAGCAAAACAATCAGAAAAGATATTGTAAGGTTGTACCAATGGCTCACCTGCACGAGTTAGGGCAAAGTACCAGTTGCCATCAGCATCTCTACCATGTTGGGCGAGAAAATTAGCACCATTGCGAGCAATATTTAACCAATTTTCGCGTTTTTCTAGCTGATTGCAAAGCATCGAAAAAGTCCACACTTGGCGATTTTGCAACCAGATAAATTTGTCTGTATCGTAAACTTTACCCTGGCGATCAAGGCAGGTAAAATAGCCACCATCTTCCCAGTCCAAGGAATGTTTTTCCCAGAAAGGAAGTACATCGTTAAAGAGTGTGTTTTTATAAAGTTCTGATAACGTTTTCAAGTCATACTCCATAAATTTATTCCCCTTGTGTGCCAAAACTAACAGCGTTAATTATCACCTTGTTAGGCATGGAGTACAAGTATTGTGAAGTAAATTCTCTAAAATTTTTGTAATATACATTATTACTTCAGTCATAAAATACTCACAAAAATTTTTTAGACTCAAGAATATACAAGGTATCTCAAAAATAGCTATATTTTACGCTGATGTTGGCTGTGGAAAAGTTTCAAATCATTGCTGTTTATCAACAAAATTTTTAGCTTTTAATCAAAATAGATAACATAGTTAGTAATTTATCTTGATAAACTGCAAATGTAGTTAAATATGTATGTTATTAATGACAAAGAACAAAGAGCAATAATACTTGAAATACTCTATTCTAGGAGCCGATACAGTAGATTTCGTTCTAGGAGTCTTTGTGAATCAATAAAAACAAATTGCTGGCTCTGTAAACAAGAAATAGACTACAGTAAATACCTGATCAAAGAAGACAGAAAAATTTTAGAAAAAAGTAATCTAGGAATCCGGTTTGATTTATGAACTTACTCGTGAAGGCGGGGAAGTCTTAACGGGGAACTATTAACAGGAAGTGTAGTGAGTTTTTTAGGCGCAGAGCGTAGGCTAGCACCAAATAGCAACCAATTGCTACATTGATAAATACTTGGGATAATCTAAAATTACCCATCTGCACTATCTACCAAATTCTGGCTATAGCCACCAAACCGTGATTACACTATTCAGGAAACTCCGCACTACTTTAGCAACCAAAGATAGGGGTTCTCAGGACACCACTACTAGAAACTGGCTGCAAACTATTTTTATCACCAGTGTCGGAGTTAGTGTCTTAGTGCTGGGAGTCCGCCATCTGAAATGGTTGCAGACTTGGGAATTAAGTGCTTATGACCAAATGATACGGCTACGCCCTGCTGAAGCACCAGATCCTCATCTGTTAATAGTTAGTGTCACTGAAGAAGATTTGGGGTCACAAGATTTTTCTCTGCCAGATAATATTATCAATCAGCTCTTAGTTAAAATTCAGTCTTATCAACCGCGTGTCATTGGCTTAAGTATTGATCGTTCCAAACAGAAAAATTTAGGAGCTGGTCTTTCCAATCTAGATAATGTGATCACTTACTGCACATTTAGCAGTATGGGCAGTTCAGAAATTCCACCACCACCAAATTTCCCCAAAGATCAAGTTGGCTTTAGTGATGTGATTTCTGACGATGAAGATGTGATTGTGCGTCGTAGTTTATTATTTGCTGGTTCCGATGACAAAAAATGTCAAACACGATTTTCTTTTGCCGCCCTATTAGCTATTAATTACCTAGAAAGACAAGGCATTAAATCTCATTTCACTGATCGAGACCATTTTTATTTGGGTAAAATCCTGTTTCCGCGTTTATCAGCAGATGCAGGTGGTTATGAAAACATAGACGCAGCAGGTTATCAAATTTTACTAAATTACCGTGATCCATCTCAATTTGCCAAACAAGTCACTCTCACACAAATTTTACAGGGTAAGGTAAACCCCAATTGGATTAAAGACCGTCTCGTTATTATTGGTACTACTGCCCGTAGTGTTCATCCAGGCTTTTATACACCCTATAGTGGTTCAGCTAAGTATCCACTGAGAATAGCACCTGTGTTTATTCATGCACAGGTGGCAAGCCAGATTATCAGTACAGTATTGAGCGATCGCCACCTAATTTGGTACTTACCAAACTGGGCTGAAGCTGTTTGGGTGTGGGGATGGTCGATAGTAGGCGGTGTTTTAGCATGGCGACTGCGATATCCTGTAAGTCTGGGTTTGGCTGGTAGTGTTTCTTTGGGTAGTTTAGTGAGTGTTTGCTATTTGCTATTTTTGCAAGGGGCATGGTTGCCAATAATACCACCCGCTGTGGCTTTGGTGTTGAGTGGTGTAAGTGTTATGGCTTACAGTACTTACCAAACTCAACAACAAACTAAAGTAATTATTTTACAAGTTGAAAAACAAAAAGAAGCAATAGAACAATTAAATACACTTTTAAAAGAAACGACACGCATTCATGACAAACACATCCATTCTGATGCTACAGGTAATAACCCAGAAAAAGTCACTGGTGACTTTCTTTTAGGTGGACGTTATCAGATTCATAGAGTACTTGGTTCGGGCGGATTTGGTTGTACTTATTTAGCAAAAGATACCCAACGTCCGGGGAATCCAATTTGTGTTGTCAAACAACTCATGCCAGCCCGGCGAGATACTAGATTTATGCAAGTTGCGAGAAGATTATTTGATGCAGAAGCAGATATTTTAGAAGTTTTAGGTAAGCATCATCAAATACCAGAATTATTGGCATATTTTGAAGAGAACAACGAATTTTATTTAGTACAAGAATATATTTCTGGACATGCGTTGAGTGATGAATTACCACCACATCACAACATCAAAACTGAATCTGATCTCATCGAGATGTTAAAAGGCATATTAGAAGTTTTAGTATTTGTTCACGAACACCGTGTGATTCATCGGGATATCAAACCGAGTAATATTATTAGGTCTGATACAGATAATCGCTTAGTGCTAATTGATTTTGGCGCAGTGAAAATGATGCAACCAAAATCGAGTGAACAAACCGAATTAGCTACAGTAGCTATTGGTACACGCGGTTATGCACCACCAGAACAATTTGCTGGCCATCCTCGATTATCCAGTGATCTTTATGCTTTGGGGATGATTGCGATTCAAGCAATTACCGGGATACCACCGCACGAACTCCATCCTCATCCTGAAACTGGGACTGTGGAATGGCGACATAGAGTAAAAATTAGTGAGAAATTAGCAGATATTTTGGATAAAATGGTACGCTATCACTTTAGCGATCGCTATCACTCTGCAACTGAAGTACTCCAAGATTTGAAAAAAATTGAATAAGTTGTTTACTGGTTAGTAGTTGATTTTTCTCCGCGTCCCCCCGTCCCCGCATCCCCGCGTCCCCCTTCCCTCTCCACCATCCCCCACGCTAACCTCGCTGCACCCAGCATTCCCGCAGCATTACCTAATTCAGCTGGTAAAATTTGTAAATCTAGGCGAGATGTAGGCAAAACTCGTTTCTCGATTTCTGCTTTGGCTGCTGGTAAAAAAAAGTTAGCGCTAGCACTGACACCACCACCAATAATGATCGCTTGTGGTGTCAGTACGTAAATTAAACTTGTTAAACCAATACCTAAACTTATTCCGTATTCTTGCCAAAAATTTAAGGCGTCATTGTCTCCAGCTTTTGCTAAAACGCCTAATTCTGAAGGTTCTTTTCCCGTGCGGCGACGAATTGCTGTAATCGAAACATGCTGTTCTAACGAACCTTTGTTACCACTCTTACATACGTGTCCATCTGGGTTAAATGTGATTAAACCCAATTCCCCAGCAGCACCATAATGACCGGTAAATAATTTACCATCAATAAAAATTGCTCCACCAACACCAGTCCCCAAAGTCAACAAGATAAAATTTTGAAAATGGCGACCAGTTCCTAACCAAGCTTCTCCTAAACCTGCACAATTGGCGTCATTATCGAGAATGGTTGGTTTGCCTATTTTCGCTTCTAAAGCCTCTGCCAAAGGAACATCAACCCATCTTGGCAAGTTAATAGCTAATTTGGCAATGCGCCTAGTTGCATCCGCAGGGCCGGGAGTACCAACACCAATAGCAATAGCCTGGTTGAGTGGATCTAATTGGGCGATCGCATCTACCATTGTTACTATCACTGCTTCTGGAGTTGCTGGTTGGGGAGTTGCTACAGTCAAGGATTTTAGGCAAGTACCATCAACTGTAAACCGTCCCAGTTTAATTGCTGTTCCCCCCAAGTCAATACCAATTACTTCTGCTCCCACCACACTTATCTCATAAGTTATTGTTAGTAGTTATTAGTTATTAGTTAGTTGTTAGTGGTTAGTTGTCTAAACAACACCCAACTATCTATAATTACTATTTTTCTCAATAATTTCACTTGCGTATGGTGTAGTTCGAGTTACATACATTACTGGAGTTGAACCCAAATTTGCTTGTACTTGCCAAGATGTAACTGGCGCACCTCGTAGAATACCAGCCAAAGCAACGGAAAGCATAAAACCGCCAGCAGTAGCAGCAACTAAAGAAAGTTTATCGTTCACACAAATCTCTCACTAAAAAAGTACAACAAAGATCCAGAATAGCAAATCGAATCTAGTGGTCTTGGTTGGTTGTTGCTTGTTGGTTAGAACAAACAACTAAGAACTAATAACTAACAACAACCAATGAATGACTATTTCCGGATTCCATTTTCTTTCCTCAAACGAGGATTGACAAATTCGTTTAACCCCTCACCTAGTAGTGATAACCCTACAACCATGAATGTTAAACCTAAGCCAGGGAAGAGGGTAGTCCACCAAATACCTGTGGGTAGTGCTTCCAAAGCTTGTTTTAAGTCACGTCCCCATTCTGGTACTTCTTCGGGTAATCCTAAACCTAAAAAGCCCAAACCACCCAAAACTAGAATTGCATCGGCTGCATTAAGGGTGAAGAGTACAGGTACGCTTTGAATAACGTTAAAAAACAGATACCGAGAAAGTACTTGCCAAGTATTCGCACCAATCGCTTGGGCTGCTTCTATATATACTTCTGTTTTGACACTTACCGTATGATTACGAACAACACGGTAATATTGGGGAATGTAAGCAATACTAATGGCGATCGCAGCATTTAATATTCCCCGTCCCACTACAAACGCTAGTGTTACCGAAAGCAATAACCCCGGTAACGTATAAATGCTATCCATTAGGAACAGCAAAGTTTTATCCAATCTACCGCCAACATAGCCACTCACCATCCCCAAAGGTACACCCACAACCATACTCAGTGCGGTTGCTAACAAAACAACTTGCAACGCTGCTTGGATACCAAATATCGTGCGTGAAAAGACATCGTAACCCAGACGACTAGTACCAAACCAATGTTGGGCTGAAGGTGGACTATGGATGGGATTACTCAAGAAATCTGTGGGATCTTGTAGCCATCCCCAAGCCTGAAATACAGGAGCAAATAACGCTAGAAATATAAATAATATGCTAATCACTACCCCCACAATCATTAATTTTTGGGATAGGTTAGGATTTTTAGCAAAATTTAAAAATCTTGGTAGTTGAGTATTTACAACAGTCATAGGTTTGGAAAAGACGCACCATGACGCGTCTGAAAAATCAGATTTGAGTTATGAGTGTTGGGGTTTAAGGACAGTTTGTCAAGCAAAAAGTTGCGTAAGTTCATGAAGTGTAATGCAACTGTCTATTTCGGCGAGCGCAAAAATCATTTCGGCGAGCGCAAAAATCATTTCGGCGCATACAAAAATTATTTCGGCGCATACAAAAATCATTTCGGCGCATACAAAAATCATTTCGGTGCATACAAAAATCATTTCGGCGCATACAAAAATCATTTCGGTGAACCCAAAAATGGGCGTTGCTGAATCAGGGTATGAAACCACCCTGCTTCCCTTGTCCCCCTTCTGTTGTCTCCTTCTTCGATAAGTATGAATTTGAGCCAAAGACATTCTTACTTGGGAAGGTCGTTATTCTTAAAAAACATACCTATGGTTGAAGTAGAAAAGACTTTATCTTGTTCTACTCCCATTAAATAATCATGACTATGCAAGCCCAATCGGAACTACACACTCTTAATCCCAAAATAGAAAGAATTGCTAACATTTTGCGCCTTGTTGGTTGGGTTAGCTTGTGGTTACAGCTTGGGTTGGGAGCAACTTCCGTACTAATGTTGATATTTGCTATCTCAGGTCGTAGTTTCAGTCAAGCTGTAGCACCTGCTCCAGGATTACCAGTTAGAACCTACACTCAAGGTACAACTCCTGGACTTAGTGTTAGCATCTTTTGGGGAATTTGTGGTATTTTAGCTCTATTATTTACTCTTTACTTAGCTTTTCGGCTTACTCGCTTTGCTAAACGACTCCGCAATCCCAACCCCGATTTGCATCCACCCAAAGCAGAGGTAATGAAAGTGCTACGGGTTGCTGTGATTGCAGGCTTTGTAGGAATGTTGTTAACAATTTTGGGAACAGGCTCAGGTTTGGGTGTTCTACTCTCAAAATCTATCGCCCAACCCCAAGGAGTAGCAATATATGACCCGAATCGTGTGATTCGCTCACTTGACATTTTTGTTGCTATGGCGAGTATGACTGGTATTACTGCTCACTTTGTTGGAACCGTTGCTTCTTTGGGACTTTTTAATTGGCTACATCCTGAGTTGTAATATCAAGTTGCCTTTTTAAAGATATTACTTGCCAGAGAACAAAGGGGACAAGGGGAGCCACTGCGCCCTTGCGGGTTAAGAGCCTTGCTTGTAGCACGTGGCGTGGACACGGAGCTAAGGAAGAACGATTACGCTGTATGAGCGTAACTTCGTATAAGCAAATCTTCCAATTTGCCAAAATTTATGGATAAGCAAGAATACATGAATTGTAGAGACGTTGATTATCTAGCGTCTCTACAAACAAAATTTATGTATTTTTTGCTCTGCATTCACCCAAATGATTGCAGGCTTACCAAAGAGCTTCCACCCTGTACTAACAAAGAGCCAACAATATTGAGTACTAAAAACGCCAATATCGGAGAAAAATCTATTCCACCCAAGGGGGGAATAATATTACGGAAAACATTCAAATAGGGGTCAGTAATTTGGCTCAAAGCAGCAAATGGTTGGTTGTACCAGTTGATGTTGGGGAACCAAGTCAATAGAACCCTAATAATCAGGAGGGTACTATAAATATTGATGAAAGTAGCCAATGTGGAAATTAGTAAGTACATGTGTGGATCAGTTTCCTTTCCTGTGAAATGTCTATTTTGGTCTTATATTTTAGATTTTAAGGTAGCTCAGGTAATGGCGTATGTTTTCATCAGAAGAGAGGGCATTGGGCATTGGGCATAAAATATTAATTATTCTTTTCCTCTCCCTTGTCCCCCAATTATCAAGTATCTTTGGTGAGCGATCTTTCATTGATCACCTGAGCTGAGTTGCTATTAACGTTGCCTAGCTGCTGCCGCACTTCATCTATTGTGGCATTTAACTGGGCTATTTTATCTTCTAGCGATCGCCGTGCTGTTTCCATCTCCATGCTATCGGTTTCTGAAGCTTTCATATGACGCCGCCGCAGGGATTTTTTGGCTTCTGTTTGGTTGGGAGAGAGTTGCTCTTCTACTTCGGCTTCTAGTTCACTATCGCTCCTGGAAGCAACAACTGCGCCTAGAATACCGCCGACTACGCTACCAAAGATCGCGCCAAAGAAAAAACCACTTGCAAAACCATCACGCTGACTCATATTTATTACCGCCAATAATAAAAGCTGCACTTTTGGATTGTTTGGTTACTTTCCAGTTCTAGCTGCATACTAGCTTAAGTCCCAAAGGTGCGATCGCCTGCATCTCCTAAACCTGGAACAATAAATCCCCGGTCATTTACTTGCTCATCTATGGTCGCAGTGTAAATTATTAAACCTGGATAAGCTGCACTTAGTTTTTGTAAGGCTGGAGGAGCTGCTACTACGCAAACAATTCTAGTCAAAGACGGATCAACTCCCCGTTGTGTCAATTCTTCCATTGCTCTCATAATTGAGCCACCTGTGGCTAACATCGGATCGGTAATTAGTACCCGTGTTTGAGGATGGAATTTTTCTGGAAGTTTGTTCAAGTAAGAAGATGGTTGTAGAGTGATTTCGTCCCGCACTAAACCAAGGTGATAAATTGATGCCAAGGGTAGAAGTGTTTGCGCTCCTTCTAGTAATCCTAAACCTGCTCGCAAAATTGGCACTACTGCCATGGGAACTTCTGGATTTATCAAAGTTGCAGGACATTCAGCTAAAGGACTCTGTACAGTTGTATCTTGAGTCGGCAACCATTCTCGAGCTGCTTCATAAGTAAGCCAGCGTCCCAATTCTGTCATTGCACTACGAAATAATACCGAAGGCGTGGCAGCATCACGGGCAACTGCTAACCAGTGCTTGATTAAGGGATGTGGTGGAACATAAACACGCAATTGTAGCGTCATAGCCGGAATTAGGCGTTCTGAAATTTGTATAACGACTGAAACATCATAATACCCTTTCTTATATCCGGCTATCAGCTAAAATCGAAACTCGCAAAAAATTATTGATAATATTTTTCATTAACAGTTGACAGTTATTCTCAATCAAAGTTATATTAACAGTCAGTGTTCTCCTCTCTTTAAGGATCGGCAGACGGGATTGGCCAGCGGTTGCAGGCTTGTCCCTCTTTTTTTTGGGATCGGGGATTTGGGATTGGGGAAACTGGAACTCTGACAGATGTGGGTTTTTAATAAAGCAATGAGTGATGACTGTAAAACTAATGGAATAATAATCGTTTTATAAACTCCTACACCCTTAGTAGAGACGCGTAGACGCTCGTAACGAGGCGAATAAAAGAAAAAGAGGGGAGGCTTCTATTAGAGATCCAATTGGCCCACAGATTAATCAGGGGGCTTTAAGCCTCCCCTCTTTTTCCCAAGCCAAATGCGGTAAAAGCGGCTTCAAGGTAAGAGTATAATCGCGTCTCTACTACACCCCTAAACTCTCCTGCACCCTTACACCCTTACACTCTAAAAGCAATGCATGAAAATTTCTTCCCCAATTCCCAATCCCCAATCCTCGATCCCCATTACGATGCAATCATTATCGGTTCTGGAATTGGCGGTCTGGTGACAGCAACTCAATTAGCTGTAAAAGGAGCGAAAGTACTTGTTTTAGAAAGCTATCTGATTCCTGGTGGTAGCGCGGGTTATTTTGAACGCCAAGGTTATCGCTTCGACGTTGGCGCTTCCATGATTTTCGGTTTTGGACAACGCGGTACAACCAATTTACTCACCCGTGCTTTAGATGCCGTAAACGTCAGTTTAGAAGTAATTCCCGATTTTGTACAGATTCATTATCATCTGCCCAACAGTCTTGATCTGAAAGTTGAGCGGACTTACGAAAATTTTTTACAAAACCTCATTGCTTATTTTCCCCACGAAGCCAAGGGTATTCGTCGGTTTTATGACGAATGTTGGCGAGTCTTTAATTGCTTAAATAGCATGGAGCTTTTATCTTTGGAAGAACCACGCTATTTGATGCGGATGTTTTTTCAACATCCCTGGGCTTGTTTAGGTTTATTAACATATTTGCCACAAAATGCGGGGGATGTAGCGCGACGCCATATTAAAGATCCCCTATTGTTGAAATTTATCGATATGGAATGCTATTGCTGGTCGGTAGTACCAGCCGATATGACACCGATGATCAATGCAGGAATGGTGTTTTCCGACAGACATTATGGTGGTGTGAATTATCCCAAAGGTGGTGTGGGTCAAATCGCTCAAAAGCTTGTAAAAGGGCTAATTCAGACAGGAGGTAATATTGAATACCAAGCCAGAGTCACGCAAATACTCACAGAAAAGGGACGAGCCGTAGGTGTAAAATTAGCTAATGGCCAAATCTACCATGCCAAACGCATTGTTTCCAATAGTACACGTTGGGATACTTTTGACAAATTAATTTCAAGAAAGAAAAATTTAGCTAATGAGAAAAAATGGCAGCAAAACTATGAAAAATCACCTAGTTTTTTGAGTTTGCATATCGGCATCAAAGCCTCTAGTTTACCTGCCAAAACAGAATGTCATCACATTTTGTTGGAAGACTGGGAGAAAATGGCAGATCCAGAGGGTACGATTTTTGTGTCGATTCCCACGTTGCTTGACCCAGATTTAGCACCAGTTGATCATCATATCATTCACGCTTTTACACCACATTGGATAGATGATTGGCAAGGTCTATCTGTTAAGGATTATGAAGCAAAAAAAGAAAAGGCTGCTGGGCGAATTATTGAACGGTTGGAGAAAATTTTTCCGGGTTTAGATGCAGGGTTAGATTACCTAGAAGTGGGAACACCACGCACTCATCGTCGTTTTTTAGGCCGTGCAGATGGTACTTATGGGCCGATTCCCCGACGTAAATTGCGGGGGTTGCTAGCAATGCCGTTTAATAGAACTGCAATACCAGGGCTTTATTGTGTGGGAGATAGTACTTTTCCTGGACAGGGTTTGAATGCAGTAGCGTTTTCTGGTTTTGCTTGCGCCCATCGGATAGCAGTAGATTTGGGGTTGAATTAGGAAGGGTGAAGGTATTTACAAAAGATTCTGCTAATATCGCTATTACAGTAGTTATGGCTACTATTTGTGTGGGAGTTTGTTTGTCTGTCAATCTTCATGAAAAACCAGAAACTCATGCTGGGAGCATTCCAAATGTTTGAGTTTATTTTTGAACGCACCAGTTAGCAGAGGTTTACGCAGAATCATGCAGAGCTTTAAGCAGAGCTACTTCGTTTTGTGTTTTGAAAAAATTGGGATGTTCCCCTCATGCTGTTAATGCTTATATTTCTAAGTCTAAACTGGAAGTATTAAGCAAAAAACAGCAACTTTTAGAGGTATACATGAGTGAAGTTCCTCTCTGTAGCATTGTGATTTCATCGCAAGTTCCCGCAAGTGAAATAGAGTCTTTAGAAACATCGCTAGGGATGAGTTCAATAAAGGTGCAGAAGTTACCAAGCCGCGTGGTAGGTGCAGATGATATAGTTTTTGTCGCTACAGTAATTGGAGGAATAGCAGCAGCAGCTAATTTGATAGAATACGCAATCAAAGCCGCTAAGGCGATAAACAATTGGCGGCGAGAACTCCGTTCAAAAGGAATAAAACCAGAAGGTAAGTTAGAACACCCAAAACGTCCTCCCCTAGACCTCAGTAAGGCTACTGATGAGGAGATAGAGGAATGGTTGTCTCAAAAGTAGGTGTAAAAGTTCCTCTCATCCCAGGGGTAGAAGAAGTTACTGAACAAGATAATTGCTTCAGTAATCAAATTTTGATCTTGTTTTCAGCCCCTCTGCTCCATGAAGACTTATCACCAGTAGAGAATTTATCACTTCAGAAAGAAATTGATGCGATCGCTTCAGTTTTAGAAGATATATCTCATCCGATAGCAGTAGAAATAGTGGTGAAAGTAGCGACTTCACAGACTCTACAAGATGTGTTGTCTCATCGTGTCAAACCACTGATTATTCATTTTATCGGTCATGGAATGAGAGATGCAGATGGGACTGCCTTGGTGCTAGAAGATGAAGTGGGAATTACTCGCTCTTTTAGTGAAGGAGAACTGGAAATTGCCTTATCAAATTATCAGCAAGCACCTTGTCAGTTAGCATTATTGAATGCTTGTCATTCCGAAAAATTAGCTCAAGCTTTTGTCAAAGCAGGAGTGTCTCATGTAATTGCAGTTAACGCTGAAGATAAAATTCTTGACGTTGCAGCCCGATGTTTTTCTCGACGACTTTATCAAGCATTATTCAATCAAGATGAGATTATTAATGCTTTTTTAGTGAGTCGGAATGCAGTTAAACTGGATGATAATTTAAGAAAACTGTTTAACTCTCAGACTTTTGAGCAAGGAGTTAATTTCGATGAAGCCTTCAAATTTAGATTATTACCCCAAGCTTCCCATAATCAATCACTGATTATCGAACCAGCAGATTCACACCAAATGATCTATCCCCAGTGGTCAAATACTAATATTCCCCGTGAAGATCCAGACTTTGTTGGACGCAGACGAGAAATACATCAGGTAATTAAAGTATTAGTAGAGTCTGATAAACGTTGTATTGCTCTTCATGGTATGGGAGGAATAGGTAAAACAGCCTTAGCTTATACCATTGGTCAGTGGTTACATGAGCGCGATCGCTATAAAAATGGAGTGTGGTTTATTAGTTTGCGCGATACTGATTCTGTAGGAACACTGATTTTTAAAATAAAACAGACTCTGGAATTAAAAACTTTTGCTTTAGAGAAAGAGTTAAGATATAGTCGAGTGTTTTTGATTCTCGATGATTTGGACAGATTGATTGAGAAAGAAGCCAATGAACTCATAGAAATTTTGAACTCGCTTTTAGAACAGTGTCCTAATTTAAGATTGTTGTTAACTTCTCGTGATTCTTTAGTAAGAGATATTTTTTATTGCCATCAAGAAGAAGTTCTGAGCATGGGAGCATCAGAAACCAGAGAAATATTTAAAAAGTATGCTCCAGCACAAACACAATGGGGAGATAATGATGATTTGCTCTCAGATTTTAATCTTTTAGTCAAGTTTCTTGATGGCTATCCCTTGCCGATTAAATTAGCAGCATCTTATATGGCAGAAACTCAATGTACTCTCAAGATGCTGTGTGAATACTTGGAAATTGAACCACTGGAAGTTCTTGATTCTTATTCACCAGAAGAAAGAAAAGAAAGAAGTCTACGGATAACTTTAGAGCGTTCTTTTGAGATGTTATCACCAGAAGCTCAAGATATATTTCCTTTGTTGGCTTTTTTTCCGAGTGGATTGAGTCTTGATTTAGTGAGGGCGATTTGGGGTAGGAGTGGTCAAAAAGCTTTGATGGAATTGCTCAAATTTTCGATGGCAGAAAAATCTCCTACTGCATCTGATTGGAGAGTAACTTTACCCGAACCTGCACGAACTTACGCAGAAAGTAAATTACAAAAAGGCAGAGGAATTGACTATTTTGCTCCTCTAGTTTTGGATTTTTATCAAAGTAATTTATGTGACAGAGTTCTCAAGCTTTTTGGCAATAGGGATAATAATAATAAAGGACAGCAGTTGCTGTTACAAGAAAATTCAAATTTAATCTTGTTTATTGAATGGGGTTATGAGCAAGAATTAAGTTCAGATCAAATTTGTCGCAGTGCCAGAATTACAGCTTCATTAAGTCCTTATTGGCGTTGGATTGAGCCAAATCAAGATCCTTTAGTTAGATTAGATTTGGCTTTAGCAGCAACCCAAAGAAATCAGGATCGAGAAGGAGAAGATTTAGTTAGAAAGGCGATCGCTACTTTTGCTTCTAGAGAAGAATTTAAAGATGTTCAATCTTTGGGACAAATCAGTGATGAGTTACAGCCCTTTGAGTTTGCAACTGTCACTGTTAACAATCACGGTGAAGAAATCAAACGAGAATCCAAACAAGCTTTATACTTCACTCAAACCCTCCCCAACGATATCCCCCTCGAGATGGTCGCCATTCCCGGTGATACTTTTATGATGGGTTCACCTGAAGGAGAAGGATATTACTCTGAAAAACCCCAACATGAAGTAACGGTTCAACCCTTTCTCATGGGTAAGTATCCTGTCACCCAGGCACAATGGAAAGCTGTAGCTGCACTTCCACGAGTGAACCGCAACTTAGAACCAGAACCATCGTATTTTAAAGGAGATAACCGACCAGTAGAACGAGTTTCCTGGTACGATGCCGTTGAGTTTTGCGATCGCCTCTCCCAATATACAGGTAAACAATTTCGTCTTCCAAGTGAAGCCGAATGGGAGTATGCAGTTCGTGCTGAAACTACAACTCCATTTCATTTTGGCGAGACAATTACAACTGAGTTAGTTAACTACAATGGAAACTATACTTACGCTTCTGCACCAAAAGGAATTTATCGTCAAGAAACAACGCCTGTTGGTAATTTTGGTGTAGCTAATA
>NZ_AJLJ01000185.1 GCF_000317245.1 Fischerella muscicola SAG 1427-1 = PCC 73103
TAATGCCTTTGGGCTATACGATATGCACGGGAATGTATGGGAATGGTGTCTCGACGATTGGCACGACAACTATGATAAAGCGCCGACAGATGGCAGTCCTTGGTTTGATGATAATGACAATATTTATCAAAAGCAAGGAAGAGCCGTACTGCGGGGTGGTTCCTGGTTCAGCTTTGCTCACTACTGCCGTTCCGCGTCTCACTACGGTGGCCATAGGGCGGAGCGCGACGTCGTCAACCGCAATCTCGGTTTTCGTGTGGTCTGTGCCGTTGGGAGGATTCTTCAGTCGCCCTTTATTCTTTAGTCCTTTTCCCCTTTACACTTTTTCTTTTTTCTCTTTTCCACCGTCAGGCGGATCGAACTTTTTGACAGAAATATTGAGATTGATGAAAAAATGATTATTCAGTTATGCGATTCTACGAGCTCAACATGCTGCAAAAACCTACTGCATTTTACTCAAGGAATGCAGTAGCCTTGATAAATATATCTATCAAACAGAATTTACCTTTTTCCACATATTAGCTAAAGCCTTAGCGATCGGCTTCGTCACTTCATCATCAGTCCAATACGCGTTGTGTGAAAAAGGTGTCCAGTTCTCCAGAATATTACCAGCATTAACTTCTACATCAGCTTTCACGGCAGCATTGTACTTATCATTAAGTCCCTTGATTGGAAATCCCAGAACATCATCTTTGTCATAAAAATTAACCCATTCACCTTCTAAATTTGGATAATGGTTGGCAAGTTTAGGAGAGGGGATTGTAATTGGTGTGCCAAAATCTGCGTAACGTAGTCTCCACAAAGCAATTTGGCTCCCAAGCGTGTAATACATTGCAAGTGTTTCTCCTTGTTCTAAAGGAGTGTCACCAACTGCTATTTGCATGACATCGTTCTGGAGATCCCAAATATAGTTACTTGCTATTACTGAACCAAGACTATGCCCAATAATACATAGTGGAGCTTTACTACCAGCTTTTTGAGCTAATTGTTTTAAAGTATCAGCAATCACCTGATGTACATTGTCATAAATTTCTCTATGTTTAGGAGTAATTTGATAGCCAATGCTGTCTGCTAGAGAATGAATAATAAACTCACGTAGACCCAAGGGATTGCTGAGTTTGTCAAGCTTTAGTCTTCTTGATAGTTCATCTTGAAGATCCTCAAGAATAGGGGCCCAGTAGATAGCTTCAATCTCAAGCTTTGAATCTATTTGTTTTTCATCTTCTCCCAGCAATTTTGCAACCTGAGTTTTTAGCTTTTGTGCTATACCTCCAGCAAACTTATTAGGATTATTTTTATCTTTAAAATCAGGATTTGCTTTACCAATACCATGAATTACAGCTACTGCTATTTTCTGTGACACTGTAGTTTTTCCTTGGATAATTTTAATTTTTTTTAGTAAATATCTAAGATTTATGCATTGATAAAAATCACAATATGTATGTGATTAAGGAAAGAAGAAAAATTGCATTTGATTCACCTATCAAAATCAATGTGGTCGAGTACCAGTACTCTGTCACACCAATTTTGCTGAGTTCTTAGTGAGCGCTTAAGCGCTCATAAAGGACTAAAGTCCACCCTACGGGAAGCCACTCTTACAAGTGTCTACACTACAAACCCTTTAAAGTTAGCTTAACAGGTTATTAGTAGCTAGTCACATTAGCCTTTTGTTTTGGAACATACTTACATTTTTAGTAGACTATATCAGTATACTGAAAATGTAAAGGTATAATTTAGTGAATACAAAAAAATCCCAACCTCCTACCATCTCTCCTAAAGGGAATGTAGCCAAATATCTGAGTTATAGAGAAGCATGGACGCGAATCAAATTAGCCCGACAAGAAGGTTTCTTTTTTGAAGCAATCACGATTGAGGAGAGTATCATTACAGATCGGCTGATCAACTACCTAGTATTTGTTGGAGAGATTAAGCAAGAGACAGAAGTTCATAAATATCCAGCTTTTGGACGATTAATCCAGTCATGGAAGAAGCTACACCCTACGCCAATTCAAGCTACAGGACAATCCAGTCTTCAAGAAGCAGTTGATCAGTGGCGAATTTTGAGAAATAAAGCCATACATGGGATGGTAAAGTCACACCCAGGTTCACCTACTGAAGCAATTGATGACTTTTTAGCTGTTGCAGAAAGTGCTGCAATTCAAGGAGAAATGTTAGCAAGGGCTGTGAGTGAATGGTGTAGAAAGATGAAAAAACAACAAGAAAGCGATCGCTTGATCAGTGGTTAAAAGCATGGAATTTGAGTGGAATTCTGATAAAGCTGACAAAAATCTCAAAAAACACAGTGTTTCATTCCAAGAAGCTGCTACTGTATTTGGTGATGCTTTATCTTTAACGTTTCCAGATCCTGATCACTCTATAGGAGAAAGCCGATACGTTACCATCGGATTATCCAGATATGGTCGTTTGTTAGTGGTATCTCATACCGACCGAGATGAGCGTATCCGGATTATCATTGCAAGAGAAGCAACACGGCAAGAACAGAGGTTTTATGAAAAAGGAGAATGAAAACGAATTTGAGGATGAACTACGTCCTGAATACGATTTTTCTAAAATGAAGGGTGGTGTTCGGGGTAAGTATGCAGAACGTTACAAAGCCGGAACCAATCTCGTATTGCTTGATCCTGATGTAGCACAAGCATTTCGCACTGCTGAATCTGTCAACGAAGCATTACGTTTATTGATGCAAATTGCTCAACGCCAGCGCACTCAAAACTAGTAACCATAGATGATATTGATTCTACATTTGTGCGATCGCTCTAGTTTAAGCTTAGATAACTAATTGAATTAATGATCTCCAAAGCGCGATCGCCTGTGCAATATCTTTTGGTGTAGCACCTGTCGCTAACATTGCAATACATTTATACAAACTTGAAGTGACACTTGCGCTAATATATCCCCTATTGCCTTTGTGCAATTATGTGGGGAGCAGTGCAGGAATATGACCGATTATCTCAAAACACAGGACATAGACAATCTTCTTAATATCGCTAACCAATTCACTCTTCAAGGAAAGGTTACAAGCGTAAAAGCATTTGGCAGTGGTAATATAAATGACACTTTTTTGGTGACACTAGATTCTCCAAATGAAAACTATTTCGTCCTGCAACGCATTAATACACAGGTATTTCGTCAGCCGCAACTGATCATGCAAAACATGTGTACTCTCACTGAACATGTTCGCAATCGGCTACAACTTCACCCCCTCAATCGTCGTTGGGAAGTGCCGCGTGTATTATTAACAAAGGATAATCAAGACTATTGCAGAGATACTAATGGCTCGTTTTGGCGGGCGATTAGCTTTATTGCAGGTTCGCAATCTTTTGACACGATGCAAAATATCGAACAAGCCAAAGAAATAGGTTACGCTTTGGGGATGTTCCACAACTTGATCAGTGACTTACCACCACAAAGACTCGCTGACACCCTCGAAGGCTTTCATATTACGCCGCTTTACCTGCAACAATACAACGAAATTTTAGCAAAAACTAGCCCGATTCAATCCCCAGAAGTCAATTATTGCTTACAGTTTGTGAGCGATCGCCAAACTTTTGCCCATGTTCTAGAAAATGCTAAAGCTACAGGTAAATTACCCCTGCGTCTGATGCACGGCGACCCCAAAATCAACAATGTTATGTTTGATATCAGTACTCAGCAAGCTGTCAGCGTCATCGACCTTGACACTGTTAAGCCTGGGCTAGTACATTACGACATTGGTGATTGTTTGCGCTCCGGGTGTAATCCTGCTGGAGAAGAAACAGAAGCATGGGAAAGCGTTTATTTTGATACAGAACTATGTCAGGGAATTCTCCAAGGTTATCTCTCTGTCGCTAAAGAATTTCTCATTGAAAATGACTATACCTATATCTACGACGCGATCCGTCTTATCACCTTTGAATTAGGACTGCGTTTTTTTGCTGACTATTTAGCTGGGAATGTCTACTTCAAAGTCAAGCACCCAGAACACAACTTAGCAAGGGCGCTTGTTCAGTTTAAGCTGACCGAAAGCATCGAATCTCAAGAAGCAAACATTCGCAAAATTATTCACGATATGAAATGAATAACCAAAAATTTTCACTGCAACCTTTTGGTGATGGCAAGTTGCTGCCTAATTTAACAATAACAGGTAATATTACTCGACATGCTAATCAGCTTCATCTGTGCTATGTACTTTCCGGCGATTTAGAAAAAGTTGCGATCGCTCCACCATCAAATACACCACAGCGTAAACATGAACTTTGGGAAAATACTTGCTTTGAGTTCTTCTTAGGTGTTAAAGACTCAGATAAATATTGGGAATTCAATCTTTCTCCAACTGGAGACTGGAATATTTATCGTTTTGACGGGTATCGTCAAGGAATGCAAGAGGAAACAGCCTTTTCAGTCTTACCGTTTAACGTCCAGCATCAATCTGATGGTTTGGTGCTAGAGTTGGAAATGGATTTGAATAATATTAACTTGGTAAAAGAAATCCTTCAAATTGCAATTACTACTGTGATTAAATGCAAAGACGGCGAAGTGAGTTACTGGGCGTTAACTCATCATGGGAAAGAGGCTGATTTTCATCTACGAGATAGTTTTATTATTGATTTATGAGACATATTTTTAAGAAGCTAAATCATAATTTTGATGGTGGTAACTAATAAATAATTATTGAGAATGTTTTAGAATACATAGATCCCCGACTTCTTTGAGAAGTCGGGGATCTAATTTTTCATAGATTACTCATAACAGTTATATAAAAATTTTGTGTTTGTTTTTGTTGATTTTTAGCTGATGAAAAACTAAATCATATATACCTATTTCTTTAGATGGAGACGTAATTTATCCCAATGGTATACATACAAGTTCATCCAAGTGATTGATGAATAATTGATCACAAATAAAGCTTAATAGAGCTAAGTTACATGCCTCTAATTCACTTTAAAGAAATAAATAAATTTTTTGGTGGTAAGAAATATGGTTGTAGGTATACACAGACGTGCTGTAGGGGTATTTTCTCATCGTCGTGATGCAGAAGCAGCCCTACATGAATTGAGAGATGCTGGTTTTCCCATGGACAGGGTTTCTGTCGTCGCACGCGATGTTGATCGCAATGATCAAATTGCTGGTACTGAAGTCACAGAAAATATTGGTAATAAAGCTGACGAAGGAGCTGCAACCGGAGCTGTTTCTGGTGGTGTTTTAGGTGGATTGACTGGTTTATTAGTTGGTCTAGGTACTTTGGCTATTCCAGGAATTGGCCCAATCATGCTAGCTGGTGCAGTTGCAACTACTTTGGCTACAACTCTAGCAGGGGCTGGAATTGGTGCAGTAGCTGGTGGTTTGCTTGGTGCTTTGATTGGTTTAGGAATTCCCGAAGAACGTGCCAGAGTATATAATGAACGAGTAGACAGAGGACATTACTTAGTTATCATAGATGGCACCGATGAGGAAATTGCCAGAGCAGAAGCAATTCTCAGACGTCGAGGAATAGAAGAGTTTGAAGTCTATGATATACCTGTTGGTACAGGAAATTATACCGCTACTCCTGGTGTAACTCACAAACACGCGATTGGTTATTTCTCCCGTATCGAAGATGCA
>NZ_AJLJ01000186.1 GCF_000317245.1 Fischerella muscicola SAG 1427-1 = PCC 73103
ACGGGATGTAGTTCATACACCAGTTGCTGGTTACGGTACAACACCTTTACACAGAAATAGAAGAGCGATTGGCGCATTTTCTCATCGTCGAGATGCAGAAGCTGCGCTCATGGAACTGAGAGACTCTGGATTTCCGATGAATCAAGTATCTCTGATTGCTAAAGATAGCGGCGATCGCCTTCCTGGTGTAAACACAGGTGTAGGTGTAAATCACAATAATGTAGCAGCACAAACCAAGGCCGATGAAGGTGCAAAAGCTGGAGCAGCTACAGGCGGAGTGTTAGGTGGTCTAGGAGGGTTATTAGTTGGTTTAGGAGCCTTAGCTATTCCTGGAGTCGGGCCTGTAATCGCAGGTGGTGCGATAGCAACAGCTTTAGCAACAACTGTTGCAGGTGGTGCAATTGGTGCTGCTGCTGGCGGTTTGACAGGTGGACTAATTGGCTTGGGAATTCCTGAAAACCGGGCGCGTTTATATAGCGATCGCTTCAACAGAGGTGATTATTTAGTGATTGTAGATGGTACTGATGAGCAAATCCATCGTGCAGAAGCTATTCTCAAGCGCCGAGGAATTACAGACTTTGACATCTTTGATGCTACTGATATAAACCGTACACATCACGCTGCATCAGTTACAGATACCAGTCAAACCAGCTATTCACCAGAATTAGGAGTCGAAGAGCCGAAGGTCATTATTATTGACCGTCGGGAGGAAACAATCTAAGCAGAACCTGAATTTAATAGTCTTCTCTTTAGTTTTTAAGAAAGGAGAAGAAACCTAAAAATCAAAATTCTAAATCTCTCTCCCTTTCGGGGAGAGGGGTTTATCAAAGAGAGTAAATCTAATTACTAGCTCTCAATCACTCAATTTTTCTCATTTCCATATCTTGTATTCATGTTAAGAGTTAAACAAATGAAAAAGATAACTTTCTTATTAATTAGTAGTCTTTTAGTATTGAGTGTTGGTTGTGAGAATGTTTCCAAAACAAGCCAGACAGCACCCGATAATACTAATGTCTCTCAAGTACAAACACCAAGCGCTGAAGCAACTCAAGAAGCTAAAGAAGACGCGCAAAGCGAACTCCGCAGGAGACAGCTAAATGCTGATATTCGTGCTCGTGAACAACGAAATAATGCATTTAATGAAGGTAGCGCCCAAAACAGAAGTGAAAGCAACCTCGAAAGTGAAGTTCGCTCTAAGTTAGAAGCAAATATCCCCAGAGGTAGTTTAACAGTTCAAGCTTCTGATGGTGGCGTGATTACAGTTTCAGGAACTGTAACGAATCAACAAGAGCTAGCTAAGATTGAACGTTTAGCCAAGGAAATTAAAGGCGTCAAAACTGTAAATGTCAAAGCCGTAGTTGCTCAACCAAAAAGCTAAAGTAGTTCATAATTCCGCCCAAGAAAAACATTTTTTTCTAATCAATTGAGTGTTGTTGGTCAAGTAGAAAATAATTTTCTACTTGACTATTTTGATAATTATACCTTTCCGTATGAATCGGATGTTAACTCAATGGATTGAGTCGAATTCCTTTGGAAAAAGTCTCTTCGCTTCATCATTTAGAGGCTAATAAAGATTTTCCCTCAAAATTCATTTTATTACCACTATTGGGACTGGTGTATCAGTTTCCATTGTTTGACTGTCCATAATCGCTTCTCGTCGGAGATGGTTCTCGATTCTGGTTTAATATATCTGCACAAGTGAAGCACGAGTTCAAAAACATCACCCAAAAGCTTATACCATTTCACGACAAGCATGATACATATTGAATGTATCGTAGGGGCTAACGGCCGTTAGCCCCTATCCATGTATTTGTATCATCAAAAAAGTAAAACAGTATTACTCCTTCAAAACAAAACCCTGGCTGAATTACGCAAGGAATTGCAAACTGTTTAACACCATTAAATCATTGTGTTTTGGCTTTGCAAGCATGCCATTCTCTTAAATCTTATTTACTAATGATGCCTCAAACATTCTTTTAGGGAAAACTAAACTAAAACACAGTGCGGCAAAATGAGGAACAGTGAAAAAACACTACTTATATTATTGGTTTAAACTTTTGAGATTCATTCTTCGACAAATTAGACAGAGCCTTTTTTATCAACAGAATATTGGGCGAATGTCCGTTGGATTGCTCCCCTCAAGGGTAATGAAGTGATATTCAATCTAGACCTGAGCCAGAATGCTGAACGGCGAACTGCACTCCTAACTGCCCGCAATCTGCAACAAACAACTTTAACTCGTACCCTAGAAATGACCCAAAGTAAATATCTATGCTGAACTTGTTGCAAAGCTTTTTTGACACCGGATCATTTATCCCACATGGGCATTGTTATCTTTGGAAGCCAGGGTTGGTGTGGTTACATCTTTTATCGGATTCTCTGATAGCCCTAAGCTACTATTCTATTCCCATCACAATTGTCTACTTTGTTCACAAGCGAAAAGATTTGCCCTTCAAATGGTTGCTGCTACTATTTGGAAGCTTTATCGTCTCTTGTGGTACAACCCATGTGATGGACGTGTGGACACTTTGGCATCCGACTTACTGGTTATCTGGTTTGTTCAAAGCTATTACCGCATTTATTTCTGTATACACAGCACTAGCACTGATCCCGGTAATTCCTCAGTTACTGGCTTTGCCAAGTCCTGCACAATTAGAGGCAGCCAACCATAAACTAGATCTGAAAATATCCGAACTGAAACAAACAGAGAAGGCTTTGAAGTCAGCGATGACACTCCAGCAAGCCATTTTTAATAGTGCAAATTATACGATTATTTCCACTGATACGAATGGTATAATTTCCACCTTTAATACGGCGGCGGAAAAATTGTTAGGATATACAGCCACCGAAGTGATTGGCAAAGCAACTCCAGCAATTATTCACGATCCAGATGAGGTGGCACAACGAGCAAAAGAACTATCGCAGGAACTTGCTCATCAAATTACACCAGGGTTTGATGTGTTTGTTGCGAAAGCACGACAAGGACAAATTGATGAACGAGAATGGACATACATTACTAAAGATGGTTCACGCTTTCCAGTATTGTTGTCAATAACTGCCCTGCACGATGAAACCGGTGAACCGAAGGGATTTCTGGGTATTGGTAGCGATATCAGCGATCGCAAAGCCCTGGAGCAGGAACTGGCTCAAAAACAACAGTTACTAGACGCATTTATTACCAGTGCGCCTGTTGGCATTACTTTGCTTGATAGCCAACTGCGTTATACAGTCATCAATGAAGTATTGGCAGAAATTAATGGACTTCCCGCAGTCGAGCATATTGGCAAAACAGTGTGGGAAATTGTCCCGGATGTGGCACCCCAGGTTGAACAAATATTCCAGCACATTTTGACTACCGGGGAATCTGTTCTCGATATTGAAGTGAGCGGAGAAACTAGTAAATTCCCAGGTGTAAAGCGAACCTGGTTAGTTTCTTACTTTCCAATTCAATCGATTAACAGCCAGCCTATAGGAATTGGCATCGTTGTTGTTGATATTACGGATCGCAAAGCGTCACAGGAGGCTTTATTACAAAGTGAATCTACCCTCCGCAGCTTTTTCAACAGTGGTGCAATGATGATGGGTATTGTCGAGTTACATGACAATGATATTCGACATCTCTCAGTTAATCTCACTTCTGCTCAATTCTTTGGTACTACCCCAGAGGCACTACAAAATCAGTTTGCAACAGATTTGGGAGTACCGCGATCGCATTTAAACCTCTGGATTAGTCACTATCGGGAAGCAATACGAACTCAAGCGCCGGTAAAATTTGAGTATCGACACGAGACTGCTAAGGGTCAAAAATGGTTATCTGCAACCGTTTGTCCAATTGAAAGTCGTCCTGGTGAACATCCACGACTGTCATACGTAGTTGAGGATATCACTGATATCACTGTTCGCAAGCAGGCTGAAGCCACACTCCAACGACAACTTCGACAAACCCTACTGCTCAAACAAATTACTGAGGAAATTCGTCTCAGCCTGGATACAAAAACAACCTTTCGGACTGCTGCGATTCAAATTGGACAGGCATTTCAAGTTGATTGCTGCCTAATTCACTCTTACGTTAGCGACCCCAGTCCGCGAATTCCCTTAGTCGCCAAGTATGTTGTTCCCGATTACAACTCTATTCTGGAACTTAATATTTTGGTAGTTGGTAATCCTTATACCGAGAAAATTCTTGTACAGGATGAGGCGATCGCTTCTGGTGATGTGTACGCCGACCCTTTACTCCAAGATGTCCAAGGAATTTCTCAGCAGATTGGACTAAAATCCATGCTAGCAGTCCGTACCTCATACCAAGGAAACCCCAACGGCGTAATTGCAATACAGCAGTGCAGTCATTTTCGCCAGTGGACTGAGGAAGAAACTGAATTATTGGAAGCAGTTGCAGCACAAGTAGGCGTTGCTTTGGTACAAGCAGACTTGCTAGAGCAAGACAACCGTCAACTAGAAGAACTGACTTGGAACAACTGGGCTTTAAGGCAGGCAAAACGTGAAGCAGAAGCCGCAAATCGTGCCAAAAGTGAATTTTTGGCGATGATGAGCCATGAAATCCGCACCCCCATGAATGCGATTATCGGCATGACAGGGCTGTTGCTCGATATGCAACTGACTCCTCAACAACAAGATTTTGTGGAAATTATTCGCACTAGCAGTGATGCCTTGCTCACTATCATCAATGATATTTTAGACTTCTCTAAGATTGAGTCCGGTAAATTAGATTTAGAGGAACACCCTTTCAACCTCTGTCATTGCATAGAAGAAGCTTTAGACTTAGTCGCTCCTCAAGCTGCTGCGAAAAAGCTAGATTTAGCCTACTTCATAGATCCTCAAACCCCAAGTATGATTATTGGGGATGTAACACGAGTGCGACAAATTTTGGTGAATTTAATTAGTAATGCAGTAAAATTCACTACAATCGGGGAAGTTGTAATTTCTGCAACGGTCAAACAAATAATCAGTCAAGACAAATACCAAATTCAAATTGCCGTTAAGGATACAGGTATTGGCATTCCTCAAGAACGGATGGAGCGATTATTTAAGCCTTTTAGCCAAGTTGACGCATCAATGACTCGCCAATATGGCGGTACTGGATTGGGTTTAGCCATCAGCAAGCGATTGTGTGAAATGATGGGTGGCAGTATGTGGGTTGAGAGTGAAATTGGAGTTGGCTCGACCTTTTATTTCACACTGGTGGCTCAGTCGGCTTCGAGTAGCAACAATCTTGACCTTGAAGCGACTCTTCAACCAAATTTAACTGGAAAACGTCTGTTAGTGGTTGATGATAATGCAACTAGTCGCCAAGTGCTTAGTTTACAAGCTTCTAATTGGGGTATGTTTGTTTGCTCGGTTGAGTCAGGTTGGCAAGCTTTGGAATTGATGAATTCCGGTGAGCAATTTGATACTGCGGTTTTAGATATGTGGATGCCAGATATGGACGGTTTAACTCTGGCAGAAAATATTCGCTCCTTACCTGGCTGTCAAAATCTGCCCTTAGTAATGCTGAGTTCTGTGGAAGGATTAATCCAGAAAGAGCATGAAGAAAAACTAGGTTTTGTTGTTACTTTAGCTAAACCAATTAAGCGATCGCAGCTTTATAATGCATTAATTAATACTTTAGGCGGTCAACCAAACTCTGAAATATCTAAGCAATCACTCTTACCAGCATTTGATTCTCAGTTGAGTCAAAAGCTACCATTACGCATTCTCTTGGTGGAAGACATTCTTTTAAATCAGAAGGTAGCTTTACAGATGTTTGAGCGGATAGGCTATCGCGTTGACATAGCAAATAATGGCTTAGAAGCACTGTCGGCTTTACGCCAAAAATCCTATGATTTAGTCTTCATGGACGTACAAATGCCAGAAATGGACGGCTTGGAAGCGACTCGGAGAATTTGCCGGGAATGGTCACAAGACAGCCGCCCTTGGATTATAGCGATGACTGCCCATGCTATGCAAGGCGATCGGGAGGAATGCCTCGGTGCTGGGATGAATGACTACATTAGCAAACCTATCCGCATGAAAGCTATTATCCAAGCTCTCTATAAATATCAAAGTTCCCACTCATCAACTCAGGAAAATCAACAATTAACGGCTTTCACCAACAAGGACGAGCCAACTTCTCAACCTGAAATAGAACCAAAACTCATCTTAGCTCCAGCTATTGATGCCGAAACGTTTCAAGCTCTCAAAGAGATGGTAGGCGATGATAAAGAAATTTTAGCAGAGTTCATTGATAACTATTTGGAAGATGCCCCACAAAGGTTATTGGCTATTCATCAGGCAATTGACAAACAAGATGCTGCACAACTTCGTAGTTTTGCTCATGCTCTGAAATCCTTGAGTGTGACTATTGGTGCTACACCTCTTGCCCAACTGTGCCAAGAATTAGAAGCGATCGGTCGTGCTGGTAATACTGTCAGTGCTTCTACTCTAGTTTCCCAACTCGAAACAGAGTATCAAAGGGTAGAAGCTGCTTTACAATTACAACATCCTAACAAGCAAAATGATTAATCAGGACTTGCAATCTCACCCACCTTTAGTTCTTGTTGTCGATGATGAAAGAGCCTTGCGATTGGTGGTGCATCGAGCTATGGAAAAAGAAGGATATCGGGTGATCCAAGCCCATGACGGTCAACATTGTTTAGATATTTGTCAACAGCAGGTGCCCGATCTAATTTTGTTAGATGCAATGATGCCAGGCTTGGATGGCTTTAGTTGTTGTCACCAGATGCAAGCGCTTCTCAATGAGAATTGTCCTCCGATTTTAATGATTACTGCTCTCGACGATCAAGAATCGGTTGACCGAGCTTTTGAAGCAGGTGCAACAGACTACATCACAAAACCAATCGATTGGAGTGTACTCAGTCAGCGAACTAATCGCTTGTTAACATCAAGGTGGGCGATCGCGGAACTGCAAAAAAAGATTCAACGAGAATGTATGCTGACCGCACAGGTAGAAGCTGCAAATCGGGAGTTACAACGCCTCGCTTCTGTCGATAGCCTAACTCAAATTGCTAATCGTTACTACTTTGATGAATACTTACAGCGCGAATGGAACCGCTTGCAAAAGTATCAATTATCTCTGTCTTTGATTTTGGTGGATGTTAACTTGATCAAGGCTGATGACGAGTATTCATCTCCAGATCAATATCTGTGCCAAATTGCTGATATTCTAAGCAAGTGCAAGCAGCGTGGGTCGAATTTGGTAGCCCGCTTTGGTGAAACACAATTCGCTATGATTTTACCGAATACTCAAGCCGAAGCAGCTTTGCAGATAGCAGATGCGATTTTCTCTGCTCTGAAAGCGATTAATATAGCTGATAATGATTCAAAAACCGACGAACTCTTTAGCTTCAGCTTAGGTTTAACAAGTGTTATTCCTAGTTCTGTAATTTCTGCAAATCAGTTGATTTCCACAGCAGAAAAAGCTCTCTCTCAAGCGAAACTAGTACCAAGCAATCGCATTGTTTTTTTAACTCAAGATTAATTTAAGTCTTTGTCAGAAGAACTCTTGTATAAATATTTTGTGGTATGTCTATTGATTGCTATGCGATCGAAACTTAACTTAAATATAAAATCTTATTTTTGAAGTGGCGATCGCATAGCAAAATTATAGCTGGCATTAAATCAGCTTTTGTGCTGACTTTCCATTGATTTTATTAAGTTAATTATCGAAAGTCAGTGTTTTATTGACTTGTGACACTGAGACTTATTGATATGATCCCGGTTTTACGTATGCCTAAAATATTTGCTAATTCTCTATAAATAGACTATTTTCAGACGTTTTTGTTGAAGTAAATGTTAAATAAATTGCAGGAATATATCTAATTTTTCCATAAGATTAATCTATGATCTAGATATAATTTTGTTGATTAAAAATAAATATGATCTGTCAAATGATAGATAGAAAAATTTAATGAGAAATTTTACTCTATCATAAAGCTAAGACGGAATTTAAAAGTTCCTTCTACTCTAGAAACACTGAAATAACCATATTATTTGAACTCAAAAGTTCAAAAAACAAAATTTTGAACTCTTAAACTATCAATTTCGATGATTTCTGAGAAGTCAATGTAAAGACGCGCCTTAGCGAAGCCATGCGCGACAGCGCTATTGATACGTCTCTACAAATCACCAATCTCACTAAAAATCCTTAACTGAACCGTATTCTTGTATAACCTTATCTTCGATTATATTTGCCCAAAACTTTTCAGATATCTCTGCCTAACTTGATCAGCGAAATATGCAGACCAACTATCTTTTCAAAGTACTTCAGGTGCAAGAAATAATGAAAATTTCGGTTGTGCATAGTTGTCGTTGCGCCTCTTTGCTCAATTGAACCAAGCTAATGAGCAAACATCAACTCAACTGTTCAACTGTGTCGTAATTGTTGAAGAAACAGAGGAAGATCGGAAAGTGAAGGAAGCTCTACGGCAAGTCCGTGATGACTTAGAAAACCGGGTACAGCAAAGAACTAGAGAACTTTTAAACATCAACCAGCAATTGCAGAAAATTCTGGGAAAATTGCACATAACAGAAAAGGAACTACACCAGCAGAACAAAGAATTAATTGCTACTCGTGAGATGTTGAAGTTGGAACGCCAGCGTTACCAGGATTTATTTAAGGAGAAGAAAAACCTGGAACAACAATTTTTGCGCGCTCAACGCCTAGAAAACCTTGGTACTCTGGCTAGTGGTATTGCTCACGACCTGAACAATGTTTTTACCCCCATTTTAATGATTTCGCAATTACTACCAATAAAATTGCAGGCTGCTGATGGACAAGCTGAGGAACTATTGGAAGTACTGAAACATACCTCCAAGCGAGGATCTGATTTAGTCAAACAAATTCTGGCATTTGCACGGGGGACAGAGGAAAAATGCAATTATGTACAACTTGGACACTTGCTTTTAGAAGCAGCCAAAGTTGCTAAACAGACATTTCCCAAATCCATTGAAATCTGTACTCATATTCCAACTACAAACTTATGGATGGTTGATGCTAATGCTACCCAACTGCATCAAATCTTTATGAATCTTTGTGTGAATGCTCGTGATGCTATGCCCAATGGCGGGATTCTCAAAATCTCAGCCGAAAATCGGGTTGTTGATCAAACCTACGCTCAAATGTATCATGATGCCCATGAAGGGAACTATGTGGTTGTCACCATCTCCGATACAGGGATAGGGATTCCTCCAGAATTTATGGAACACATTTTTGATCCGTTTTTCACCACTAAAGAAACTGGTCAAGGTACAGGATTGGGTCTTTCAACTGTTCTCAGTATCGTTAAGAATCATGGTGGCTTTGTGCAGGTGTTGAGTCAGATTAACAAAGGCACTCAATTTAAAGTTTACTTACCAGCAGCAAACATTAGCCCCACTAACCAAGTACAAGAGGAAGATACTCCAACAGGTAACGGAGAATTGATTTTGATTGTGGATGACGAAGCAATGTTGCAACAGGTAACTCAAGCATCACTACAAGAAGCCAACTATAAAACATTATTAGCCAGCAATGGCATTGAAGCGATCGCACTATATGCTCAGTATAAGCAAAAGATCAGTGTCGTCTTCATTGATATGATGATGCCGACAATGGATGGGTTAATCGCTATCCGTACCTTACAAAAATTAAATCCACAAGTAAAAATCATTGCCACCAGTGGATTACCTATTATGGAACAGCAGGCTTTGTCAGCTGGTGCTGAGGTATTTTTGTCAAAACCCTACACAGCAAAGGAATTATTAAAAAACTTACACCAGCTAATCATTTAGTTAACAGTTAACAGTTAACAACTGATAACTGACAATTGTCAAGGCATCCACTCTAAACCCACTCCTACACTGCTATCTTGATCTTGTTGTGAAGTCCGTTGCTTAAAACCAGTAGATAGACGTAGATTACGAGTGACCGCATAACCAATAGCAGCTGTTGTTACACCTACTTCTTCTTCGCTACCAGGAGAAATCCAGCTTTGAGTTACAGAAATATCAGCAGCACCACCACGAGATAATACCAACAGCAACTTGATGCCTATATTTACCCCATCTGTAGAACCATCATTAGTTCGTAAATACTGATATCCTACCAACGGCGCAAAATTAACATAACTACCTAAAGGACGTAGATAATAATATAAATCAGCACCATAAGATTCATGCTTACCGTTGAATGCTGACTCATACTCAGCACCCACCGTCAAACCACTCCGACCGATAAATACATCTTCGACGCCAAAATATATTCCTCCTCTGTGTTCCCCAAAACTGAATCGAGAATAGCCCAACCGTATCTTAGTGCGAAAACTAGGATCATTCTGAATTTCCTCCAAAACATTCGGTACTTCCCGTCGCCAGCGCTGCAAAACAGGACTCTTTTTAATTACCTCTGGATTTATATCCAAATCCTGGGCAGACTTACTAGGAGTTTCACACCAACCAGGGTTAGCTACCAACAGCAAATTCATACCCAACCCTAAACAAAAAATAGACAACTGGCCTCTCATTCCTTGGCGTCCTTGGTCTCTTGGCGGTTAAAAAAAAGTGATCCTGCATTCAGCAGAACCACTTAATTTTTAGCAAAACCTAGAGAACTTAGCGCACACTACCCTCAGCAGCAGCAGCATCAATAGGCTTGATAAAGTACAAGCGCAGAGTTTGCCAACCATTGGAAATGTAATAAGGCAGCTTTTGGAAGAATTGTAAGAATTTAGGAGTGTTAGAATTAGCGATCGCTGTCAATTTTTCGTTATTCTTCACACAAATTTCCAAGCGATCGTAAAACTCTGGATTATTCACATCCAGCATTACTGGGAACACCCGCCCAGCAGTTTCATTTGTCTTCTCAATCACATATTTGTCATATTCTCGCGCATCCAACCCAATAGAGGCGTAGAAGTCTTTACGCTGAATATCGTTGAGATACATTGTGGCAAATACTGACAGCAAGAAGAATCGGCACCACAACCGCGCCTTCCAGTCATTTAAGATTTGCGGCTGTGCTTTCATCACAGCATCAAAGAAATCACCGTGGCGGTTTTCATCTTGACACCAGTTTTCAAACCACCGGAAAATCGGATAAATCCGGTCTTCAGGATGTGCTTCCAAGTGGCGGTAAATTGTGATATAGCGCCAGTAACCAATCTTTTCAGAAAGATAAGTAGCGTAAAAGATAAATTTCGGTTGGAAGTAGGTGTAATTTTTGCTCTTAGTCAAAAATCCTAAATCCAGGGACAGGTCAAAATCTGCCAATGCTTTATTTAAAAAACCAGCATGACGCGCTTCATCCCGCGACATTAGGTTAAAGCATTCTGCCAATACAGGGCTTTTGTCCTTGAGGCGGCGGCTGAGTTCTTTGTATAGCAAAAAGCCAGAAAATTCTGCCGTACAAGAACGCTCTAAAAATTCAACAAATAAGCGGCGAGTATCCCCGTCAATGTGATCCCAGGATTGTTCAAAGTCCACATCCCGAACAAAGTGATGGCGGTTGTAGTCAGCGCGGAACTCTTCTAGGATGGCTCTCAACTCGTCTTCATTGACGGAGATATCCATCCGCGCCATCGCATCAAAGTCTGTGGTGTAAAACCGGGGTGTTAACAGGGTTTCTTTTGCCGGGACTTTAATTCCCGGACGCAATTCTTCAAAACCTGGTTTTTTTAGGGAATCTACCATGTTGTGATTGCTCTTGTGTTTTTTTATTGTTCCAATGCCCTAGAAAGCCAAGGTTTTTGCTTTCAGGCGGTGCAACAGACAGAATAATCCATTTTGTGTATTAAAAATCAGTCTAACAAGGCATGGCGTAACAGTATAAGGATAAAACGTTAAGAGTTGCAACAAATTTGGGGGTTAGGGAAAGGGGATTAGCCAACAGGAAGCAGGAAAACAATGTGTGTAATTAATTCTGTCTAAGTACTTATGAGGAATTTATAGATCCCCGACTTCTTTAAGAAGTCGGGGATCTGAACACCTATAACTCATCAAAAACAATGAGACAAACCACTACTGACCACTATTAAAAAGCACTCCACTCAGTACCAACTTGCGGTAGAAATGTGCCATTAGCAGTTGTGCCATTCATAAACCAAACAGCAACTTCACCGGTTTCACCATTACGCCAGAAGACATCTGTCTTGCCATCGCCGTCATAGTCGCCGATGCTTGGTTGCCAAGATGCACTAGTCGCAGGTAAGAAAGCCGCAGTTCCTACTGATGTACCATCCATTAACCAAGCGGTGTTTTCGCCAGTTGTCTGATTGTGCCAAAATACATCTGTCTTACCATCGCCGTTGAAGTCACCAATGGAAGGTTTCCAAGCAGAGTCCTGTTTTGCCAAATTACCTTCACTGATGAAGATACTGTTCATCAGCCAAACTTTATTCTCACCTGTTTCGTAGTTACGCCAGAGGATATCACTGTTACCATCGTTGTTGAAGTCACCAACGTTAGCTTCCCAGTTACCTTCTAATGTGCTTAGAGCATATTCTGATGTATCTGTACCATTCATGAACCAGACTTTATTTTCACCAGTGATATTGTTGCGCCAAAAAATATCGTTTTTGCCATCACCGTTAAAATCAACCACACTAGAAGTCCAAGTGGTATCAGTGGTGGGTAAAAAAGCGGCAGTTGTGACATTTGTACCATCCATCAACCAGGTAGCATTTTCTCCAGTTTGAGTATTACGCCACAAAACATCACTCTTACCATCACCATTAAAATCTGCAATGTTGTAAGTCCAAGCTGGGCTGATTGTTTGTACATTAGCTTGAGAGGCAATGTTTGTACCATCCATTAGCCAAATCACATTTTCACCGCTATTTTTATTGCGCCAAAAGATATCAGTTTTGCCATCGCGGTTAAAATCAGCATAAGTAAAGTCCCAGGATGCATCTACTGTAGTTACATTAGATGCTCTAGGGTTGCTGCCATCCATTAGCCAAATTGCAGTTTCACCTGTTTGAGAGTTCCGCCAGAATTTATCAGCTTTGCCATCACCATTGAAATCTGCAACAATGGCTGCATTGCTGAATCTAGAATTAGGATTAGGGTTTTTTGCTGCTACTAAAGATTGGTTTTCATCATTTGAGCTTGAGGAACGTCCCAGGCTAAAACTAAGATTTGGAACGGTATTGTCATCAAAAAGATTTGTGGAAGCATATTTTGATGTGCGAGTTTCTATAGATAAATTCAAGGGCGAATTAGAGTTAGACATACTGTTTGTTTATTACTAGTACAGGTCGGCAGAGTCTAATTTGTAATTTAGAATTCCCAATTAATAATGGAAAATTACAAAAGTACAATAGTTCATCAAATTCTCATCTATTGTTCATGTAATTTATGTCAAAAAATAACATCTAACACTTTTAATAATGTTGTTTATGATTAACAGTTTTAAATATCAAAAAATAATTCAAAAATCTACAAACGGGAATGTTTCATAAATGCTCATATATACCATCAACATTGAGAGTTTAGATCCCCGACTTCTTAAAGAAGTCGGGGATCTTGTTGCTCACGAATGATTTAAAAATCCTATAGTAATGATCACATTTTAATGTGTTGAAACATTGACATCAGAGCATATCAAAAAGTTACTGGATATTTTTCTATTTGGAAGTCGATAATAAGCGGGTGGTAGATGCATTGATACTTGCACAAAATTGCGATCGCTCTGGTACTCCACCACATTAATTTTGATAAGTTGTGGGTGTTCATATCCCCGACTTCTTAAAGAAGTCAGGGATCTTATGCGGAACACTAGTACGTCTTGAACTAAAGTTCCAGGCTAATAGCACAAGTCATTTTAAGATGACTGAATAATTAAGTGTTAAGCTATTAGCCAAGAAAATTACCCGCTATGAATGAAAATCTTAGGCAGTGTGGATCGTTATTTCAGCGCTTACTGTCAACGAGCAGTTATCAGTTATCAAATTAAATTATTTACTGTTAACAGTTAACTGTTAACTGTTAACTGTTAACTGAACTAAGCTGTATACCATTCTTTGCCAAGTGTAGGCAGAGCAGTAGGAGTAGAGTCAGTACCAGTTACAATCACAACGGCGTTTTCACCTGTTTCGTAATTCCGCCAGAAAATGTCGGTTTTACCATCGCCATTGGTATCGCTGATACTAGGAACCCAAGCACCACTGGGTGCATCCGCAGCAACTGTGGTGAGAACATTGCTACCATCCATGATCCATATCTGGTTCTTACCAGTTTCCTGGTTGTACCACAAGATATCGGTCTTACCATTACCGTCAAAATCACCAATCAAGGGTTTCCAACTAGAACCTTCGAGCGTAGGTAGAGCAGTGTCACTCGCAACTGTTGTACCATTCATTAACCAAACTTTGTTCTCGCCTGTGGCTTTGTTGCGCCAGAGAATATCGGTTTGGTAATTGAGGTCAAAATCACCCAAGGTAGCTTCCCATTCTGTACCTAGCGTGGGTAAAGCTGCACCAGTGGCGTTTGTACCATCCATTGTCCAGACAGCATTTTCACCTGTGGCTGTATTGCGCCAGAAGATATCTGTCTTACCATCGCTGTTGATATCAACTATGTTGGCTGTCCAGTTGGAATCAACAGTTTGGAGAAAAGATGGAGTGGTTACTTGGGTACCATCCATTAACCAAGCTGCGTTTTCGCCAGTTGTTTTATTCCGCCAGAGGATGTCGGTTTTGCGATCGCCATTGAAATCTGCAACCACTGGTGTCCAATCAGGAGTTAGTGTTGCTAAAGAGGCTTCAGAGACAACAGCTTGTCCATCCATCAGCCAAACCTGGTTTTCACCTGTGGCTTTGTTGTACCAGAGTAAGTCTGTCTTGTCATCACCGTTGAAATCGGCGATTTTAACATCCCACTCTGTACCCATTGTCTTGACAAAATCCGCAGAGGCGACATTTGCGCCATCCATCAACCAAATGGCATTTTCACCAGTTTGAGAGTTACGCCAGAACTTGTCGTTTTTACCATCACCGTTGAAATCAGCTACAATTGCCGCACTCGTGAATACAGGGTTAGGATTTTGCAGATTCGGAAGCTCAAGCTGAGAGTTTGCATCCGAAGAACTCCTGTAGCCTGAGTAAGTTTCTGTCTCTAATTGACTTTTGCTTGTGTATTTGTCTGTTGAAATTGGAGCGCTACTAGAAGTAGAAATCTGATCGGACATGGCGTGTGTTTGAGACAAGTGTTCATAAACCTTTTAACTGTTTTTTTCTTGGAGATTCAAGTGTTAGTTAATAACATATCTTGCTTCTTAATTTTTTCTTAAGAAGTGTCATGTTTTGCTTAAAATAAAAGCCTTTACTAGCTATTTCCTGAAAAAAAACAAGTACAAGATAATCACTTTTGCGAGATGTTAATGCTAATTATAAACAAATTGTTAACTAAACAAACATCTAGAAATAATCAACTGTTTTTTTATGGAGTTTAAAAGTTAAATAATAAACATGTACTAAAAATCTCTGAGTATTTACTATTTTTTATACACTTATAGTGAATAGAAAGATCCCCGACTTCTTTAAGAAGTCGGGGATCTGGCCTCTCATGTTCATAAATTCTGCACGAGTTGCTATATTTATATATTTAATTAGAAGAAGAATGATTTCGTTTTAATTTTGTCGCAGGTAATTCTACTAAGTAGTATGTAACAGTAGCTAGTAAAACTGACAAAGTTAGGGTTGCTACTAGTCTGTTGTAAAAAGCTTCAATGGGAATCTCTGAAGAGAATATTGAATAAATTTTAAGTAAAATTGGCATATGCCAAATGTAAACGCCATAAGATAAATTTCCAAACACTTCTAATATTCTGAGAGGATTTTTTAAAATGGCAGCAAATGATAGTTTTTCATTTTTGGTGTAGATATGATAATTATCTGATTCAAAAGCAAAAATCAAAAAAGATGTAATAATTGCCGTTAATGGCTGAAAAATAAAGATAGTTGTGATTGTTCTCCAACCACCAGGACGATTAGGTAATCCCCATAATTCTTGATGATATAAGTGATGAGCAGTAAATATATAAAGTAAAATCATCAAGATAATAGCTATATATTTTTTGTTTATAAATAGTTCGTAATTGATTTGTTTGTCTATTGTGAGAGATTTGGGTTTGCAGTTTTTAATTAATACATTTACCAAAAATCCAGATAAAAACACATCTATATTATTAAATATGGGAGTATACCAATATTTAAATGCATATCCCATTTGATGATTGATTTGATGAGATAAACTCAGCCAAGATAAGGTTTTAATAAGAAATGCTATTAATATAATTAATATTGCTGCGACAATTACCTGCTTTTGCTTGAAGATTAGAGATTTGCTCAAATTATAAATATAAGGAACAAATATATAAAATTGCATTTCTGTAGAAAGTGACCAAAAAACATCATTAAATGCTATTGGCTGAGATGCAATATAAGGATGATATGTGAAAGTGCAAACTCGCAGCAGGTATCCCCAATTCTCGAATTTGAGAACATCAGGATAAACAAATATAGATAAAATCAAAACAGCAAAATAATAAAGAGGTAAAATTCGCAAAACACGATTACGCCAAAAGTTAATTACTCCTGTGACATCGCTGCTATAACGCTCAGTGTAAAAGGCTTTCCCCATCAAATAGCCAGACAAACAAAAGAAAATCCAAACTGCGACTGCACCATGACTAAAGAGCAGCCAACTTAAATCGTATTTTTGATAAATCAGTGCATTTCTGGGTGGAGCGCAATGGATAATTACTACCATTAAACAGGCAAAGCCACGCAGAGCCAACAGAACATCTAAATGATTGTTATTCTGAATAACTTTTGGCAAATGCAAGTAATTTATTGATTTTTCCATGAAGACTTTTAAATCAGTTAACAGTTAACTGTTAACGGTGAATAATTTAATTGGATAACTGATAACTACTAAATTTAGCGATCACACATCATAAATACAATCGCCCAAATAAATATACATTAATTGAAAAATATTCAAGTATATTTTTTATTTAGCATGTTGCCAATTTGGCAAAAATATGATCTTAAATTTCTCAGTGACTAGGGACGTATAGCTGTGCGCTCCTACAAATAGTTATTAGGGTATCAACCAAAGATACTAAGGTATTTGTAGTTGACCTAGTAAATTTTAGACACAATGAGATTAAGTTCTTTATAGCGGAATCATGCAGACAGAATATAAACAGCGTCGGGAAGCATTAATGTCCAAGATTGGCAATGGTACTGCAATCTTTCGTAGTGCGCCAACGGCGGTGATGCACAACGATGTCGAGTATAACTTTCGTCAAGATAGCGATTTCTTTTATCTGACTGGATTTAACGAACCGCAAGCAGTAGCAATTCTAGCGCCACATCACCCAGAACATCAGTTTGTGTTGTTTGTGCAACCCAAGGATAGGGAACAAGAAGTTTGGAATGGTTATCGCTGTGGGGTAGAAGCAGCCAAGGAAGTATATGGCGCTGATGAAGCTTACCCAATTGCGGAACTAGATGAAAAACTACCACAATATCTTGAAAAAGCCGATCGCATTTATTATCGCTTAGGACGCGATCGCACTTTTAACGATAAAATCCTCAATCATTGGCAACGTTTAATGCGGACTTATCCCAAGCGGGGTACAGGGCCGATTGCGATTGAAGATACTAGTCCCATCCTCCATAGTATGCGTTTGGTTAAAAGCAAAGCAGAATTGGAGTTCATGCGTAAAGCAGCTGACATTGCAGTGGAAGCACACAACCACGCCATGCAATTTACTGCACCAGGACTTTTTGAGTATGAAGTGCAAGCAGAAATAGAACATATCTTTCGCAAGCGGGGGGCCTTGGGGCCTGCTTATCCTTCAATTGTTGCTTCTGGTGTCAATGCTTGTGTACTGCATTATGTAGAGAATAATCGACAGATGCAGGATAACGAGTTACTGCTGATTGATGCTGGATGTGCCTACGAATACTACAACTCAGATATTACCCGGACATTTCCCGTCGGAGGTAAATTTACCCCAGAACAAAAAACATTGTATGAGATTGTTCTAGCAGCACAAAAACAAGCGATCGCCCAAGTGCAACCAGGCAACCCTTATAATCTATTTCATGATACCGCCGTCCGTGTTCTCACAGAAGGTTTAGTCGAAATCGGTATTCTCAAAGGCGAAATTGACAAATTAATAGAGGAAGAAAAATATAAGCCATTTTACATGCATCGCACTGGTCATTGGTTAGGCTTAGATGTGCATGATGTCGGAGTTTACCAGCACGGCGACAACCCACAAATTCTGCAACCAGGACAAGTGGTAACAGTAGAACCAGGACTTTATATAGTACCAAATACTAAATCAGCAGAAGATCAACCAGAAATCGATCAACGTTGGGTTGGTATTGGTATTCGGATTGAAGATGATGTCTTGGTGACTCCCACAGGAAATGAAGTATTAACTGCTGGTGTAGCCAAAGAAGTAGAAGACTTAGAAAAATAGGGTGTTGCTGAAGGCGGTATTAATCCGAATGTAGAGACGTGATATATCGCGTCTCTATAAATTTATCTGTGGAGCAAATCCAAAATTCAAAATCGGATGACCTGCATTGTGAATGCATCGACCTGCATTACGAATGTATCGACCTGCATTGCGAATGCATCGACCTGTATTGTGAATGCATCGACCTGTATTGTGAATGCATCGACCTGTATTGTGAATGCATCGACCTGTATTGTGAATGTATCGACCTGCATTGCGAATGCATCGACCTGTATTGTGAATGCATCGACCTGCATTGCGAATGTATCGACCTGTATTATGAATACAGCCGTCTGTACGGTTTATTTAAGAACATCTTCAATATTGAGAGACTAGCGATCGCAATTCTCAACCTACCTGTTTGATACAATACGGTTCGGATAAGACTAAAAACCTTGTGTAGAGACGCGTAGCAAGATTTTGCAGGGAATTTCGCGTCTCTACAAGCTATAGATAGTAGCATTTTGCTAACTATTTGCTATTTGAGTACTCGCACCTGCGGCTTGGACTGCGATCGCACCACGAAACATGTTCATACCACAGGTAAAGACATAGTTGCCAACTTGTTTGGGTATAAATTCCACAGTAGTTACTTGATTGAGTGGTAAATCTGCGGCAATGTGAAAGTCTGGAATTAGCACCTGTTCCAAGCAACTACTGGGATCTCTGCGGTCAAAGAAAAGCCGCACAGGTTTCCCCGCTTCCACGACAATTTGACTTGGTTCGTATCCACCATCAACAGTCACGGTTACTTCCTGAATACCCTCGCCTACTGCAACTGCCTTCTGGGACTTGGGTTTACTAAGCAAAAACCACCATAGTTCTAAGCCAATCAGACTCAATCCACCAAGCGTGACTGCAACTTTATTTCCTAACGGCTGTTCGATGCGTTGAAATTGACTTGTTGACTCTGTTTGAGATGAGTGGGTTTCATGGGGTACTTGTGCGATCGCTTGTGGTAAGGCGTAGCCCATCGCTTTACCATAACCAACTCCTAACACAACTCCTAAACTGGCAATACTACTTATAATTACTGTTTTATTTATCATAGTCATAGTATTTAATCCTTGATTTGTTTAACTGATTACATTGTGAATTCTCCTGCTTACTGGAGAGTCAAGGGGGTAAGAAAAATTTTTTGATGGAAAAGTAACCTTGATCTGTTCTGATTACTCATCAAGGACGATGTCCTGATATTTTAGGATTTCATCCAAATTTCATCATCGAATGGCAGACTAATATCGCGTGAATTGCGAATCGCACTCCTGAAATTATAAATTTTGGGAAAATTTTGTTCCTACTCATGCAAATTAGCAAGTGCATACACTTGAGAGTAAGTTGTCGAGCAGCACTTATCAGGAAAATCGATATTGTGGTGAAATGATGACCATTATTTAAATGGGAATCTAACAATAGTTTAATTTAACCAGCTAAAGCCATAATTATTAGCTTTCTAAAACAAAGTTAATCTTTGCTAAAAATAAACAATTAAAGTTTACATAAAAACTATTTTTAGTATCAATACAGCCAATTCATAAGCTTTTTTTAATCACTTTTTGATGTTTAGAAAATCCATAAGAAGACTAGAATTTAGTCATGCACTAATGTCGAATTTCAGGTGTGTCAAGCTAGCTCTTGACGAGGGTAATCTCTGCTTTTTATTTACAACTTTTATTTAATCCACTACTTGAGAAGTTTCTATAGCTTTGAGTAGGGTGCATTATGGCTTCAGCCTAACGCACCATGTGATATTGTGGTAAATTAAGCGTTTTTCGTGAAAAACTAGAGCAAAATACGCGCCTACCACACCCTACAGTTAGTCTATTTTTACTTTAATAAATAACCTGTTAATCATTGGTAAATGACAAGATCCCCGACTTCTTGAAGAAGTCGGGGATCTTGCTCTCTCAATTTTCATAACTCCTAGACAGATTCCTATAGCTCCTAGTGATCAGTGCCTCTTTTTAGCATAGATAAAAGTAATATTATCAATAAAAAACGCTGTCATATATGTCTTATATGTTATTTTTTGTACTTGCAAAATTAACAAAAACTAACATATAAGTTAATAAGTGTTACTTTATACTATTTATATTTCTTATGACCGCTATACTGTTTTCAGGTTCTACCTGGGAATTACTTAGAAGTGGCTCTGCCACTTCTTTTTCTGTAACTTATTTTGTTAATATATTTCTCAATAATCCAACAGTCTCATCGTTAATCTAGATTGATCCATAGATATAAATAACCACAATAAATGTAAAAACGACTATCAATAGATACATAAATTATGTAAATTAGTAATAAAGCTGTATAAAAATTAGAAAGAATATGCTGTTAATTGGTCAGGTAACAGCTTTAAGCGGAGTTCCAATTAGAACCATTCGCTATTATGAAAGCTTTGGTCTTATCCAGTCATCAGGACGCACAGAGGGAGGTTTCCGACAGTTTTCCTTTGACGTCCTCAAACGTTTGTCATTTATTAAACGCGCTCAAAGCCTTGGTTTGAGTTTGCAAGAAATTAGCGAAATCCTCCAAGTTTACGACGGTGGTAAACCCGCCTGTGACGAAATTCAACACAAATTACAAGATAAAATCTCCGAAATTGACTATCAAATTGAGCAATTGTTGACTTTACGAGGCGAACTCCAAGAATTAGTTTCAGAATGGCACAGTGTATCAACGAAGCCGGAAGACAAAATTTGTCCAATCATTCAGCAAGACTATCTACATTACTCTCCGTAAACTCAATTGTTCATACTTTTACTATGCCACTAGCTTCTTTCAATGGCTATAAGCGTGCCAAATGACCCGCTAGTGGTTCACCACATTAATTTTGATCGACTGCGAGATCCCCGACTTTTTTAAAAAAGTCGGGGATCTTTCCCCTCGCAACCCTTGAGAACTTGTAGAGACGCAAAATTTTGCGTCTCTACATCTGGTGGAATGACGAAAAATCATTCAATGAGCGGTGTCACTCCTAATTTGCTAGCTGCATTAACAATGCAAGCCGATACATTAACAATGCAGGTCGATGCATTAATAATGTAAGCCGATGCATTAATAATGCAGGTCGATGCATTAACAATGTAAGCCGATACATTAACAATGCAGGTCGATGCATTAACAATGTAAGCCGATGCATTAATAATGCAGGTCGATGCATTAATAATGTAGGTCGACGCATTAACAATGCAGGCGTCAGATAACATGGTGCGTGATAGCTCCCGTAGGGTGTGTTGTCGCGCAGCGCAACGCACCATACTATACATGTAAAACAGAAAACTCTGTTAATTCTGGATGTTTGAAAAAATCTTCAACTGTTGAATCTATATAAGGTGCTAGTACTTTATGTCTTTCCTCGACGAGAAGCCTAGCAATTTCTTGCAAAGATAATTGTTTTTCTTCTCGGATTGTTGATGAAACAGTAGCATTTGAAGCTTTGTTGGTTACTTGCTTTAGCTGTCCTGATTTTTGCACGAGAAATTCGACAAAATCTAGTACTTCCTGTTGTTTTTCATTTGGGAGTATCCGCAGACTATCTAATACTGCTTGTTCAATATTCATAATTCCTCTCGTTGAATTAGTGCTTGAAATCGCTCGTCATCGCGAATAGCATCAAAATCAGAGTCAGTTTTTGCCTTTTCTCGATATTCGGGATTAAGACTAATTGCTTTTTGCAAGTTTTCAATTACTTGTTCAATATTTCCTTGCAGTGCATAGCAGCAAGCTTTGTTGTACCAAGCTTGGTGGTAGTCAGGTTTAATTTCCACAGCTTGGTCGTAGGATGCGATCGCATTCCGAGAAGATTTTCCAGTCAACAGTAGCTATTTGAGGGTAAGTGCATCTTTACTATATTTTATTCCTGATTTCTTAAAGTTTGAGCTATCAAGTAGACTTTAGTCCATTCACCCATTGCTTGATGGGTTTTGAGTTTTAATTTTTTCGCTATATCTTCTATACTGTTGCCTGCTCGTCGTAGTTCTAGAACCTGTAGCTGAGTCGGGGTCAGTTTTTCATGCAATTGCTGAAGTTGATTTGGTGTCAGTCCCAAATTATGCTCTTTTAATGATGTTTTTAGCCAGAATTCGACTAGTTCTGGTTTGTCTTTGAGAGCAAACACATGTACCGCGTGGTAGCTAACTTTTTTTCGGAACTGATAAATTACATTGATTGGCTTACCTAATTTTTTGGCTATAGCATCTTGGGATTGACCTTGTAAGTATAGCCGTAACCAATTTACTGCTTCTTGTCCAAGTTGTTCTGCTAAATAATTTTCAAATTCTTGTCTTACCAAACCTAAAACAGACTCTTGCTCTTGTGCAACCACCTCGTCTTGATATTCTGTAATTGCTTGATTATCTAGCAGGTTCCTTGCACTTTCTATGTTTTCTGTGAGGGTATCTTCAGACAAGTTTTCTGTGAGAACGTCTTCGGAAAGTAACTGAATCAAGTTGCCACCAGGTACTTGAGTTAAGCCACCACGCTGGGTACGACGTAAATAATTGACAAATCTATAAATTAGCAGAGGTTGATTACGTACTGGTCGCAGGCAATATTCTTCTACACTGGCAAATAACAGGGCGCTCTGTAAGCGCGGATCGGTGGTAAATTCCGAAATAAAAGCCATTTGCTGTTGCATGTAGTTATCGCTTTGCAGCAGTTCTTGAATGACTTCTTGCAAGACATCCAAAACTGAGCGTTGGCGATCGCGACTCAGAGCCAGCCATGTCTGAATTTTATTTCGTAATGTGACTAGACTTCCCAACCTAGTCAGTAAATTCTTATAACCTACTTCTCGTCCTTTCCCCAAATAACGACAATTTAAAATATTCCATCGATATTCCATTGCTTGTTTGAGAATATCTGATTGTTTTGGATCTTCAAATCGTTGTTGATTGCTGCCTAATAGCCAGCGAACAATACTTTCTTTAGTAGCTGTGGGTTGTTCTGGACACTCAACTTCCAGCCGCTTGTGCCAATATTGAGTTACTTCTATTGCGGAAAAATTATATTGTTCATGCTGAGGTGTTTTTACTAAATAAGGAATGAAATGATCTTCGTTATAGCAGACTACACCAGATAATAGGGTTTCCAGCTTGTACTTAACGTGGAAATTTTCGAGAGTTTTGTTACCTGATATGACCTTATTAGCTTTTTTACAGGTATTTAGCACTTTACGAGCAATTGGAGCTTTAGCTTTGGGGACAGGAGGTTTCATTTTGAGCAACCTGTCTAAACTGCCAATTGCTTGCTCAAACCGTCCTAACTTAAACAGTGCGATACCCTGGTTAATCCAACCATCATGTAATTCTGGGTTGATGTACACAGCTTGCTCGAAAGATGTGAGCGCGTCTTCATACCGTTGCAGGTGATCACATAGCACAACCCCTCGGTTGTTCCAAGCTGAATCAAATTCAGGTTTAATATTCAAAGCTTCTTCAAAACAATTGAAAGAATCCTCAAAATGGCCTAAATACTGGAGTGCAAGACCCCGATTGTACCAAGCTTTGTAGTAATCTGGTTGCAGTTTTACTGCTTCATCGTAGAATTGTATGCTTGCTTGATATTCGTTGGCAGCAACAAACAAATTTCCAAGTTTAAATAATAAACTAGTTCTATTCTTATCTTTTTGATATTTATCTTGAAGTACTTCTTGGATCTCTAAAATTTTTTCAATCTTTTGTTCTTGAGTAAGTTTCAAATACTCCCCATAATCTCCTTCTAATATCAAACGATTTGATTCCTGTTCAAGCAACTCTGGTGTTGTAGGTAATTCAAATACTCCAGAACGCCAGTCAAAAAAATCTGGGGCACGATGAATTAAATAGTTGATTGAAAAGGAGCGCAAAAGAAAAACAAAGCAAATCGAAAAATCATCTCGAAACCGTTCTCGTTGTTGATTTAGATTATTTAAAATATGCGGGACACTGGTTAAATTGCTAAATTTGCTTTCGGTAATTTCGCCAAAAGTTCTTTTCTCATATTTATATAAAGAATATTCCAGTCCTTTAATCAATAAAATATCAACTTGTTTATCTTTAATAAACTCAGCTACTCGCTGATATAAATTGTCAATCGCTTCAACCAAGGGCAAAACTTCTATATGCTTTTGCGGAATATCTTGGGGAAGTTTGGCAATTAAACGGTCTGCTTCCACAGGTGTACATTGTACAAAATATAAACCAAATCCTGATTTTCGCTTTAATGCCCGAACCAAGTCTTGATAAACTTCTTCTGGTTCTGGGGGTAAATCTTCATCCCAATCATCTACATTTGAATTCATGGAAGTTTTGCCACAGCTTCTTTAAATTCTGCAATTCCTTCAATTAGTGGGTGAATATCATACCAGCGTTGCATTTCTCCCTCATGATCTAAATAGCGATATTCTAAAAGACAACGATTGTACATTAAGCTGCGATACTGATCATCATTACGAATTTGCTTAGAATGCGATACTTTTGCCAATATATCCCATTGATTATCTTCTACTGCGCGGCGATAGGTATCTCTAGCTTGAGTAATTGCTCGACGCGCTTCTTTTTCTGTGATTGGTAACTCATCTGCACGTCCAATCGCATCTTGAGTTAACAATAACAAATTCCTAACATGCCCTCCACTCATCAAACAGAGTTTATCTAAGGTTTGTTGACTATCAAAAATTTCGTTTTCTATTGATAATTCCGGTGTAATTTGTCGGATTCGCTTGCAAATCACTTCTTTAACTTTCTTCAGTCCTGGCTCGTACGTTTCTCCTTTGATAGTCTTGACCATAATCATCGGTAAAATCAAGCATTCACCGTAAATATCTCTGATATCTGTTGCCCGTTTAGAGTACAACATAGAAATAGGTGCAGTATAAATTAAATGGCAATCTAAACCTTTGAGTTGTTCGCTGCGGTCTAAAAAAACTTCCTCATGATTGGTGTTGTCTCCATCTTTCACTAACACCATCCGGTCTAAATTATCAACAATTAGCGCCAGTTGAGTTTTGCCGTTAGGTAAATTATTTTTCGCATCCTGCAAAAATTCATTCAACACCTTAATTAAGGTGACAGTGTGAGGATTAACTTTTTTGCGAATTTCTTGACGTAATTCGGGAACTGCTCTTAAATTTGCTGTGAGTTTGGCAAATTGAGAGATTTGTGCTTCCACTGCCATGTTTTCAAATTCTATAGGAGTTTGCACCAAATCTTTCAATTCTTGCCAGCGTTCTTTAAGCCAGTTCAACACCGGAGCAGGCTTGGCTATTGTGTATAAATCTTTCAGGAGGCGACGGGTACAAGCGAGGAGAATATCTGTATATTGGGCATCTTCAGAGTCGATATCTTCTTCATCAGCAGCAAAATACACCACATAAAATTGTCGGTTCTCTAAAAATTGTTTTAACCTCAGCAATTCCGTAGATTTGCCTGCACCCCTGTGTCCAGAATACAACTGATAAGTATTGGTGCTTGCCCGTTGCATCCGATTTCCCAACTCGTTTAAAATATCCGCATCTCCCCTGACTTCCTGACAATCCACGTATTTTGGATCACCTGCGGGTAAAGGTTCAAAGGGGTTAAAAGCATTGTATAGGTTTGTTAATAAGTCGTTACTATCAAGCATAGGTAATAAATATAGCCATGTTTTTCATACTAACGAGATTATAGAGGGTTAAATGCTGGAGAGGAAGAAAGCAGCAGCCTTATAAATCAAGTAGTCCACCACATTAATTTTGATGACCTGCGAGATCCCCGACTTTTTAAAAAAGTCGGGGATCTGTCCCCTCGCAACCCTTCAGAAGTTGTAGAGACGCAATATTTTGCGTCTACTACATCTGGTGGAATGACTAAACATCATTCGGTCAGTGGTGTCATCCCTGATTTGCTAGCTGCATTAGTAATGTAAGTTGATGCATTAACAATGTAAGCTGATACATTAGTAATGTAAGCCGATGCATTAACAATGCAAGCCGATACATTAACAATGCAGGTCGATACATTAACAATGCAGGTCGATGCTTAAGTCTCTAACAGGATTAGTTTTGTAGCGTGTGTTGTCGCGCAGCACAACGCACCATCCCAGATTTTCGGTGCGTTAGGACGTTCCGTCCATAACGCACCCTACTCCTTTACCAAGATGAGATTTTCGCCACTGCTTCACCAGTGTTTGCAATTCCTCCGACAACCAAGTATCAAATTGTGGATAAATTGGTAACCTTGGCACTAATTCCCATCCCGCAGGCTGTAAAATTTCTCTTAATTCCTGCTCTTGAATATGAGGATAATCAGGATTTACTTCATCTTTGGGGCCAATTCCACCTAAATCTCTCGCGCCAGCTTCTATACATGCGAGTAACCATTGCTGATCTTTAACTAAATTTGGTGGAATTTGAATCGTAATATCTGATGGTAAAATTTGACGTGCTTGGCAAATTACTTCTGGTAGCTGATTCGGATCAAATGGTGGTGCATTAAAGCTTTGCTGATTACCAGGACTATGGGGTTGCAGAATTACTTCTTGAATGTGATGATAACGCTGATGCAAGTTGGCGATCGCTGCCAAAGTTTCCCACCAATCATTTTCTGTTTCTCCAATTCCCAACAATAAACCTGTTGTAAATGGTATTTTTAATTCTCCAGCCCATTCTAATTGTTGCAGTCTTACATCTGGTAATTTACTCGGCGCATGTTTGTGTACAGTTTCTAATAAATCTGGGGTTAATTGTTCTAACATCAACCCCATAGAAACATTTACCTGCTTAAGTTTTTGCATTTCTGTAAAACTCAATGGGCCAGCATTTGTATGTGGTAAAAAACCCATCTCTAATGCTAATTCACACAAATTATAAATGCGCTGAAACCATTCTAAACGCCGTGATGATTGAGGATGAACTTCTCCACTGAGGATGAGAATTTCACAAACATTTTGATTTTTAAGTTGTTTCAAAATCTTTTCTGCTGCTGTGATTGTCAACCAAGGACTTTGACCTGGATCTGTACGAAAGTTGCAATAAGTACAGCGATTAAAACATTCATAAGTAGGCACAATTGTGTAAGCCGGACTATAAGTAATGATGTTCATATATTTTGTAAATGATATCAAGATCCCCGACTTCTTAAAGAAGTCGGGGATCTTACCTCTCAATTTTCAATTTATTTGTGGTATCGATGGTTGCCTTTTAAAACATAATTTACAAATCGATAAATTTATATTTACCTGATTTTTCCTCATTCTTACGGTAGATACTTGAAGTAACTATAGTCAGATTAAATAAAATTAGCCATATAGGTATACGGGCAGTGCCTTCATGAAGCGTGATCAAAGGGGCAAATTTATCAAAAATTGGGATAGTGAGCCGAAACAGCCAGTTAACCTATCGCTGACTAAAACAGCTTGGCAAATTCTCAAACAGCAAGCTAACAAACAGGGTATTTCCCGTTCGGAACTAGTAGAACATTACGCTCGTAGTTTGGTGTCTGAGTTATGTGACGATCAACTCAGCAATTATCAGCAAGAAGAGGAGACACCACAATCAGATAACAGTAGATTAGCTGAACTACATCAAGCTAATGCAGATCTGCAAGAGACGATTCTTGAACAGCAACAAACAATTCAAGCTTTGCAGTTATCGTGTGAGTCAAACTTTGAGCGCCAACATTTAGAAACAGAACTCCGACGCCGAGAGCAACAGTTCAAGACTTTGGCTGAAAATGCACCTGACATCATTGCTCGCTTTGATCAAAACTTGCGCCACGTTTATGTGAGTCCGTCCGTGGAACGATCAACAGGTTTACCTGCTAGCGCCTATATTGGCAAAACTCATGATGAAATGGGAGTCCCACAAGAGGTTTGCAGGCTCTGGCAAAACTATATGCGAGCAAGTTTTGTGAGTGGACAAGAGTGTCGATTTGAATTTGATTTTCCCGCACCAGATGGAATTCGTTATTACCAAACTCGAATGATGCCTGAATTTGCCAGTGATGGTTCGGTAGAATCTTTGTTGGGCATCACACGGGATGTCACCGATTATAAACGGGTTGAGTTGGCATTGCGCCAAAGTGAAGAGCGTTGGCGATTGGCACTTGCTGCGGCTCAAATGATTGTTTGGGAAATAGATCTGAAAAGTCAATGGGTGGTTTGCTCTGAACTAGCAAATGCTATTTGGGGAATCCAATCTGGATCAAATGATGAGTTTATTAATATTGTTCACCGAGATGATCGAGAGTATTTTACCGAAACCAGGATTCGCGCGATCGCTGGCGAAGTTCCCTATATCCTGGAATATCGGGTAGTGAGTCCCGATGGTAAAATTCGCTGGCTTAATAGTCAAGGTAAAGTTTATCACAATTGGGAAGGTGAGCCAGAGCGAGTCATTGGAGTGTCAGTTGATATTAGCGATCGCAAACAAGCCGAAGAGTTAATGCGTCATTCTACCAGGCGATCGCAAACACTAGCCCAAATCGGTCAAGCATTTGCTGAGAACATTTTAGAATTTGAGAGTTTGCTAGAAATGATTAGCAAACGCATTACTGAACTAATTGGGGACGGTTGTACTATTCGTCTACTCTCTGAGGATGGTCAGTGGTTAAATGCAGCTGCAATCCATCACATTGATCCAGATATAAATGCTTTTGTGTCTGATTTGTTGAATGCTGTTCCCCAGCCTGCTAAAGACGGATTATATGCACGAGTCCTGGAAACCGGACAACCACTGCTCATCCCGATTATCTCTCCAGAGGAACTTCAGCCTTTTGTTCAGCCAGCATACCAATCCTATCGGCAACACTTTGAGATCCATAGTATTTTGCTTGTTCCCCTCAGAGCCAGAGGTCACGTAATTGGTACAATTGGTGTCTCACGCAATCACCCCGGAAATCCCTATACTTTAAACGAGCAAAACTTTCTGCAAGACTTAGCAGACCGAGCAGCTTTAGCTATTACCAACGCCCAACTTTATCAACAAGCAGAACAAGCACGCCAACAAGCCGAACAAACTGCTGATCGTACTGCTCGTCTTCAGTCGGTTACGGCTGCTCTTTCGGAATCACTCACACCAACTCAAGTAGCAGAAGTGATTTCGGAACAAAGTATAGCTGTTCTCAATGCTGCTGCTGTTCTGGTGGCAATAGTATGTGAAAATAACACCGAACTGGAAATCATTCACTCTGTTGGTTTTCAATCACATCTGGTCAAAACATGGCATCGGTTTCCCATTGCATCATCAAATCCTCTGTCAGATGCGGTCCGGACTGGACAACCAGTTTGGGAAGAGTCGAGAGAGAAGCGAATGGCTCGCTATCCTCACCTTGCAGATGCTTATGCTGGCTATAGTTATGCTGCTTGGATTTCCTTACCCTTGATGATCGAGGGTCGCGCAGTGGGAGGAATTTCCCTCTGCTTTAGTCAATATTTCGTCCTGAGCGAAGATGATCACGCCTTTATCTTGGCTTTATTGCAACAAGCTGCCGGGGCGATCGCTCGTGCTAAACTTTACGAAGCCGAAAAACAAGCCAGAGCCACAGCCGAAGCTGCCAACCGGACAAAAGACGAATTTCTTGCAGTCCTCTCTCACGAACTGCGAACACCCCTAAATCCAATTCTAGGCTGGGCTAAATTGCTACGAAGCGGCAAACTCAATGCCAACAAAACAGCACTTGCGCTCGAGACGATTGAACGCAATACTAAGTTACAAGTGCAACTGATTGAAGACTTGCTCGATATTTCTCGCATTTTACAAGGAAAGCTGAGTTTAAATTCTTGTCCTGTTGATCTAAAATCGACCATCAAAGCAGCGATTGAAACAGTACGTTTGGCAGCCGAAGCCAAAGCCATTCAAATTCAAACTAGCTTTGCATCGGATGTGGGGAATGTTTTAGGTGATACAGCTCGTTTGCAGCAGGTTGTCTGGAACTTGCTGACAAATGCAGTTAAATTCACTCCCAGAGGAGGAAAGGTCGAAGTTAGATTAGAGACAAGTGATTTATCTACTCAAATTCAAGTTAAAGATAATGGCAAAGGTATCAATTCTGAATTTTTGCCCTATGTCTTTGATTACTTTCGTCAAGCTGATAGTAGTATCACTCGCACTTTTGGCGGTTTAGGACTGGGACTAGCAATTGTCCGGCACATTGTTGAACTACATGGAGGAACTGTCACTGCTGCGAGTCCTGGAGAAGGACAAGGAGCCACTTTTACAGTTAGGCTACCGCTTTTACCAGTGCAAACTTCCACACCACAGGAGGAAGTAGTGACTCAAGATACACTGACTTTACAAGGAATTGAAATTCTCGCGGTAGATGACGAAGTTGACAATTTAGAATTAGTCGCTTTCATCCTCGAACAAGCAGGTGCTGTCGTTTTCTCCGCAACTTCTGCACAAGAGGCGCTACAAATATTCCATCAAACTAAACCCGACATCTTGCTTGCTGATATTGGTATGCCTGAAATCGACGGCTATACTTTGTTACGTCAGATTAGAACGATGTCACCAGAACAAGGCGGTGAGATTCCAGCGATCGCTCTAACAGCCTATGCTGGAGAGATGAATCAACAGCAAGCTTTGCAAATAGGATTTCAGTTGCATATTTCCAAACCTGTTGAACCAGAAGAATTAATTGAAGCGATCGCTCAAACTGTGAAGCAAGTTAGTTTATAAAAAATTGTATCTCTACAAAAATTAGGTTTTAGAAATTGAATACAGATTGTAGTGATAGTACGAAATGTATTTTTGTTTTGTTGTAGTTATATAATTTAGGCTATTTCTTATTGATATGATAACAAATTTATCATCTATCTAAAGATAGATTCATATAGACTTTAAAAAATAACTAGTTCATACTATATAAAGTAGTAATAAAAAATTAATCTTGTGATAGTAGAAATTCAAACTCTTTTTTCTGCTGTTAAACCTGCTATGACTTTAACCATGAAAATAGCAGAGTTGTTGGGAATAATAGAATCAATTGACAGCAAGTTAGATTCGTTAAGATATGAAATAGAGCAACTAAAAAATGTTGAATTGGCTGCTGGTATTCGCTTTCTCAAACAAGCGGAAAATGCGGCTGACGTAGATAGTTATTTAAATCATGCTCTACTTTGTTTTAATAAAGCAGTTTCTTTTGAAAAAATCAAAGTAACAAAAAACACAATAAATGCTTATTTAGGATTGGCAACTTGTCATTATTTGAAGAAAGACGTAATTAATGCAGGAAAAACTTTAATAGAACTAGCTGGACTAGATATAAATATTTTTATTGAAAAAGAATTTAAAAGTTACTCCTGGGATCTAAGAGCAAACTTAGAGGCAGCGGGAAAATTACATCGACAAGGAAATCTTTTCAACCCTTTAACCTTATATTCCCAACATTTACCACAAGTAAAACAACTTAGGTTCAACCTAGACAAAGGAAGAAAAGATTACCTTCGAGCTTTGAATAATTTTAATAAAAATACTTCTTCATCAGAATTATTAAAAAAAAAGTTAGAGGCTAGTGAAAACTTAGTAACTTCTTATCAAGCATTTGAAGTGTATTCAAAAAATTTTTTAAATAATATTAACGACTTTTTAGAGATACAAAAACAGGCTTTTGATATTGGAGAAAAATTATTAAGTAATAGGAATAACTATATTATCTGTAATTGCGGTTATCGTAACTTTGTTACTAACATATACTGTGGTGGATGTGGGAATCCCCTCTGACGGGGCGACTAGAAGTCGCGGCTATACAAACTAATACCGATTCAAAAAATGTTTGCAACACATTCAGAATATAAGACGCGATATATCGCGTCTCTACAAAATTTATCTGTCGCATTCTTTTTTCAAATTGGTATAAGTCCGCCGACGCGGACTAACGGAAAATCAAGGCTTTTAACCCGTGTAGTAGGGTTTTGTCTGTTTAGCTGCGACTTCTAGTCGCTAGATGCAAAAACTTGAATGTAAGCAACTGCCAAGGGTGTGAGTTTGGTTTCAAGTTGAGTAATCACGGCGCGATCAAATATTGACCAAACTCGCTTTTGATCTAAAATTTCTGGTTGTAAAATACCCCATAATTGACCGTCTTGACACAAGTGAGCATGAATTAATGCTCGGTGTCCAAAATGTTTGCGTTCAAATTCTTTGTTGACAACTTCTGGACTTGCAGTTTCCACATCTTCGACATAAACAGAAGGATCGGTTCGCAGTGCGGCTGCATATAAAGGATCTTCTTTTGGTAATGAATCTGGCTCTAATTTCCAGTCAGAGTCTAAAATTTCTGGAATCTCTTGATTGCGTCGCCAACAATAAGCAACTTTCCCAAACTTAGTTTCAGGATTTCTCAGAAAAAGGAAACAGCGATCGCATTGTAATACTTCCCCAAGCGCTGGAAGTAAGGCAGCAAATACAGAATCTGGCTCGTTATGTGTATCTAGAATGTGTTTTATCGGTTTAGGTAAAGTTAGATCAGTCATTGAAAAACAAATTATTTTGTTGCATATTTTCGCAACTATTTGTGATTAAAAACATCATTCCACCGATACAGATAAAAATTAGCTTAATATTATTGAATTAAAATAACTGCCTCTTGAACCTTTGTAGCAAGAGCTTTCTGCAAACCTTGCTCAACTTTGCCAATTAATTGCTCAAAAGCTTCTTGATTTGCTATCAGTTGTTCTTGCAACACTTTCTCTAACTCTGGCTGAATTTGCTTACAAATATCATTGATTTTCTTGTCATTTAAAAAACTAGGACGCATCCAACCGGGAACATCGACATTTGTCTTGATTGCTTCTTTAACACCCTGACGATTTAATTCCATGCCTGCTGCCATCACCGAAGCGCCATATACTAAAGCAATCGGCCAGGTAAAGTGTCCGGTGAGGATAAGAGTAATGATGCTGGCGAGAGTACCTCCACCAATTACCACATTAATGATAAATGCAACTGTTTCAGCCAGGATTGCATCACCGATGCGTAAGTCTGGGTTGACAAAAGCTGGATCAATCCCTTCCTCAAACCTTAAACTGCTTCTGGGTATATGAAACTGACGACAAATCGGATCGGTTTCTGTGGCTAAATCTGGTTGAATTTTCTGATTAAACCAACTAATGCATTGATGATTGATGATTTGTTGAGCGCGATCGCTTTTTAACCATTGTTCTGCTCTATCCTTCATAGATATTTCCAAATCAGCCAAAGTTCGGATTTGGTTTTTTTGCCAATCCTTAATACTGGTTATGACAGCACTTTCAATCAAATTATCTGCTAGTGGCTTGGTTAATAATTCGACTAACTCAGGAATATGTCTCTCAATCAAATTTTTCAGCTTTTGTGATTCAAATAATTTATTGACTTCTTGTCTGAAAGCAGATGCACGCAAATCCCATCTTCCGACTCGCGCCAAACCCAAAGCAATACATCGTTCTGGTTCTGGGTCAGGACGCAGCAGGGTTTGGGGTTCAGGAAAAATTTCCTGACAAATTTGATGGGTAAACTGCATCCGAGACGCACCACCAGTCATCAGTAAAAGTTGCGGCACAATATTTTGTTGATTTAGCTTTTGTTTTGCTTCATTGACTGCGGCGCAAAATGATTGCATCCAACTATTTTGCCCCAGTTCAGATAAAGGTTGGTTCAAGATTTCCTCCATCATCAATTTGTTGACTTGGGGAATGAAATAAATCTGTTCATTGATCGACTCAAAGCCACGAGCAAAAGATTGAGAATCACTGTATAGTTGTTCGTTAGAAAAATAATTTTCTTTGGCTTTGCGACAAGCAAGTTCACAACGAGCTTGATGGTGTGGGTATTCATGAAATACTTTTTCGAGTAACGCTTTTTGCTCGTGTTTTGCGAGAGTTCGTTCAAAAATAGCGCGATCAATTAAAGACGCTCCTAAAGCATTACTACCAAAATCTACAGGAATTTCATGTAAGCTTTTAACTAAAGTAAAATCAGTAGTAGAAGAACCAATATCAACAATTAGTACCGATGATTTCAGTTTTTCATACTCCAATTTTCCGGCTTCTTTGGCTTGCATAAAAGCAGCCCGTGATTCTGGTACAACATACAATTGGGAAATGCCAGCTGTTTGTAGTAGCTTTTGATATTCTTTGCGATCGCTCATTGACCATCCAGAAGGACAACCAACATAAAAATAGCTATTTTCTCCACCCTCAATTTGTTTGCTTGCTTGCAAAAGACGGTAGTAGGTGGCAACAAAAGTACTAATTGTTTTCCTATAATTTAGATCATGATTTGGTTTTTGCTTAAAAGAGATTTCTAGTTGAGTCACGCCTGCTTGGATTAATGCTTGTTCTCCCACAAGATAACCAAGCTCGGGATGCCAACCAAGAGCCGTAATTTGGTTTTTCTTATTATTAATTTCCAACATTTGGGGAGGTTCAATACTCTCCACAATGGCTTTGGCAACAGCCGTTTCACCATGTCCCAAATCAAAACCTATTGTTTCTAAAATTTCCATATTTTTATCTATTCTTAGGTAACTCCAAAAACTCCTGCAACTAATATAAATTTTTCCCCTTGTCTCCCTTATCTCCCTTGTCCTCCTTGTCCCCCTTTTCTCCCCTGTCTCCCTATTCTCTAGCCTGGGAATAGGCTGGTTCAATTACCCGACCACGTCTGAGCAAGCGATCGCCCTTGAGCAAAGCAGGTGTAATAGTCACAAAATCCTTAGTGTCGGGGTCAATACTTGGCTCAAAATCAAAATATTCGCGATCGCTCTTGGGGTCTTTTGGTTGGTAAATTTGAGTACGAATTCCTTGCTCCATTAAAATCTGGGGCAAAAGTTTAGTTAATTCCAGCATCATTTGGGGTTTATCTAGAAATGATGCGCCTATAAGTCTTTGCAGAAAATTTAATAGTTCTGGTAGTTCTTCAATTGCGCGATCGTCTAAAGATTGATTCCCTTGTTCAACTCTAGCGACTGCTAAGTCTATTGTGTTGAGAGCATCACCCAGATTATCTAAAAGAATTTTGCTATCAATTTTTAGCACCGATTGAGGTAATTCTTTTAACTCAGCAAAATTTGAATTATTTTCCTGTTTATCTTTATCGAGTTGCAAGACAACTTCTAATCCTATTAGCACAGAAGCGAGCAAAATACCCATCCACGCTCCAGGGCTAGTTTCTGTTAGATAAAATAACCAAGCTAATATACCTACATAAAGAAGTGTCTTCAGCAGTTTCAGGATTAATCTGTTAGGAGACAACTTGGTAATTTGGTTAGTAACTTGCTTTGACTCTGGGAGAGTGACTTGAATCTGGTTAGCAGCTGTGAGAGTAGCGATCGACTGGCGCAATGCATCCAAGAAAAAAGCAGCCGAACGTACTTGAGCCATATTTAGCTCACCTATATAAATTTTTTCCAGATGATCAATTCGGTTTTGCACCAACTTCACCACCTGCTCAACATTAGTCACCTTGTCAATCTCAGTTTGGAGTTGCTGACGTTCTTCGTTAAAAAGTGTAAATAGTTTTTTCATTATTAATATTAACAAACCATAAAGAGCATATATAGTAATCCTAAATTAGTTGTGGAAATTGAGAGGGGTAGATCCCCAACTTATACCCTCCGGAAAGCCACCCTACGGGTGTCTACAAGAAGTTGGAGAGTTGGTTGTTCACAAATAAAAATTCCCCCTTCCCTACCAGCTAAGAAGGGACTAGGGGGTGAGGTCAAGCGATCATTTTTTAGCTAATACCAATTTGAAAAAAGAATGTGACAGACCATATTGTAGAGACGCGATGAATCGCGTCTTGAACCAAAGATGTGTTCCAATCATTAATTGAATTGGTATAAGTACAAAATTGCATAAATTCATGACGAAAATTTGGTACCAAGACTCTGCGTTCCTCTGCGTTTACCTTTGCGTCCTTCTGCGTTTTAAATCACTACGAATTAATGCAAAGCTGTCCTATGATTTATCTTTAATTCGTACATCTATCACACTGGCATTGAAGTTGTAATTAAAGCCTTCCAACTCAAATGGCATCCCTATTTTGACTTTACTGTTACCTAGAACTGGGCCATTTTCAGTGACCTGGGCTTTACCTTCCAAAGTCAATAACATGTCTGTATTAAAACTGTTTGATTTGGGATCTGGTAATTCTTTAACAGTACCATCTGGCTGAGGAACAAGCACAGTTTTAGGTAATGTTTGAAGAGATTTGATATCAATCTTCCCGTGGGGTTGATTACGGATAATAACATTTGTTTTACCACCTTTTTTAAATCCTTGATTGTATAACTGTTCAGGATCACGTACATTTAATCCTCGAACAACCAAATCTACTTCAATGGGTACTGTTTTAGAACCTACTTGAGCAACAGAACCAGTAGTACCAGGGAAGAAAAAGATGCCGAATATAACTAGTAAAATTACCAGCCCAGCACCGATATCAAGGACATTAAATTTACCAAATAAACGACCTTTGGAATCTAAAATAGCCATAACTGAAATTTTCCTAAATTCAATTTTTGACTTTTGAATGCTAAATTTGACAATGTAACGCCACATGCTAGCTAGGATGAGAAGAAGCCCCAAGGGCGCAGTGACTCCTTTTGATTCTTCGTTTCATCCAAGAGCAGGCTTTTGACTTTTGAGTTGTGTATTTTCCCTCCTGCTTGCTTGTGTTTTGACATGCGACAGTTTATCATAATCGCTGTTTTTAGTTGCTGCTGCCAAAAACAATCGTTTAAAACTGCATTATAGTCAAGTCTGCTCGTGACATCTGCATAAGAGATGTTAAATGCAACTTGTTATATCTTGCTTGCGTCTGTTATTTTTACGTTCTTCCTAAAGTTTTTTCAGACCGAATTATGAATCATAGGGAAAGCTTATATATCTATTACACTGTTTTTCGACGTCGTTTGTTTTATCCATTAATTTCGGTGCTGATGGCGCTGAGTATTTGTTTGAGTAGCGCCCTACCATCTCAAGCTTTTGATTGGATACCTCTGATTTTTCAAGGAGTGCAAGCACTTCAACTTTCTAATATGTCCGATCGCCAGGAAGTTGAGATTGGTAAACAAATCAATCAACAACTGCTAGACAGTGACGTTCGATTGTACCGCGACGCAAATATTAATCGTTATGTGCAACAAATTGGTCAGCGATTGGTAGCAAATAGTGATCGCCCCAATCTTCCTTTTACTTTCCAAGTTATTGACGATGATAAGATTAATGCTTTTGCTACTCTTGGGGGGTTTGTATATTTAAATACAGGTTTAATCGAAACTGCTGAAAATGAAGCGGAACTAGCAAGCGTCATCGCCCATGAAATTGGTCATATTGGCGGTAGACACCTAGTCAAGCAGATGCGCCAAAAGGCACTTGACGCAGGTTTGTTAACAGCAGCTGGTTTAGATCGCAATCGAGCCATACAAATTGGTTATCAGTTAGCGCGTAACCTACCAGGTAGTCGAAACCACGAATTTGATGCTGATAAAAGAGGATTAAGAACTTTGACACGTACTGGTTACAGTCAAGCAGCGATGGTTTCGTTTATGCAAAAGCTAGTCAAAAAGGGTTCTGTACCAACATTCTTGAGTACTCACCCAGGCACAGGCGATCGCATTAATAGTATTAAAAAGGCTATCAATACTCAACCAAGCGATGGCAACGATGGTTTAGATAATTCTACATATAAAACTAATATCCAAGCCCTGCTTAGGTCTTGAAGCAATTTTAGATTTAAAATTTTTAGATCTTGGATTGGGGTTTTCGACCTCATCCAAATTTTGCATATCTTCCCAATAATTTGGAATGCGTTATTTCCTCCCTGATGGGAAGCTTAAATCAAGCCAAACACTTATTGCGGCGATTTATATGAAACTGTTCTGGTTTAACGGTTGTCACTATTTCTTCCAAAGGTGAGATGCGGATGCAATTTTTGAGAACGTTTGCTTGATAAACCAAATTATTTGTAATATCCAATCCTGTTAACCAACCACTACGAGGATGATAAGCACCAGTGTCTATATCTAACCATCCTTCCCCTTGGGCTAATTGACCAGGAGATACGCCAGGTAAGGTAAAAGTAATAGTATGACCGATAATCATCAATTTATCGGCAAAGTATGGTTTTTGAATGCTGTGAAATTCATCTCGCACCCAACAAAGCTGATCAGCAGTTTGTGCTTCTAAAGGTATGAAAGGGTTAACACCAGCATGAACTAACCAAACATCCTCTAAATCTATATATGTAGGCAAATTATCAAACCATTCGAGATGATCATGGGGAATTGTAGCTTCTTCATAACTAGATACCGTTGCTTGTCCACCACTGTATAGCCATGCTTGTACTGTAGGGGTGGGGATGCGTTTGGTGAGAACATTCAACAGCATTTGTTCGTGATTCCCCAGCAAACATTGATAGGAACTGTCTTTCACAAAATCAACTACTTGGGCGCTTTGTGGGCCACGATCAATTAGGTCTCCTAAAAAGTAGACTTGATCGTTTGATGCGGGGGCGATCGCATCTAACAATCTCATTAAACCTTCATAGTGACCATGCACATCCCCAATTACTATTCGTCGGTAACTAGTTACACTCATCGGCTTATTGCTTGACTAGATTTTGCCTTTTGTTGTGCTGATACAGTCTAAACTGCATAAATTTCGTAAATTTTGCAAAAAAACTTACAAATTTCTAATTTATTTCATTATTCCCACTTTCACTGACTATATTTAAATTTAATTTATTAATATTTCTTTCAAGAAGATCACAAAATCACCTCCATTTTATGTGCAGATTTGACAAAGTCATTTAAAGTTTCAATAAATGTAGATGATTATCGCTTTAAGTGCAAATATGCCTCCTAATCAGAGGAAAACAACTAAGTAAGTTGGCACAAATAAAGCTAACTAGTACTCCACCACACTATTTCTGATAGGTTTGTAGTGTGGACTTTAGTCCTTATTTAAGCACGCTTGGTGCTTACTACGAAATCCATTAGCCTGTCAAAATCTTTGTGGCCAACTATTAGTTGGGGTTGTCATTTATCATTTGACATTGCCTTGTCTTCCTTGTCTTCCTTGTCCTCCTTGTCTTCCTTGTCTTCCTTGTCTTCCTTGTCTCCCTAATCGCCAAATGTATCAGAGCGATTATAGTAGGAATGTACAGTATTGCAGACTTATTTCATATCGTTCTTACTACATAGTTTTATTTATAGCCTGCATAGAGAGAGATTCTTCCTTTAGTCTGAGTAGATATGTCCCATAAGATAGCTTTGCCATCAGCAGAGTCATTCATATTAGCTAACATCAACTGATCTCTTTGATGCCAAACAGCAAATATTTTATCTCTACCATCATTGAGAGTGTTGATATCAACTTGATATATTTGCTCAACTCGCTGTAACTTCAAACCTAACAAATTTAGTAATTTACTCAGTATTTTGATTGCAGAAACGCACTGTTTACCCTTGACTAAATCTATACCAAGTGTTCTTTTAATATGTTTACTACACTGGATAGCAGTATTTTGCAACATAATTAAATCAGGGTCATTTTCAGTAAATACTCGTTCAGGTTCTAAAAACTGTAGCATTCCTAAAGCTCTCATTGCTTCAACTTTGAGGGTGTATGTTTTTAAATCTGGCAGGAAAACTTGACCTTCACCCCAAATTAATTGTTGTTGCCATTCTTGCTGATCTCGTACCCAAAAATATTCACTTTCATGAGTGAGATAATAGTGAATTAATAATTGACCATAATAACCTTGCTCATCTAATAATTTTAGTTGAGGTGTAACTGGAATACTGTATCTTTGCCTGAGAATATATTTATGAATTTGATTTCGTTCCTCATCTGTCAGTGAATGTTTAGCTATGAGTTGGTCATACTCTACATAATCAATATCTTTAGCATGAGCTACAGCTTTTGCTGCTGCTAATTGATTATGTTGCTTAATTTCTTTAATTTTACGTTTAATTTCTTTGGCTTTTTGGCGTCTTTGTGACCAATCTTTTTGGACTTTAACTATTTCTATAATTAATCTTCTGCGGGTTGCTATATCATTAGGATCAGTGGCTAAAAAAGCAAGGCGTAAATCACGGACTATATTATTTTGTACAGCGTTACTCCGCGTCTGAATTTGATGACCATCAGCAATTAAGCCATCTTTTGTTGATTGACGGTAAAGTTTAATTGAAGCATTGACTCTTGCTGCTAATTTCGACCAAGTTCGTAAATGAATCGGGTCATAAACTAATGGTAAGTCTACATCGATTTTATGTAAGGGACTGAGTAAAGCCAAGTTTTCTTTTTGATTTTCCTGATACCAAGAAGAAAGCAAACGATAATTTGTACTACCACTTCCAATCAGACCGATACCTCGTTTAGCACACCAAATGACTCGTGGGACATCATCCCGTACTCTTGCTAATGCTTGTCGGACTTCGGAGTCAGGAATTACACCTTGAAAAATACCATAAACACAGTCAAAATGTTGAACGTCAATACTAATTCCTGTTCCCAAACTGGGAGTGACAAAAACAGAATCGTATTCTGGCACTTTTTGATTAATAGATGTGATAAAGTCAACTGCTTCGTGACCAGGTGTGTTTGTTGTTAAACTACTGACGACTAAAGTTTTAGAAAATTGCTTTTGCAATTTTTGCAGTCGTTGTTGTAAATAACTCGCGATTGTTTCACAACTGTAACGTCCAGAACGACTATCAGTAGTTACATAACATTTTCTACCTGCCATCAAATCTAATTCTAGTTGATGAATGAGTGGAGTTGGATTAGGAGAATCATAATAAGTCACATCCCATCCATGTTGAGGCTTCCATTGATTAACGACTACCCAAGGTGTTAATTTAATTCCTGCTAATCCTTGTAAATATTCTAAAGAAACATCAGATAAATCTGCATCCTGAGCAATAACTAATCCACCTGTTGTAAGAATATTAGAAATTAATTGTTGGAAAGATTTGAGGACTTTGACTCGCTTTTCTTTACAAGTATTACTATTGAGGAGATGCCATAAGGATTGTTCTACTTCATCTAATATTAATATAGCTCCTTGCCAATCTTCAGGATTAAGCTTCCACAGAGAATCTATACATAATCCCAGAGATTGGCTAGACCGATAGCGAGTCTTAAAGCTGTCGCTACGAGTTAAGGTTTCATTGTTAATTCCCCAATTAATACCAATTTTTTCACATAAAAATCGACCAAGTTGAATTCTATGAGTAATTAATAAAACAGGTTGATTTCGATTTTTTGCCTGTTGCACAACTGTCTGAAGTGCTGTAGTTTTACCTGTACCTTTCGCAGATTTTATCCCGACTAATCCAGAAGTAGGAAAAGGTATTTCTCCTAAATAGCGACTATTCAGAATGAGTGCAGGAGGTATAGTTAATTCTGTGTGGGGTTTTGTTTGAGCCAGATAAATTTCTAAATCAACACTTTGGCGATAGATTTTTTCAAAGGCGTTTGCACCTTTGGCTACGATAAACTCATCAACTCCTTTTTCATTTCCTGGTAGTTCAATCACTTGTACAGGACAATTTTGGGTTTGAAATAAAAAACCAAGTTGAGAGATAGCGTTATTGACTGCTGCGATTTTGTTTGGTTGGGTTTCAAAATCAAAGCAAATATAAAATGTGCGTTTGGCGATCGCGATCGCATTTAAGTCTGGAATCAACTGACGACTGATAACTTTACCAAATTCATCTTTAGTGACGCGATAACCACTAGTAATTCCAGGAATACCAATAGCTGCATACCCTTGGGTTAACAGTGCGGCAGCTTTTTTCACACCTTCACAAATAATTATAGGTATATTTCTCGCCATTACCCACGCCCAAAAACCCACAGCTTCCCCATTTTCGGTAATGCTGATATTTTCTGGCATGGTTTGATTGTAACGTTGGGCGACTTGTTGCCACAGGCGCAAACTGACTCGCAAACAAAACACCCGCGTCGATGTACAAGGAGGATGTTCGTATTTAATAGATTTACCTTTTTCATTGAATCGGGGTTGATTTGGCTTCAAGCATCCCCATTCCATTGGTTCCCAGTTCTTAAGAGGATCAAGTCCAGCACACCACCAGCCACCAGCAGCTACATGAGCGTAGCGTTGTAACCAGCTATTCCTCACCATACCAATATTCGTGCGTGGTATGTGTTCGGAAATTAACAAATAGTTATAGGCGGTTTCGTCTTGTAAAGACTGGAAATTCAAACTTGCTAAGTGTAAATCAATACCGCCACTGTTGACTAATTCCTCTAGATGTTGGGATTGTAAATAGTGCAAATGCATTAGTCAGGGCAAAATGGAAACAACGGATTTAAAACCTTACCATGCCCCTACTAGATTTGATAGAAGTAATATTGACTATTTACAGCTGCTTTTTTTTACTAAGTTACGGGAGACACATCGGTGAATGATTCTGCAAGCTATGGAGTCTGTTTTATTGCCATATTAATAAGTATGTATTGTAATATTTATTGATATATATATATAATTTATAAGGACAATTACGTATTTAAGTATGAGATCCTGACTTGTAGCTTGTTTTGAGATAAGTTTTATCTGTAAAGTACTCGACAAGTTTTGCAATGCAATATCCCGATCCAAAAAACCCGCACCCAATGCAGGGTTTTCCCCAGGTTTGTTTTATCAAAAATACTGTCTCCAACCCCAACATCATCATTGGGGACTATACATATTACGATGACCTAGAAGACTCGGAAAATTTTGAGCGCAATGTGCTTTACCACTATCCATTTATTGGCGACAAGCTAATAATTGGTAAGTTTTGTGCTTTAGCGACAGGCGTAAAATTCATTATGAATGGCGCAAACCATCAGATGTCTGGGTTTTCAACTTATCCATTTAGCATTTTTGGTAGTGATTGGGAACGTGTGACGCCAAAACCCGATAAATTACCTTTCAAGGGTGATACTGTGATTGGTAACGATGTGTGGATTGGATATGAAGCAACTATTATGCCTGGAGTTAAAATCGGTGATGGTGCGATCATTGCTGCAAAATCTGTAGTTGTTAAAGATGTCGCACCTTACACAATTGTTGGCGGTAATCCAGCTAGTTTAGTGCGCCAACGCTTTTCAGACGAAATCATCAAAACTCTACTAGAAATTGCTTGGTGGGACTGGGATATAGAAAAAATTACCAGAAATTTAGAAAAAATTGTTGGTGCAGATGTTGAAGCGTTGAAAAATTGTGTATGATTTCAGCAATTTTTGCTGTGAAGCTAGCAATGACAAAGGAAAATTGAAAACCCTCGCGATTTAACTTTATTGATAGCCATTTATATCAAGCCTGGATAATCAGTTTATATTATCACTACGATGCTCATCGCAACTATTAGATAATACCCAATTACCGACACGGGTAGATAGTATAAGTGTTCAAGCAGACATGATACTACTTCTTGTTATTTTCCTCCTCAATACTCTTGCGGAGTTCGATATACTGCTTACCTAATGCGGTGATTTTGAGGTAATTAGATAAATTATTTCCTTCATAGGGAATATCACGAATTTCCTTTGTATCTTCTATGTAACCTATATCTCGTAAGTGGTACAATTCTCTTTCTAATTTATTCGTCAAATCGTAATTCCCATAGTTACCAGAGTTAATTTTTTGCAAGGACTTATACATTGAGTCTGGGATTGTTAAGAGAAATATTTTATCTACTCTGTTCTTAGTAGTACTCAGTTTTTTGTTGAGAGAATTGATTTTGTTGTCAATTTTATCTCTGTCAAATGTCAGCGCGACAACATCATCTGCTCGTGGGATAAATACCATTAAAATCGCAATGAAAAGCAATGCTGCTATAGTTAATCCAGAACTACGTCCAGAGAATAACATTACCAGTAAAACGCCTTCTATAAACGCAAGGCATGAAAAAGCAGCCCACCATTTTGTGGTATAGTCTTGAGTCATACTTCACTCTCCTAAAAAGTGTCTAGAGAAACTATGATTCTTTTAGTTAAATTTAATTATAGTTTTGATTTTCATATCTGATTCAGTTTCATATTATGATGCCTTGATAATATACAAATTTTATTCAAAAAAAGCATAAATGCTTAATATACTTTCAAGCAAATAATCAATTAATGATAATATTTGATTTATGACTACATTTCAGTAATTACAAGGAAGATATA
>NZ_AJLJ01000187.1 GCF_000317245.1 Fischerella muscicola SAG 1427-1 = PCC 73103
TGTTCTATAGTTACTTGGCAAAATGAAAAAATCCTTCACTCAGAAACTTTCAATGGATTTTTTAATACAACAAATTATCGAAAAACTACAGAATTTACCGGAAACTGCAATTAAGGCATTAAGTGTAATTAATTTACCTAATGATGCAATGCCAAAAATTCAAGCGATCGCAGAAAATGATGCCAAAGAATATAACAGAAAAATAGCTCAGGCTATAGTAAAAAAAATATTATAATATTTAGTACGCCTTGAACTAAACTCCTGAATTGCATAGCCAAAGTCAGTTTTTACGGACTCAAATATATACTCAAAAAAGTAAGTAGTGAAGATCAAACTTTACCCTCACCACTCACTCTTGTTAGTTAATACTGTATTTATGCTCCTACAGCTTCCTTAGCAGCATACAGCACTTCAACTGTAATATCTTTAATGCCTCGCTCACGAGCAAATTTCTCGGTGTTGCGCTTCACTTTACCACGAACAAAACCGGGAATTTTGTTCAATTCTGCTAAACCATCTTTAGTCCAGTTGAGGTCAGATTCCGCAGATATACCCTTAGTAATTACTTCTTTTGTATCGTGTCCACCGAAGATTTCTAACAAGTGGTCTTCCATTCCCAGTGTAAAGGAGTTGTAGACCAAGTCGGCAATTTGGTTAGTACCTTCGTAACCCATAAATGGTTTGTAACCAATGGGGAAATTCTGGATATGGATAGGTGCAGCAATCACACCGCAGGGGATATTCAGACGTTTACCAACATGGCGTTCCATCTGTGTACCGAAAATAGCCGAGGGTTCGACGCGAGCGATCGCATCCCCAATTTGACCATGATCATCGGTAATAATGACTTCATCACAGTATTCGCTGACTTGTTCCCGGAACCAGTCAGCATCATATTTGCAATAAGTTCCAGCCCAAACAACGTGAATGCCCATTTCCCGCGCTAAAATCTTAGTCATAGCGGCGGCGTGGGTATTATCACCAAAGACAACTGCTTTTTTACCTGTTAAGTTTTGACAGTCGATAGAGCGGGAGAACCAAGCAGCCTGGGATACATGCAAGGTTTGCTCGTTGATGAACTCTTCGTAGTCAACATCAGCGCCTTGACCATTAACAATCTGCTGAATTTTACGGATGCAACGAGCAGTTTCAACTACACCCATTGGGGCAATATCTACATAGGGCATCCCAAATTCTGCTTCCAGGTAACGAGCTGCCATTAAGCCGAGTTCGCGGTAAGGACAGAGGTTGAACCAAGCGCGAGGTAAGTTTTTCAACTCGTGAACCGAAGCACCTTCAGGAATAGCAGCATTTACCTCAATTCCTAAGTCTGCCATCAATCGTTTCAACTCGGTGCAGTCGTGCTGGTTGTGGAAGCCGAGAGTAGAAATACCGATGATATTAACAGAAGGTTTTGCGGTTTTACCTTCTGGAAGTTCACCCTTTTTACGAGCTTTTTCAATGTAGAACTGAACAATTTGATGCAGGGTGCGATCGGCTGCTTGCAATTCGTTGACGCGATAATGGTTCACATCCGCCAGCATCACATCGCCTTTGGCTTCCAACTGCGCCCGTTCTACGAAGTTTTGTAAATCTTCTTGCAGAATACTAGAAGTACAGGTGGGGGTAAGAACGATTAAGTCTGGAGTTTCTTCTTTATCCTTGCGGGTGATGTTGTCTACCACCTTTTCTTGGGAACCACGCGCCAAAACGTTGCGATCAACAACACTAGCAGTTACTGGGGTGAAGTCCCGTTCCCGTTCCAGCATAGAACGCATGACGTTAAAGTAGTCATCGCCCAGTGGTGCGTGCATGATAGCATGAACGTTTTTGAAAGAACTGGCAACCCGCAGAGTGCCGATATGGGCTGGGCCTGCATACATCCAGTAAGCCAATTTCATAATAATGTTCTCCCTTGAAATTAAACCAAGCGTGTCCGAATAAGAGGTGGACTTTTGTGTTTAATTATTAAATCGTTTTTGATTCTCTCAAATGTTCTAGCCTGACAGTGGTTGGCTTCTTGTAAGTTTACATCCCCTAATAAAGCTTGAAACGTTGTTGCTGATTGGGATTGGATGCTCTACTAAAACAACATGAGTGTTGCGAAAGTTCAATAAAAATTAACGTTTTGGTAAATTCCTTAGTATTTGGGAATTGACAACGTAATGATGGTGAGTTGCTGGCGATCGCAACAAGTTGTGACAATAGCATGATTATGCTACTATATATGATACTATGGCTGAATGAGCAAATTAAAAAAATTAGTGGAGGAATTTCTTAGGCGACCTCCAGAAGTCAATTTTAATGATGTGTGCTATCTATTAGAAGCTTTTGGCTTTGAAGAAAAAAGATCTAAGGGTAGTCATCATATTTTTAGAGACTCACTTGGTAGAACAATTACTGTACCTAAAAAAGGCGGACAAAAAGTTAAAGGTGTTTATGTTCAGCAGATAGTTGAGTTGTTAAATTTACAAGAGTGGAGTAATGAAAACACTGAATCAGACGCAGAAACAAACTGAAAAATCATCTTTAGAATATTATTTAAATCTTCAATACCCAGTGACTTTATATCCTGACCCAGAAGGAGGATATGTTGCTCAAATTAAAGATTTACCTGGATGTCTTTCTCAAGGTGAAACTTTAGAAGAGGCGATGGCAAATATAAATGAGGCGCGGGAGTTGTGGATTGAAACTGTGTATGAAGCCGGGGATGAAATCCCTTTACCTAGTACAGATGAAAGTTATAGCGGTAAGTTGTTGGTACGGATGCCAAAGTCTTTGCATCGTCGCTTAGTAGATAAAGCGGAAGTAGAAGGTGTGAGCTTGAATCAATATATTGTTTATTTGTTGGGAAAATCGGCGTAATTTTATTGATCAGGTGGATGGTTTGATTGAGGTGGGGGTTGGAGTGCGATCGCTTTTTTCAAAATGTTGGGTAAGTCAACCTGAGAAACGTAAAATATACTGCTAGCAAGCAATACCCTACTCCTTAATGCCAAGCACATCAGATAAAGTAATTAATAAATCTGTCGCTGTGTAGGGCTTAGACAGAAATTTCTTTGCACCAACTGCAATAGCCTTTTGCTCGTTAGCAGGTAAACCACTGCTGGCAATAATCTTGATGTTGGGGTTGAAGGTTAGTAGAGTGCGGATGGCTGTCAATCCATCCATGTTGGGCATGAGCATATCTAGCAAGACAGCACTGATTTCTTGCTGATATTTGACATAGAGAGCGATCGCCTCAATGCCATCGTTAGCTACCAGGGTTTTGTAGTTATAATCTTCTAGAGTGTCCTGAGTGGTTTGCCTGACTACATCTTCATCATCTACAACCAAAATTAACTCGCTATTTCCTTGAGGTAATCTTGCCTCTATTTTTGTCTGGGTTGCTGTTCCTTGTCCTATTGGCAAGAACACCTGAAATTGTGTTCCTTTACCTACTTGAGTTGATACTTTCACAAAACCACCGTGGTTTTTGACGATACCTAAAACCGTTGACAGTCCTAGTCCTGTACCTTTACCGACTTCTTTAGTCGTAAAAAAGGGATCAAATATATGCTCTAAAATTTCTGGAGGAATTCCCATCCCTGTATCTGAGACGCTAACAACAATGTAGCCTCCTGCATGAGCCTCAAGGTGCATTTGGGCATAGGTTTCGTCAATCATCCGATTTTCGGCAGTGATTGTGAGAATACCACCATTGGGCATGGCATCACGGGCATTGACTGCCAAATTCATGAATACCTGTTCAAGTTGGGTAGGATCTGCTTGCACCATCCACAAAGTGTTTGTGGAAATGGCATTCACAATTTCAATAGATTTAGGAAACGTCTGTTTGATGACTTTGACTAATTCTTTGAGCAAATGTCCAGGTTGCAACAGGATGCGTTTCCCTTCTGTACCACGGGCAAAGGTGAGAATTTGTCTAACTAAGTCAGATCCACGCTTGGAACTATTTTCTAGTGTTTGGAACAGTTCTTGAGTCCGCGCATCAACATTCTTGCATCTTAAAGGTAACAGTTGGGCAATCATCATGATGGGAGCGAAGACGTTGTTAAGGTCGTGAGCAATTCCACTCGCTAGGGTTCCCAAACTCTCCAAGCGTTGAGCACGGTAAAATTGTTGCTCTAATTGTTTTTTCTCGGTGATGTCAGTGTTGACTGATAAGATAGAATGAAGTCGTCCGAATTGATTGTGTACTAGTGTCCACCGACTAGCAACAATTATTCTTCTACCTGTTTTGGTGGTTTTCTCCAACTCTCCTTGCCAAGAACCTTGCTCGACAGTGGTTTTGAAAGCTACTTCTACTTGAGATGAAGATTCTATATGGAAGAGTTCATGGGCTAATTTTCCGAGACTTTCCTCTGCTGTCCAACCGTATAAGTTTTCAGCGCCTCGACTCCAGAACAGAATGCGATTTTCTAAATCACGAACAAAAATGGCATCGTTGGCGATATCAATTAAAGCTGCTTGTTCGGCAATTTTTTGTTCAGCCAGCTTGCGATCAGTAATATTGCGGCTGATGGTTGCCAGACCAATTAGCTGGTCGTTCGTATCTTTGACGCAAGAAACGCTGTAAACCATCCATAATGCTTCGCCCGTCTTGAAATTACGGAAACGGATTTCTACTTCCGCTCGTCCCTCACGCAAAACACACGGGAAAAATTCATTGATAATAAAGTCCTGATCTTCGGGAAAGAAAAATTCTCTGACTGGCGTTTCGCTATATTGCTGAATGTCACTTAGCCCAACTAGTTGCAAACCCGCTGGGTTGACATAGAACGGCACAAAATTCATATCACACATGCCGATAAATTCCGTGCTGTTATCGGCCAGAGAGACAAATTTACGGATTTCCAGTTCCGATTGTTTGCGTTCAGTGATGTCCATATTCACCCCAATCATCTGGAGTGGCTCACCAGTGATGTTATCGTAAAATACTTTACCCTTGCATAATGACCAACCAACTGTACCATTTGGGTAAATAAACCGGAATTCGAGATCATAGGGTACTTGCTGGTCAATCGCTCGCAAAACTGATTGATGCAGCATTTCGCGGTCTTCAGGGTGAACAATGAGATTTAAAAAATTTTCATAGCTCACATCAAACGTATCAGGATTTAAACCAAATAAATAAAACAGATTCTCAGACCAGAGAACCTGATTGGTTTTCAGATTCCAGTCCCAAGTAGCAATATTACCTGCTCTGAGTGCGAGTTGCAGCTGTTGCTCGTTTTTTTGCAGATTTACCTCAGCCTGTTTGCATTCGCGTCGCGCGGCTTGTTGATCACTAATATCGCGTAGAATGGAGAGATGGCGATGTGGTATAAAATTGGCAACCGCCGCAAATTCAGTATCTCGAACTGTGCCATCAGGACGATATAAGCTAAACTTGCCAAACATTTGTCTTTGTTCGCAGAACTGTTGCCAAACTTGGGCAGTATCATATCCAGGTTCTGCAAAGTCCGCTATTGTGGAATCTAAAAGTTCTTCCCTAGATACGCCAAACAAGTTACAAGCTGCTGGATTTACATCTATATAACGCCCTTCATCATTTACAATAGCGATCGCATCTAGAGCATGATCAAAAAGGGCTTGCCATTGGTGTTCACGCTGCTGGAGTCTGGTTTGGATCTGTTTGCGTTCCTCTATTTCCTGTTTTAGAAGTGCATTGGCTTGCACCAGTTCTGCTGTACGCTCCACCACCCTTAACTCTAATTCTTGTTGAGCTTGGCGTAGTGATTCCTCCACTTGTTGGCGCTGTCTAACTTCCCGTTCTAACTGCTGGTTGCTTTGCCGGAGTTGAACTGTTTGTTCCTCAACTTTTGTTTGCAAAATTTCGATAACTCTGACTATTTCTAGGGGGTCAAGCACTTGCAGAAGATTGGTTTGTGTCACCAGTCCTTGCAGTTCTCCTTGTTTCCCAACTATGGCTAACCGCCGCACCCCTCGTTGCATCAATTGCTGAACAGTCCACAAAGATTCATGGGGACTGATACTTAATACAGGAGTACTCATGACAGCTTGGGCCTGGGTTTGGGCTATATCTAGTCTCTGCAATTGGACTTTGACTATATCTTTCTCAGTGATGATCCCCACTGGAAACAAAGCCGTCTCCTGTTTAGCCACAATTACCACACAACTGATCTGGCGATCGCTCATAATTTGTGATAATTCCAGCACAGATGTAGTTGGCAGAGCATGAATAACTTCTGTCACCATCACCTCGCTTACACATCGCAGTTTTAGCAGGTGAGATGGTTGGATGGCCTGACGAATCTTGTCTTGGGTAATCAGACCTATTAATTGTCCTTGCTCATCTACTACAGGCAGATGGCGAATTTGACGTTGGCGCATCAAAGATAAAGCTGTGAGGCCATTTTGAGCCGGAGTCAATGTCAGGCTAATGACTGGCTGCGTCATCACCTCTGAAATTTTTATCCTGGATAAATTTATCCCCGCCCCAGTCAAACGTATAATATCCCGTAGAGTTAATATACCTACTAAGTTTGCTCCTTCAACTACTAAAACACAACTCCTGATGTCCGATGAAAGTTCTAATGCACTGCTTCTTACCGAATTCATAAGGGCAATCACATCAATGAGCAAGGTATCTGGTAAGACAGTTAAAGGAGAGCAGTCAAGCACCTGCTCTAGAGTAGGCAAATCCACAGGATAGAGTGATTGCATTCGTTCAGCTTTTCAATTAAAGCAATAAATCAAGTTATCTTAAAAAAGTCTCACAAAAGTAAGTAATTTCAAAAGCCTGAATAGCAAAAAATAAGCTTAAAAATTCTCATTATTCCAGCCAGAGGATAAATTTTAGCCTGGTTCAATAAAATTCTAGTTTTGATTTTTGCTAATCTATCTGGATAATCTTTTGTAAGGTTAATAAATTGTTATTATAAAAATGCTCTAGATTAATTATATAAGTATTTCTATCAGAAATGACTAGTTATATGATGGGGTGACAAAAAGTTCAAAAGCTATATATTAGGAGCGTTTTGCATTAAATGAGAATGAATAATGAGAATGAATAAACAGAAAAAACCCATCCCTAAGCACTCCTTCGCTTGCGGGAGGGGTTATAACTTACGCGGCTACCAAACGCCGCAAAGATTCGGCGCGACGTTTAGCAGTAGAATTTTTCGGATCGTATTTGAGTGCTTCTTCGTAAGCTTGCAGTGCTTGAGCAGTTAAATTTTTGCGCTCATATGCATGAGCTAGATTATTTAATGCTGTGACATAATCGGGTTTTGTTTTCAGCGCTTCTTTGTATTGACGAATTGCTAAATCATACTGTTCTTGGGCAAAGTAAACGTAACCCAAGCCGTTATAAATCACAGCAACGTTTTCTTCTTCCTCTTCCTCTGCGGCTTTGAGAGCTTTTTGAAACAGAGTTATTGCTTGAGTATAAACTTTTTTTTCTGAATAAATACTAGCTAATTCGTAATACTCTTGAGCCGTTCCCTTTTCTTTTGCTAGCTTATTTCGCAAGCGTGAGAAGTTTCTTTCTAGCTTGCGATTTTTGAAAATCTGAGGAACAACATTGATAAAGGTGAATAAGAGAATACCCACCAAAATTGCAAGATAAATAACTGGTAAATTGTTATCCATTGCCTTTATGAAAAATATCTTCTTTATCTATTATCAACTTCATCGCTACAGTTGATAGTCAAGTGTCAATTGTCCAGAGTAAATAGTTTTTTCACCATTGACAATTGATCATTGACCATTGACCATTTTACGGTAAACCCCAGTGTTGAGCGCGTTGCTGAAGCCAACCTGTTTCCAAATAACGCGCGATCGCTCCATTGACTTGGCGTCGCAAATCATCATACTGCAATCCCTTGGGCATGACTACAGATAAAGGCTCAGTTGATAGCTTGACTGGTACTAGCCGATATTGAGGATATTGTTGCACCCAGCCACTCAGAACGCTAGCATCGGCAGCAAAAGCCACTACTGTATTATTTTCTAAAAGCGATCGCCCTTCTGCATAGGAATTCACCCCTACCAAATCTGCTTGTGGTAAATAATACTTAATATCAGCTATGGTACTTGAATTTTTGAGAACGGCTATTTTCTGTTTATCTAAGTCGCCTAGCTTCTGTATAGAAGTATTTTTGGTAATTAATCTCGTGCCATCAAAGTAGTAAGGTATACTTAAACTCACTACGCGGGCGCGTGATTCGGTTGCTGTCACCCTGGCAATAGTGAGATCAACTTTATGATCTATGACTTGTGAGAGGCGATCGCGATTCGCTACAGGTTTGAGTTTAACAGCATTTGCTTTCCCAAGTAAATCTGCTGCTAATTGTTGGGCTAAGTCAATCTCAAAACCTTGAAGATTGCCTTTTGGATCTGTAAATCCCAACGGACGCAAATTATCTTTAACACCAATTGTTAAATAGCCCCGCCGCTGAATTTTTGGCAGTTCTGCGGCAGATGCTGATGATTGTGTGCCTGCAATCACAAGGGTAAATAGCAACAATAAAAGAATTATTTTTTTGCCAATACTCCGCAAAAAGTAATTGCGGGTGGCAGGTTTTGGGTGTAGGGTTTGTCTCCCCACCGCCCGATTTTCCCATCCCCCCATCATTACCTGTTTGGGATTACCCATTTTTAACTCTTTGCTTGGCTTGCCAATTCTGCTACTTTAGCAAAACCAGTTGGATCAAGGACTGCCATTTGTGCCAACATTTTACGATTGAGTAGGATGTTAGCTTTTTTGAGATTACCGATAAACTGGCTGTAGCTCATACCGTGTTGGCGAACAGCAGCGTTGATCCGGGTGATCCAGAGGCGACGGAAGTCACGCTTGCGCTTTTTGCGATCGCGATAAGCACTCCGCAGCGCCTTCATCACTTGTTGATTGGCGGTTCTAAAGAGAGTGGAGTGAGATCCACGAAAACCTTTAGCGAGTTTGAGAATTTTTTTGCGGCGTTTGCGAGCAACGTTACCGCGTTTTACCCTTGTCATGGCTTAAATTTTCCTGAAAAAATTACAAATAGGGGAGCATCAAGCGTACATTTTCGGCGTCGCGCTCGTCAACAAGAACTGCTTTGGAAAGCTTACGCTTTTTGTTAGAGCTTTTGTGTTCGAGCAGGTGGTTTTTGAATGCCTTGCGACGTACGATTTTACCACTGCCGGTGGCGCGGAATCTTTTAGCCGCAGCTTTACGAGTTTTGAGTTTGGGCATGGGATGGCTAGAATTCGACACAATCCATAATTATAAACCATCGCCAAAGTTTTCGGTCTACTGAAATTCTTTTGATTAAACTTGAATTGCTCCCAATGCTTTGAGGTTCGCTTTCTGCCCCTCCGAAATGCCTGTCACCCCAGTGATATTTATGCCTTCGTAAGGAAGATGCCTACTTAAAGTTTGCACAGTTTTACCTGTTTGCACATCGTAAATTTGAATCGGTTGTTCCAGAAAAGCGATCGCCACCAAGTCCTTGACTGGATGCCAATGCACCGACAATCCGTGATTTTTGCCCTGGATAATCTGTTCGCAGTCGCCCGTGCTAACATTCCAGATTTTCACTGTTTTGCCAGTACAAGTACTTGCAATTTTGTTGCCATCGGCGCTCCACGCCACTGAATAAATCCGCCCATTCGTATGCCCCAAGAAGGTTTTTAAACACTCTCCAGAGTCCACATCCCAAAGTTGAACTACACCTTCGTAGTCTCCACTGAGCAAGGTTTTGCCGTCTGGACTAAAAGCAACGCTACCGACGAAACGACCCACAGAAATGACGCGGGAACAAACACCTTGGCTTAAATCCCAAAACCGAATAGTTCCATCAAAACCTCCACTGGCAACCCGATCGCCTACAGGAAACCAAGCAACGGAATTTACCAGACTACTGTGCCCTGACAAGGTTAATAAACATTGCCCAGAATGAGTATCCCAAAGTTTTACCGTTCCATCATCGGCGCAACTAATCAGACAATTTTCATCCCGACCCCAGGCGACTCCCCTTACCCAACCCTGATGTCCCTGCAACACCTGTAAACATTGCCCAGTCTGCACATCCCAAATGCGAACCGTGGTATCTGCACTGCCACTTGCCATCAAGCGTTCGTCTGGACTCCAGGCAACAAATATCACTTCGTTGGTATGTCCGCGAAAGACTTTCAGACGTTCCCCTGTGTGACCATCCCACAGTTGCACAGTATGGTTGGTGCTAGCGGTCAACAAACGAATACCATCGTTACTCCACCGCACACACCAGGAGGAATTACTGTAGCCGTGCAACGTCTTGATACATTGTCCTGTTTGTGTATTCCACAATTTAACTACCTGATCGAAAGATGAAGTGACAAGAGTTCTGCCATCAGGACTCCAAGAGACTGACCAAACCCAGTTTTCATGTCCCTGCAACACTTTTAGACATTGTAGAGAGCGATCCCACAGGTTGACAACATAACCATTCATATTTGCCCCAGCCAGTCTCTCGCCATCCGGACTCCACGTTAAGTGATTAAAAGGCTCTTGGGTGTTAACTACTTGCAAACATTCTCCCGTTTGCCAATCCCAAAGTTTGACGGTTTTATCATACCCACTACTGGCGAGGATTCTGCCATTGGGATGCACTGCCACAGACAAAACCCAATTGTCATAGTCTGAAATTACGCGAATGCACTCGCCAGTCACTACATCCCAAAATTTAATCGTGCTATCCGTATAGCCTCCTACCAAGACTGCCCCATCCGGTAACCATGCCAGACTTGGAATCCAGCAACTGCGATCGCCAGAGTTGCTTCCAAGCTCAGTTAAACTCTCTCCAGTTGTAGCATTCCAAACCACAAGCAAGGACTGTTGCCCCCCACAGGCTACATACTTACCATCGGGACTCCAGGCTAATGCCAAAATGCAACTGTTATAGCCGTGCAAGTCCCGCAGTTTTTGACCCGTGCGGGCATCCCAAAGGCTAACTGCTTGATCGATACCGCTAGCTAACATTGTGCCATCAGGATGCCAATCAGCTCCCAAAACCCAGCCTTGATGTGCCTGGATCGATATTAATGGCTGCATCCCTTCCAACTGCCAGATATGCAGTTCTCCTTTGGTATCTCCGACAGCAAAGTGCTGCCCATCAGGACTAAATTTTCCCCACATTCCACTCGTGAAGACTTGAGTAAAGGTAGAGTTCGCAAAATGAGCAAATTGAAAATTGACATCTTTTAACCGCACACCCCGGAAATCTGCGTGGCGAATTTTCAGATGGGAAAAGTCATAGCCATTGAGGTCAATTTGCAGATGCAGACACAGGTTAATGAAGTTCCCTACCCCATAACCAAAGGTTGATTTTGAATCAGTGCGTAATGACAGCAAAACAGATTGCAAATGCTGCTCTAATCGTTGGTAATTATCATGAAATGCAGCTTTTAATTGTTCAATGAGTGGTTGTAAAAATAAGCGAATTTGACTTTCGCGGATATATTCTAAAACAGTTGTTTTTAAAATTGGATAATGGTTGAAAAATGATGTTTTAACTATTAACAATTCAGTGGCAAGCTGGCGAATTAAACAATCTGTGACATATTCCATAATCACCGGCTGTTGGGTATATTCCCCCGATCGCTTTTCTATGAGACTGCGCCAAGTGAGTGATTCTAGGGACTCTAACAAACTAGCGCGGGAAACAGCAGGGACAATATCTGCTTGCAGTTGGGCGATCGCTGTCCACTCCCGATTAATCGCCAACCAATACATAATCATCTGCTCTAGGGGCGATAAACGCTGAAATTGCTGATCGAGCAAGTGGCGAATCCCGTTAAATATCGGGGTTTGTGTTTGCAAAAAAACAGCAATTTCCCCATCAAATAAACTTTGAATTGAGGTAGCAACCATTTTCAACGCCAGGGGATTGCAACGATACAATTCGCACAGGTGGCGTTTTTCTGTCTCGCTTCCCACTAGTCCCTTGGCATCAATTAATGCCAGGGATGCTTCCCAGGAACCTTTGAGAGAAAGCGATCGCACTCCGCCATTCCAATCTTCAAATAATGCCACTTCCGCAGATTTCTCACGGCTAGTCAGTAAAATACTACTTTGATGATTCGCTTCTCCCAGCAATCGAAACAATTCACCATAGTTGGTAAAATTGGGTTGATAATTCCCAGCGTGCTGACCTGGTTGTAAGAGAGTATCTTGATTATCGAAAATCACCAGACAGCGATGGGTTTGCAGCCAGTACAGCAACCGTTCTGGTTTTGCTTGGATGTCTTGCTGCTGGGAAAGGAAAGGTACTAGTTCAGCCAACAAAGTTTCTAAAGGTGGGGCGTTACGGAGACTGCGCCAAATTACAAAATCAAAGTCTGCTTGTACCAATTGAGAGACTTTTGCGGCTAAAGCACTTTTACCAATACCGCCCATTCCCACCAGCGCAATTAGGCGACAGCGTTCTGCAATTATCCACTTCGTTAGCTTTTTTATCTCCTCCTCACGACCACAGAAATGAGAAACATTAATCGCCTCACCCCAATCTACAGAACGTTGGTTTTGTGGTTGGCGATTGGGGATTGGGGGAGTAAATTGGGACAGAATACCGCGCAGATTTGTTTTGTTAACTTTGCGACCGAGAGCATAACTCAGGAACTGCCAGAATTTAGGGCCAACATCTCGCTGTAAGTAGTTAACGGAATACCCTGAACGCTTGGCGATTTGCTCATATGTCAAGTTGTTCCAGGCACCGAACAAAAGCGCAATTTCCACCTCAGTGAGGGTTCTAGCGAGTTTTTGATTGACAGCAGAGTTAGCGATCGCTAGTGCCTGTTCAAACTCCATATATTTTCTAGCTTGAGCAAAGTATACATTTTGATCAAACCATACTTTACATACTACATATCCATACTTTTCTGTAAAGACAGCACCACGGAGTTTTGATAATGTCTTAAGCAAATCTTAAAGAGTTGAGTGAAGAATCATTAATCCTGTTTCTAGCCTCACATATTTGTTCATTCAAATGCTGCTGGTTGTTTTGGCTTCACAGTGAAATTAAGTATTATAAATTGTATTTTATAATACTTTTTTCATAGTAACGGTATTCAGCTATGTACCCTTTTGGGAATATACGCACATACATTCTTCGACTTAACTATGTTCCACAAAGGAGTATTAGTCCGGTCGGAAATATTTAAAAATAAGTCCACTACATGTGGATATCAATGTTGTATTCAACGTTTGAGTTAGTATTCTTCATTATGTCAAAAATTTCTTTACAGGCATCGAATGGTCAATATGTTTGTGCCGAAGGCGGCGGTGGGCAGCAACTAGTTGCAAATCGTGGCACAGTTGGATCGTGGGAAACGTTCACGCTAACCGATCTGGGCAATGGTAAAATTGCGTTGCAGGCATCAAATGGTCAATACGTTTGTGCTGAAAGTGGCGGTGGACAGCAGCTAGTTGCAAATCGTGGTGCAATTGGATCGTGGGAAACGTTCACGCTAACCGATCTGGGCAATGGTAAAATTGCGTTGCAGGCATCAAATGGTCAATACGTTTGTGCTGAAGGTGGCGGTGGACAGCAGCTAGTTGCAAATCGTAGCGCGATTGGCCCCTGGGAGACTTTTATTAAAAACCATTTAGAAGAGACTCAGCAGGACGAACATGCCACGATTCGCACAGGTGATATCAGTGATACAAAGAACTCGCTGACTGACTTCGATATGTGTCTTGCCCTTGCTCAAAAGGCGATTAATAGCCAAATGGCAGCTGCCTGGGAAACGTGGATTGCCCGTTCCGAATTTTCCACTACTGGTGAGATGAAAGACTTTGCACTGGTTAGCATTTTTCCACTCAGGAAAGATGGAAAGCCGTCTGCCTATGGGTTAGAGGCAGAATTTGCGCCCCTAACAATTAGCTTAAATGTTGAGAGTGCCAAACTTGGACAGGTCAAGGTCACACTTCATTTGAAATCAGGTACAGTTATCTACTTTGATGAAGAAAAAGAGGAAAAGTCTTCCTGTGAAATCGAGGATTGGAGCATTTCATTTTTAACAGACCTTGATAAAAAGCCCTGCGATCTGAATCTGTTAGAGCAAATAGATCCCAAAGCTTATGAGGCTGCATCCCAATGCATTAAGGATTCTGGATTGCCTGATTCTGTGTTCTCCATTGAATATTTATTTATGAAGTTCACAAAAGTCGATCTGCTACTTTCCGACAACAAGGATATCCATATTCCTGCTGATGTTCCAAAGGCGGCTTCAGAAAGAGCAAGGAGCAGCTTAAATACTTTGCTGCAAGGAAACAATGGTGAATTTATGTTGGGTACTGTCGTACGTCGTAGCAAAACCCGATCTGAAGGAAGTATTCCAACTTTTGCCTTGACCGACTTCATTTTTAATGTCAAACCAGATCCGGTTCCGGAAGCCAGTACTCTTAGCTATTTGGGGATGTTTGCAAAACGATCACTACCGTCCAACATTGACACTGCCAGAATTGCACTTCAAGATAACTGGGTTCGTCCTGCCATGTTAGATGGAGCCAAGGGTCTGTTTTCTGGAGTAATGGCTATTAGTAAAGAGCGATTTGTAGATCAGTACTTAATGGGCCGCGTTGCTGAGAAGTTGAAGAAAACTGCTGTTCAAGATACATCTAAGTTGAAGTGGACTTTCTCAGATGCAACGGAAGAGAAACGCGACACAAGCGACATCATTGATCGCAAATGGAATGCTGGAAAAAGTTGGAACCTGGAGATTGCGATCGTTCCCGGCAGCAATACATTGAGTATAACTGGGCGTGTCTCTAGTTATGCTCATATGGATGGATACACCAAGAAACTTGGTAAATTAGGTGGTTATCACACAGAGTGGATACGCCAAGAGGGTCATAGAAAGTTTTCGAGCCAATTGACTTTGACGGGCGGTGGTAGTGGTTCAACGTTTGATCTAGAACCAGACCTGAGCGAATTGAAGTTTGAACCGATGCAAATAGATAAAGACGAAATCAAGGGTGGTGCTCAAGTTTTGGATGCACTTGGAGGAGTACTCAAGGAGTTTAAATTTATTGGTCGTACTGTCTCAGAGAAGCTGGAAAATCAACAGGCGGATCTTGTAGAAGGTCTCAAAAAGCACTTAACTGAAGCGCTCAATCAGCTTGAGATGGATTTGAGCCAACAATCATTTATTCCTCCTGGAGCGGGTGTGTTTAGTTTTCAGAATCCTCGGTTTTCACCTGCGGGAGATCTTTTGTTTGATGTCATTTATCTAGCGCCGTGATCTCAAGTGAAGAGACCTTATCTGGTTTTTCAGATTTTCCAAAAATGATCACTGTCTACCCATCACCACACAATTTTGAGGTCAAGTATTATGAATTCTCCCCACGTATTGAGTTTTTCTGCTAACGACACAACTGGTAAAACTACTCGGTTCACAGTTGGAACAGATATTATTGACTACATGGAATCTTCCCGCACTTTTGGGCGAGAAGACCTGTCTGACCCAAATGCTGATGGTCGCTTTCAGCGTCGGATGGTGGCGATTCCTGATAAGAAGTGGAATGTTGTGACACCGATGGTGTTAACCATTAGCAACCAGAATCAGCTTTATTTAGTTCGTAAAGATGATGAGTCTGAAAATGGTGATGGGTGGAAGCTGATCGATCTGAGTCAAGCATTTAAGGGTATTGTGGGTAACTCGGTTCGAGTTCGTGCCCACGCTGCGGGTTGGACAGATCACGATCGCATTACCATTGCTGTCGCCGTTGATGATGGCTCTTCTGAAAGCAGTCGTGTTTTTGTCGCCTATGACTTGAGTAGCCGTACTAGCAATTGGGAGAATATCTCGTGGATTGACTGTGGTAGCCGAGAAGATATCCGTGTTGAAGGAATTCGGGTGTTAGATGGAGGAGATGGCTCTTGGACAGTCGTCTTGGCTGGCGATCGTGGCCCTAACGATACGTTGTATTTACTTCGTAGCAACCTCCAAAAATCCTTTGCCCAAGCATTAGTCTTCAACCCTGCCGTCACTTTAGAAGAAATTTTGGACTTTGAAGTAGCAGTTCATCCCACCCTTGGGGCTGGTATTGCTGTGTTGGGTATCAATGGTGGAACACGGGATCTGTCGTTCCGTCCTTTCCCCGCCTATAAAGCTGATGGCAGCTTTAGTACCATTCCCCCTGTAGAACCTCTACCCTGTCCAGCAAGTGCCAATGTCTTAGAGAGTGGATTAACTAAAGTAATCCAGAAAGGACGACGTAAAACCTATATGGGGAGCGATATCTATGTAGGTGGCCAAGGTGTTCACCTCATTCAAGCTTCTGATGTTTTGAAAGTCGTAATCAATGGAGGAGCGATTCCCCTAACTGTTGTTACATCACCCGATGCTGCGCCTAATGTTCAGGATTTAATTGTGGGAGAAGCCCCCGACGGCAGCACATCGGTGTGGTCTCTGTTGCAAAACGGCGATCTCAATACTGTTAAAAAAGTATCAGCAAACGCTGCTTGGGGTGAACCATTACGCTTGCGAGTGGGTATCCAAGCGATCGCCCCGGTACATGGCGACGAACACTTGACGACCTCTCTACTCGTGGTCTATGCCAATGGTCAAGCCTCATTCCTGGTTCGTGATGCGAGTCAAGGGATCTGGCAAGAACGCCCCCTCACCGTTGCCAATCCTGAAGAAGTCAGCGCAATTACTTGCTATGGCACAACTCTGCGGGTTCTCAGTGAAGGAAGCCTGCCGCAAATAGGTACCAAGATAAAAGTGTCAGCTTCTGTTCTTTCCAGTGTAGTTTTGAATGGCAATGCTGTCTTTATTGGGCCAAACGTTTCCTTTGAAACCGAGACTGATTTCAATGGCAGCATCAAGTTGTTTGACCGTGTTCGCTCTCTAACCCCTGCAATCTATCGCTTTGAAATAGAGGGCTTTAACGAGTGCATTGATGTGAACCCTGCCGCTGGGATGCACGAACGGTTTCAGTTCATCACTGCGGACGAGTTGCAATCTGCCACTATCTCCACAGCCAAAGGAGATGAGCCTTTACTGCCTGAAAGTTTCCGTACCGGGGCAGACACAAACAAGGTAGATATGTTGGCAGGTTCTTTAAATCAGCTCTCTTCCTTGACAAATTCTGCCAGTGGTGTTGTTGCTGGGGTTTCTTTGGTCAATCCCGATCAGCCTTTTAGTTCCGCATTGCATCCTGAAGTTGCACCGGATGATTATCGTTGGGGTATTCAGGCTGGTGAGAATGGTGTGAGTACTATAAGCAATAGTGTGTTGGATCAGATTATTCATGCAGGTGAAAGTGTCGGGAATTTTTTCAAGAATCTAGGTGAGGGAATTGCTGACTTTTTTGAGGGTTTAGCTCAAGGTTTCAAAGAAGGTGGGCTTAAGGGTGGATTAACTTTTGTACTGTATAAGGCAAAAGAAGGCGCTGAAAAGGCTTGGCAATTTGTTTGTAAAATTGGCAATGAAATCAAACGATTTGCCATTAAAACTTGGGAGGAAATTAGTGGTGCATTTAAGTGGCTATGGGAACAGGTAAAAATAGGTGTCGAGAAAATTTGGGAATATCTGAAGTTTGTCTTTGATTGGCAGGATATTTTGCGAGTCAGAGACGCAATGGTGGACATGGTTGGCGAAGCTTTTGACTATGCGGAGAGCGCTATTGATACCCTCAAAGAACAGGTTGCAGGTGGCATTGATTCTTTGACTGAGCAGATAGAAACGTGGCGCACAGAAGCCGGAGAAGTTCCCAAGAAAGTTCAAAAAGCTTCACCTGGCAAGAGTTTCTTGAACACAATCAGCCAAGTCACTGAACCTATACAGGATGTGATTGATCAGGTTACGGGTAACACTGTAGTGTCTTGGGTGACTGATAAGGTAGGAGAACTATTCGACGAAATCATAGAATTTGATACTCCCGATGCTTCTCCTGGTCTGATCGATGCCGTAACAGACTTTTTTGAAGGAGCAGTGAGTGACACAATCGATGAATTGTGGAACACCTTCAGTCAGATTCAAGAAGATGCAGCAAACAGGTTTGCTGGCGATTTTCCTGACATCAGCAGCATGAATTTTGAAACAATTCAAAACCTACTCGTTTCCATAAGTGCAGGAGCGCTACAGGGATTTCTAAAGTTAATCAAGAATTTGATTTTGCAATCGCTTGATTTGGTCAAGAAGCTAATTGGTTTTGTGCGAAACGCTCTGTTTACCAAAATTCGGTTTCCATTCATCGAAAAGTTAGTCAAATTAGTGTCTTTAGGCACGATCTCAATAGATACGTCATTTACTTTTGTAGAAGCCATCGCGCTGATTGTTGCTATACCAACTACGATTGGCTACAAGCTGATCTTTGGAGAGTCACCTTTGAAGCCTGGTGATACTCTGGCTTTCCCCTACGGAGCTATCACAGTCCAGTCCGGAACAGAAGATGCCCTGAAGCTTAGTGGTCGAGTCACAAAACTGTTCTTTACATTTCTGAGGCTTTTGACTACTGGAATAAAGCTGGGAACGAAAGTTATGAAGTTAGACATGGTGATTGAGCGTATCAAATGGCTAGACTTCTTCTCAATGGTTTTTGGAGGTTTGTCTTACTGTGGAAGCGTTCTCAACTTTGCTGCATCAAAGACGTGGGAATTTGCTTCTCCAATGTTCGCTATTGACTCACTCAATTATTTCATACCTACTGCAATATCCTGCTTGCAATGGAAAGTTACTGATAAAGATCAATGGAAAGCAATAACAGCAAAAAATAAAAAGATTACAGCATGTACAACAGCTTGCCATCTAGCTCTGCGTTGTGCAGATTTTGGTATACAAGCTGACGAGTTTGGCTCAATAGATAAAAATAGTGAAAGAGCCAAAATAGCGGGCTTTGTAGCTGGTGCTACTAGTGGGCTGAGTTCCTTTTGTGCCGCTCTTTCTACACTCTACAAGGATAAGAAGCCAGATGGTACTCAAGATAAAATTGGAAGAAATAGACAAATTTTATTTGATTCACTTTCACTTGGGCTTTCTGTTGCAGCCTTCGCTCCGGGCATTGTTGAGGTTTGCTATCTTTGATCACCTTTTCCATATGTTGGCTAGGCTTTACGTCAAGGCTATTTTTTGCCAGAATGCAGAGCTAAAGTGTATCTTGATCAATATATTTTCCGTTAACTGCAATCCAGCTTGAGGCGTTCTCATCATATGCTGTTTGACTCAGCTTTAGCAGAGGGCTAACTAGCAGAGTAATGGCATAACAGGATGTTTGCTTCAGTTTAGCCAAAAAACCGGTCACCCTGGCTGCCGCTCCGCTCGTCTCGCCTAATTCACCAGATTCGGCAAACACAGTCGTGTAGCAGCCCGTACCCAAATCTGGATGCAGACGTTGAGTGCGGCGCGTCAGCCACAAACCATCTTCCCGTCGCTCTACTTCTCCTACGCTAATCACTTCTCGAAGAATCGCAGGCCAAGCCATTCCTTGGGGTGACTTCCTCCGAAACTGTTGATACCAATTCCCAGCTGGAGCAACCGTCAGCACGTTCATCTCTCGTAACGCCGCAATCTGCTGTTGTAATCGGCTGCCTCGATGTTCAGCATCAGAGGTGGCATGACTAAAATCAGCAAACGCTGCACAGACAATATTGATGCCCAAATATTCACGATTTTCAAGTATCCAGTCAAATGCTTCTTCCACCTTTTCCCGCTTTCGGAGGGAACCCCAACGGTTCATCAATCGAATTGGCACTAAACGAGTTTGAGGAGCAATGGAAAGGATTGTTCGAGCAACTTCTGTACCATGCTTCCCACTATCCGTGGTATCGTCCATTTCACCTTCTCCACTCAGGTTAATTCCAGAAAGCATCACAGGATTTTCTAAGTATTCTGGTGAAATGCCAGTATCAATTATTGCAACTGTAACTTGATTGTTCAAAAATTTATGTTGTGGAGCCTGTAAGGAGTCAGGAAATTCTGAAGAATGGGTTCCCATGCAAAATTTTTCTAATTATCACCTGAGATTGGAA
>NZ_AJLJ01000188.1 GCF_000317245.1 Fischerella muscicola SAG 1427-1 = PCC 73103
GTTTTATTATAGTGATCGCTCTTTTAGCTTGATTTGGATAAGCGATCGCTCATAGTTGACACAGTTGTGAGCGATCGCCAATCTTGTAGGATGCATTAGCGACAGCGTAACGCATCGCCGAATTATGGTTTATCTGCTAGATTTGAGCAGACTAATACCGATTCAAAAAATGTTTGCAACACATTCAGAATATGAGACGCGATTTATCGCGTCTCTACAAAATTCATCTGTCGCATTCTTTTTTCAAATTGGTATAATCAATAAAAATCTGGACAAAGTTACCCAAGAATAACCAAATCTAGACAACTACGTTTGTAATCTTAATCTAAAGTCCTAAAACTACAGGCACAAACGGCAGTGCCTCTCCTTACACCCTTACACCACACATTCAGGAAACTGTCGCTTTAATGCGGGGAAGACTGGACATGGTGCTGAGGTTTGCAAATTCTCTGGTTTACTCCAAGTAAAAGGCGCTTTTTGAGCAGCAGACATCCACAATAGGCGTTTTGCTCGTGTCATGGCGACGTAGAGTAAACGATATTCTTCGGCTGTTTTAAGATACTTTGCTTGTTCCCAAGCTTGGGTGACATCTGGTAAATTCGCTTGATTGTGAAGTGCGGCTCGAATTTGGGCGCGGGCGACTTCTGATAAGGTAAAGTCTCCGAGAAACTGGCTTTGGGGAGGAACCCAAAAGCGTCCAGGTATTAAGTTTTCATGCATAAACGGTAGAAATACGTAATCCCAGTCTAGACCCTTGGCTTTATGCATGGTGATAATTGTCAGTTGACCGCGACGGGTATAACGGGCTTCTAAGTCTTCTGTTTCTACTGGTTCAAATCTTTCGGAATTGACAATTTCACTGAGGACACTCAGCATATTTGTCATTGAAGCATGACCAGCTATTTGTATATTTACCCTTTCTGCGAGTTTGTCGGCAGTTGCAAGTTCTGCTTGGTCATAGTTTAATGCCAAAGCTAGGAAGGAAATCAGCTGATACAGAGGTAGTTCCATCCGCGCCCGCAATAAACTTCGACATAGGTGTGCGGCTTTTTGTACTGGTTCTGGCTGGGGTGCAGACAAGGGGCCTGGATACAAGAATTCTTCAGGTACAGAAGCAGGGGCGTTGAGGTCTTGAGTGGGGATTAACTGTCTTTGCACAAAGACTTCCAAAGCTGATTTCAAATGATCGGGGGAGTGGGGGCGATCGCAAAATTGCAATAATGCCAAAATTTCCTGGGGTACATGGGAATGGCGATCGCGTTCTCCGACGTCATAAAGTGTAATTTGATGCTCTTTACATATAGATGTCAGTGCTTCTGCCAACCATCTACCTTGACGGTTTTCTCTGACTAATATGGCTGCACTAATGGTATTTGGTTCTAGAGAAAATAACTGAATTACTCGTTGGGAGAGTAATTCAACTGTGTGATGAATATCACGCGGAGTATACAGTTCTAGTCCTCGTCCCACTGGTTGAGGATTTGCATCTAGTTGAGGATCACCAGAGTCAACAAGGTGAATGGTTTGGGGACGGAAGGGGGAGGTGGGGAGAGGGGAATTTTGACTCTTGGCTTGATAGGCACTATTTACCCATTGCAAGACGAAATTGGCAGCATCAATGATCATTTTGGTGCTGCGACCGGCTTGATCCATTGTTGCTAAACGATTTTGGCTATTGCAATCTTCGCAAAACTCACGAAAATAAATTGGGTCTGCGGGGGTGAAGGTGGAGTTAATTGCTTGGTTGGGGTCGCCGACACGAATTAAGTTTGGTTCCTTGGGATTGTCGGGATTGGTAGCAAGAATTTGTAAGAGTTTGGTTTGGAGGGGACTAGAGTCTTGGGCTTCGTCTTCAAAAACGGCGAATACTTGGTTTTGTTCGATTTTGCGGGCGCTGGGATTTTCTAGGACTCGCAGTGCAGCTAAAATCATGTCGTCGTAGTCAATGAAGTCACGCGATCGCATTAAGTTTTGGTACTGCTCGTATAATCCCGCAGCCACAGTTAAAATTTCATATTTATCTGTAGTTTGTTCACCTAAGCGTCGTAAATCTTCTGGCAACATTCCGGAACTTTTCGCCTCATGAATCACGGTTGTTGCCAAATCCGGTAGAACTTCTGTTCGCAATACAGACTGACGCCGCAATCTTTCTGTTTCTTCACCGTCAAATTGTATACCTTCTAGTAAGCGAAAATAATGCCCTGGATGGCTAGCAATCCATTGTTCTACGGCAGTACGAATGAAGCGGTGGCTTTGATTTGGTGTAATTAATGTAACGTTATCTAGTTGCAATCCTGATAAATCGGAATGGCGGCTGGCAATGTTTAAAGCTAGTCCATGCAAGGTATATACAACAAAACCAGTTTGAGGTAAGGATAGCTCTTCACGTAAGTATTTGCGGATTTTTACCTTGATATTAGCTACAGCAGAACGAGTGAATGTCACAACAACTAACTGCTGACGTTGAGACGAACCTGAAGAATTTGAACGCTGATACTGATGGGCGAGCGCAATCGCCGCCGCCGCCGCCATTCCCGTAGATTTACCAGCCCCAGGAACAGCAGAGACAGCCAATGGCCCAGAGTGCCAATCAGCCATTTGTTGCTGTCCAGGACGCAGACGACTGCGAATGCTTAAAATAGCACTTTCTCTGAGAGAAGAAAAAGTAGATTGAGGATCAGCTTCGATTGGATATGATTCTTGAGGCACTAGATGTTTAAAATGAAGTCTTATATTTCAAATTTTAGATTTTTATTAATCCACATCAACCACAACTACTAACTTGACCAATTATTGGTCAATCCAAAATCTAAAATCCAAAATCCAAAATCCAAAATCGGTTGACTGCTGTATCACCCTAGAGTGAAGATAAAATGGTTGGGACTGTTGCTAAAGCATAGGCGATTTTTGATGTCGCCTGTTCTCTTATTCTTCTCGTCGATTGGGAAACAGGGTTTTAGACTGACTAAGAGAACGAACCATATTCAAAGCCTGCATGGGCAGGCTTTGTTTGTCTAGGAGGAATAAAGGCGTTAAATTGAGCCTTAATACTGCTAGAAGCCAAAATCGACTTTTGCAAACAGTCTATCTTATCAGCAGCAAGTTCAGTGAGGGATGGCAGTGGAGACACTTGTGGAAAAGCAGAAGCTAGGTGTAAATTTTGTTATGAAGAAAGGCGATCGCGTTCGTGTTAAAGAATCCGTGGTAGTGTACCATCATCCCGAACATCGCGGTAATGGATTTGACCTGAAAGGTACAGAGGGAGAAGTGGTAGCTATTGTTACTCAATGGCATGATAGACCAGTTAGTGCTAACTTGCCAGTCTTAGTGCAGTTTAGTAAAAAATTTAAAGCCCACTTCCGTGAACAGGAGTTAGAAATTATCTAACATCTCTCATCGGCGGCGAACAAAAAACTGCATTATATTGAATTCGCCGCGCATTTTTTTAAGATCTTGACGATGCTGTTCTGCTATTGCGTAGTACCACTCACAGTATTCTTGATAATCTGATCTTGTTTTAACTTCGTGATAAAACTGGTGAGTTGTTTGGTAAACAGCAAAACTTTCCTCAACTTGAGGTTGAGGCGAAGGAATAATATATGGTAAGTCTTTAGACATAAGAATAAGGAGTCAGCCAATTTTGGATTTTGGATTTGCGATTTTGGATTGACCTCTCCCTATAAGGAAGAGGCTTGCAGCAACGATTTTTTTGATTTTTTATCTCCGTAAACCCAGAGGTAGCAAACATTTTATTTTAGATTTAGTGATTTTCATTTAATCCAAAATCTAAAATCTAAAATCTAAAATCGCCTCGGTCAAAAGTAATTGTGCCACTCCTGATCCATTATTGCGTAGGGGACTGTTGATTACAGTTTCTTGGCTTAAAATCAAAGCCAACCTCTTAAACGATATACAAACATACCCACATACTCTTTCGCTGCCCCAGTAAATTTGTGTAAATTAGAGCTATCGGGTAGCAAACTCAAAATAGCAGCCTTGGGAGTGTGGCCTAGCGCTTCCATTTCACTTTGAGTCACAAGAAAGTCAGTAGGTGCAGGAATAGCATCAATACCCTGACGCTTAAAGATTAAGAAAGATCGCGGCATATGCATTGCTGAAGTCACCAGCAAAATCTGGCGAATTCCACGATTATCAAGTATTTTTTTGACATTTACTGCATTTTGATAGGTATTGAGAGATTCCGATTCTTGAACGAGAACTTCTGGTGGAACGCCAATGGATGTAAGGACTTGAGCCATATCTTCAGATTCTGCTAAACCTTGATTATCGTCCCAATTGATCCGTCCACCACTCAAAATAATCACAGGGGCTTTGTTTTGGCGGTAAAGTTGAGCAGCATAAATTACGCGATCGCCAGCTTCATTTAAATCTACCCCCGGTCGTGGAGTTAAAGCTGGTTTAGTAGCACCGCCTAACACAACTATTGCTTCAGTATTAGGTAATTGTGCGGGTGGTAAATACTGCCATTCGAGCGATCGCACCATGAGATTAGCGATCCAGGCGTTACTACTCAATAACAAGATCAGTAGCGCCAATATCATCGCGATCGCTGCTGTACGAGGGCGTTTCCATACCATAAACAGCGCTACCACCAGACAAATACTAGCTAGCCCCAAAGGATAAAAAAATAGTGGTAGCAACTTTGAGAGATACAAGAACATAAAGGGGATTGGGGATTAGGGATCGGGGACAAGGGGAGCCACTGCGCCCTTGCGGGTTAAGAGCGTTGTAGTAGTCCGCCAAACAAATTATCAGAGATTATAGATCCCCGACTTTTTGAAAAAGTCGGGGATCTGAACACCCGCGACCTGTCAAAATCAATCGGGTGGAGTAGTAGCATGTGGCGTGGACAAGGGAGAATATTTTTGATAGATTCTCCCTTTTCTTTTACTCTCCCCTGTCAGCGAGTATCAAAGACTCATCGTCGAGTATCAAAGACTCATCGCCAAGTATTAAAGACCCGTCGTCGAGTATTAAAGACTCATCGCCGAGTATCAAAAACTCGTCGTCGAGTATCAAAGACTCGTCGTCGAGTATCAAAGACTCATTGCCGAGTATCAAAGACTCATCAGCGAAATACAAATACTTGTTTACAGAAAGACGACTCTTAAAGCCCAATGTCATACCCAATGACTAATGACCAAAATGTTTTACCTCCGCCAAAAGCGTGGCCAGTTGGAATTTCCAGATGAACGCCGATAACGGCGTGTGGGCTTGCGAATGCGTCCTTTGACAGTTGGGGTAGGGGGTAATTCTAGTTGTGTTTCATCTGTTAATTCATCGGGGATTTGAGTTATAGTTTCTTCCTTGCTTTTCCACCACGCAATCAGCCAACCTCCGCCAATCCCAGCCAACGAACCCAGCAAAATGCTTACAGATGGTTTGTATCCCAAAAATACAAAGCCAAGCAAGAAAAATAACCAGTACTTCAAACCTGCATCAATACCTTCAGAAGAAGCAATTGCATCACTTTGAGGACTACTTTTATTAGCTGTAGCCACCCAACCTACAGCCAAACCACCCAACACACCCAAGAAAAGGCTTATAGGTAGTGCATAACCGACTACCAAAAAAATGAGTGTTAAAAATACCCCAAACAGAATTTGATTCAGAAAGTTGGGCGAAATCGATAGAAATTGGTTGAAATTGTTCTTTTGTGGTGCCATGAGGTCAACCGATTTTGGATTTTGGATTTTGGATGCGTGGATTTTAGATTTTGGATTTTGGATTTATGAGCATCAAATCGATTACAAAAATTACTTTCCTACTCACTAATGATTCTCAATCTAAAATCCAAAATCTCAAATCTGAAATTCTCTTTTAAGGCATTAGTTAAATATTTCCTTTAATTGTGCCTGTATTGGTTGAGTTGTGTCCAAAATTTTCACTAGTGGTTCTTCTTTTTCTGTCCAAGCCTCAGCAGCAGCAAGTTGTGACTCCAACAATTCAGCAGTTGCATCAGCAATATCACCAGTGCGGTGTTGGAGACGTTGTTGTAAAACTTCTAGCGGTGCAGTGCAACACAGAATTTGTAAAGGTATTTGCTGATCTTGAGCTTGGGCGATCGCTTCTTGTCGTAACTGCTGGCGATCGTACTTAGCATCTAAAATCACATTAAATCCTTGACTTGCGAGCATTATTCCTAATTCCAGCAAGCGTGTATAGGTTTTTTGAGTCATTTCGGGGGTATACAAATCATCTCCACCGCGTTGCAGTAGGGGAATCCCCGCCAAATGCTTACGCACTGCATCTGAGCGCAGGTGAATTGCTCCTATCTGTTGAGCTAAATACCGAGCTGTTGTACTTTTCCCAGAACCAGATACCCCCGACATTAAAATTAACTGTCCTTGACGCGGTTGAGTATACTCCCACGCTTGCTGGTAATAAGCCGCCGCAGTTTTCGCCGCCTCTTGCTTGGCTTCTGACGGTACACCCGGATCATCTAATAAAAACGAAGTTACTTTCGCTCTCACATATGCTTGACGGCTCAAATACAAAGGTAATACCTGTAAACCTTCCCAATCTCCAGTTTGCTCAATATAAGTATTCAAAAATACATTAGCTAAACTTTTGCACTGTCGTGCTTCCAAGTCCATCACCGTAAACGCCACATCGTACATCACATCAACAAAGCGAAACGGCTCGTTAAACTCAATACAATCAAAGAGCAAAATCTTATCTTGCCATAGCGCAATATTTCTTAAATGCAGATCACCGTGGCATTCCTTAATATAATTGTTCTGAATACGACTCTTAAATAAACTCGCACGCTCTGCGAAAAACCGATCAGTATACTGCTTCGTTTCCTCAAACTGCACCTGAGTTTGTGGCCCACCAATATATTTTTCCGTTTGCTGGTAATTTTCGTCAAACGCAGCCCGGACTTGTGATATTTCCCCAAAAGAACGTATGTAATCATTGGTAACAGTTTTCTCATGAAACTCTGCTACTACCCGTCCTAATTCTGCTATGTGTTTCTCCTCCAACTTCCCCTGCTCAAACATTTCACTCAGCAGAGCTTCCTGCGGAAACTGACGCATTTTCAACGCATACTCTACCGCTTCTGTTCCCCCTAGTTGATATTGCTCACCTACCAAACTTATAGGCAATACTTCTAGATATAATCCCCCCGCCCCTCGCTGATTTAACCTTAACTCCTCCTCACAAAAATGCTGGCGCTTTTCTAAGGTCGAATAATCCAAAAAGCCAAAATTTACTGGCTTCTTCAACTTATAAACAAAATCCCCGGTCAACAACACATAAGAAACATGCGTTTGAATTAACTTCACTGGTTCCTGTACAGCATGGGGATAAAACCCAGGTTGTAACATCTGCTGAATTAAAGGTGGAATTGAAACTGTCATCTCCTTCCTTCGCGTCCTTCGCGTCTTTGCGGTTCAATCAACAAAAAACCAGGGTTTTCACCCTGGTCTCATCAGCAATTATGACAAACTGTATCAACCTTTGCTGGAAGCAAAAAAACTCAAATGGTAAGGTGTTCCCTTCGCCGGATGAGTTTGAAGTTCGCGGATGACTGTTTTACCGCGCCAATCCAAATCTGTAACATTGAGTTCAAACTCAGTTTTGTTGACGCGAGCCTTCTTGAGTAAGTTCTCAACAGTTTTAGCATCAACAACTAGAGAAATAGACTCACTACCTTTATGACCATACAAATTAGCAGGTATTAGTCCAGAACGACGCAAAGCATTGGGTTTGCTACCTTCCGGCCGCTTTTTACAATCAATCGTAAGTTCCATAGAAATTGTTAGTTGTAAATTGACAAATTGGGGGATCGGGGAAAGGGGATCAGGGATCGGGGAAAGGGGATCAGGGATCGGGGAAAGGGGATTAGGGATCGGGGAAAGGGGATTAGTGTTTATTCTCTTCCTTGTCTCCCTTGTCCTCCTTGTCCCCGCTCCCCGCTCCCCGTTCCCTAACCTAAGCACTCAGCAATGAAGCTTGAGAACCGTCGGCGTGTAGCAAAGCCCGTTTGGGGCCATGTATCGGGTCTTCGACAATGATAGTTTGATCGCGACTTGCTCCTAAAGAAACAATCGCGATCGGCACTTCCATTAATTCTGCCAAAAATTTGAGATAATCCAACGCTTGCCTCGGCAAGTCATCTAAAGAACGGCAATTACTGGTAGACTGCTGCCATCCAGGTAAGGTTTTGTAAATGGGACGACACTGAGTAAACTTACGGGCGCTTGTGGGAAAATGCTCACAGCGTTCTCCATCTATCTCATAGGCAACACAAACTTTAATTTCCTCTAGTTCATCAAGGACATCTAGTTTAGTAATTGCCAGACAGTCTAAGCCATTGATACGTACAGCATAGCGACCTATGACCGCATCAAACCAGCCACATCGGCGTTTGCGTCCGGTGGTGGTGCCAAATTCCGCACCACGGGAACACAACAATTCTCCTAATTCCCCATCTAATTCTGTGGGGAAAGGCCCTTCACCAACACGAGTAGTATATGCTTTTGCTACCCCAATTACCCGGTCTATCATTGTCGGGCCTACCCCTGTACCAACACAAGCCCCCCCTGCTACTGGGTTAGAAGAGGTGACGTAGGGGTAAGTCCCATGATCTAAATCAAGGAGTGTACCTTGTGCGCCTTCAAATAAGATATTGCGTCGTCGTTGAATCGCATCGTAAATTTTGAGGGAAGCATCGACTACATAAGGTCGCAATCTTTCCGCATACCCTAGATATTCATCTATCACTTTCTGGGGTTCTAGCGGTGGTAAGTTATAAAGCTTTTCTAAAATGACGTTTTTATAATTGATCGTCCACTCTAGCTGGTCACGCAAACCTTGGGAATCCATCAAGTCTAACATCCTGATGCCTGTCCGCTCTGATTTGTCGGCATAGGTTGGGCCAATACCTCGACCAGTCGTACCTATTTTATGATTTCCTCGGCGTTCCTCTGATGCTTGATCAATCAAACGATGATAAGGCATCGTCACATGCGCTGTTTCAGCAATTAATAAATTGCTAGTAGAAATGCCAAGTTCTTCGATTTGATCGAGTTCTGCGATTAAGACCCGTGGATCGATGACTGTTCCAGAACCAATAATGCACTCTGTATCCGGGTACAAAATACCAGAGGGAATCAAATGCAATTTAAAGGTTTGACCCTTGACTACAATTGTGTGTCCAGCATTGACACCCCCTTGATAACGTACTACTACATCTGCGGAGCGGCTGAGTAAGTCGGTGATTTTTCCTTTTCCTTCATCGCCCCACTGGGCACCTATAACAATAACGTTAGCCAAGAGTTTATATTAAAAAGCTAAAGTTTTCACAAACGCTAATTATCGACAAATTTTGTAGCAGATGTCAACCTTTTTAAACAAAAGTTTTAGTAGGGCGATCGCAAGCGCAGATCACATCACACGCAATAACATTGATTAAGTGTATTTTTGCAAACAATATAAAAGATGGTACATAAGCAAACAGAAAAATCTGTGAAGTCAATCCAAAATCTAAAATCTAAAATCGCATTACGACCCTAACTAAGTATTTAAACAAACCTAGAAAAAATTCATTCCGCAAGCAAATTATTTTTTTATTTGTTACTGTTAATAATAATTAATATTTATTCTAAATACCACTACTATGGCTTTATACGCAGAGTTACACAGACATCTCGGTGGTTCAGTTGTACCACGAGTTTTATGGCGTTACTTTGAACGTCATTCCTCAGAGTTAATTTCTCGATTTGCTGAGTATGGAGATTTTGAAGAGTTTTACACACGTCCGCGTAATACTTTAGATGAGTATTTAGAGTTACATACTTTAGTAGAAAGTGTGCAAACTGTAGAGACTCTACCTTACTTTATTTATCGGCTATTACGGGGTGCTTATATATTTGAAAATTTGGCTTACTTGGAACTGCGTTATACACCTTATCTACGAACACCAGAACACTTGAGTCAATCAGAAAGAATTGACAAAATGGCAGAAATTGTCGAAGTTGTGGGTAAGGCCAGCAAACTACCTGAATATCCGATTGTCACTAGTCAAATTCTTTGTATGCATTCGCGTTTACCCTATGAGGTCAATAAGGCGATTGTAGATTTAGCTGCACAAAATAAACAGTATGTTTGTGCGATAGACGTGGCAGGAGGGGATAGTTATTATGGCGATCGCTTAGAAGAATGGGTAGAACTATACAATTATGCGCTGTCTTTAGGAATTGGTACAACAGGACACCTTTACGAAACAACAGCTGGTTGTTACCCAGAACTGTTACCCTTTTTGATGCGAATTGGTCATGGTATCCAAATTCCTTTGTTGTACCCCGAATTACTTCCAGATTTAGCGAAACGCAATCAGTGTTTGGAAGTTTGCCCCACAACTTACCTCAAAACAGGTACTTTAAAAGATATTCGCCAACTGAAAGTTGTCTTTGACCGTTGTTTTGATGCTGGAGTCGATATCGCTATTTGTACAGACAACGCCGGACTACACAATGTCCGTTTACCGTTTGAGTACGAAAATCTTCTCACCTACGACATCATTAATTTTCAACAACTCCAAGCTTGTCAGGATGCAGCTTTCCGTCATGCTTTTGCTTGGCCTTACAGTCAACGTCCAGCATCACTATTAAATGGATTGCTGAATCCCGAATCTACTAAGCTTGTAGCTATGAAAAATTAGATTGGGAATCGGGCATGGGGCATGGGGCTAAACAAGTCAAAAGTCAAAAGTCAAAAGTCAAAAAGTTCTTAATTTTGTAGACGCGGAGCGGCTACTTGCAGAAGTCGCTTGCGCGCCTACCGTAGGTATTTTGAATTTTGAATTGATATGTCTCCCTTGTCCCCCTTGTCCCCCTTGTCTCCCCAATCCCCGTATTCTAAGCTCCTACTGTTGCACCTCCGGCTGTTTTCCAAGCGGACAAGCCACCTTTAATTTCAGAGACATGAGCAAATCCAGCCTCTTTTAAAAGTTGTGTAGCTTCGGCTGCTTGTTCGTCGTTTTCACCATAAATAAAAATCTCGCGCTTGCTATGAAAAGCAGTTTTAGCGCGGCTTGTCAAGTCAGCTAAGGGAATTGGTACTGCTCCTGTGATATGACCTGTATTGTAGCTGCTGCGATCGCGTACATCCAGAATCGTAAAACCAGGTTGACCCAATTCCAGACGAGATTTCAGGTCGTGTGCAACAGAATCAAGCATAATAGCCACCTAAATTAATTGTTTTTGCCTAATAGGTTGTTGATTTCCACTATCAACAGCAATCTATCAAAAAACTTATTTTTATCGAGCTTTTTTTAAAAAGAATAAATATTTTCATTAATATGGATAAATCTATGTACTTTTATGTCAAAAAATATAAATATTTGTATATAAAATTAATGAAATTTGTTTAGATGATAGACTAACTAACGCCTTGTTTAAACTAGACTTTATGGTATCCACGATCCAAGTTTTACCAAAAGAAGTCGTACATTTAATTACAGCTGGAGAGGTTATAGACTCTTTAGCAGCTGTAGTGCGGGAATTAGTAGAAAATTCCCTCGATGCAGGTGCAACGCGGATTGTGGTTTCTATTTGGCCAGAACAATGGCGAGTCCGAGTTGCTGATAATGGCTGCGGAATGAACTTGGAAGACCTGCAACGAGCAGCATCAGCCCATAGTACCAGTAAAATTCATAGCTGTGCAGATTTATGGAAAATCACTAGTTTGGGATTTCGTGGTGAAGCGTTGCACAGTTTGACGACTTTAGCTGAATTAGAAATTTTGAGTCGTCCATCTCCGGTTGTATCTGCTCCATTTAGTGGGGGAACACGGGTAGTATATGGCTATGGAGGGCAAATCCTACACCAACAAGCAGATGCGATCGCACCTGGTACAGTTGTCACAGTCTCCAATCTTTTTGGTAGTTGTATCGCTAGGCGTCAAGGTTTACCAGTGATCGCACAGCAAATGAAAGCAGTGCAAGCAACTATCTATCAAATAGCCCTTTGTCACCCGCAAGTTGCTTGGCAAGTTTGGCAAAATGACCGGGGATGGTTTAATATCTCTCCGGCTGCGACGATGGGGAAACTCTTACCACAACTGATCCAGCAAGTTAGTCCGGGAGACTTGCAAGAATTGCACATAGAATTGTCTAATTCTCCTCAACATTCCTTAAATATAGTTGTGGGATTACCTGATCGCTGTCATCGTCATCGCCCAGATTGGGTAAGAGTAGCGGTAAACGGCAGAATGGTCAAAGCACCGGAATTAGAACAAACTATTTTAGGAGCATTTCATAGAACATTACCACGCGATCGCTACCCGGTTTGTTGTCTACATCTAGTGATTTCTCCAGATCAAATCAACTGGAACCGCAACCCCGCCAAAACAGAAATTTATCTCAATGACTTGAGCTATTGGCAAAAGCAAGTCAGCCAAGCTATTGAACAAGCACTCCGGCTTAATTCTGACACGATTCAAGAAGCAGTTCACACTAGTAGAGTTGGGAAATTAATTAAAGTAGCGGAAGAAAGCGGTGCTTACAACACTCAGCCTTCTAATCCGTCTGAAGATAACTCAACTTCTCAGACTTTAAAAGCCGTCGGACAAGTTAACAATACTTATATAGTTGCTGAACACCCTGGCGGTTTGTGGTTAGTGGAACAGCACATCGCCCATGAGCGAATATTGTACGAACAATTGTGCGATCGCTGGCAAATTGTCCCGATTGAACCACCGATTATTCTCTATCAATTGTCCTCAGCGCAAGTTTCCCAACTACAGCGTCTTGGTTTAGATATCGAACCCTTTGGTGAACAACTTTGGGCAATCCGCAGTATACCCGCAATGTTACAGCAGCGAGACGACTGTGCAGACGCAATTTTAGAATTAAGTCGGGGAGGAGATTTACAAACAGCACAAGTAGCTGTTGCTTGTCGCAGTGCCATTCGCAATGGTACACCCCTTTCCTTACCAGAAATGCAACAAATTTTAGATGATTGGCAACGCACCCGCAACCCCCGTACCTGTCCCCACGGACGCCCAATTTTTCTATCACTCGAAGAGTCTTCTTTAGCGCGATTTTTCCGGCGTCATTGGGTGATTGGGAAGAGTCACGGGATTTAAAAGGACAAGGAAGACAAAGGAAACAAGGGAGACAAGGAGGGGTTTGTAGTGTAGACACTTGTAAGAGTGGCTTCCCGTAGGGTGGACTTTAGTCCTAGAATTTAAGTGCTTAATCAATTAGCTTTTGAAAGAATAATCAAGAGGAATTCTCAGCTAAGTAGTAATCAATAATTCATGACCGATATTAATGAACGCGCGGATTTTGATAGTCCTTGGAAAGAAATTCTAGAAGCTTATTTTCCTCAAGCAATGCAATTCTTTTTTCCTCAAACAGCTGCATTAATTAATTGGGAACTTCCTTACGAATTTCTCGATAAAGAGTTTCAACAAATCGCCCGCGAAGCCGAACAAGGTAAACGATATGCTGATAAATTAGTTAAAGTTTGGCGTACCCAAGGAGAAGAACTTTGGTTATTAGTGCATGTCGAAATTCAAGCCAAAAAAGAAGATAATTTCACCAAGCGGATGTTTACTTACAACTTTCGCATATTCGACCGCTTCGACCAACCAGCAAATAGTCTGGCAATTCTCTGTGACGCAAATCGTGAATGGCGACCAAACAATTACAGTTACAATTATCCCGATACTCACCTTATTTTTGAATTTGGAAGTATTAAGCTTTTGGATTATGAAAATCGCTGGATGGTGTTAGAAAATAGCCGT
>NZ_AJLJ01000189.1 GCF_000317245.1 Fischerella muscicola SAG 1427-1 = PCC 73103
TTTGTGTGAACGACGCATTTTTACCGAAAGGCTGACTAATGTAACCGTACCTTGGGCGCGAAAAACTCTGCGTTTAAGTCAAAAATTAAGTGCGATTGGTTTAGCTTTGGGGGGTGCCGCAGGGGTAAGACTCTCACAGCAATTGGGGTTAACCGCTTCTCGCAACACGTTATTAAAATTAGTCCGCTCAATCCCAATGCCACCAATTGTAACGCCACATACTCTTGGGGTAGACGACTTCTGCTTTCGCTCAGGTAAAACTTACGGCACAGCACTAATTGACAATGAACGCAGCCGACCAATCGCTCTACTAAAAGATGCAAAGGCTGAAACCTTGGCAGAATGGTTAAAAGCTCACCCTGGTGTCAAAGTCGTCTCACGAGATCGGTCAAAAACTTATGAAAGTGGTATTCGCCAAGGAGCGCCTGAAGCAATTCAGGTTGCAGACCGTTTTCACTTATTGCAGAACTTAGCTGAAACACTTAACGAAGTTTTCGCTACACATCATCAAGCTCTCAAAGCCGTCGATGAAGCATACAGTCTTTCAGCAGTAACCCAAACCGACGGTACTGTAGTTGTGCGAGTACCACGACCAACCCGTGAACAACAGGCACTCTTATTAGCAGAACAAAGCCGTGCCAGACGAGTTGCTATCCATCAGCAAGTTTGGGACTTACATCACCAGGGTTGGAGTGGAAAAGCTATAGCCCGTCAAGTAGGGATTGGTGTAACAAGTGTATTTCGCTATCTACGTACTCCCACCTTTGTTGAACCAACTCGACGAAGAAGCCGAGGTCGAAGTATCTTAGTTCCGTACCATGAATATATCCTTAAACGCTGGAATGAAGGTTGTCACGAAGGCTTAATTTTGTTTAAGGAAATTCAACAGCAGGGTTACAAAGGAAGTTATGATACTGTAGCTCGTTACACGCGACGTATCCGTACAGTACAAGAAATCAAGCCAAGAAAACGGTATTCGGTTAAGTCTTTACCAAAAGTCACCCAACCCAAGAAACTTTGTCTCACGCCTCGTCGTGCTGTATGGCTAGTGCTGCGCAAACCAGAGTCGCAACAGCCAGAAGACGAGGAATTGCTTGCACTACTAACAGCACAACATCCAGATTTAGCCGAAGCTATTGAGTTATCGCAAGGCTTTACCTGCATTGTGCGCCAACGGCAGCCTTCACTACTTGATCCTTGGCTGACTCAAGCTCTCATGAGCAATCTGACTGCTTTTCGTCGCTTTGCTAAACGATTGCGTGAAGACTACGACGCGGTGAAGGCAGGTGTAACTATGTCAGTTAGCAATGGCCCCGTTGAAGGGCATATTAATCGGCTGAAAATGTTAAAGCGACAGATGTATGGTCGCGCCAAAATAGATTTACTTGAGCGCCGATTCTTGTTAGCAACCTAAAGGATATAATTCTTGTAATTCAAACTTCTTCTTGAC
>NZ_AJLJ01000190.1 GCF_000317245.1 Fischerella muscicola SAG 1427-1 = PCC 73103
AAGGCGAACAAACTATTATCTTGCGACTACTACAAAGAAAGTTGGGAGAGTTGTCACCAGAAGCTCAACAGCGTATACAGTCTCTTTCTTTAAATAAATTAGAAGCGCTTGGCGAAGCTATATTAGATTTTACTACGGTCGCAGATTTATGTAATTGGCTACAAGCAAATCAACCAGAATAAGGACAACGGAATAGGGAATTTGTAATGAGGATTAAAATTCCTCATTAAACGCTTTACTGCTTACTTACTTGCAAATAACCATTGTTGCAGCAGGTAGTGGAACTAGTTTCCTACCGTCCTTTTCATTTATATTAGACGCTAATAAATGTAACATTTCTTGCCGTTGTTCATCAGAAAGTTGGCTCGAATCTGCTTGACAAAAGAAATCCATAAGTGCTTTCCCTGCTGACGAATTTTCTTCAAAGCAAAGTGTTACATCCATGTATTCTGGATACTTTACCACTTCATAGGACAATCCTAACTCGTCAACCATCGTCTGCATTTTTTCCATTTGTAGCATATCTGTGAAGCCCTCTCCTGTGAGAGCAGCATATTTGAAGATGGTGTCAAAGATAATGGCGTCTCTAGTATCAAGAGTGAGGATCAAAAAGCCATTTTCTTTCAGCATTTCCATTGCTTTTTGCACAAGCTGCTGCTCGTGACCTGGCATATGATACATCGAGTGGGTGTAGTGAATAATATCAAACTTTTCATCTGTCCAAAATTCTTCAATTTTTTCTGGATGAACTTTTAAATCAATATCAGCATATTTTGAAGGATTAATTTTTTGCTCATAACGCTGTCTATGTAAATGGTTTGGTTCAACAGCGACATAACGAAGCTTGAATTCTTTTGATATTTCTTGCTTGAGGGTAGATATTACCTGTACATCAAAATCACCTGGTCCAGCCCCTACACTTAACACAGCTACTTGTGGGGGCTGTGGCTTGAGGTGTTTTTGCATTAAATCAAGAGCAACTTGACGATTAACTTGCCAATTTTTCAGAAAGACTTGGTAGCTTGCATCGTAAACTTCATACAACTTGATTTCAATTTCTGTAGGGGAAACCACAAGCATTCTCCTAATAAGTTATAGTCTACTATTACAGATACTTAAAAGCAATTTGATTAGTTGATGAATTTACTAATATTTAATTAAATTTAAACCAATAACTCCCACAAAAATTAAGCTAATACATAAAACTTTGGCTAGACTGATATGTTCCTGAAACAGGATAGCACCCAAGATTGATGTTCCGATAATTCCTATCCCAGACCAGACAGCATACCCAACACTAACTTCAATTGTTTTAAGAGAGAATGCAAAAAAACTAAATGCTAAAGGATATCCAGTAACTGCACCTATTAAGTAAATTGGTTTTGAGAAGCCATTTGCCAATTTTAGAGAAATAGTCCCAAAGATTTCACAAGCGATCGCCAAAAACAAAAAAACCCAAGCCATTAATTTATTCTCTAGTTCACAAATAATAATTTAACCTAAAACTAAATTGCTAGGAATGCGATCGCCTTGTCGAGATACAAGCCTATGTCACTTTAAAAGCACAAGCGATCGCTAATTCTGCATGTTGCTTGAGTGTGTCTTGATCTAGAGTTGAAACTGAGTATTGGGGAGTCGTGGCTACTAGGCTATCAATTCGCATTCTTGCTGCTTCGACTATGCGTTCATCCAGGCTAGCATTGCTGAGAGAATCTACGAAATCTTGAGCGATCGCAAAGGTGCGTTCCACAGATGAAGAAGGTAGATTGCGCGAGACAATAAATAAATCACAGCCAGCATTAAATGTCTGCGCCACAGTCCCAGTTTTAGCATACATATTCGAGACAGCTTTCATATCTAGGTCATCAGATACTATCACCCCTGCAAAATTAAGTTCTTCCCTAAGTATTCCTGTCAAGATTGTCTGCGAAAGTGTCGCGGGTACATCAGCATCTATCTGGGGAAATAAAATATGAGCAGTCATGATCATCGGCACTTGTTCGGCGATGAGTGCTTGAAAAGGTAGAAGTTCGCGATTTCGTAGTTCTTCTATTGTTAAATTCAGTACTGGTAACTCTAGATGGGAATCTGTGCTGGTATCTCCATGTCCGGGAAAGTGTTTAGCACAACCAATAATTCCAGCCTCTCGCAATCCCAAAAAATATTCACGCGCACCAGCAGCAGCCGTCTCTGGAGTTATACCAAAAGCACGAGGCCCGATAATTGGATTATCAGGATTAGAGAAAATATCTGCTACAGGCGCCCAAGATACATTAATTCCTAGTGACTTCAGTTCTAACCCTGCTGCTTTGGCAACTTCACGCGCACGAGACTGCAATAAAAAAGCATGGGGAAATCGAGTGATTGGTAAATATGGACGATGGACAGTACCACCTTCATGATCAATAGTAATCAGCATCGAGTCACGTTCAGCATATTCCCGAATTTGATTAACTAGATCCTGATAGATTGGCAGCCATTCTTCATAGTGAACACCGTAACGAAAGTTTTTGGCGAAAAAGATCATCCCCACTGGCTTGAGTTCACTCAGTATGCGTTTATCGTCATCGTTTAATTTAGTACCAGAAATACCGACGATTAAGTGATGTCCAAAACGATGCATATCTGGCGCTGCTGCCATTATGGATTCCTTCTTACTCAGATTTTTCAGGAGTTGCAACAACTTGAAATTAGAGCTAAGTTGAGCTTTTAGCTCCAATGGACTAAGAAAAAATTTTAACCGATTTTAACTCAGAAGAAACGGGGGAACATCACTAAGAATCTGAACTCGCTTCAGCAGGTTTGAACTCTGAGCCAAGACTTTAGTTCACAGCTTGCTAACTATTAACTTTGGTCAAAAATCCGTGACAATTGCCAGCTTTTTATCAGATTTCTGGTTTTTCCGACTCAGGTTCAGATTTTTGAGAGTTATTTTTGCTTGACTTGGTTGCATAATCACTGCTTCATAAGGTACAACTCCGGCTACTTCACTATTGATACAACGAGCTGCTACTCGTGACAAATCCAGACTGCGAGGAGGAATATAAGGGCCGCGATCGTTGACTCGCACAATCACCGCTTTACCAGTTTGCAAGTTAGTCACTTTTAAGAAGGTATTAAAAGGCAAGGATTTGTGAGCAACGGTCAATTCATTTTGATTGAATATTTCACCATTTGCCGTTAAGCGACCATGAAAAAATGGACCATACCAAGAAGCCAAGCCATACATCTTTTTCTGGGAAGGTTTTAAGCCATACATCTCTAATTGACCTTCCACAAGCGATAATGTCGGTGCGCTCATCGCGATACGCAGGTTATTCGTCCATTCAATTGCTAATAATTCAGCGCTTCTGTTGGCTTTTTGGGTAATTTGTTTGTTAATGCCAAACAGATAGCGATTTCCTGACATTAATGCTGGGACACCATCAACTAATGCTGGTTGCAGTTGTGATGGATTTAGATTTGGCGACTGCAACAATCGCCATAAACGTTGTTGCATCAAAGTTGCTTGTAATCTATTAGGTAAATTTGCAATCAAGCGGTTATTCACCCAGACTTCGTAATTACTTTCGTCGCGATGCACAACAGCTACTGGGAAAGCTGATGAAAAACTAAAAACTGGCTCAAAAGCACTAGAAAAGCGGAAGAAATTATGCAGTGATTGTGCTAGGTGCAGCGTCCTCAAGGACGAACGCAAAATCTTATCTACGAGAAAATCTGGTTGGGTAGAAGTTGCTTCTATAAATGTAGCGGCTGATAAATTATTGGCAGTTTTGACAGAAGGCTGTCGAATTTCAGTCAGTTGGAGGGAAGAGCAGAATTGATTTTTGCTGCTTTTAGTCTTTGCTTTCAAAGCATTGGATGGTTTATTTAGGATAGGTTTTGATGTTTTGTCTCCCCAATCTATTTTCAGAAAACGTGTAGGTAGTAGCGTCGTAGTCCAAAATTTTAGTGGTTGCTTTGGCTGTACAAAAAATGGATGAGGCTTACTAACCAATTTACCTATATCGGCAGAAATTTTTGTCGAATCAACTTTTGATGCAATGCTTGGTGGCAAGCTTTGATTCAATGACAAAAATGAACCAATCCAGGATGTAACCCAAAGTAGTCCAAACAATATCATGGTTATTGTCAATGTTCAGAACATAGCACCTTCCTATAGGTGCAACTTTATTTATGTTTTCCCAAGTTTCTCAACAACTATGTTGTGCATAAATTCTTTCCTTTTGAAAAGAATATGCATCGGTTTAGATACACACCAAATGAGCGATTACCAGCAGGGATCATCTTATACTGTTAATGCTCAATACGCAAATCAAAGTTTCATAAAAGTTTTAGATATGAAATGTAAATGATACTGCTTTTTCAATTTAAATTTTTTATAAGAGATACAAATCAAGCCAAGTAAACATGCAAAAATCTGCTGATAACGAATAGTTTTATTAAGTATTGCAAAAAATGAATAGTATTAAATTTTACATTATTGACGTGTTTGCTGAAGCAAAATATACTGGTAATCAACTAGCTGTTTTTACCAACGCTGCCAATCTATCTTCAGAGCAAATGCAGCTAATAGCTCAAGAAATTAACTATTCTGAAACTACGTTTGTGACTTCAACCGAAACAGTATCTAAGGGCTACGACGTAAGAATATTTACACCAAAACAAGAACTGCCTTTCGCAGGTCATCCGACTTTAGGTACAGCTTATATCCTCCAAAAAGAGATTATTCAAAGCTCAGTTAAAAAAATTTTATTAAACTTAGAAGTTGGGCAAATACCAGTAACAATCGATGACACCAATGACTTTGATGAATATTTGTGGATGCAGCAGAAAGCGCCTACTTTTCATCAAATATTAGATAGCCAAACAATAGCTGAAGTTCTGAGAATACAGTCACAAGAGATAGATTCTCGTTTTCCAATTCAAGCAGTTTCTACAGGAGTTCCCTTTATCATTGTTCCTCTGAAGACTCTGGAATCTGTCAAGCGAATTCAAGTCAATCAAGAGAAATATTTTGAACTGATTAACAGTATAGATGCGAAATGTATTCTTGTATTTTGCCCAGAAACATACAAACCAGAGAATGATCTAAATGTGCGCGTATTCTGTGATTATTTAGGCATACCAGAAGATCCTGCTACTGGTAGCGCCAACGGATGTTTGGCTGGTTATTTAGTTCAATATTCTTATTTCGGTAAAACAGAAATTAATCTACGAGTTGAGCAGGGATATGAAATTAACAGACCTTCTTTGATTTTGCTGCAAGCAGAGCAAAAAGGTAAAGTCATAGACGTAAATGTAGGAGGAAAAGTAGTGATGGTAGCGAGGGGAGAGTTTGTGTGAGGTGAAGAAGTGGGAGACAAAGGAAGGCAGACAAGGGAGAAAAAGGAAGAATAAACACCAATACCCAATGCCAAATGACAAATGACCAATGACAAAACACAAATGTAACGGTTTGCAAAGTATAATGAGTACGGCAAAACCCTTAAGAAATATTGAAGAGCAGTAAGGTTAAATGCGAGTAGCGATCGCCGGAGCTGGACTAGCAGGACTTTCCTGTGCAAAATATCTGACAGATTTAGGTTACACCCCCATTGTCTTGGAAAGCCGAGACGTACTCGGAGGGTTAGTAGCTGCGTGGCAAGATGCAGACGGCGACTGGTACGAAACTGGTTTGCATGTCTTCTTTGGGGCTTACCCCAACATGTTGCAGCTACTGAAAGAACTGGATATTGAAGACCGTTTGCAGTGGAAAAAACACACTATGATCTTCAACCAACCAGAAAAACCAGGAACATACAGTAGGTTTGATTTTCCAGAATTGCCAGCACCCTTAAATGGGATTGTGGCAATTTTGCGGAACAACGATATGCTCAGTTGGGGAGAAAAAATCGAGCTAGCCAAGGGATTAGTTCCCGCGATGCTCCGAGGACAAAAGTATGTTGACTCCACAGATCAATATACTTTTTCCGAATGGCTCAAACAGCAAGGAGTCAGCGAGGATGTGCAACAAGATATTTTTATTGCGGCCTCAAAATCGCTAAATTTTATCAACCCAGATGAAATTTCAGCCATAGTATTACTGACTGCCTTGAATCGCTTCCTCCAACAAAAAGATGGCTCAAAAATGGCTTTTTTGGATGGTTCACCAACAGAACGCCTGTGTCAGCCATTGGTAGATTACATTACAGCACGTGGCGGAGAAGTACGGTTAAATGCCCCATTAAAAGAAATTTTGCTTCATGAAGACGGTACGGTGAAAGGCTTCTTGATGCGGGGACTCAATGGAGCAGCAGATTATATAGAAACTGCTGATGTTTACGTCTCGGCAATGCCTGTAGACGTTATGAAGGTGATGGTACCACCTCCTTGGAAAGAAAATGACTTCTTTCAAAAGCTGGAAGGGTTAGAGGGCGTGCCTGTGATAAACTTGCAGTTGTGGTTTGACCGCAAGCTTACTGATATAGACCAGTTGCTATTTTCGCGCTCGCCTCTACTCAGCGTTTACGCTGATATGAGCAATACCTGCCGTGGGTACACCAATCCGGAGCGCTCAATGCTGGAATTGGTTTTGGCTCCGGCAAAAGATTGGATTGCCAAATCCGATGAAGAGATTTTGCAGGTAACTCTTGCCGAATTGCAAAAACTCTTTCCCTCACACTTTCACGGAGACAATCCAGCAAAATTGCTGAAATATCACGTAGTCAAAACGCCGCGTTCAGTTTATACAGCAACTCCTGGTCGTCAACAGTATCGTCCTTCTCAGCAAACACCGGTCAGCAACTTCTTTCTGAGTGGGAGTTACACTATGCAACCCTATCTCGGTAGTATGGAAGGTGCTGTGCTTTCTGGTAAGCTGACAGCGCAGGTAATTGCTGAAGGACACTCAGTGGCAAATTCATCAAACCTGCAAATGCAAACCCCCCAGCCCGCAACGAATGCTGCAACTGTCTGATTCCCCCCCGCGCATGAAACCGCCGGTCTCTGTGGATGAGTCCTATCAACTTTGCCGTCAAATTACAGCAAAGTACGCCAAAACTTTTTATCTTGGCACTTTGCTGATGAGTAAGGCAAAACGTCCAGCTATATGGGCAATTTATGCCTGGTGTCGCCGTACCGATGAATTGGTAGATGGCCCGGCGGCTGCTATTACCACACCAGAAACTTTAGATAAATGGGAACAGCAGCTGGAAGCCATTTTTGCGGGATATCCAGTGGATAATTTCGATGTAGCTTTAGTGGATACCCTCCAGCGCTTTCCAATCGATATCCAGCCCTTTCGGGATATGATCGCCGGTCAGCGTATGGACTTACACCGCAGTCGCTACGATAATTTTGACGAGTTATACCTGTATTGTTACCGTGTCGCTGGTACGGTAGGACTAATGTCAACGGCGGTCATGGGAGTCGATAGCAAACAAAACACCGCTCCTTGGAACCGCAATCAACCACCTTATATTCCCACCGAAGAAGCGATCGCACTCGGAATTGCCAGTCAACTCACCAATATCCTACGGGATGTGCATGAGGATGCACGACGGGGAAGAATTTATATTCCCCTAGAGGATTTAGCGCGATTTAACTACACTGAACAAGATTTGTTCAAAGGGGTGGTGGATGAACGCTGGCGTTCCCTGATGCGTTTTTTAATTGCTCGCACTCGCCAATTTTACAAAAAAGCAGAAAAGGGAATTAGCTACCTCTCTCCAGATGCGCGGTTGCCTGTGTGGGCGGCTCTAATGCACTACAGTAGAATTTTGGAAAAGATTGAGCGTAACGACTACAACGTTTTCAATCAGCGTGCTTACGTACCTCAATGGCAAAAGTTAGGCAGCTTACCATTAGCGTGGTTGCGATCGCAAGTGCTGTAGAGTTAGTCATTTGTCATTTGTCCTTTGTCATTTGTAACAAGTAGTAACTATGAATCAATGACCAATGACCAATGACTATTGACTTACATCTAAACATCTGCTAACATCTATATTCGATATACCTGGAGAGGTGGCTGAGTGGTCGAAAGCGGCAGATTGCTAATCTGTTGTACGGATCGAAAGGCCGTACCGAGGGTTCGAATCCCTCCCTCTCCGTTTCTAAAATAGAGACGCGACCCGTCGCGTCTCTATTTTGTTTTCTTATTTATACTCTCGAAAAAACTAACTTCTTTTACTCCTGTTGGCAGATGCTATTATTTATCCTTTAGAGTGATGTGTGATTAAACTTATCTTGCAATTAGGAAGTTAATTTGCATCTGTAATAATGATAAGCTTCTGAGCCAAATAGGAGTGTAATCGTAAAGTATATGAAAAAAACTATTAATGCTTTTGCTTTAGCCATAATTACTTTCACAACAGGCGTTTTAGTTGCAGCTTGCGGTGATACTAACAGCCAATCTTCTACTAATCCCCAGAATACCAGTGATAGTGGAGCTACTAGTACCCCAGTAGCTGCAACTACAGAAGGTTTAAAAATAGGTTCACTACTACCAACTACTGGTGACTTAGCTGCGATCGGACAGCAGATGGTAGAGTCTGTTCCTCTACTCGTAAATACGGTCAATGCTTGTGGCGGCGTCAATGGACAACCTGTGACTGTAATTGCAGTGGATGATCAAACTGACCCCAAAGCAGGTGCTGCTGGTATGACAAAACTGGCGACCTTAGATAAAGTTTCTGGTGTAGTTGGTTCCTTTGCTAGTAGTGTTTCTAGTGCAGCTGTCTCTATTGCTGTACCGAATAAAGTTATGCTCATTTCTCCTGGTAGCACCAGCCCTGTATTTACCGAAAAAGCAACAAAAGGTGACTATAAAGGCTATTGGGCGCGTACTGCACCTCCAGATACTTACCAAGCTCAAGCTTTAGCCCAACTAGCTAATAAAAAAGGTTTTAAGAAAGTTTCCACTGTCGTGATTAACAATGACTACGGTGTAGGCTTTGAAAAAGCATTTGTACAAGCATTTGAAAAATTAGGGGGAACCGTAGTTAACAAAAACAATCCCGTTCGCTATGACCCCAAAGCCACCACATTTGATACCGAAGCCCAAGCGGCTTTTGCTGGTAAGCCGGATGCAGTACTAGGCGTATTCTACGAAGAAACCGGAGCTCTATTTTTGAAATCCGCATACCAGCAGGGTGGTACTCAAGGTGTGCAGATCATGCTGACTGACGGTGTGAAGTCAGATACTTTTCCAGATAGAGTTGGTAAAACTCAAGATGGTAAATACATAGTTGCTGGAGCCATAGGTACAGTTCCTGGTTCCAATGGTAAAGGACTAGAAGCTTTTACCAAGCTTTGGCAAGAGAAAAGGAAATTCGCACCAGCACCATACACACCCCATGGTTGGGACGCAGCTGCTTTGTTAGTCTTATCTGCTCAAGCTGCGAAGGAAAATACAGGTGTTGGAATCGCCAGTAAAATCCGTGAAGTTGCTAATGCTCCTGGTGTGGAGGTTAGTGACGTATGCGAAGGTTTGAAATTACTCAAAGAAGGTAAAGATATAAATTACCAAGGAGCTAGCGGTAACGTAGATATTGACCAAAATGGTGATGTGGTTGGTGTCTACGATGTTTGGACAGTAGGCGACGATGGCAAAATCAAGACAATTGAGCAGGTTAGTCCGAAGTAGAGAGTGGGGATCGGGGATTGGGGACAAGGAAAGGGAGACAAGGGGGACATGGGAGATGAAACAAACAAGGGGAAATCACTTTCTATTGATTTTCCCCGCTCCCCGATTTTCTATATACCGAAGTTGTAACCTACTCCAAGTGTTAAGCCTATATCAGTGTCATCAAAAAATGCTGCATTGATGGCGGCTGTTGCGGTAAAGCGATCGCTAAGTGGAAAATCTACACCACCAGATAAAAGAAAAGTAAACTCAGAATCATCGCCTGTTTTAATCGCTGCACCACCACCGACGTAAGGAGAAATTGGTACAGGTTCATTAAAAGTATCTCCTAACTGCTGGAGGGAAAAATCGTAGGTGATCGGAACTAAAATTGTGGTGTTGTCACCAAACACCGCTGAAGGTCTGACAGATAAAGTTCTTGAAAGACCAACTTTGCTAATGACCATAAAATTGCCATCACCTAAAGAGGACTCACCACCATTCAAACCAATGTTTGCTGCTACACCGATATAACTAGATCCTCCACGAGTTGCTCGACCTGGAAGAATATCTGATTGTGCTACTTTAGGAGCAGGAGCAGACAATTGAGAAGTTGAATGTTGGTTTTGCTCTTGGTTTTGAGTTGTAAGTAGCGCAGATGATGTTGCTACTGTACCAGGAACGGGTGTAAATGTAGGACTATCTGTCTCTGGTGTAGCGATCGCCGTAAACTGTTCTTGAGTTTGGCTAGAATCGGATGCTACTACTGGATTTTCTGCTGCATCACTTGTTGCTGTAATTGCTTGTGTTTCAAGGCTAGTAGAGTCAGCCGTTTGAGCAACAGCAGGTAAACTACCAGCTAAAACCGCAACAGTTGCTACACTAACTAAACTGACTACTCTTGGATTAAAAACAATCGTATTCACATTCACTCCTCAAACAATATTACTTTTATAGAAAATGGGTTTTGCCCATATTGAGCCAATTTTGGCGATATTTACATTTAACATCAAAAAATTTATTTCTACATCTCTATTTTTAAGTTAGTACAAAGATTTAGATATTCACTATATATAGGGATAGATCCTCAATTCAACGGATGATAAAAATTATTCAATCAACAAAAAACTAACTTCTAATAATTATTAGAGTTAGCTTTTGCCAACTTATTTAAGTATTCATTCAGTGTATTAAAAATAAATATTTACTAATCGTTTATAAAAAAATAACTTGATAATTAATTATTGTGATAAACTCCAAAAGTATTTTTTGTAAAAACAATTTTGTTTTTTTAAGGGAGAATTGCTATCCTATTGATAGGAATACAATTTAATTATTATTAATTATCTTATAAAAGTAAAATTTATTCGAGGTTCTGTCTGATTAAAAACTCAGTTATCTTTATAATTTCGTCAAAGCGAAAATTATAGGTAATTTGTGTTAAAACTTCAATTAAACTTGGATACTGCGTGGGAATTTGAGCCAAGAGTTGGAAAATACTTTTATCGTTACACTCTTTAGCTGCCATGCGTAGTTTTTTTATCCATGTATCTGGCATTACTTCTAGGTCTTCACGAGTTAACCTTCTACGTTGCACAACATGATTTTGGTCAACGATACCTGGTTCTAAGTAAATGTAGCGTACGCCTAAATGTTTTGCTATCTGATCAAAAATTTCTTCTTCCCGAAATGGTTTGCTGATAAAGTCATCGCAACCAGCAGAGATCATTACTTGTCGCTGTTCTTCAAAAGCATAGGCCGTGAGGGCAATAATTTTGGTATGAAATGAAGACGTACAGAGATGGGAATAGGAAGATGCAGGGATATTTTTGTTCTCTGGCTTATCGTATCTATTCTGCTGTGCGTCTTTTCTTTCTCTCGCTTTTATCTCCCTTGTGGCTTCATAACCATCCATTACAGGCATTTGCATATCCATAAATATAATGTGGGGATGCCAGCTTTCCCATATAGCTATGCCTTGTTGACCGTTTTCTGCTTGCTGTATTTCAAAACCTAAAGGTCTTAAGAGTTTGACGAGAAACTGGCGATGATCTTGATTGTCATCCACAAGTAATAGGCGATAAATCGGTTGATTTGGTGCTAAACACTTAACCCGTTGACTTGACAACTGGTTTTGCCTTTGTGTTATCTGTGCTAACTTGGCTTGAATATAGAATGCAAAGATACTTCTTTGTCCTAGCACACTGTTGACAGTAATATCTCCACCCATTAACTGTACAAACTTGCGGCTAATTGCTAATCCTAAACCTGTGCCTTCTTGCGATCGCCTACCAGTATCGGTTTGGACAAAAGCTTCAAATAAATTGTTGATCTCTTCTGAAGAAATACCAGAACCAGTATCTTCTACCTCGAAAATTAGGGATAGGGGATCAGGGAGCAGGGATTGGGAATTGGGAGAAGACGGGGAGACATTCAGACGCGGTGACACGGAGAATCTATCAAAGATTTTCCCTGTGTTCCCTTCTCCCCCTTGTCCTCCTTGTCCCCCATGTCCTCCATGTCCCCCATGTCCCATTCTCACACGTAGAGTCACACTTCCTGCTTGAGTAAATTTGATCGCGTTACCCAACAAGTTCAATAGAACTTGCCGTAGTTTACTTTCATCGGTGATGATAAATTGTGGTACTAATGGCGATCGCTCAAAAACGAGAGTAAGTTTTTTGTCTGTAGCTTTGAGGCGCAGCATATCTTCTAAGCTATCTAACAGACTATATAAATCTAAATTTTTTTCATTCAGTTTGATTTTACCTGCTTCAATTTTTGACATTTCTAATACATCGTTAATTAGTTGCAGCAGGTGTTGACCACTTTTGTTAATAATTTCAAGACACTCCCGGTTTTCACCGATGCAGGAAGTATCGTCATACATGATTTGAGAAAAACCTAAAATACTGTTGAGGGGAGTCCGGAGTTCATGGCTCATTGCTGCCAAAAACTGGCTTTTGGCTTTATTGGCTGCTTCAGCTGCTTCTTTAGCATGTTGTAATTCTATTTCAGTTTGCTTGCGATCGCTGATATCTCGTGCGACCCAAAGAACTGATTGGTCTGATGTCGGGGAAATACTGGCGCTAAACCAAACTTTATGCTCTTGCCGACACAAATAGTAATCAAAATAAAGTGTTTGCTGTATTTCTAGAGCTTGTCTAACTTTTTCCAACCATACCTGAGCAGTCTGTTCATGAAAAAATTGGTCTACTGTTTGACTAATTACATCAATATCATCTGTGTATATTGGATTAGGTTTTGTTGGGAGAACTTTTATACTTCCGAGTTGGTTGTTGTGCAAATTGATCATAAGCACTACATCGGTCATTGCTTCAAACACAGCACGCATCTGAGCTTCAGAAGTTTCTAGCCTTTGCTCAAGTAACTTGCACTTACTGATTTCTTTTTGCAGTTGCTGACTTAACTTTCTTAATTGGCATTCCTGACGATCAACTAAATCCATCTAAACCTCCGGGGTACTACCGCCACAGCAAAGCTTGGCGGTGAGGGGGATAGGAACGGCGATGCGGAACTTCACCTCATAGATTCATCTGTAGAGCAATCCAAAATCCAAAATCGAATGACTAATCAGTATTAGTCATGAAGTTGGAGGCAGGGATTTATGCTGTTTAAGAACAATTTAAATCTCAAAGTATTTTTACGTATTTTCTTGTATCAAACAATAGTTCTACCTCCTTTCTCATAGAAAATTAACAAAAAACAACCTTAATCTGGGTAAAATTGCCGAAACTGTTTTGTAAATAGGAAAAGGTTAGCAGTGTATCTAAAATCTCCCTACCTTTTCCATATTTTCCTGATGGAATCCCATCTTTCTTTAATTTAAACTGGCAACTGCTTCGGCAATACGCTGAGAAACAAAAGGTAAAATATCACGATTTTGAGCGTGTGCTTTGCCTTCAGTAAATACCACTAAAAGATAAGGATGATAATTCGGTATTTCTATATACGCAGCATCATGCCGGACTTGGCTAGTCCAACCTGCCTTTGACCAAATTTGTGCTGTTTGGGGAAGACCAGCACCTAAAAAGCCTGTAACTTGATCTTCTTCTACATCTTTTGGTAAATCATCAGGATTGAGACTACGTTTGAGTAGACTCATCATTGCTTGCGATCGCATACTCGATACTGCCACACCACCAATAATGCTATGTAACAACCTGGCGATCGCATTGGTTGTTAACATGTTACGATTTTCCAGTAACTGTCCATAAAAGGCGCGTTCACGTCCGTAAGGCCCATCACACCAAGTCTTTTGACAGACGTTAATACTTTCCATTTCTGGCCAACCCAAGGATTGATAGTAGCGATTCACAATATGACGTTGTTGCTTCCATGTCTCAAATGGGCCTGGTGGTAATTCTGGGCCAGATGTAGTTCCTGTTAGTGTATCTACTACCAAACTAGTAGCATCGTTACTAGAATCAACAATCATATCGCGCATGGCTCTCTCTAACTCACTAGAAGTCTGAACCATACCTTTTTCTATCCATTCCTGTGCTGCTACCAAGTAAAATAGCTTCACTACACTGGCTGGATAAATTCGCTCTGAGCCTCGATACGTAAAACCACGAACTGAGTGGTTCCAAAAAGCATCTGGAGTCAGCGCCCCGCCAGTATTTACTAACACAGGTGGATCGTAGACAATCCAAGTCAAAGCAATTTGGTTGCGGTCTAAGGTCGGAAATTTTGTCCAAGTTGCTTCTAAAAAGCCATTACCTAGCTTTTCTAGTTGTTCTTCTTGATTAAAAAAAGTCATTGTTGTGTTTGCAGAATGTCCCTAAATCTCAAATCCCAAATCGCCAATTTAGAATCAGGTGAGTACGAGTGTCTAGCTAACCTGAACATATATGATTCTCCAGAATGTACACGCTTGGCTACCCAAGCTCAGGCTGGGCGACATTTGTGGATAACATCAAATGATGTAGAAACGTGCCACGGCACATCTGTACAAGTGTGTTTGTGTGAGGATGACTACCCAGGCTGGTTATCAATTACAGATTTGGTTTTATTACAAACAGCTACTGTACCTTATCAGGCTAAATCATTTTCCGAATCAGAAATCAAAAAATTCCTCCCAGAAGTGATTGCTTTTACCCACAAAGCGATGCAACAACCTAATTATTATCTTTGGGGTGGTACAGTAGGGCCAAATTATGACTGTTCGGGGTTGATGCAGGCGGCGTTTCGTTCGGTGGGTATTTGTTTACCTAGAGATGCGTACCAACAGGAAGGTTTTACCCAGCCAATTGACTTAGCACTGCTGACACCTGGTGATTTAGTATTCTTTGGGACTCCCCAAAAAGCTACTCATGTGGGACTCTATTTAGGAGATGGTTATTATATCCATAGTTCCGGTAAAGATAAAGGGCGTAATGGTATAGGGATTGACATTCTCTCGGAACAAGGTGATGAGGTGAGTCAGTCATACTATCAGCAACTACGCGGTACTGGCAGAGTGGTGAAAAGTTACGAACCGCAGAGTCATAGAGGATTGAAAGAAAAAATATGAGGAGTGGATTAGTTTCTAATGGGATAGCTGGACAATATGAGGCGATTTCCTCACCAGTTCCCAGTGTTTCAGTGGTGGTACCCGTGCGTGATGAAGTGGAAAGTTTGCCTCATTTACTGGAGGCGATCGCTTCTACTTTAAACGCTAGTAGTCTTAGTTATGAAATTATTTGTGTGGATGATGGTTCTAGTGATGGTTCCGCACAGTTCCTGAAAGAACAAGCAGAAATCCGCAATGATTTAAAAGCAGTGATTCTGCGGCGTAACTATGGTCAAACTGCGGCTATGGCGGCTGGGTTTTACTATGCACGTGGCAAAGCAGTCGTAACTTTAGATGCTGATTTACAAAATGATCCAGCAGATATACCCATGTTATTGGCAAAATTAGAGGAAGGCTACGATTTAGTCAGTGGATGGCGGCTGAATCGCCAAGATGCAGCTTTGACAAGACTATTACCCTCTAAAATTGCCAACTGGTTAATCCGGCAAATCACCAGCGTACATATACATGATTATGGTTGTTCATTAAAAGCCTATCGTGCGGAATTGGTAGCAGATATGAACCTCTACGGAGAACTGCACCGATTTTTACCAGCTTTGGCGTATATCGAAGGCGCAAGAATTACCGAAATGCCCGTACGTCACCATGCACGTAAGTTTGGTCGCAGCAAGTACGGTTTGTCAAGGACTTTTCGGGTGATGATGGATTTGTTTACAATCGCCTTTATGAAAAAGTTCCTCACCCGTCCCATGCATGTTTTTGGGCTATGGGGCTTGATTTCTATGCTTTCGGGAGGTGCGATCGGCATTTATTTGACCTGGGTAAAATTAGCTTTGGGTCAAGATATTGGCGATCGCCCTTTGTTAATTTTGGCTGTTCTGTTGTTAGTAACAGGAGTACAGTTATTCTGCTTTGGTTTGTTAGCAGAGTTGCTAATGCGTACTTATCATGAATCCCAAGGGCGTCCCATCTATCGAGTCAGGGAAGTAGTAATGGGAGCGGGAATCGGGGAGCCGGGATAAGAGGGACAAGGGAGCTGGGAGCAGGGAGCTGGGAGAATAACCATTACCCAATGCCCAATGCCCAATGCCCAATGCCCAACCAACAACTAATCTGTCAGAATCTTGAAGTATTAGCTATTATTAAGTAATGTAACAATAATTGTTAGTTATGAGTTCCAAGTCCATAATCCCAAGTCTAAATCCAATGTCAATTGACAATTGACTTTTGACTCTTGACTTAAATTAACTTGCATTTACCGTGAAATTACTTAATACAATTGATACTCAACCACAACGAAACCTGCTGATTTTATTTACAGCAGGTTTACTGTTCTGGTCTAGTTTGACTTCTTTGTTGCCAACCTTACCACTTTATCTAGAAGAAGTGGGGGCGAGTAAGCAACAAATCGGCGTTTTAATGGGTAGTTTTGCGATCGGGCTGCTGTTATTTCGTCCTTGGTTAGGAAGTTTAGCAGATCAACGGGGTCGTAAAATTGTACTGCTGATTGGGATGCTGGTGGTAGCGATCGCTCCCCTTGGTTATGAACTCACCACATATATACCTTTATTAATTGTGTTACGTGCTTTTCATGGCGTTAGTATCGCTGCTTTTGCTACTGCTTACATAGCGCTAGTAGCAGATTTAGCCCCGCCTAGTAATCGTGGTGAGATTATTGGCTATATGAGTTTGGTTAATCCGATTGGTTTAGCAGTGGGGCCAGCTTTAGGCGGTTATTTACAAGCTGCGGCTGGAAATACGGCGTTATTTTTGTTGTCTGCGGGGTTAGGTGGGTTAGGGGTGTTATGTGTTTTGCCAATTATTAATCCACCTGTTGACAAGCAGCAAACCAAAAACCTCGATTCTAATTTTTGGCGAATGTTGGTTAGTCCCAGGGTGAGAGTACCAGCATTTGTAATGTTAATGGTTGGTTTAACTGTCGGGACTTTGCATACTTTTGCACCACTGTATATCAAATCTACTCAGGTTGACTTAAATCCTGGGTTGTTTTATACAGCTTCGGCAATTTCTAGCTTTAGTGGTAGGGTATTTACTGGTAGGGCAAGCGATCGCCTGGGGCGAGGATTATTTGTGACTGTTGGTTTAGTTTTTTACTCTCTAGCTATGGTATTGATGTATCTAGCCAACAATGCCACTACTTTCTTACTCGCCGCCTTGATTGAAGGTGTGGGAGGCGGTACACTAATTCCGATGATTGCAACACTGATGGCAGATCGTTCGCTTCCTCAAGAAAGGGGACGTATTTTTGCCATATGTATAGCTGGATTTGATTTTGGGATCGCGATCGCAGGCCCAATTGTGGGTTTTGCTGCTGAACAAGTGGGATACCGTATTAGCTTCGGTTTTACAGCAGCATTAACCGGACTTGGTATGATTGTTTTTCTGACCCAATCTAGTAAAACTCTTCCCACTTCCCTACGTTTCGCCCTTGGTCGTGGCCAAGATTCTTACGCCTTAAATGCAATTCAAGATTGATAACTACAAAATAAAAATGAAGAAACTACATTCTTCATTTTTGATTTTTTATTTTACATTTATAAACGGGCGAGGAGGGATTCGAACCCCCGACACCGTGGTCCGTAGCCACGTGCTCTAGTCCACTGAGCTACACGCCCTTGCGGTCACAGGATCTAATATTAACACATGAATTTAAATGACGCAAGATAATTTTCAAACTGCTTCTGTTGAACTGACCCATCTAGATCACCAAGGGCAAGCCCAGATGGTAGACGTGTCAGATAAACCATCCACAGATCGCCAAGCAACAGCGGTTGCAAGAGTGCGAATGTTAAGTGCAACTTTTGCTGCTATTCAAGAAGGAAACGCCCCTAAAGGAGATGTGTTAGCAACAGCAAGACTAGCGGGAATTATGGCTGCTAAACAGACAGCTAACCTGATTCCTCTATGTCATCCTTTGCCTTTGCACAAAGTAGAAGTACTTATAACACCAGATCCACAATTACCTGGTTATCAAATCCAGGCAACAGTTAAAACCAAAGCTGAAACTGGTGTAGAGATGGAAGCTCTAACAGCTGTTTCTATTGCTGCTCTTACCCTTTATGATATGGCAAAAGCTTTAGAAAAGTCGATTCAAATTGAATCAATTCAATTAATCAGTAAAACTGGCGGCAAATCAGGAGAATATTTTCAACAAAAATAAACTTTATGCTGTTAGTTGTTTGTTGATTGTTACAAAGCCTTGCAATCATAAAATAGGAAACAGGGAACAGAGCAATAAAAACTTTAGTTATGGTTTTAAAAGCCAACTTATCAAGAAATATTTGTTCCGAAATCGTAGCATGAGAAGACATCCCTATCTCCATCTCAAGTTTTTTGGGTCACTGTTCCCTGTTAAGATTTCTCCGTTTTCTTCAGAAATCAACAAACAACATCTCCTGTCAATCAGAGACGATTTATAAAGTAAACCTTAAATTGTAGGGTGCGTTATAGCAACGCTTAACGCACCGAGAAAGATGGTGCGTTACGGCTAATCTTAACTCTCTCAAACTCCAAAATCCTTGCATAGCCGTAACACACCCTACTTAATATTTACTTTATAAATAAGCTCTCACCAAGACCAAACTTGCTCTATGTCCACCTATTTCGCTTATCCAATTGCACCTACAGCTTCACTAACCTCTGTAGGAGTTTGATACTCCTGTTCTGGTAATTGCTGCAATACAGACATAGCTTTTTCATCAGCGCCTTGCTGTTGAGCGTGCTGAATCAACTCTTCTTTACTAGCTGGATAGTCTACACCTTTCAAATGTTTTTGTAGTTGAACTGGGTTAACTTTAGCCATTTTGATTCACCTCCAAAATTACACCAGGAAATATCATTTCCATGTTTACAAGCAGGTGTATTTGTTTCCTCTATCAACAGATTAAGTAGTTTGAATTTATAAAAAATAAAAGGTCATCCATTTGGCTGATGAGGCAAATTTTTAGCCTTGATAGTTTAAAATTAAAAGTAAGAGGTTAGCACTTCTTGCCTGAGATAGAATCGGAGGGCTGAAATATGGCATTAATACGTTGGGACCCTTTCCGGCAAATTAACCGTTACGATCCTTTCCGGGAAATTTCTAGCTTGCAACGCGAAATGAATCGCCTGTTTGATCGCATGATCACTACTAGTGATGAAAGTGATGAAATGGCTGGTTTTGCTTTTATGCCACTAGCTGAAATACACGAAAATTCTGATAATATCCAACTGCGGGTAGAACTTCCTGGTGTAGAGGCTAAAGACTTGGATGTCAAAGTTACTGCTGAAGCTGTTTCTATCAGTGGTGAACGCAAATCTGAAACAACAACCGAAGAAAAAGGGATGAGACGTTCGGAATTCCGCTATGGTCGTTTCCAACGCGTGATTCCTTTATCTACTAGAATTCAAAACGATCAAGTACAAGCAGAATTTAAGAATGGTGTTTTGTGTTTGACCATGCCGAAAGCTGAGGAAGAAAAAAATAAAGTTGTCACCGTTAATTTAGGGGGACAAGAAACTCAGGCGATAGGCGATCAGTATGATAGACAAACTCAACAGCAACTACAATCTCAATCAAGTTAACTTTCACCCAAATTAATTAGCTAATTAGTTTGCCGTTGATATTTCGGGTTGTTTGAAAAACACCAATATAGCAATCCTAATTGAGTTGTGAGAAAATACGGAATCCCAGATCCCCGACTTCTTTGAGAAGTCGGGGATCTTGCCTCTCACGAATGATTTAGAATTGCTATAGAAAATAATGTATAACAGGATTGACAGGATATATTCACAACCATAATTGTGCTGTCAGTCCTATTTTTGTTTTCTCAAAAATATTGAGAAATGCCATACTGACGACAGATTTTCACCAGCAATTCTGTAAGTAAACTAAATTCAATCTTCTTACTTTGTCATCAAACAGCTATGCCAGCTGCAACTGATTTTAAGGATTACTACCAGATTCTAGGCGTAAGCAAAAATGCCACACCGGAGGAGATCAAACAAGCTTACCGCAAGCTGGCACGTAAGTATCACCCCGATATCAACCCCGGAAATCCAGAAGCGGAGGAACGCTTCAAAGAAATTAATGAAGCGCAAGAAGTACTTTCTGATCCAGAAAAACGTCAAAAGTACGATGATTTTGGGCAATATTGGCAACAAGCAGCGACAAGTGGTGCAAGGCCACCACGCGATCGCCAAGGTGTAAGAGTAGATGTTGGTGGGGTTAATTTTGATCAATATGGTAATTTTGATGATTTCATCAATGATCTGCTTGGTCGTTTTGGAGGCGTGGGTCGAACTGGTAGAACTTCCACCTATCGCACCTATACGGGTGGCGATCGCGCCTATAGCGATTTTTTTGAAAATGTTGGGACTGAAGTACCTGCACCCGATACAGAAGCAGGTATTGCTCTGACTTTTGCCGAAGCATTTCACGGCACACAAAAACGTCTGCAAATAGATGGTGAAACGATTACTGTCCGTATTCCTCCAGGAGCAAAACCCGGAAGTCGCCTCCGCATCAAGGGTAAAGGACGCCCTAGTCCGTTTTCCCAACAACGGGGAGATTTATATTTAACTATTGAAGTATTACCCCATCCATTCTTTAAATTTGAAGGTGATAACATTGCTTGCGAGATTCCGATTCGACCAGATGAAGCTGTATTAGGAACGCAAGTGAAAGTTCCTACAGCCGATGGTAGCGTGACGATGAAAATTCCGGCGGGTGTGCGTTCTGGTCAATTTTTGCGGTTGCGTGGTCAAGGCTGGATACTACCTAAAGGAGGACGTAGTAATTTAATTGTCAAGCTACAAATTGTATCTCCCAAGGATTTGAGTCCGGTAGAACGTGAGTGCTATGAAAAAATCCGCGATAGTACTACTTTCGACCCGCGCGTGGCGCTACAAGAGGTGAAATTATGAATCAAGTTAGTCTGTCACGAGTGGTTGTCTCTGAAGAAGGCGATCGCCTTTACACTTTTGAATATGCAGCTTTAGTTACACAAACATCAACTAAAGTTTTAGAACGCTTTGCGGCTTTGGGATTGATTTCACCGATTAATTCTATGTTGCGATCGCGTGATATTACTCGGATTGCCCAAATCTTGCGTCTGCGTCGAGATTTAGGACTAAATTTAGTCGGTGCAGCAATGGTTCTAGATATGGCTGAAGAAATTGCCCAACTGCGGGCGCAGTTACAAGTGTACAAGACTCACCAATCTTCTTAGTACAGCTTTGCATTAATTCATAGCGGTTTAAAACGCACCAGGTAGCAAAGATAAACGCAGTGAGACCAGCCCCCGTCTTGGACGCCACGTGCTTTATGCCGACGGACTTCCTTAGCCGGATGCAAGCTCCGGCTCCAGTCCTCGGGAACCCGTCCACCGCAGTGGCTCCGCTCTCCGTCACGTAGACGCGGAGCGGCTACTTGCAGAAGTCGCTTACGCGCCTACCCGTAAGGGTAGGGGGACTGGCGTAGACGCGTAAGCGGCTTCTCGTGGAGTACCCGAAAGGAGGGGCGCGGAGTCTTGATGCCAAAATTTAGCTATGATCCGATCCCCTATTCCCCGTTCCCCGATCGCTATTTTCCACTCAGACGGTAACAACAACCGAAAAAATCCTAAAATGGGTCAGAAAGCAAATTTTATTAAAATCTGTAACAAAGTATATGCCTCCTCGTTGGCCTCGTAAACCCGATCGCAAAGACCCAGCTTACCGCAAACTAGATGACCGGATGAATTTTGCTGTCCATGTGGCAATTTTTGCAGCGTGTAATTCAGGGTTGTGGTTTTTTCACAATTTCTTAAAGACTACCTGGGAATGGCTACCTTGGGTGACAGCTGGCTGGTCAGTGGTATTGTTGGTTCACTTGATTTATATTGCGGCGATCGCTGATTATTCTGAAATCCCGTCTAAATCCACCTGAAGACGGACTGATCAAGCTGGGGCAATTGTAACTTGTGGCTGTAGAGTCTTTTGGGAATTGAGCGATAATAGTAATAGTTTATAAATTCGCTTCCGTTCCTTAGGGTTATTTTTATGGCAAAGACTAACACCACAGAATTACTGGAAGCCCTAGCAAATGAAATTGGCGAAAACGTTTACATCGATATTGCCAAATGGCATTTATATCTATCAAATGCCAAGTTACATACTGTCGTTGCAGAACAAGTTTATCCCATAATCACGGCGAGTAAGCCAGTAGATGAAGACGATGTGATTAAGGTTCTAGAATCTATTCCTGTCAAAATTGGTGGTGGTAGAAGGGAAGTTCCTCTAATTGACTTATTACCTGTGCAATGTCAGGTAAATTTGGTAGATATTTTAGAAAAATTCCAACGCGAAATGTAATCTTTTTTATTTTTTGTTAAGTAGCTTAAATTTTGCTTGACTTGACTTAATCATCAATCATTCTCTTTCTGAAAGAGAAACTATAACTGCGTATCAGTCTATTTACTAATTCAACTCTAAGAGCAAATGTATTTGCTCAAGCTTGAGAAAATTGACTGGTACATAGTTTTTTAATGCTTTTTTTGATTCCCTATTGAAGCAATCTAAATTTACTGAGGTTATTTATTATGTTGCTACAACTTAAAGATAGTGGCGAATTGTTGAAAATCCTTGATGTTCAAGAGTTAATTGATCCCAGTATTGATAGTATTCAAGCTAGAGATCAAGAAGGTCAAGAAGAACAGTCACCAGAATCTTATAAAAAAGAAAATCTTGTTTTCCCTTCGGGTGAAAATCTACCTCGTTGTTGGATGGATGCAAATTATAAACATGCAAAAGCTTCTTAATTTAAGGATTTAATCAAATAAGCAGAGATGTGAATGTGAGCGATCGCGTCTCTGTTTTAGTTTTTATTTAGTATCTAAATTTATAGAAAATTTTGATAGCTTATATTATTTAAAATCGATGAAAAAAGATAATTGTTAATATTGTTACATTTTGGCATCTCAAATTTAAAAGTTCATATTCAATCAAAATTGGGATGATGGGTATCACCCATCATACTTTCAAGATTCAGCCAATGATATTATTAGCGATCGCGCTTGAAAAATCTTCCTGACAAAATCACCAATAAACTATTGGTAAGTTAAGTTCGGCAGATAAATACAAAGAGCGATCGCCCTCCTTTTATGTGAACTAACTCAGAATGATTTGCAAAAAGAGGGATAATTGTTGTTGTGGTGAAAAGTGAGGAGACTTTCTAGCAAAGTGACAATTTAGGAGGTAAAGATGGGTCGTCTACTCTATAAACACGCATTTTCTTACAAGGGATATTTAATCATTCCTTTTGTTTTTGGAAAAGCGGATAATTACGAAATTTATTCGTATAAATTGTTGTCAGCGATTGGTTATAAAAGTCAATTCCACAAAGTAGAAAATCCAGCAAAAATATATGGCAGCAGTGTCAGTAATATTCTGGAGATTGCCAAAGAACATATAGACCACAATTCAGAATTTGTCAGCGAGGGTGATTACTTTAAGAACCGCTATGTTTACCGTAATAGCCTCATAATTGTTTATCGAGAAGAAGGTAAATCTTTTTACGATCACTATCCACCAGACTCATTGAATAACATTGCAGCACCTAAAATATTCACATCAGAATATGAATGTCTGAGTTGGATCAAGCAAGGACTTGATAGCTTAAATGTGCGGCGTCGGTAGTCCTTTCATAACTAGGGTGGGTATTTTGCCCACCTTATCTGATACTTTTTAAGTCTTATTTTTTTAAATCATCTGTATTCCAACCAAGAATTTTTGTCATTTTGGTAACTAGAGTTAGAGGATCAAACGGTTTAGCGATCGCACCCACTGCACCCAATTCTAAAAACCGATGTGGTTCTGTCAAACCAGATTTTACAGTTAAAAATATGACTGGAAGTGACTGAGTTTTAGGATTTAACTGTAGGTGTTGCAAGCAAGTAACACCGTTCATTTCGGGCATCATACCATCAAGTAAGATAGCATCTGGTTTTTCTGTCTCCGCCTTACTTAGTCCTTCTAAACCTGATTTTGCCAGTAACACTTCCCAATCGGTGAAAGTTTTCAAACAGGTTTTCACAATGTATTGCATGTGAGGATCATCATCAATAAAGAGAATTATCTTGGTAGTTTTATTGAGCATAATCTCTAGCTTTTTCGATTCAAAAATTAAAATAAAATATTCATAACAGCTATTTGTAAAATGTCTGTCGCATTCCTTGAATATAAGCTAGTAAAATAGAATGATGTTCTGGACTTACATGCTTTACGATTTCATGTAATAATATTTGAATCCATTGTTCTAGAATCTTCCATTGAACTTCTACTTTTTCCATAACTATTTCACATAGAGGAAGTAGTTCTTGCTCCAGCGGTCTAAGACTCTGCTCTAAAATACATAAGCACAGGTAAGCTTGAAACATATTTAAGTCACGCATGGTTGAGTGTGCTACATCAGGATCGGTTAACCAACCACTACGACTGCGATTCTTGGGAAAAAATTCCACTAGTTGCTGATAAGCTATTTTGGTAATGTTTTCAGAGGAATATAAAATTTGACCTACAAGGATTAATGTTGGCGAATCTAATTCTTGTTTATTACTTGCAGCGCAAACTCGTTGCCAAGGAATTGCTACTTGCTCTTCAACAAATTTGAAGTACGGACTAAGTAATATTTTCTCAACAGGTGTAAGCTGTTTAAAAATTAACTTGTTGGTAAATTTTAACTGTGTTGTTAAAAAGCCAAGAGCGTGCCAGTCTTGACATGCTGTATGTTCTACTTGAAATGCTATTAATGTTGGTTCGAGCTTAGATGCTAGCTCTTCAATTGGAGGTATTTCCCAGGAATTCAAAATCTTTTCTTTTGATGTTTCTTCTGTAGGTGAGTCAGTACTTAACGATTGTTGTTGATAGATATTAAGTACTTGACTATAGACACTAAAAGTAATTTCAGTGATGCGTCTCGCTTCAGAAAAATCTAAAACATTAGGAATATAATTGTAGAGCGATTTTGTGAGTAGCCACGCCATCTGAGTATTAATATTTAATGCATTAAGCTTTAATTTATCAGCGGTTAATGTTCGTCCTGCGGGTGAAACAGCCGCATTGAAAGAATTTACAGAAGGTTCTTCAAATAAAGACAGAGAAGATAAATCTGTTGCGTAACGCTGTTTCCACAATCGTAGCAAGCGTTCAACAGAGGGAGTTTTAACAATTGGAGTCGATAAAAGCATAATTTTTTAATTTTTTATTGATGGATTTGTGATTTTTTTGATTAAAAAATCAACCTAATTTATTTATGAAGGTATTTTAAGATTTCAAGTCTCAAAGCTTATTAACAGCAAGATACAAAGATGAAATGGTTAGCCTCTTGTTTGCTTTTCTATGAAAAAATGATTTAAAATAAATCTTGAGAGCAACTGTATAGCTAGGCTTGTCTACATCCTAAATATCAGTTAAGTATTTGAACCTTCACTTGCTGACGCGATCGCAGTGATTTTTGCAGGATGAGAGTGAGCATATCGTTTTTTAAATTAGCGATCGCGATCTCAGGTTCAATTAACTTGGGTAGGGGAATAATACTTTGGAATTGACTATAGCCACACTCTAATTGATAGTAGTCTTCTTGTTTGGCAGATTTGCTGTGTTCTCCTTGGAGAAACACTACTTCATCGGTGACTTGAATCTCAAGACTGTCAGCGACTATATTAGGAATCATTGCATTGACAATAATTCCTGATTTGGTTTCAAAAATCATACACGTGGTTATGGAATTATGGGAGCGATCGTTCAACCACAGTGATGAAATCTGGCTATTGCGATCCAAGTCATCAATCACATTGTTCAGGTAGTGTTGCAGAATGTGTAATGTTTGTAAATTTTTCCACTCCCCTAAAGTCATCAAATTTCCTCTTGCTATAAATTAACCACAAGCTACTCAGCTAAACCCAATCAAAAAACTGAGGTGCTTTTGTTCTTAAATTAAGCAAAAAAAATGAGGAAATTATGAGGATATTCAATTATTTATTTCCAATTAAGAGCTTTAGCGACTTGCTCTGCTAAAGTCAAAGGATCAAAAGGTTTGGCAATTACCCCTATAATAGGCAACTGTGAATATTGTTTATAGTTATTCTGCTGAACCTTAGCAGTAAGTAAAATTACTGGAATATATTGGGTTGCAGGACTTTCTTGAAGCTTGTGAAGTAGGGTAACTCCATCAATATCAGGCATCATAACATCTAGCAGAATAGCATCTGGTTGTTCAGTCTTGGCTTTGCGTAAGCCTTCGCTACCTGAAGAGGCTTTCAGTACTATCCAACCACCCAATTTTTCCAGACAAGCTTGAATGACTGTAGACAGATGCTTTTCATCGTCAATTAACAGAATACTCTTTGCCAACATAGGGAAACAAGATCATCAAAAAATAAAGTTGTCAATATTACTCAATTGGTGTCGGTAAGGTAAAGTAAAAAGTACTGCCTTGACCTAAGGTACTTTCTACCCAGATGCGTCCTCCGTGCTGTTGAACTATTTTGCGGCAAATAGCCAGCCCTAGACCCGTACCTCCCTTCTGACGAGAATCTGAGGCGTCAACTTGTTGGAATCTGCCAAAGATACTTTCCAGTTTATCAGTAGGGATACCCCTTCCTTGGTCTTTGACTTTAAACAGAACTCGTTCGGCTTGGTCTTCAGTACTGATTGTGATTGTAGTTCCACCATATGAGAATTTAATGGCATTACTCAGTAGATTTACTATCGTTTGAATAATCCAGTCTTCATCAGCCCATATTTGTATTCTTGAAGATACAAAGGAAACTGTAATTTTATTTTCCTCAGCTAGGGGTCGCAAAGTTTCTATCGCCTGTCGTATCAGGTTAGCAGCATCGCACCATTGTTGATTTAATCTAATTTTGTTTGCCTCTAGCCTTTCTAGGTCAAGAATATCATTTACCAAACGCACTAGTCGCTCCGACTCGCTCGCAGCAATTTCTAACATCTGTTTGGTAGCTTCAGGTTCGTTATCGAGTACCCCCGCAGCGAGTAATCCCAAAGAACCGCGAATAGAAGATAGAGGGGTTCGCAGTTCATGGCTGACAACTGAGATAAACTCATTTTTCATTTTATCAATTGCCCGACGTTCAGTAATGTCTTGAATTTGTATGACTAGGTGCAATGGTTGACTTTGACTATCCCTAACTAGTGAAGAACTATAAATAACCCAAATAGTATCGCCAAGTTTGTGAAGGTAGCGTTTCTCAATTTGAATTCGAGAAATGTTACCTGCTAAAATTTGCTGCCAAGCATTTACGTGTGGTTCTAGGTCATCTGGGTGGGTAATATGATTTAAGAGAAAATTTTCTTCTAGTAATTCCTGTTCTGAATAACCCAAAATATCGCAGAAAGCACGATTTACTTTTAACAAGTGACCATCAGGCTTGACTAAAGCCATACCATTAAAAGCATTGTCAAACGCACTACGAAAGCGTTCTTCGCTTTCTTGTAATTCCTGTGTCCGCTCTTGGACGCGGATTTCTAAAGCTGTGCTGAATCGCTTGAGTTCTTCTTCTGCTCGCTTGCGATCGCTAATATCTTTCCCAATAGCAATAATACTACCATCGGATAGCCGCACATTTGCCCAACAGGTATCTACAATCTTGCCATCAGCAGTGCTAGTTTTAAAGTCTTGCCATTTCCCAGATGCAGTGAGTATGTAATTACACACTTGCTGATGATAATCAGGATCTGGGTAACATTTATTTAATAAGAAGTTTCCTTTTTCTTGAATTTTTTCTTTTGACCAACCAAGAATTCGCTCTATTTGTCGGTTAGCTAACTTAATTTGACCATTGCAATCAAATAAAGCCACCATCACAGGAATATGATCGAATATTGTTTGTAAAAATTCTTTTTGTTGTCTGAGTTCCTCTTCTGTGCGCTTAAAGTCAGTAATATCAAGTTCAACCCCATCCCAGACTATCCGGCCGTCTTCCAGAAGGCGGGGTGCTGAACAAATATGTGACCATCTAATTTCACCAGAAGGTATTACTCTACGCAGTTGAATATCGAAAACTGACAAGTTACGTATCGACTCAGCAACTGCTTGAGCTTTGCGGGTAAGGTCTTCTTTTAAAATCGTTTTGAAGAGGAGATTGGAATTTTGCAAAACGGCTTCTGTCTTGAGTCCAAACAGGTACTCACAACTTGCACTGATATAATTGTATTTATAACTACCATCAATGTCTCGTGTAAGCTGATAAATCATACCATTTGGTAAGTTATCACCTATTGAACGTAGCATTGCTTCTCGTTCTTTGAGCGCCAGTTCTGCTTGCTTGCGAGCCGTGATATCTACTACCACAGTGGTAACTAGCCAGCAGCCTGCTGCTTCATCCCGTTGAGAAATAATATTTTCCGAGTTCCAACGCAAAGAGCCATCTTTGTGCCAAAATCTATACTCCAGTGTAGTGGGACGTTCTGCATATATATCTTGAAAGCATGATGGCAACTTATTTTCCCGATCTTCATGTAAGATTAGTGAGTTCCAGAGCTTTGGATCTGCCATGAATTCTGCTGCTGTATAGCCAAAAATTCTCTCACAGCCAGGGGAGCAGTAATTATATTGCACTGTTTTGTCTGAAAAAAGCCGACAAGAGACAATAGCCGCGTTTACACTCTCAAGGACAGTATTAAGCTTGGTTTCTGAGGCTTTTAAAGCCTCTTCTGTTTGTTTGCGATCGCTGATGTCAAGAATTACCCCGATCATACGCACTGGTTTACCTTGGGTGTCATAAATTCCCCGGCCTCTTGACATCATCCAGTACAGGCTACCATCAGGATGGATCACACGATATTCGCTTTTATAGTCACTATGGGTGTTCAGAGCATAGCTAACAGCCTGCTCAACTCGGTCGATATCTTCGGGGTGGACGTGATCGCGCCATAATTGATAACTAGGTACTATTCCATCAGGTGTCAAACCAAGCAATCGAAAGTGGTTCTCATTCCATGTCGTCTCACCTGTAGTAATTTGCCAATCCCAAATACCAATGTAAGTTAAGTCAAGGATAAGTCTGAGTCGCTCTTCACTCTCACGCAATTGCTCTAGTACTTTTTTACCCTGCTCGATATCCTCTAGTGTTGCTAAATCAGCAAATTTGGGACTATTGTCTGGGATTTTTGCTAACCCTTGTTGTTCCAAATCTATTTCTTGACAATTGCTGATCTTTTCCATGACAGCGATCGCCAATACAGGTTGACCATTTTGAGCAAAAATTAGTGAGACAGTATTTCGTAGATAAATGCTATTGCCATTCTCACAGCGATAGCGTGATTCGGTTTGGAAAACTTCTCGTTCTTGCTGGAGCAATTGTGCAAACAGAGACTGATTGAGAGTGCGATCGCTTTCATCGATCAGATCAATAAATCCCATTCCTTGCAAAGCTTGTTCACTATAGCCAAGCATCTGCTGAGTTGCCAGATTAATCTTGACAAATCGTCCACCAAGGTCTGTGAATGCAATCCCAACTGCTGAATGTTCAAACATTACTCGTAGGAAAGCTGCACTGACAGGTAAGCTATCCAAGATATTCTGTAGCAGTTGCTCTTTCATATGCTAGGGAAGGATAAATAACTGATAACTGTACAGACGCGATGTTCCTCGCGTCTCTAGTTAATTGGCGATCGCAATCTCATCAACTCTGCATCGTCTTTGCACTCTTTGCAATCGATTTAGCAGGCGCGAGACTAGTTCTGACTCTATAATTGGCTTAGTCACATAGTCATCTGCTCCCGCAGCAAAAACTCTAGAGATAGTTTCTCTATCTTTCAGAGCAGATAAAAATAGTATTGGTATCCCACCCCAACGGAAGTCATTGCGTACTACTTGGCATATTTCTAATCCATTGAAATAGGGCATATTTACATCTAAAATCAATAGGTTAGGAGCAAAAACTTCCAAAATTTCCCAGAATTTTCGGGGATTGTTCAAAGTTGTTACCCGAAGTCCCCAAGATGGTAATAAATCAGATAGGAAATCTAATATTTCGGGATCATCATCCACCACCATCACCTTGGCTTCCACTTTACGAGTCTGATTTAATACTGTCACGATTGTTTGGAAAATGCGATCGCTAGGAATAGGTTTTTGTAAAAACGTATACCCTCCTAAATGAGCTACTTTCAATCTCAAACTCAATTGATTCTGTGCAGTAAATACAACAACTGGAACTTTAAGTTTTTGCTCATTCAATTCTGCTAGCAGCTTGAGTCCATTCTCTGTTCTATCAGCAAAAGTGAGGTCTAGCAGAATAATCTCAGGAAGATTCTCAGTAATTACTCTCTTCGCAGCGATTAAATTTGTTACTACTTCAACTTGTAGCCCCCAAGCAATTGCTTCAATTTTCAGTTTTTCAGTTAACACAGGATCATCATCAATCACCAATACTCGCTGACGAAGGGAGGTGCTTGAAGTTAGAGAAGTGCTTATAGTGGGGAAAGTGGGAGAACTAAAGGAAGTAGAGGAAGACAAAATAGAACAATTGCTTCCTTGTCCCCCATCTCCAATTACCACAATTTGCCACAGTAACTCGACTAATTTATTAATTTGTAGTGCTAGATTTTGCTCCTTAGCTGTCGTGTTTTGGAATAAATGTTCAATTTGTCGCGCTACTTCAGAACCTTCTGATAAACCTAAAGATCCCAGTGAACCAATTAAGCGATGTGCCTGTGCTATTGCTTTTTCGCGTAGTGTATGATTTAGGTTTCCATTAGCAAGAAGAGCGATCGCCCGCTCAAACAATTCAATCTGTTCTGTGAGACTCTTTTTAAATTCCTCTCTCATCTTTGCAACCACAGTCAGAACCTCTGTTTTGGCTTGAAGATGAGGGTGATTGGGTATAAACGCTTCTTCTTGGTTTTTAGCTTTATTGTCTTCCTGTTTGAGTCTATAGCCCAATCCATAAACTGTCTCAATTAAATCTTTGGTCATCCCAACTGCTTTTAGCTTTCGCCGCAGACCTTTAATTTGCGTTGTGACAGCTTCTTCTCCTGGAAATTCATCAACAGACCAGACAAAGTCTAGTATTTTACTGCGACTGAAAATCCGTTGAGGATTTCGTAGCAATAGCTCCAATAAACCATATTCTTTAGGAGTCAGACACAGACGTTTCTGGTTATATGTAACTTCTGTTGTTTTCAAATCCAACTTTAAGTCTTCCCAGGTAAGTACCTTTGGTAATACCTCTCTTCCACGTCTCAGTAAAGCCCTGACTCTAGCAATTAACTCTGAAAAATCAAAAGGTTTAATCAGATAATCATCTGCACCAGCATCTAAACCCATGACTCGATCTGTGCTTTTATCTAGAGCAGTTAGGATGAGAATAGGCACTTCATAGCCTTCGTTGCGTAGTTGGCGACAAATGCTAATACCATCTAGATCTGGGAGAAGCACATCTAATAATATCAAGCTATAATTGCACTCTTTTGCTAACTTCAGACCAGTCTCACCATCGTTTGTGATATCTACTACGTAATCATGGTCAGCGAGTAATTTAGAAAGTGTTGCAGCAGCATATTCATCATCTTCTATCAATAAAATTTTCATGTTAAAAACTCTTTATTTATGAAAATTTTATAAACTTAGTAATTTTGTGTTTTGCATTGATTTATTAAAATTAAAAAAATTTCATATATGAAAATCCTATTCTTTTTTCCGTTTTCCCTAAAATTATATATAGCATTCCTAAACTATTTATGAACAAAAAGCTCCCCGACTTCTTGAAGAAGTCGGGGAGCTGAACTCTCTATTTTCACAACTCCTAGACAGATTGTTATAGAGTATTATGGAAGCCAAAAATCAGGCAAAATAGACTTACTCACATGATGCACAGTTCTATTCACTGTCCTTGCTAATTGAATGTGAGGTTCATCAGTTTCGACTCCTATAATCTGTGCTGGCGTACCCTCACCCAAGTGAGAAATTACTAAATTTGCTGCTTCTAAACCTGTGACGTAAGCTTTTTCTTGAGACCAAGAACCGTGGCGATTAACAATCCAATCACCACTCATAAATACATTTTTTATACTAGTTTTGATCGGCAGCATATGGCGATAGCTACCAGGGGCAAAGTGAGTAACCGCCTGTGGTAAACGAATAACGCTGCTATCAACTACTTTCGCTTGTTGAAATTCTGGTAGACAAGTTGCCAAATAACGCTGCACTATTGGTATGATTTCTTGATCTTTTAGGGGAATAAATTGATTAGCATGATAAAAATCAACTTCTACAACTGTCCCCGGTTCATGTTGATATTCATCGTGTAGGGCGTTCAAATCAAAAAATGTCCAGCCTGTAGTTTTATCAAACCCAAAGCAAGCATTAGAAGGACGAGGAATTGTAATTTTGCGGTCAAACCAAAGACGAGTTGCTAAAACATCAATTGCCCCTAAATTATTTAAATTGCGGAATTCTGTACGAGTTTGCAAACTGCTGCTACTAGAGACAATCTTTTTCATCCCAGTGACACCGACAGCAAAAATTATTGCATCAGCATCAAACACTTCTTCACCGCAAACTACGCCTGTCGCCTGATTATTACTATCGATAATTAAGTCAGTCACACGTTTATTAGTGAGGAATCTTCCTCCTAATTTTTCAATGTATTGTATCCAAGGGCGAAAGATTTTTTCTCCAACAGTTCCTCGACACCAAACTACATCAAAATCTGGTTGATGCGCCAGAATAAAATAGTAAAGCATCCCCAAAGCTGCTGCTGCGGAACATTGTTCACCAGGTGCAAACAAGCCCACCAATAACATTGGTTCAAAGGATTCGCTGTAAAGTCGTGCAGAAACACCAAAATCTTTGAACAATTCTCGCGCCGTCACAAAATCATATTTTCGCCAAGCTGCATCAGAATTATCAAAATCAATAACAGCGTAAAGTAAAGGTAAGGCGCTGAGGCGATCAATTAATGGTAGGCGTTTAAATTGAGTATAGATAAAAGTCCCTAGAGGTGTGGGAAGTTGGGGTAAGTTTTGAAAAATTGGTGATTCAACTTCTAAACCTGCGGGTGAATATTGGGACGAACGAGTCCAAGTGGTAAAGGGGTTAATTCCTAATTCATGAATCAAGGCAAAGATATTTCTGTAAGGATACCAAAAACCGTGAATTCCCGCTTCTACTGAACGTCCTCCTGGGGTTTTCCAACCAGCAACAAGTCCACCAGGATAAGAACCTGCTTCGAGAAGAGTCACATCGTAACCTTGTTTCGCTAGGTGATAGGTTGCACCTAACCCAGCCCAACCTGCACCAACAACTATCACTTTTTTACGTTGTGATGCTTCTGTCATCTTTAATCTCCGATTCTCACTGTAGATGGGGATGTACCCAATTGTGGTTCTAGTATTAATTTATTGGATTTTGAACAGCCAAAGTTTTGATTTAAATCAGGTGTAAATTAATTCTGATTATTGATTACTATTTTTCTGTTTATCTTTATCGAGTTTTTCTTGAATAGCTTCACGACAGTACTCAGGAGGATTTTCTTTCTGAGACAGTTCTTGCTTCATGGTTTTAGTAACTCGTAAAGTGACTTTTTCCGTTAATGGTTCATCTCTATCAGTTGTGAATGGTTTTAAACTTTGTGGGTTCCCTTTGGGATTAGGCATTTGTGTATAAATGTAAAAATAAATTTGAAACACATGACGACATGTGTTTAATGTTAACAAGTGGGTATTTAGTCGCCAAACTAGCAATACCCACTAACCACTAAGTCCACTATCAAGAGTTGACAATTATTATGCTATCAAGAGAACAGCTTGAAGTGCTATCACTTGAAGACTTACATGCTATTGCCAAAGATTACAGTATCCATCCACTAGGAAATCATGGTAAGCGTGAGGCTTGGATTAATGCGATCGCACGATTCCCTTACAAAGCGATAGATCAAATGCGAGATGGGATAGGAATATCTAAAGTGATTGTTCATCAAAAAAAATGGAGCTAAGCGGATTCGAACCGCTGACCCCCTCAATGCCATTGAGGTGCTCTACCAACTGAGCTATAACCCCTTGCAAGCTTTATGATAAGCTTTTCAGATTTTTTACTTAGTTATATTAAGTTATCTTCTTAATGATTCTATGTCAATCTATGCCAATTTTATAATAGCGAATATTAAGATATGTTAAATATATTTTTTGTCAGAATCAAACTACATTTTTCATTAGGTAGACCCATTTGCTGATTCCATCTGTACAACTACCCTTACACGGTAAGCGTATTCTCGTCACAGCACCCCGCAATTACGCCGCTAGATTATTGCCAGAATTAATTGCTCAAGGTGCTTTACCTCTGCTGATGCCAACCATAGAAACTTGTTTAGTAGCAGATTTTACAGCCTTAGATGCTGCACTGACACAGATAAATACGTTTGATTGGATTGCTTTTACCAGCAGAAATGGTATTGATGGATTTTTTCTACGTTTAGAACAGTTAGGAATAGAAGCTTCGGTGCTGAAAAATTGTCGAATTTCTGCTGTTGGCAAAGATGCAGAAAAATTAGCTAGTTTTGGTGTGAAAGTAGATTTAGTTCCTCAAGAACCCAGCCCCAAGGGAATTATTACTGAGTTGGCTAAAATTCCAGATATCAACAAGCAAACTGTACTAGTTCCTGTTCCAGAGGTAGTTGGGATAGCAGAACCGAATATTATTCCTAATTTTCTAGCTGGGTTAAAAAATTTGGGTATGGCTGTGACTCGCGTACCAACCTACATGACCCGGTGTTTAGACAAGAGTTTATATGACGTAGAGTTAAATTTAATCCGTCAAGGCAAAATAGATGTGATTGCTTTTAGTAGCACTGCTGAAATTTTAGGCTTCTTGCAAATGCTCACCTCAAAAGCGGATTATCAACAAAGTGTAATTGCTTGTTTTGGCCCCTACACCGCAGCCAATGCCAAAAGTCTGGGTATGAATGTTTCTATTGTTGCCAAAAACTACAGTTCATTTGCTGGTTTTGCAGAAGCGATCGCTAACTTCATGTCTTCGCATTCGCGTACGTAATGTCACTAATGACACTGTGACTATTTGCAGAATAAAACAGAGAAATGATTCTCATCTGTGTGTTACTAGAATGGAGATTTTCCCCAAAAAATACTATAAAAGTTTAAAAATATTACATTTATCTTAACAAGACTAGATTAACTATTATTGTCTCTTAATATCTTAATAATTGAGATTCCAGCTTGAGTATTTGCTTGGGCTAGGAAATTGGTGTTTAAAACATACTTTTTTCACATCTCTTAAGAAAAGAACCATGTCTTCACTCTCGCATCTATCGAATGTATTTTCTGCCTTACCCACAACAGCTGGCTCTAGCTTGGAATATGAACTTGAAAAGGTAGCTGGGAGTTCTAGTGCTTCTGCTTTATTGCCACCTCTACAACAAAATCCTCATCATGTGGAAGCATTAATACTGACAGATACTAGCGCTGTATTCCAAAGTGCCTCATTGCCAAAATCTAAAAACTTGAGGTGTATACATACTCTTGCAGGTAATTCACAAGCTATTGCCCTTAGCCCAGATGGTAAACTCCTTGCAAGCGGTAGTTCATTTATCAAACTATGGAATCTGGAAACAGGACGAATAGTTTGCACCTTAAAGGGAAACACAGGTATTCTCAAGTCTATTGCTTTCGGCCCAGATTGCAAAACACTTGCCAGTTGTGGTTTAAGTCAGACTATCGAATTGTGGGATCTAGAAACAGGAAAGATAATTCACAAATTCACTGGAAAATCCTACGGTGTTAATTCTGTTACCTTTAGTCCAGACGGAAAGATTCTTGCCAGTGGCGATCGCGCTAGATCTGTTCAACTATGGGATCTCACAACAGGAAAAGCAATTCGCACCTCCTCTGGACATTTCCCAATCATGGAACATGGAGATTGGGTGAATTCTGTAACTATCAGCCCCCTTTCCCCTTCCCAAGAGGGATTAGCAGGAATTTTAGCCAGTGGTAGTCACGACAAAACTATCAAACTATGGAGTCTCAAGACTAAAGAAGCAATTGCTACTCTCAAAGGGCATTTATCTCTAGTTTATTCTCTAGCCTTTAGCCAAGATGGACAGATTCTTGCAAGCGGTAGTGCTGACAAAACTATTAAACTGTGGGATCTCAAAACAAAAGAGGAAATTTATACTCTTGCTGGACATGGAGATGAAGTTTATTCTCTAGCCTTTAGCCGAGATGGACAGATCCTTGCAAGCGGTAGTGCTGACAAAACTATTAAACTGTGGGATCTCAAAACAAAAGAGGAAATTTGCACTCTTGCTGAACATGAAGATGAAGTTTATTCTCTAGCCTTTAGCCAAGATGGGCAAATTCTTGCTAGTAGTAGTGCTGACGGAACTATCAGGATTTGGCTGTGCGAATAGGCTTTTTGCAAAAGTGGGAATGCATCTGAAAGGAAAAGGGGAAAAGGTAAGAAAAATACCTTTCCCCTTTTACCTTTAGCGCTGCATACTAGCTGATCAATTACAATCCATTATTGATTTTGATGTTCTATGGACTCGTTTGGTACTAATCTCTGAGATATTGTGAAATAAATGATCTGAGTTTTTAAAGACGAAATTTTAATGACGTCAGTAGATTTTCCCAAACACAAAAAAGCCAAAGCTCTCAAACCCGGTAGTCGTCGCCCCGCCAAGGAACTGTGCAGTGAATGTGGACTGTGCGATACATACTATGTTCACTATGTCAAAGAAGCCTGTGCTTTTATTAATCAGCAAATAGACGAACTCGAAGCACAGACACATACCCGTTCTCGCAATTTAGACAACTCTGATGAACTCTATTTTGGTGTTCATCAAGACATGATGGCGGCGCGGAAACAACAACCGATTCCCGGCGCCCAATGGACAGGAATTGTGAGTACGATCGCCATTGAAATGCTGAATCGGGGCATGGTCGAAGGTGTAGTTTGTGTGCAAAATACCAAAGAAGACCGCTTTGGGCCTATGCCTGTAATTGCTCGTACCCCAGAAGAAATACTAGCAGCGCGGGTAAATAAACCGACACTTTCACCAAATCTCTCAGTGTTGGAACAAGTAGAAAAATCAGGAATGAAGCGGCTGTTGGTAATTGGTGTTGGTTGCCAAATCCAAGCTTTGCGGGCCGTGGAAAAGAAATTGGGTCTAGAAAAATTGTACGTCTTAGGTACGCCCTGTGTAGATAATGTAACTCGTGCCGGACTGCAAAAATTCTTAGAAACCACAAGTAGATCGCCTGATACGGTGGTGCATTACGAGTTTATGCAAGATTTCCGAGTTCACTTTAAACACGAAGATGGATCAACTGAAACTGTACCTTTCTTTGGCTTAAAAACAAATCAACTCAAAGACGTGTTTGCCCCTTCCTGCATGAGTTGCTTTGACTACGTAAATTCCCTAGCTGACTTAGTAGTTGGGTATATGGGCGCACCCTTTGGCTGGCAATGGATCGTAGTCAGAAATGAACGCGGTAAGGAAATGCTGGAATTGGTGAAAGACCAACTAGAAACTCAGCCAGTGATGTCCCAAGGCGATCGCACAGCTGCGGTGCAACAAAGTATACCCGCTTACGATAAAGCTGTGACTCTACCAATGTGGGCAGCAAAACTTATGGGAGTAGTAATTGAAAAAATCGGCCCCAAAGGTTTAGAATACGCCCGTTTTTCGATAGATTCCCACTTCACTCGCAATTATCTTTATGTGAAACGGAATCACCTAGAGAAATTAGCAGCACATGTTCCAGAGTTCGCCAAGCGCATCGTGGAACGGTACAAATTGCCCGAATCATAGATATTAGTTAGCAGTTAGTGGGTATGAGCGCAAGGCTCTGCCCTCATACAATAAATAGTGTTTATCTTTACTACTAACCACTAACTACATCACTAAAACTTATGTTTACTCGTACCGACTCATGTAATGCCTTGATTGTAGGTGCTAGTCAAGGAATCGGTTTGGGATTTGTGAAAAAATTACTGCAATTGCAGGGTATTACTAAGGTTTATGCAACCTATCGTCAAAAAAACTCGGCTGCTGAATTAATCATGTTATCACATGCATATCCTGACAAACTAACTTGTCTGGCTATGGATATTACAGATGAAGCACAAATTGCTGAAGGTGTACAATTCCTGCGTGAGGAAATAGATAAAATACATTTGGTTGTTAATTGTGTTGGGCTTCTCCATCAAGGAACACTGCAACCAGAAAAAAGCTTGAAGCAAATTAACTCGGAAAATTTGCTGCACTATTTTCAAGTTAACAGTATTGGTGCGGTGTTGCTTGCCAAGCATTTATTACCGTTGTTTCGTCATAGCGATCGCAGTATTTATGCTAGTATTTCTGCCAAAGTTGGAAGTATTGGTGATAATCAACTTGGCGGCTGGTATGGCTATCGCGCTTCTAAAGCCGCGCTGAATATGTTGATGCGAAACGTAGCAATAGAGTATGGCAGAACTAGCCCAAAAACCATAGTTGTAACATTGCACCCTGGTACAACTGATACCCGTCTTTCTGAACCTTTTCAAAAGAATGTACCACCAGAAAAACTATTTTCGGTAGAACGCACTGTTAACCAATTACTTGCTGTTATGGAAAAGCTACAGATAGAGGATAGCGGCCAGTTCTTTTCGTGGGATGGTAGTCGTTTACCCTGGTGAGGAGTGGGGATAAGGGAAGGAGGACACGGGGAGTATGAGAAGTGTGGGAAGACAAGGGAAAATTATTTAACTAGTTTCTTCTCAATGCCCCATGACAAATGACAAATGACAAATGACCATTGATCAATCAATCTAAATAAATCTCTCTAGAGGTAATTCTTTTTGCAAACGATAACCTTTAAGATGATTTTATCTTTACAATCTGTACAATCAATAAAAAACAGCTTGCCTGTTTTTTGTTAATTTTGTCACTTTTTTTATTGCTATTGATTGCGTACAGTCTTCTTATTGCAGTACACAAATTGCCACATCACCTATGAGATATATTGCGATGTTAATATTAAATTTTTTCTAAACATGCTTGTTGATAGATTGGCTTTTTTGAATAATTAAAATATCGTTTTACTTAAAGATTATAAGATGTTCTGCCAGAGCAAAGGTTATGAATAATCAAGTAAAAATATCAAATGATTTCACAAATGTTTTGGCAGAGAGTACCAAAGAAGAAGAACTTATGCAAGAAGTTTTTCTGATTTTGGAATATTTAACCACTAAAGAAGAAGCTAGCGTAAAGTTGATCTTTGATCGTCTTTATGATGTAGGTTCTTTTCACCTGATAAATAAAAAGTTTCGCTCTCGCCCTGTCAAAAAAATATTAAAATTTATTGCTAGGATGTCCAAGCCGGCATTTAGAATATTTGCTTGGCATTGGGTGAAAAAAAATTGTCCGCAATTAATTACTAACTGGCTACACCAACAGGTTACTTTTAGAAATCAATTTGTACAAAACACTGCCGCAATTATTGAGCAAAGACTCCCTCCAGCTAGTTCTGTTTCAGAATTGGATGAGCAGAGTCGAGAGGTTAAATTTTTACGCTCTCAGGTTAAATGGTTAACCCGGACTTTGATTGGGGTAATTGCCGTGTTTTTAGGTAGTTTAGCATGGCTAAGTCATTACTTTACACCAGGGCGATCGCCAATACAAAAGGTTGAGCAATTACAGCCAGTTACCATCAAAGAGGCTAATACTGCTACACACGAATAAAAAACTCATTGATTTTGGTTTAGTAGTGATCCAAGTTGCAGGTGATTAAATACGAATTTACGATTGAATGCGATCGCTCACGACAAAGTTTGCGTCAACCTATTAGAAGGTGTGAAGAAGTTAAAAACTAAAACCAGAAAAAACTTGCGTTGATTCATTTTCTCCTTGATCAAAACCTACAGGTTGACGCTAACTCCGTTAAATCATTTGTTAGTTACTAACAAGGTAATTTTTGTCAATTCAACGCGTAACCGTAACATCATTGGGAATTAAAATATTCTGAGACTGACTATAGTCCAGATAGTCATTGATATCCAAGTTAACAGGTCCCTCTGAGCCTTGTAAGCGTGATTTGATGTATTCACTAAAAACATTCTGACTAGAAGGGTTAGATATGTTCCAACCTTGGCTGGTATCTATCACACCATTTGTAGAATTAGAATCTGGGATGATGTTATTCTCTGCTGATGTATTTGGGTAGATAGATCCATTGCTACCCGTTGCATCTGTCGGTTGATTGGAAGTGTAATCACCAATCAAAACGTCGTTACCATTATAAGCAGTTACCTGAGAATTGTTGTTACTTCCGATTAGTACATCGTTACTTTCAACATCGTTAGTAATGTTGTTTTCGGGATTGCTATTTTGCGAATTTTGTGGCGAAGTTGCACTACTCAGTAAAGGATCTTCTTGACTAGATTGGGGAGATGCAGTGACAACCATCTCAAATGCTCCAACATCAGGTTGATTATCTCTGTTGTTCCCTAGTTGGTCAGTAGTAGGTACACCACTGACTGTGACACCCGTATTAATAGCAGGACTACCTGGTAAAAGAGGATGTACTAGAACTCCTCCAACCTCTTCTAAAGGACCAAGAAGAGGATCAACAATCTGACTACCTGCGACAACTTGACCACCCAGTTTTGGCGCTGGAAATTCGATATTTCCGCCGCCATCCTGTAGTTGATATCCAACCTGTTGTTGTGTAGGATCGCCAGCAGTATTGTAGGCAACAATCGAGTTGGTGAGGGTGACTGGCTGTGTCGGACTGTAGATCCAAAATGCCCCATTTGCCCGTCCGGCTTCGTTATTGACGACAGTAGAATTCCTAATGTTGACGGAGGCAGATTCGTCAGTGTTAATAAACATCGCTCCGCCAGCATCTTCAATCGCCTTATTTCCAGAGAAAGTGCTGTTGGTGATGTTGACTGGCGAAGAGCCATCTAACCATATAGCACCACCCTGCTTTGCCGCTGTATTGTTGGCAACGGTGACATTGTTCATTATGAGTTCGCCATGAACTCGCAGTCCACCTCCTCGACCGATGCCTTTATCATCAAATTCTGCTGTATTACCAACAATGGTGCTGTCTTCGATAATAATCTTGTCTGGACCGTAACCCCAGGCAAAGATTGCACCACCCTCTCCTTTGGTATGATTGTTTTCAAACTGACAGTCACGGATTGCTATTGTGCCTCCGACAGTAGAACCGGGGCCTGTCGAGTTTCCTCCATCGGAGAAGAATGCACCACCACCAATGTCACCTTCTGCACTATTGTTAAGGAAAACTGAGTTTTCTACGGTGACTTCACCTAACAGGTTATATATTGCTCCACCATTGACACCTTTGTTATTGGTGAATTCGCAGTCCTTAACAACAAGCACACCGGAACCATAAGTACCGATCGCTCCACCGCTAAATCCAGAATCTCCTAGAGTTCCATCGTTATTGTCAAAGCTGCTACCAAGTACTGTCGCTTGACTGCCGTAACCAACGTATATAGCTCCGTTTTGCCAAGCGCTATTGTTGTTAAAGTTACAATTTTCTACCTGAAGGGTGCTGTAGTCCCAGGCTGCGATCGCACCACCTCTTCCATCTGTTCCTGTCACCAAACCGTTGGTGAGGGTTAGGTTTTTTACTGTAGCATTGACGTAACTGTCTACAGAAAATACCCGTGAAGTATTATTGCCGCTAATGGTTAAATTTGCTGCCCCTGCACCATCAATCGTTACGTCTTTTGCAATGGAAAGTTCCCCACTAGTAAGTGTGATGGTTTGGTTGGCAAGGCTGGGATCAAACTGGATGATGTCTCCTGCTTGAGCAGATTCGAGCGCTGATCGTAAAGAACCTTCTCCACTATCTGCATTGTTAGTAACGTTAATGATAGCCATGCTTTGAATTCCCTTAAAAATGAGTGTTTTGAGATCGACGTGTTGAACAAAATCACAAAAATTCTGATTCAGAAGCGATCGCGTCATCGTTGGAAACGATGGGAATCACAAGACAGCACCCTGTTAACGTTACGTGGAAGTAAAAAGTCCTGATGATCTTATATTTTTGAGCGATTTTTCAAATTTTGTGTTGATTTTCCACGTAATCTACTAATTTTCTTTTTCATATATTTTTTTAGTAAACAGGAATTCTTTGTTTAACTAGTGATAAAAAATGTGGATATACCGAAAGATATGAAAAATTTAATTTAATTATCTGAGATTTCCAAGAAATAAATTAATCAATCAATGAATAAACCAAGGTTTTTGCGCCAACCTGATGGATATTTTTTCTTTGGAAGTTTCTATTCTGGGAATAATATTTTGATTTTGGGAAGCACCCTGGAAAAATCTAAGCCCTCGATCAATCGAGTTTTTGATATTAAAAACGCTTTAGAGCATTAACATAAATGCGCTATCTAAGTCAAGTTTCAGCCTCTGCGGCGGATTTTTGTCCATGTTCTGAACGCATCCAATGTGTAGGAAAATCCAAGTAATCTGGTAAAACAGTTGTGCGATCGCCTATTGCAAATCTAATTTGGTGTGATTGCAAGTTTTTAGCTCCTGTCAAAGTGGCTCCAGCCAGTTTCACATCACACAAATTTGTGCCAAAAAAGTCTACTCCCATTAGATTTGCATCGCAGAGATTGGCTTCATGGAACATAGCTTTTTGCAAGTTGGTTCCCATCAAATTAGCTCCATAGAGATTGGCTTCTCTCAGGCTAGCTTCCGAGAAATTAGCAAAAAATATCTCTGTGTGTTCTAGTTTGGCTGCATTCAAATTTGCTTGTTGCAAATTTGTTCCATTCAGGTTTGCGCCTTTGAGGTTTGCACCAATTAATCCTGCTTCCTGCAAGTTGGCTTTACCAAGCTTTGCTCCCTGTAAATTAGCAAGAAATAGCTTGGCATGAGAAAGATTTGCCACTTTCAAGTTACAAGATTGCAAATTAGCTTTATACAGATTTGCTTCAAAGAAATTAGCTGCACGCAGACTTGCTCCAGACAAGTTTGCTGATCGCAAGTTGGCCCCAGTCAAGTTGGCTCGATTTAAGTTGGCTCCACAGAGGTTAGCTTCTTCGAGGTTGCATGATTGTAAATCGGCTTCATACAGAACTGTGCCACAAAGTTTTGCGCCTTCGAGTTTTGCCTCAAATAAGTTAGCTTTCTGGAGGTTAGCTTTTGTCAGGTTTGCTCCTCGTAGATCTAAACGTTGTAAGTTGGCATTCGATAAGTCTACTCGTCTAATATCGGTATTCCTTAAATCGAGTTTTTGATTTTGTTGATCTTGTTCCGAGTTGCGTCTGCCAATTACGGTTAAGGCTGCTTGTAAATCTGTGGATACTTTGGCAATTTTTGCCAGTTCTTCCAGAGAATTTTCCTGTTCTGGCTTGATGCTGCTATTTTCTCGCACAAATGCAGTCAGTATTTCCATGATTGTCCAGTATTGTTTTGGTGAATCCTGGGCAATTTTTTCTAGGGCATAAATTGCCCCGATCCGGGTTGCTACGTGTTCATGTCCTAACTGGGTAATTGCTGCTGTTAAACGCTCTGCGATCAAACGTTCTTGGGCTAGTTCGAGATTCTGAACACCAATTTCGTTATTTTTTTCGGCGGCGATCGCACTTTTTTTCAATGCTTCGGTGCGCTTGGCTGCATAATAAGCATTAATTATCACTGCTAAACCTATAAATAAGCTAGCTGTCGTGTTTAACGCTTGATTCCTGCTGACTATTTTTTGTTCATTTGATAATCCCTCAACTTGTGAAACTGCAAAGAATATTACAGTTGGTGATAGGCTAAACAAAATTGCGATCGCTACCAACCAGCTTTTAAATCCGTCTGTCTTCCTGCCAGACATATGGCTAGTAATCCTCACTACATAGAATTATTACGGACAATATTGAAAAAAAAGAGTATATCATTTGTCAACAAATTTCAATATCTATCATAAGGTGCAATAAAAATATTAATCATTGGTTTGTACTGATGTATTAATTATTAATTGTTATGTCAATATGTCGCAATCTAGCTATACATATCACTCAATTCCTGCTAAGTAGGTTGGCAAAAACAAAGCTAACTAGTAAGAATCTTCATTTATCATTGGCTTAAGTAGTTGGACAAAATGAAATTAATTCGTGGAGATAAGGAACAAGGAATCGGCAACAGGGAATAGGGAATGAGAAAACAATCTTTGTAATTAATTATGTCTAAGTACTTAAGAGTTCCAGATATATTTACTTTTCGTAACTCGCGTTATGTTTATTTTCGCTTACCTAATTTATCTGAAGAATTTCTATAGGCGTAACTTCAAGTTGTGTAATTACTCAGCGAAAGGGTTTTAATATTGAGCCATAATGTCAAGAAGTTAATTTTTGCTTTGTAATAATACTTTGTCAAATAAAAATTACTTTTATCAAAATACTTAACCAAATTATACTCACCAATTCTTAAAAACCCCTCTAAACACTTCTATAGGTATTTCTATAGGTATGCAGCAATCTATACAGCCAATTACTAAAGATTTAGTACTGATTGGTGGTGGTCATAGCCATGCAATAGCTTTGTTGATGTTTGGAATGAAACCTCTTGGTGGAATTCGATTAACTTTAATAACTGATAGAGTTGATACACCTTACTCCGGGATGCTACCAGGACATATTGCTGGTTTTTACAGCTATGAAGAATGTCATATCGATTTGCTACGACTTACGAATTTTGCCAAAGCACAATTATATATTGACCGAGTCATTGGTCTTGACTTGGAAAATAAAAAAGTGATTTGTGCCAACCGTCCAGAAGTAGCATTTGATCTACTGTCTATAGATATTGGCAGCACTCCAGCCACAATTTTTGTTCCAGGGGCAGCGAAATATACAATTGGGGCAAAACCAGTATCAAATCTATTGCAGCACTGGTTTCAACTACTAGAAAAAGTCGCTGAATATCAGCAAGAGGCTTTGAGTATTGGAATTGTAGGAGGAGGGGCTGGTGGCGTGGAATTAGCGTTATCGATGCAAGCTCATTTGTATCAGGTGTCCAAAATGTATCCCCTCAAATTCTCCTCTAAAAGAGAAGTTATGGATAATAATACACCAAAACAGGGAGCTTTAGATATTCATTTATTCCAGCGTGATACTCAACTCATGCCCAATCATCATTGGTCTGTACAGCGTACAGTCAAGCAGCTTATGATCAAACGCGGGATTCAACTGCATTTAGGCGAAAGTGTATGTAAAGTTGAACCAGGTAAAGTTATATGTAAATCTGGCTTGACGGTAGAATGCGATCGCATTTTTTGGGTGACACAAGCTTCAGCACCAGAGTGGTTAAAAACAACCGGATTAACAACTGATGATCAAGGCTTTATTTTGGTAAATGACACATTGCAATCTTTGTCTCATGAGTACGTGTTTGCCACAGGGGATATTGCCACAATGGTAAATCATCCACGTCCGAAAGCAGGAGTATTTGCTGTTCGCCAAGGTAAACCTTTATTTGAGAACTTACAGCGATTTTTATTAGACAAACCTCTCAAACCTTACACACCACAGCAACAATATTTAAGCTTAATAGGTACGGGTGACGGCAGAGCGATCGCCACACGCGGATGTTTGACTTTACCACCTCATCAATTACTGTGGCAGTGGAAAGACTGGATTGATCGTCGTTTTATGGAACAGTTTCGTAGGGGGTAGGGGATTCTCCAGAGGAGACGCTTAGCGTAGACGCGTCAGCGGCTTCTCATAGAGTACGGGGATCGGGGGTAAGGGATGGGGGAAGGGGGAGTGTGAAAAACATTTGGAGGTATTTTGCCAAAAGCTCAAGTTAATGGAATTGAATTGTTTTATCACATTCATGGGACTGGCGAACCGTTAATATTAATTGCCGGATTTGACTCTGATAGTTCCAGTTGGTCGGTGTTAATGCCATTTTTGGTCAAACACTATCAGGTTATCCGGTTTGATAATCGGGGAGTGGGACAAAGTTCCGCACTCAACATTCCCTACACCATTCAGCAAATGGCTGTTGATACTTTTGCCTTACTTGAGTACCTGGGAATTTCTCAAGTGCATGTAGCAGGTCATTCGATGGGGGGTCAGATTGCTCAAGAACTGACACTAGCACATCCTGAAAAAGTTCAAAGCCTCATCTTGCTATCATCTTGGGCAAAAGGAGACAGCAAATTTCAGGCAATAATTGAGTTGTGGGGTGATTTGACCTCAAAGTTAGATCCGGTACTTTATCAAACAACCTTATTGCCCTGGTTATTTACTGATAGATTTTATGCAATTCCAGGAGCGATCGAACAAATTATTAACCAAATTCAGAAGTACCCATATTTACCAGAGCCTGACGCACTTTATCATCAAAGCCGAGCTATTCTCAACAGCGATACTTCTGAACGTCTTGCCAGTATTCATGTTCCTACCTTAGTGATGGTGGGTGAACAAGATATGATCACACCAGTAAAGTTTTCTGAACACCTCGCTCAGGGTATCCCGAATGCTGAACTTGTGATTCTTGAAAAATTAGGACATGCCTGTTTTATAGAGTCTCCAGAGGTCGTAGCCCAAGAAATGCTCAATTTTTTAACAACTGCATAAGAAAGCTATACCCCAGTGCTTTGGCAAGTCTAAAATGGTGCATTAATAAACCGCAGAGGAAGCAGCGAAAAGTTTGAGCGGAGGTTTCCTCCGTACTCTTACGAGAAGTCGCTTACGCGCCTACGCGCAGCGTCCCGGAGGGAACTTCAAAGCTTTTCAAGAGAGAGAACACAGAGATAGAATCAGAGATTTATTGCAAGTGCATTGAGAGTAGAGAGTAGTAGTAGAGAGTAGTGGCGTGGCAAGGCTAAAATAGTGCAATAGAAGAAGTTTGTAGCAGGCACTGTCTTCGCCGGAAAACTAAAAATATAATGCAACATTTTAGCCTTGCCACGCCAGTAGGGTGTGTTATGCCGCAGGCTAACGCACCGCAATCATATCAAAGATAGTGCATTTAGTGCGTCAACGCAGTTCAAACACTCACCTATGCAAACACTCTTTCCCCTTTCCCCTTTCCCCTTTCCCCTTTCCCCAATCCCCGATCCCCGATCCCCTTTCCCCAATCCCCTACATCTTGGTTCGCAATAATTGCACAAACGTATCGCTAACTGTATGGTCTTTCGTATCGGCGGCGTATTGAATTAATTTTTCTCGCAGTTGTTTAGCAGCGTCTAGGGGGAGCAAGGTAGCAAGTAAAAAGTATACACCGCGAAAACGTGGGTCGCCCATGTGATCAATTAGACGTGATTCTACTTCATCATCTTGGCCGAGGAAATTTTGTACCAAGAAAAAGTCCATAATTTTATCGTGGCGGAAGTAGTATTGTTTCTGGGGTTCGCCTTTGTCGTCTTTCCACTGGCGACTAACAACCATTTTGTATTTCTCGTCTTCCAGAGACATTAATACTTGGTAAAATTCATCTGCTGGTAGGGCTTGTTGATCTTGCAGGCGCATTTGATACACAGCTTCCGCAAATTTTTTGAGGGGAAATTCCTGATTCCATTCTTGCAGGTATTCTGCGGCGATGAATTTATACTGCTGCTCTTGCAGGTGAAACAGGTCTGGCTGTTTACCTTGTGATAGCATCAGGGCAACCACGGTTAAATCCATCGGGTTGGAAAGAATGCGTTGAACTGCGGTTAATTCGTCCGGGGGTTGCTGGTTGTTCAGGGCTTCTGCTAAATATTTTTCACAGGCTTTTTCATAATCAGCACCTTGAACTTGGGCATTTTCGGGAATTCGTAGTTGGCGGGAAATCAAAAACTTGTGAATTTGTGTTTCTTCCAGGGGCTGTAAGTAATATGTTTTGGCTGTTGAGGGGGGTATCCACTCTAGGGGTTGAGTAGTCATGATGATGTTACCCCGAAAATAGTACTCGACAAACTGAGTGATTTTTGCCCGTGTGTCGGCGGTGACTTCGTTGAGTCCGTCTATGCAAATATCAATTGCGCCACTGTAAATGAGGTTTTTCAGAAATTCGGCGTCTTGTGCTTGTCCGTGGAGTTTTTTCTGAATCGCTTCAATGACGCCATTGTCACACTTCTGGGCAGGTAAAAAAACAACAATGCGCTGGGAATTTTTCAGTAAATGGCGCAGAAACATGGATTTGCCTAAACCAGAATCGCCGATTAAGACAATTTGCCCGTTGATGGTGGGTAGTGCTTGGGTAATTGGGCGAATATCTGCTATTTTTTGTTGTGAAGACGCGATGAATCGCGTCTCTACAATGCCGGATTCGGGAAAATAGGTGTTGTCTTGGAAATTATCTAACCCCGCATCTGCTAATAGGGAAAATTTAAATGGTTCAAACAACTTGCGGCGTAAAAAAGGAACCCAAGTCAGGAGAAAGCCGACGTAACCTACGCCCAAAATTCGGCGTACCCAAGGGTTCCAGAAGAAGATGGCTTGGACTTGGGGAAATTTGGGGTAGGCAAAAATCAGGGCGAGCCAAAAAACAATGTGAGCCAGGATGGTGTTTCTGGTATTTAATAACAACTGCCAGCCCTTGATTTTATTGATTGCTTTCTGCACCGCATCCGCTTGCGTGGTGTGTTGAGCAGCTTGGAGGTTTTTTTGGTGAATCAGAAGTAAATCAACATCTTTGATTTGCCAATTAACTCTTTGGGCAACGTTGGCTATTTTATCTGCTAAATCTTTTTGAAATCTTTCCAGCCCTTGGCTTGCTTGCCAAGCATCACGCAAGACTTCTAGTGTTTGCTTGCATTGTTCGTATTTTATTTGATCAGGAATTGCTGGCGGATTGCCAACCCATTTGAGCAGAGTTTTTACATCTTCAGTACCGCCACCCAGGAAATAGGTTAAAAATCGCCAATATTCAAACTGTGCTTCATGCCTAAACTTTTTCTGATTTGGCTCATAGGCATAGTTTAAAACTATAAGAACCTCTGCCAACTTCAGTTGTCTCATACTCTTCAACGCCTCGGCTGCACTGCCACGAACGTAGGCGGATACCTTTTCATCCTTGAGGAAGTTGAGGATGTCTGGTGCGTATTTCGCCCCGGCACCTCCCAACTTGCCCAAGGCTGAGGCTGCTTCGCGACGAACTGAGGCGTCTACCTTTTCATCCTTGAGGATGTTAGCGAGGTCTGGTGCGTATTTCGCCCCGGCACCTCCCAAGTTGCCCAAGGCTGAGGCTGCATAGGCACGAACGTAGGTGGATACCTTTTCATCCTTGAGGATGTTAGCGAGGTCTGGTGCGTATTTCGCCCCGGCACCTCCCAAGTTGCCCAAGGCTGAGGCTGCATAAGCACGAACGTAGGCGGA
>NZ_AJLJ01000191.1 GCF_000317245.1 Fischerella muscicola SAG 1427-1 = PCC 73103
AGTTGAGGATGTCAGGTGCGTATTTCGCCCCGGCACCTCCCCAACTTGCCCAAGGCTGAGGCTGCACCAGCACGAACGTTGGCGTCTACCTTTTCATCCTTGAGGATGTTCGCGAGTTTCTGGGCAATATCCTCGCTTTTCTTTATGTCTTGCAGCTTGTATTCACCAATTTGTTGCAAAGCATATTGCTTGACTTGATCATGCTCATCATCAAGGGCAGCTACAATACCGTTAATCTGCCAATCTTGCGGCTTGGGTTTGGGGGTTTCTTCGGCCTTTACCCAAGCCAGGGAAAAGAGGAAAGAAAGGATGAAGGCTAAAAGATAAAGGATGAAAGGGGAGGGCTTTTTGGTTGGGCGGAGAGTGGTGAGCATGGGTGACACAGCCAGGAAATGGGAGATACACTGCTGTCGATCTAAGACTGGGTTGAGAAATAAGTAATATTTTTAAGCAAACAGGAATATCCAGCCGAAAGCAAGGGCTATATATTGTATTTCTCTTCATTTCCTGTGGGGAAGATTTCGGATGAGGTTTTATTTGGATTTAAATGGTATGTTTATTTCTGCCGTGCTGTACTACTTTCCATAGACGGACTTTAGCGATCGCTCTCGAAGAAACTGAAGCTGAGAAAGATCCTGTTTTTAAACAGCTTTTGCTTTTGCAAAGTCAACAATTTACTGATGCTATACCATCAGAAGCGATTTCAAGAAGCGATTTAAAGACAATACGCTTGGTGATAAGACCACAATTTCTTGTAGAGACGCTTCAAACAGCGCGTCTCTACAGGTCAAATTTTTGCACTAAAAATCCTTAACTGAACCCTATTGGATTTAAAGAAGCGATCGCCCAAATTAGCTAATCTAGACAATACGATTGAATCTACCACAAGCTAGATGCAAGCAACTACTTGGAAGCTTTACCTGGGGTGTGGTCAAATAAATAGATTATATAGATTTAGGGAATGTTGGCACTGATGAAACAAACTATTGCTCGGACAACAGCATTCTTGGCTTCTTGTACTCTCCTAATCACAGCTTGTGGTGGTAACACTGGTACAAACACTAGTACGAATAACAATGGCACAAATACCGCTACCACCACTTCAACAACAACGGGTATATCTGGCCCCATACCCATTGGTATTGCTTTTGCTCAGACTAGCAACGTCGCATTACTTGGTCAAGAAGGAGTTGCAGGTGCAAAAATTGCTGAGAAATATTTTAATGACAAAGGCGGCGTTAACGGTACTCCGATTAAATTAGTATTTCAAGATGCTGGTGGTGATGAAGCGGGAGCAATTAACGCTTTTCAAACTTTAATTAATAAAGATAAAGTTGTCGGTATTGTCGGCCCGACTTTATCACAACAAGCTTTTAGTGCGGCTCCGGTTGCGGAACGGGCAAAAGTACCAGTAATTGGTGCATCCACTACAGCTAAAGGTGTTCCCGAAATTGGTGATTATATTGCTCGTGTATCTGCACCAGTTTTTGTTGTCGCACCTAATTCTGTGAAAGCTGCATTAAAGCAAAATCCTAAGATTAAAAAAGTAGCAGTTTTTTATGCTCAAAATGATGCTTTTAACAAATCAGAAACTGAAATTTTCCAAAAAACAGTTAAAGAGCAAGGACTAGAAGTAGTCACAGTTCAAAAATTTCAAACTACTGATACCGATTTTCAAGCTCAAGCTACTAATGCTCTGAATTTAAAACCAGATTTAATTATTATTTCTGGTTTGGCTGCTGATGGTGGTAATTTAGTTAGACAACTACGAGAATTAGGATACAAAGGTAATATTATTGGTGGTAATGGTTTGAATACATCAAATGTATTGTCTGTTTGTAAAGCTCTCTGTGATGGCGTGATGATTGCTCAAGCTTACAGTCCCGAACATCCAGGAGAGATTAACGCTACATTTCGCAAAGCTTACGTAGAGCAATACAAAAAAGAACCACCCCAATTTAGTGCTCAAGCTTTTACAGCAGTGCAGGTGTATGTAGATGCTTTGAAAGCTTTAGATCAAAAAACCAAAGTTAACACCCTTCCTGTAGATAAACTGCGGACAGAATTAAATAAACAAATACTCGCAGGTAAATACAATACACCGCTTGGTGATATTTCATTTAGCCCAGAAGGTGAGATTGTACAAAAAGACTTTTATGTTGCCCAAATTAAGATGGAAAAAGATGGCAGCACTGGTAAATTTGCATTTATTAAATAGTTGCAATTATGGATATCTCTCTATTTTTGCAGCAATTTTTAAACGGGTTATCTATTGGTAGCGTCTACGCTATTTTTGCTTTAGGATATACCCTGGTTTACTCAATTTTGGGCATCATTAATTTAGCTCATGGTGCTATTTTTACTCTGGGTGCATATTTTACCTATGCACTCATTGGTGGGAGATTTGGATTTAATGGTTTGCTAGCCAATGCAGCTTTACCTGTGCAATTACCTTTTGCTTTAGCTTTAATTGTAGGGAGTATTTTGGCAGGATTCGCCGGGATCGCAGTAGAACGAATTGCTTTTTTACCCTTGCGTCAAAGAGGTTCCGATCCTTTGCTGACTGTGGTTTCTAGTTTGGGTGTAGCAGTAGTAATTGTCAATTTAATTCAGTATTTAGTGGGTGCAGAAAGTTATACTTATCCAGGAAATACTTATGGCAATTTACCACCAGCAATTAACTTCGGTTCCCAAGCAAATCCAATTCCAATCCGCACTGTGCAGGTAGTGATTTTTGTCGTTTCTATGGTATTTGTTGCCATCTTGACTTATTTTATTACTCGCACAAAATACGGTAAAGCGATGCAAGCGATCGCAGAAGATGCAACAACAGCCAGTTTATTAGGAATTAACTGCGATCGCTTTATTATCCTGACGTTTTTTATCAGCAGTTTTTTAGCAGGAGTGGCGGGAACTTTAGTCGCCTCCAGTGTTAGTATAGCTGGGCCTTATTTTGGTATTGGTTTTGGATTACGTGGGTTAGCAGTAATTGTTTTGGGTGGTTTAGGTAGTATTCCCGGTGCGGTATTAGGAGGTTTGGTAATTGGCTTAGTGGAAGCATTTGTTCCAGGTGAATTTTCTGGGTACAAAGATGCTGTTGCTTTTGGCATTTTGTTTATTATGCTCTTAGTTCGACCACAAGGTTTGTTAGGAAAAAGATTTATTCAAAAGGTTTAAATCTATGACAACAAGCACAAAACAAAAACTTACTTTTGATAAATTCTTAGACAATTATCGTTGGTAGTGAGGACTTCAGTCCTCGAAATAAGGACTAAAGTCCTTACTACGAACTTAAAATATTATGCCAGTTGTGTAAGTCCTGTAAGTTAATTGATATGATTATTAATCCTGAACAAGTACCATTAGAAACAGGTTCCACTTATCCCGATGAATTTAAACCTAAAGTTGCAGGAAGAATTAAGCAACGCTTAGGCAATTTTGCCGGATTGAAAAACTTCGGTGTAAATTTAGTGAAATTAGAACCTGGAAGTTCTTCTGCTTTAAGACATTGGCATTCATGTCAAGATGAATTTATCTATGTTTTGGAAGGCGAGTTGACATTAATTACAGATGCTGGTGCAGAAGTTCTCAAACCAGGAATGGCGGCGGGATTTCCAGCAGGGGAAGCCAACGGACATCATTTAGTTAATCGGACATCAACAGTTGCAGTTTATTTGGAAGTAGGCGATCGCACTCCTAATGATCAAGCTAGTTATCCCGATGATGATTTAATTACAAAAGCTAGTCCTGATGGCAAATCTAGAATTTTTGCTCATAAAGATGGAACAATCTATTAAAAGGAGACAGGTAATGCGTAAAGGTTTAGGGAGAAATGTCTGATTTTATTGCTATCTATGGTGCTTTAATTGTCTCTATGGTATTGGGGGCTTTGCTAGGACTGTCGTTGTATTTGCCATTAATGGCTGGACAATTATCTTTAGCTAGCCCTGGATTTTATGCTTTGGGTGGATATATTGCGGCGATTCTATCAACAACTGTTTTTAATTCTAGTGGTGATCCTTTTCCGATTCCATTACTGTTGTTAGAAATGTTAATCGCTGGTGTAGTTTCAGGATTGTTGGGTGTAGCAGTCGGAATTCCAGCTTTACGGTTACGGGGAATTTATTTAGCGATCGCTACAATAGCTTTTGTCGAAGTTTTGCGGGTTCTCTCTCTCAATTTGGATATAACAGGTGGTGCTGTGGGAATTTTTGGTATTCCTCAACCTTTCCCAACACAAATTGAATATTTATGGATTGCTCTACCATTATTAATAATTAGTATGGTATTGATTTATCGTCTAGAACGTATTCGTGTAGGTAGGGCTTTAACTGCAATTCGTGAGGATGAATTAGCAGCAGGCGCCATGGGAATTAACCCAACTTACTACAAAGTTTTAGCTTTTACACTAGGAGCAATTTTAGCTGGAGTAGTTGGTGCAATTAGCGCTCATTTTCTCAATACTTGGAATGCCAGACAAGGTACATTTGATGCCAGTATTATTTATCTAACTTTTGTTTTAATTGGTGGTTCGAGAACTTTTTTGGGTGCTGTAGTCGGAGGTATGTTATTTACAGCCTTACCAGAAATCTTAAGAAGCATCGCTGACACAGGTGGTTTACCAACTTGGCTAGCACAATTTTTAAGAGATGGCAGATTAATTATTTTTGGTTTACTAATAGTTTTAGGAACCATCTTTTTCCCTCAAGGACTCGTCACCCCAGATATTTTTAAAAGACGACCATTGTACAGACGCGATTCATCGCGTCTCTAATGACCAATGACCAATGACATTCTTTTAGAAGCAAAATCCTTAACTCGCCGCTTTGGTGGTTTAGTAGCAGTAAATAACGTATCTTTTATTGTTAAAAAACATGAAATATTTGGATTAATTGGCCCCAATGGTGCTGGTAAAACAACATTATTTAATTTAATTACAGGCTTAATTCCACCTTCTAGTGGACAATTAACTTATCAAAATCAAGAAATCTCCCAACTACGTCCCCACCAAATCGCTGCTTTAGGTATTGCTCGGACTTTCCAAAATATTCGCTTATTTGGTGAACTTTCAGCACTGGAAAATGCAATTATTGCCCGACATTTGCATATTCACAGCAATATACTTACAGGTGTGATGGGAGTTCCACCAGCACCAGCAGAAGAACGTAAAAGTAAACAAAAAGCTTTGGAATTATTAGAATTAGTTGGTTTGCAAAAACGCGCTGACGAAAAAGCTAAGAATTTTGCCTATGGTGATCAACGACGGCTAGAAATTGCTCGTGCTTTAGCCCTAGAACCACAAATTTTACTTCTGGATGAACCCGCAGCTGGAATGAACCCCAGCGAGAAACAGCAACTCAGTGAATTTATCCGCAAATTACGCGATCGCTTTAATTTAACGATCATCCTGATTGAACATCATGTACCCTTAGTCATGGGTTTGTGCGATCGCATTGCGGTTTTAGATTTTGGTCAATTAATCGCCTTGGGAGAACCAGAGATTGTGAAAAACGATCCTAAAGTAATAGAAGCTTACTTAGGAATCGAATGATGATATTAACCTAAAGATGCACACAGATGAACACAGAGAACCAGAAAAGCTACCCAATTTTAGAAATTAAAAACTTATACGTTAATTATGGGGGTATTAAGGCTCTCCAAAATATTAATTTAGTTGTCAATAACAGTGAAGTAGTCACTCTCATCGGTGCCAACGGTGCAGGTAAAACTACAACTCTGCGCGCTATATCTAAAATTCTCAATCCCAAAAGCGGTGAAATTATTTACAGTGGACGCAATATTACCCGTCGTCAACCCCACGAAGTTGTGCAATTGGGTATCGCCCATTGTCCAGAAGGACGCAGAGTATTAACGCGACAAAGTGTTTATGACAATTTGCTTTTAGGTGCATATATTCGTTCTCAGCAACCGGAGATCAAGAATGATATTCAGCACCAATTTCAGCTATTTCCACGTTTAGCACAAAGACGTAATCAACTAGCGGGAACTTTAAGCGGTGGTGAACAACAAATGTTAGCGATCGCTCGTGCTTTAATGAGTAGACCAAAACTGTTATTATTAGATGAACCAAGTCTAGGTTTAGCACCAGCAATAGTTAGAGAAATATTCACTATTATTGAAAATTTACGGGCGACAGGCGTGACAATTTTGTTAGTTGAACAAAACGCCAATTTAGCATTACAGATTGCAGACCGAGGATATGTATTAGAAGCTGGTTGCATTACTCTCACAGGTGCTGCATCGGAATTAATGACAGATGAGCGAGTGAAAAAAGCTTATTTGGGATAGTTTCGTAACTTCAAAATAGAAACTTTGATTAATATATTTTATGTGCTAATGATTAGTTTGTTATTGATTATTAATATTTATTCTTTGATCCCTAACTTAAGTAACTAATATACATATCCTCTCTCTTTCTATAGAGTAATTAATATGTCTATGGAAAGAAGCCTCAAATAAAAATCATACGTTACTTTATAAAAAACAAAGCTAAACGAAACAAATCAAAATTAATTATTCAGTTTTTCAACGTTTATTAAATAGTTAAATTCACCAAAATAATAAACATAAATAAAAATTTTGTTTGTTTCAATAGCAATTTTTGAGGAGATAGCAAAGATGAGTCTGCTACAGCAGAGCCGTAAAATTATTACGGCTGTTGTCTTGATTTTGGTTTTAACTATTACTAGTGCTTGTGGTAGTAACGTAGCCCAAGTTGACCGTACCACAAATCCGCCAGCAGTTGGTCGAGATGTAGCTTATGCACAATTAGAGCGAGGAAATACTGCATCTGGACAAACTTTTGGTAACTGGGTTGTACAAACATCACGGGGATTAGTCCAAGATGCTTATGTGCGCGATAACAATAAGTTGGGCGTAGTTATTTCCCGACAAGTTCGTCCTAACGAAGTTCGTCCTTTAGCAAAATCCCTAGTAGAAGGTTTTCGGAAAAATTTCCCCAATCAAGATTTAACTGTTTTGGTATACGCGCCTGATAAGCAGTTAATTTTGACAGCTAGGTATGATACTCAAACCAATCAAGTTCAATACAGTTAGAAATTGCTGTTTGTTGGTTGTTGTGTGTTGTTTAGTGTCTTAACTAGCAACAAGAATAAGAAAAGGAGATTAGTACAGTGAGTAGCAGTGAAGAGTATAAGCGCCAAATAATGAAAGATTTGGCTCAGGGTGATGTTGAGTATCTTGGTGATACTCCTAGTGGTGATCCATCACAAGATTATCAAAGCTTTGATGATTTTGCTCAACGTACAACTGCGTCTGATCGTCGCCAAATGTTTGAACGCTCTTTTAATACAAACAGCATTCCTCCTAGCCAAATGGAGCCAGAATTGCAAAAGGCGATCGCTAATATTAAACCCAATGAAAGAGATGATGTCGCACGGGCCTTTTTCAAACACTTCAAACAAAGAGGATTGGATGAGCGCCATCTTGAGCAACAACTAAGCCTTTCTACTCGTAACCCTAACCGCATGAGTGCGGATGATGTCAGCCGACTCGCTTCATTTGCATATCATAACCATCCTGACATTTTCAAAGAAGTGTTAGCAGAACAGCCAGCTATTATCAAGTTTCTCAGCAATCCCGTTGTAGGAGCTATTGTAGGACTTGCTGCTGCTAAGTGGTTAGGTGGTCGTAACAAATAAATCTGGCGTCTATTGTACGGAACAAAGCAAAAACAAGGGTAGTAAAATCTATCCTTGTTTTTTTGATGTTTGTATTAGAAACATAAAATACTGGAAATACTTTATACAATTAAATGTAAATTTAAGTATTATCTAATCTTAAAGAATAATTTCAATGATGACGTATATGATGTGCGATCGCCCTTCACAATGACAGTAGTTGTCTAAACTTTATGAAACTTTTATCCAGTTCTCTAACAAGGTTATTTCTTACAAGTCTTACCAGTGGCTGCTTCCAACAAAAGACCTCTTTTTTGTAAGTATAAACTTTTTATAAAGCTAAATCAGAAGCCTTCATTTATACTATACAATTAGTATCGCTTATTACTTAAACGTAGTAAATCTAGATAACAGATACGTTTAGTCCTATAAAGCTAAAATAATCTGTGTAATTTCTAGTACATATAATTTAGTCCTTCTGTCTAGGAAGCGACAGGGTAGCAAACCTTTGTCGCTACAATTTTTTGATTATGACAGTTGGAAAGCAAACAATCTCACTCCAGGGAAGTCTACCATCGATTTTTATCATGTTGTAGGAGTGAGTTGAATGACAGGGTTTCAATTCGCAAAAATTCGAGACAAGCTTGATTATCCCACAATACCAAGCAAATCTCAGGTAAGAGAAAAGTTGCGGAAAACTGCAACTATAGCCACATTTGTTGCTATTGTGGTCGGGGTAATTCAGACAAAACAGGCTCAGGCTGTCACTGTTACCTTTGACGATCTTTCTGGATCTCAAGACACAGTTTCTAATGGCTATGCAGGATTGAATTGGGAAAACTTTTATGATCTCGATACAACCTCTTTTATTCCTTCAGGCTATGTAAATGGAACAGTATCACCAAAAAACGTAGCTTACAACGGCTTTGGTGATCCTGCTGTTATAAGTACAGTTGATGATATTTTTGATTTTAATAGTACGTACTTAACAGCAGCTTGGAATGATGATTTGACTGTGTTGGTAGAAGGTTACACAGGAGGAATATCGGGGGAAAAGAAATATTCACAGACAGTAGTTGTGAATTCACAAACTCCTACACTATTTACATTTGACTTCTTGGGAATTGATTATTTAAAATTTACATCTTCTGGAGGTAATAACGCTGGCTATAGCGGAAATGGTACGCATTTTGCGATAGATAACTTTACTTTTAACAAAAAAACTAAGGCTGTTCCTGAACCTCTAACCATCTTTGGCTCATTAACAGCAAGTAGTATTGGTTTGGCTTTATATCGAAAGCAGAAGCAACAACAAAAAGATGTAAATAAATAAGAAATTTTGAAAATTTATTTATTGAAGTCTGAAAAACTTTCTGACATCTGAAAACAGAGAATATATGTTTTGAACAATTGACAGAAAGGCTGCCATAAAATTAGACAATGAAAACTAGTAAACTGGCTAAGGTCATACGACTTGATCATCCTCAGTTCTGGCTCTTAATCATAGGTTCAGGCTTAATTTCAATTCAACTCACACTAGGTTGGAGAGCAGGAAACTCGAACCTTTTCAGTACTAGTTTTTTGTCTTGGGCAGCTATCTCTTTTATTATCTGGGAAAAACGAGATAATTTAAGTTTAGAAAGTGGTATTTTACCCAGTTTTTTGGGCTTCTCACTCATCTGGATAGCACTGCTCAAAAGTGCATCTATGACTAGCTTTGGAGGTTTTTTGTATGCCTTACCCTTTATTTTTGGCTTAGGACTTGCTTTAATAGCTTCTGGCTTTCGAGGATTAAATCAATATATAGGTGAGTTAATAACGCTTTTTTTTATCAATATACCTAAATTATTACCAGAATGGGTAATATCTAAGCTTACATTGCTAACTGCCAAATTATCAGCTTTTATACTTTGGTATATGGGCTTTGAAGTAACTCTTTCTGGAATTAATGTTTATCTACCAAATGGCAGTATAGAAGTACTTAGTGGTTGCTCTGGTTTAGAATTAATTTCTCAAATGCTGGGTTTAGCAATACTTTTTCTATTAATCTTTCCTCAAAATTGGCAGCAAAAAATATTGGTGCCAATTGTAGCTGCTGCGGTAGGATTTATTGTTAATGCTGGGCGTGTTGCACTTATGGCTATCATCGTCACAAAAGATAATATGGATGCTTTTGATTACTGGCATACTGGCAATGGCTCTCTTTTATTTTCAATAATTTCCGTGCTAATTTTCGGTTTATTCTGTTGGTTTTTAATAGGACGGAATGAATCTGGAAACAAAAATTCTAGGTTGTCATAATCAAACTTATGATTACTTGGAAAAAAATCCGTATTTTATTGTTAATGCTAGGCTGTACCAATGTTTTATTTGTATTGGGACAAGTTCTTTTTCTGCCAACCCAATCTAAAAATCCTGATGATATTTTTAGTTTTCCAGAAGCCCCGCCTTTACCCCAGTGGCAACTCAAATCTACCAAAACTTTACCTCATGAGATACGGGATAATTCTGAATTGTTAGCCCAAACAAATTATCAATATATGCATCAAGGTTTGCCTTTAGATATCGAAATGCGTTACGTAAAAATAGGAGATGTGAATCAACTGATTAGAAAATATACTGAAATTTCATCATCCGCGGTTGTACGTCAAAAAGAAGGTATAGGTTATTACGGTTTAGGAGTTGAACAACAAAAAGCCTACCTCAGTGCTTGTATTAATCTGCATGGTAATAGTACTTTTACTAATACACAATTTAACCAAAATCAGCAGCAAAGAGAGCAACCTTGGGAACGTTTATTACCTTGGTTATTAGGACGAAAGCAATTAAGAGAAAACAAGCGCTGTCTTTGGACGCATTTGTCAGTTCCATTGAAAAATTCTTCGCCAGAAGCTACTTATCAAGTTTTAGAAACCGTTTGGTTTTCCTGGTATAAATATTGGCATTCTAATTTGCAGAAATATTAAATTTTTGTCTATAAAAATTTTTGTTTTGATGCTTTGTAAGGAATTATGACTAAATCAAAAATTGAAAAATTGACTTCTCCTCAGTTTGTCTTAACACAGGAAAGTTCGCTCGCTATTCTGCGATCGCTCGGCTACGGTCTGTTAATATTATCTTTGTTTGATTGGGTAGCAATGTTTATTCCATCAAACTTTTTTAACCCTGCTTGGGAATTTCAAACCATCGGAGCAATAGTTGAACGTGTACCTGTACCTTTAATTGGGTTAGCACTAGTATTTTATGGGGAATTACATTCGCGCAACAGATGGGAATTTCCGATTTTAAAATTATTATCTTGGTTAACTTTATTGTTGGCAGCATTATTTTTACTCATGATACCTTTGGGAGTTTCTAACACCATCCGGCTAAATAAGGAAAATGTCGCGCAAATCAACAATATATCTACACAACAGATTTCTCGTGCTGAACAATTACATCAGAAACTCAGTCAAGCAACTCCTGAACAATTAGATAATCTTTTAAAAAGCCGAGGTGGTTCCCTGTATGGGAAAAAACCAGAAGAAATAAAGAATGAACTTTTGTCTCAAGTTTCTAAAGCAAAAGCACAAATCAAAGATCAAGCAGAAACTACCCAATCTTTGCGAGGTCTAAGCTTAATTAAGACTTCCACAAAATGGATTCTTGGCGCTTTAGTGTCTGCGTTTCTGTTCTTTGGGTTGTGGAAAGGAACAGATTGGGCCAGATTTTAAATAAATAAAAAAAGGGCGATCGCTTTTCAATCGCCCTTTTATTTATTAGTTCGTAGTAAGCAGTTTAGTGCTTCTCTTTAAAGATTAAAGTCATAACTACAAACTATCAAGTTTTCATCAATTAAACCTGTGCTAGTTCTGGTGTGGGACGCTTGCTATTACGAACAGCTGCGATCGCCTCGCCATAATCCTTAGCATTAAACACAGCTGAACCAGCAACAATTGCATTAGCTCCAGCTTCCAAAACCTGCCAAGTATTATTTGCTTTTAATCCACCGTCTACTTCAATCCAAGGATCAAGACCACGTTCATCACACATTTGACGCAGCTTGCGGATCTTGGGAACAACTGCTGAAATGAAACTCTGACCGCCAAAACCAGGGTTGACACTCATAATCAACACTAAATCGCAAACTTCCAGCACATACTCAATCAAATCTAAAGGTGTAGATGGGTTGAGTACAACACCAGCTTGCTTACCAAGTTCTTTTATTTGGCACAAAGTACGATGTAAGTGTGGCGATGCATTGTGTTCACAATGTACAGAGATAATATCTGCACCAGCCTTGGCAAAATCTGCAACATATTTTTCTGGTTCCACAATCATTAAGTGGACATCCAGTGGTTTTTTCGTAACCGGACGAATCGCCTCCACTACCAGAGGACCTATCGTAATATTAGGTACAAAGCGACCATCCATTACATCAACATGAATCCAATCTGCTCCCGCCTCATCTACGGCGCGTACTTCCTCTCCCAAACGACTAAAATCGGCTGATAGGATAGATGGAGCAATTACAATCGGCTTGTTAGATAGCGTTTTGGTCATGGCTAGTGGATATTTAAGCGTCCTTATTCTGTAAATATTGTAACAAAACTTGAGCAAACGCTCATAAGTTTTGTATGAGCTTTTTTAGAGAGAAGGGATCGGGGATCGGGGAAGGTGGGGTCCCCTTTGGGGATAAGGGGCAACGGGGAGCAGGGAGACGTGGGGACAAATGACAAATGACAAATGACAAATGACTATTGTACAGACGCGATGAATCGCGTCTCTAGACCAATGCCCAATGACCAACAAATGACAAATGACAAACAACTATGGTAAAAAAAATTAGCTGGATCGTTTGGGGATTAAGTGCTTCTTGTTTGAGTCTACCGGTATTAGCTTTGGAAATTTCCATGAGCGCTAACGGTATTGACGCTTTGAAGTTACATAAAGCCCCGTATAATCTCATAGGTCGCAAAATTGCCATTGGTCAAGTGGAAATTGGGCGTCCTGGGAAGTTTGGTGTTGATAAAGCGGTTTCTAAAAATCGCTCTCTCAATATAGCAGGTGTCTTTTTACGCAATAATCCTGCTAAGTCAAATAGTGGTGTTGACCCCCACGCCTACAATGTTGCTGGTGTCATGGTTAGTACAGATAAAGGCTTCCCAGGAGTAGCTCCAGGAGCGCGGCTGTTTTCGTCTGCTGTAGGTTCCACGAAAATGGGACAGCCAGAAGAATGTTTGTCTGCACAGCACATAGCACTGCAAAATGGTGGCGACGTTCGTGTCATCAACTTTAGCTTTGGCGAACCTTTAAACCGCGATCCGCGACCGGACGCTGTTTTGGATGGTAACGCCTTACTAACCCAATGTATTGATTGGTCAACTCGCGCTCACAATGTTTTATATGTGATCGCTGGCAACCAAGGTAAAGGAGGAATTCCTATCCCTACCGATAATTTTAATGGAGTAAACGTGGCTTTTTCCTCTCGTCGGGGAGGAATTTTTAATAAAGTAGACGTTTCCAATTTGGTAGCGACAACTGAAGCCATGACCCTCCGTTTATCTGGCAAGGAAATTAATGTTGGTCCCCGTGGCACAATTGGTATAGTGGCTCCTGGTAGTAATATTCCCTTACTTACTCCTGATGGCAAAATTAATAAAGTCACAGGAACAAGTTTTGCAGCACCCCACGCTACAGCTACAGTTGCTCTATTGCAAGAGTTTGGTGACAAACAATTACGAACAAAGCAACCAAATTGGAGTACTGCTACTCGCCAACATGAAGTCATGAAAGCTGTTTTATTAAATTCAGCTGACAAAATTCAAGATACTGGCGATGGCTTGCGACTAAGAATGACCAGAACACTCATCAATAAACAAAATCAAGACTGGCTGGCTTCTGACGCTTATAAAAATGCCAAAATTCCCCTGGATAATCAGATGGGGGCTGGTCATTTAAATGCTTTTCGTGCTTACCAGCAATTTAGTGGAGGTCAATGGAAACCATCACAATCTGTACCTGCAATAGGTTGGAATTATGATACAGTCAATGCTAGTTCATCTGTGGAATATGTCTTAGCTAAACCATTACAGCAAAATAGTTTTGTAGCTATTACCTTAACTTGGGACAGGCTGGTAGAACTGAACGATAAAAATAAGAATAATCAATTTGATGCAGGGGAAAATTTTCGCGATCGCGGTTTAAATAACCTTGATGTCTATCTAGTCAAAGCTGATGCTACACAAAATACAAGCACGGAGACTGTTTGCGCTTCAAGCAGTGATGTCGATAGCGTAGAACATATTTTTTGTCCTGTCCCCACTACCGATAAATATAAAATTCGCGTCCAGTTTCGTAACCAAGCAAACGAAGCCACTCAGCCATACGCTTTGGCTTGGTGGACTGTACCGAAAAGATAGGGATCGGGGATTGGGGATTGGTGATCGGGAACAGACGCGGTGACGCAGAGAGTAGGAGAGGCGGAGAATCTATCAAAAATATTCTCCGTGTCCACGCCACGTGCTACAACGCTCTTAACCCGCAAGGGCGCAGTGGTTCCCCTTGTCCCCAATCCCCGATCCCCGATCCCCGATCCCCAATCCCCAATCCCCAATCCCCAATCCCCAATCCCCAATCCCCAATCCCCAATCCAATAAAATTGTTGCCAAAACTGTAACCACCAAATGGCTGTGTCGCTTGAAGTGTCATAGTCAATGAATAGACTCTGCCTTTTGGTGTGGTAAAATGAAGCAGAAATTTGGTAATGCTTGGGAAAATTTTCTACAAAGACGTTACGCTGTTCGTTTGGGAAGACGCTACGCTTTGGCAGCAGCTAGTGTAGTTTTAATGGGTGTGATTGGATGTACTCAAGTTGATAGTAATGCAAAAGTTTTTGCCCAATCAGGTGTACCTCGCTCAGAATCTCCTGTTCCTCAAAAATCTGTCTTGCCTGATACTAAACTCATTAATGCTAACACTAAATTTGGCTTCAAACTTTTTGAAAAAGTTCTCAAACAAGAGAACAATAAAAATGTGTTTATTTCACCTGCCAGTATCGCCATCGCTTTAGATATGACGTATAACGGTGCTAGTGGCAGTACTCAGCAAGCAATGGCAAAGGCACTGGAATTACAAGGATTAAGTATACAGGAAATTAATTCTTCTAACGCAGCATTAAAGCAGCTTTTAGAGAATCCAGACCCACAAATTCAATTAAATATTGCTAACTCACTTTGGGCAAATCAAGAAGTTAGCTTTAAACCTGATTTTCTAAAAACTATTCAGGAGTCTTATCAAGCAAAGGTCACAAATTTAAACTTTCAAGATTCAAGCTCAGTTGGTACTATTAATAATTGGGTAAACGAAAATACTCGCGGCAAAATTGACAAGATTGTTGAAAGCATAGAACCAAATCAAGTATTGTTTATTCTGAATGCCATTTATTTCAAAGGTAGATGGACAAACGAATTTGACAAACAACAAACTGCCCAACAACCTTTTTATCTGACATCTGGTAATCAGAAACAACATCCGATGATGTCACAAAAAGGCAGATATAAATATTATGAAAACGAACAATTTCAAGCAGTGAGCTTGCCTTATGGTAAAGAAGGAAAGCTCAGTTTATATGTTTTTCTGCCAAAACATAATTTTAGTCTCAAATCTTTTTATCAAAATCTTAATACTGACAACTGGGAAAAATGGATGTCCCAGTTTAGCCAGCAAGAAGGTTTTATTCGCTTACCCCGCTTCAAGATGGATTATGAGGTGAGGCTTAATGATGCTTTGAAAGCATTAGGTATGAGTGAGGCTTTCACCAACAAAGCTGATTTTTCTCAGATGGGAAAAAACTTTGCAATTAGCGAAGTTAAGCATAAAACTTTTGTGGAAGTAAATGAAGAAGGAACAGAAGCGGCTGCAACTACTTCTGTGGGTATAGTTGCAACGTCTTTACCTGTTAAAGAACCATTCCGAATGATTGTTGACCGTCCGTTTTTCTGTGCGATGCGCGATAATCAGACTGGAAGCATTTTGTTTATGGGTTCAATTTTAGACCCTGAGTCAAAAGTCCATTAACAAATGACAAATGACCAACAACTAAGCAGTCGGAGGAGAAGTTTCGGGTGTCACAGGTGTGCCTACCTCTACTGATCGCACATTTGCGGTTTCATTTATTTGTTTGCGACAAGATTCTTCCTCCTGTTCAGAACTGTCACTGGTGACATCTGCCATTTCGCTGTGATTAGTAGAGGCAACATCAGGACGCAACGCGCTCAAAGCAGTCTTAATAACAACGGCAGTGGGTACTGCTAAAATAACACCCAAAAGACCACCAATTCTTGCGCCTGTCAAGACCGAAATTAACGCCCAAACTGGATTTAAACCAGTGAAGCTACCTAAAATTCTCGGCCCAATCAAGTTTTCGAGAATTTGCTGAACAATTACTGCTGCAATTAGGACTCTTGCACCCATCCAAACGTCTTGTAAAGCTACTAATAGAGTAGTTAAGGCAATACCTACAGACCCACCATAGGGAACAAGAGCCATAATGCCAATACTCAAGCCAAATAGCAAGCCAAATGGTACTTTCAGCCATAAAAAGGTCGGAATTAAGGCTGATGCCATACAGGTAGATAAAATGAGCTGAGTGATAAAGAAATTTTGAAAGCTGAGGCGTACAGTTTGAGAAAAAGCCTCACGAAATTTGCTTGGTAGCCAACTGACTAGACTTTGCCAGAGTTCATCCCCATGCTGCAACAGGTAAAAAGTTAAAACCATTGTCAGCAGAAAATCCAGTAGACTCGTGAAAGTGACTACCGCCAGATTCAGAACCTGTCCTGCGATCGCCTGCAATTGTCCCTTAACACGATCATTGATTTGCACTAATAAAGCATCAAGATTAATGGGTATGCCCATACTTTCAGCTTTTTCGTTCAAAATCATTAATTGGGAGCGTCCAGAGTCAATTAACTCCGGTAAACGTGCTACCAATTGCTGGGCTTGGGTCAGAGCTAGTGGGACAAGAGTAACACCTAATGCTAATAAAATTGACAAAGCGAGTAAAAACACTAAAATAGCTACTTGCTCTCGCCTAGCACCATGACGTTCCATCCAACCTACAGGATAATTGAGCAGAAACGCTAGTACGGAGGCTGCCACTAAAATGACAATCAGCGAATGAAAATAATGAAAAATGACTGAAAGAGCCCAGCCATTTAACACTAGAAGTGGAGCGAATAAAGCGATCGCACCTAATCGTGACATTGGTGTGAGTGTTTGCCACCAGTTTAAGAGCTTGCGTGTCTGCATCTGCCGATTGCTGGATAACACAAATATAATCCTTATCTAAAGCTTATTATCTCTAACTACATCAATATCATTCATCCCTCTAATTTAGGATTGCACTCAACTAAATGAATAATTTTGAACCAAGATCCGGAGATAGAAGAACACGGAGACAACGAGGGACAAGGGGAACCAGTGCGTGCTTGGAAGTTTCCGAGGTCTGGGGCCGGAGCTTGCATCCGGCTTCCGGCTATGGAAGCCCGTCCCGTTGTAGCATCTGGCGTGGATAAAGCGTGCGGGAAGAGGTTAATCTGGCTATTTCCTGGCTATTGGGTTATCTTTGTTTTGGCAACTGGTGCGGCGAATTTAGATTTTTTGTCAATGTGCCTACTCATTCTTGATGGCTTTCTCACCTCTGGTTAATTTTTGCTTAGTCTGTGGTTAATAGTTGTTACCATTCAAGGTAATTCTCTACGAATACGAGGTTTTAGCCGCTTTGCGGAAAGATTTGTTGATAAGTAACTATCTGAAAAAATAAGGTAAATAGCATTTTTCACTGATAATTGATGACTGATAACTGTTAAATATTTGTAGTTATTTTCAAAAAATTTACAGATTTTTCTCAAGCTATCTAGTCAAATGCTGCCTAATATTGCCATACTTCATAAAGAAAACATCTAAAGCGTTTTCAAATGGACGAAAAATTAATAAGAATACAGTTAGAAGTGTTACATGAGACACTTAATCCACTAATTTCCCACTAATAATTAAGAGTTAGGTATTATAGTCTGATTCGCCTGTTTTTCCAAAAGTGGATTCACCAAGTATTATTCAATAAGTGTGAGGAAGTCTGTGACCATTCAAAGAGGTTCGGCGTCAAAAAACCATTCTAAGTCCCGCTCCAAATCTGGTAGTAGAAGGGTCAATCGTCCAAAATCTGGACGTTGGCTGTGGTTTTTGCTGGGTATGGGGGGTATCGCAATAGTCTCAGCCACAGCAGGAGCATTACTGTCCTTAAGCAGTACACCTTTGATGCAAGCCAATCTGAGCGCGGATGAGGCAGCAGTTTTTGATGGCGATCGCATTTCTGGAGGTGGGCTACGATTCTCAGAACTAACTCGCCCCGTCAATGTTTTGGTCATGGGGATGAGCGTACTACCGCCAGATGTCCAAAATGCGCCAGAAGAAACCAAAAATTTGGGATATCTACCCCAAATTAATTCCTTTGATGGTCTTTCTGACGTCATGCTCTTGATCAGATTTGATCCAGAAACTAAAAAATTAGTCATGCTTTCCATTCCTAGAGATACCCGTGTGGAAATTGAAGGACATGGGAAGAAAAAAATTAATTCGGCTAATGTTCAAGGTGGGCCTGCTTTAACCGCCAAAACCGTTAGTAACCTTTTGGATGGAGTGGGAATTGATCGCTACATCCGTATCAACATTTTAGGAGTTGCCAAGCTGATCGACGCTTTGGGAGGAGTTACTGTTTATGTACCCAGAGATATGAAGTACCAAGATGACTCCCAGCATCTGTACATAAATTTAAAGAAAGGCAAGCAGCATCTCAATGGTGATCAGGTACTGCAAATGTTACGTTTCCGCCATGATGAAAATGGTGATATTGGCCGGATTCAACGGCAACAAATGGTGATGCGGGCATTGATGGATCAAGCACTTAACCCGACGACAATGGCACAACTGCCCAATATTCTCAACGTAGTTAAAGAACATATTGATACTAACTTGTCAGTTGAAGAATTAGTCGCATTGGTGGGTTTTGGAGCCAGAACAAATCGTTCTAATATGTTGCAATTGATGCTTCCCGGTCGATTTAGCGAACAAGGAGAGTATAACGCTAGCTATTGGATACCAAATAGCGATCGCATTGCGACCACTATGGCGCAGTATTTTGATATACAATCGTCTGACCAACAACAAGCAGCAGATCCAACATATTTACGAGTCGCAATTCAAGACAGTACTGGCAGCGATAACACCAATCTTCAACCACTGATTACAAGCCTGCAAAAAGCTGGTTATCGCAATGTTTACATAGCCAAAAGCTCAGGTGAACCATTAGATGTCACTCACATCGTTGCTCAAAAAGGAGATGGCAACAGCGCCGAATCAATCCGTAACACTTTAGGATTTGGAGAAGTACGAGTAGAAAGTACTGGCAATCTCTATTCTGATATCAGTATTCAAGTGGGTAGAGATTGGTTAGAGCAAAAAAGCTTACTTGAGCAGCCAATCTCATACTAAGAAAGCAAAAATTATAAGGCTGGAAGAAGTAGGAAGAACAAGCATTTTTAGTTAAAAACTAAATTTATTCGCTTATCCATTACTCATTTTCCGAAGTTTGAATTCTTGTTCTTTCCCATATCCAGTCCTGCAAAATCGGATTGACCACCTCCGGAGCTTCATCTTGGGGACAATGTCCTACACCTTCTAAAGGTATAAACTTTTGCACTTGTGGAAAGCTGGCTAACTCTCTACCTAACTCAATTGGTTCCCAACGATCAGCTGTTCCCCATAAAATAATTGCTGGACAAGGCAATTGAGGTAAAAGGTCTTCTGGTAGGGGGCCTTGGGAATAAGAAGTAAAAGCAAGAAACACTGCTGCTGCACCTGGATCACTGGCAGGAGAGGTAAGAATATCTACAAGCTCTTCTGTTACCATTGCAGAATTAGCATAAGCTTGTAGTAGAACTTTACGTACAGTTTTGGGTTTGGCAATTTGATAGAAAAAAAATTCACCAATTGGTTTAAAAGATAATACACGTTGTAGAAGCGGCGCTCCTACACGACGCGACCAAGGTAAACTTTGGCGTTTGCTATCATGTAACAGCCGCAAAGAACAGTTGAGTAATGCTACTCCTAAAGCAATATCAGGGTTGCTTACAGCTGTTTGCATGGCAACAATACAACCAATCGAGTTGCCAACCAAAAAAGCAGATTCTCCCACCACTTCACGGCAAAAATCAGCTATTTGTTGTCCCCAAGTCTCAAATGTATAGTTGATACTTTTACCAGGTTCAGGTTTTGCTGAGGCACCAAAGCCAATCAGATCAATTGCATAAACACGACAATTTTGTGCTAGGACTGGCATATTTTTCCGCCAATGCCACCATGAAGCTCCAAAGCCATGCACAAAAATCACCGCTGGGCCAATACTTCCTTGAGATTGATAGCAAATAGAAAAGCCTTGCCAAATCCAGGTTTTTGTTGGAGTAAATGCGATCGCAGAAGTGGAGGAAGCCATGGGTATTTTATTAATACAAATATGAAAGTTTAGAAAAACGCAGATATATTTATACTCATTATTTTTACAAAACTTTATATTTTATTACAAGTAGGAACTTTTATATTGCTGCTGTCATTCTAACTTCTTAGCTCAGAATTGCCCGTGCTATGTCACATCAACTTTGCCCGGTGTAGGCTGGGTAAAGTTTAAATGGAAAAGGGCAGAGGATAAAATACTTTTATGGCTTATCCTGCCAGTTTCTCTTGAATAGACAACTAATAATTCTGAAACTTCGGTTCTGTAAATTCAGTAGTTTCACAATTCACAACTGCGAAACTGGTTTATAGAATAGTCAAAACATCAAACATTTCCTTTAAAGGTGTGTTCTTAGTTCCTGCCAGTCAGAAAATATGAATCAAGTAGAAACGAATAATACTTCTGTAGGAAGTTATGCACCCGATTTTGAACTGCCAGGAATTGACGAGCAAGTACATCACCTGAGCCGTTATTTAAATAAATTTATTGCCGTTGGCGTCATTTCAATGTCCAATAATTGTCCCTATGTAAAATTGTATCTAGAGAGACTCAAAAAAATTCAACTAGAGTTTTACAAACAGGGTTTTACAATCATTGGCTTAAATGGTAACGATGCCACTCAGTTGCCAACAGAAGATTTTGAAAGCATGAAAGCTTTTGCAAAAGTTAACCAATTAAACTTTCCCTATTTGTGGGACTCTACTCAAGATGTAACTCGTAGCTTTGGTATTATCAAAACACCAATGGCTTTTTTAATAGACACAAAAGGTATAGTTCGCTACAAAGGAATGATAGATAATCAACCGTACAACCAATCAGCTCTCAAGGAAAATTACCTCACAAAGGCGATCGCATCACTCATTAAAGGTCAAGAAATTTATCCTAAAGAAACTGAACCTACAGGTACTTATGTGATTTGGCGTAGCTAAAAGATAAATAAGCTTTTACCTCTAGTTGATTAACACGAGTTAATTTGATGATGTTCAAGTACTAGAGACAGATAGTCACACTACTGTTATCTTTAATTGGAGGTAATTAGCATATTTTTCGATAAAGCGTAACTTCATGGGAACAAATTACCGACGGGTTTTACTTAAACTAAGCGGTGAAGCCTTAATGGGCAGCATGGGCTATGGAATTGACCCAGAAGTGGTCAAAGAAATCGCTCAAGAAGTAGCAGAGGTAGTAGCCACTGGTGTTCAAATCGCCATCGTCGTTGGCGGGGGTAACATATTTCGTGGTGTCAAAGCGGCATCGGCGGGGATGGACAGGGCAACAGCTGACTACATTGGTATGATTGCCACGGTAATGAATGCCATGACGCTGCAAGACTCACTAGAACGAATAGGGGTACAGACGCGGGTGCAAACCGCGATCGCCATGCAAGAATTAGCTGAACCATATATCCGTCGTCGTGCCATCCGTCACCTAGAAAAAGGACGGGTGGTTATTTTTGGCGCAGGTTCTGGCAATCCCTTTTTCACAACCGATACCACTGCTGCTTTAAGAGCCGCAGAAATTGAAGCCGAAGTCATTTTTAAAGCGACTAAGGTAGATGGAGTGTATGACGCTGACCCACATATCTATCCTGATGCCAAACGTTACAACAGTCTAACATTTGGACATGTTTTGGCAAAAGATTTGCGGGTAATGGACAGTACCGCGATAGCCTTATGTAAAGAAAATAATATCCCAATTCTTGTTTTTGACTTGGGCGTACGGGGTAATATCCATCGCGCAGTCATGGGAGAATCTATCGGCACCCTTGTGGGAGGTACTTGTGAAATTAGCTGAAGCTGAAAGTACAATGCAAAAAACCATTGAGGCGACTCAACGAGCTTTTAACACGATTCGTACTGGTCGCGCCAATGCCAGCTTGTTAGACAAAGTGACAGTAGATTATTATGGTGCATCTACACCTCTGAAATCACTTGCTAACATCAGCACACCAGATGCAACAACGATTTTGATTCAGCCTTATGATCGCAGTTCTTTAAACCTGATCGAAAAGGCTATTTCTATGTCAGATGTGGGTTTAACCCCCAGTAACGACGGTTCTGTCATTCGACTGAACATTCCCCCACTGACAAGCGATCGCCGTAAAGAATTAGTAAAAATTGCTGCTAAGTATGCTGAAGAAGGTCGTGTTGGCATTCGTAACATCCGCCGCGATGCCCTAGATACCATTCGCAAAATGGAAAAAAACTCTGAGGTATCCGAAGACGAAGCACGTGATCAACAAGACAAATTACAAAAACTAACGGACAAATACACTGCCAGAATCAATGAACTATTGGCAGAAAAAGAAAAAGACATCACTACCGTCTAAATCAAAGTATTAGGTAAAAGGTAAAAGGTAAAAATCGGGACAGTGATTTTTTACTTTTTCCTTTTACCTTACCTACATCAACGGCAATTCCTTGCATTACATTAGGCGGTTTAAGTAAGTCATCATTAGTTATTAGTAGAGACGCGATTATACTCTGACCTTGAAGCCGCTCTTACCGCATTTGGCTTGGGAAAAAGAGGGGAGGCTTAAAGCCCCCTGATTAATCTGTGGGCCAATTGGATCTCTAATAGAAGCCTCCCCTCTTTTTCTTTTATTCGCCTCGTTACGAGCGTCTACGCGTCTTTACAAGAGTCATTTGTCATTGGTAATAATTTCAATATTGTTTACGTTTGATTAATCGCATTTTGACTATTCCTGGCAAGTTACTGAAAATATTGAGAATAATTGTTTTTGCTAAATAAATTTTACTAAAACTTTATAATTTATCTGAAATAATTAGTAGAAAATTCGTAAACAGTGAAACTGATAAATTGTAAATTTGTAAAGTAAACCTGATTTAAAGTTTGCCTAATTGTAGCTTCTATCAAGCTAACACCCTTAAATAACCAAATAATTGTTAATCCAAGAAAGCTCCTAAATGTAATCAAAGCGTGCCTATAAATTGCCAGAGGATATGTAAAATTTCAAAACTCAAAGAAAATTTTAAAAATTATTCAAATAACAAAAGTTTGAATTTGCAAACCGAACAATTACTAATGATTATGGCTAGGGCAAAATAAATATTTGCACATAACAGAGCCTATAATAAAACTGTAAAATTTTGCACATAAACCCAAAATTTAACCGAATTTTGGTAACACTGTCTAACATAGAACCCGAAACTCAACAATCAACTAATTCAAAAGCAAAAATTTAGAACATTATGTACGACTGCATCATTGTCGGTGCTGGTCCAGCCGGTGGAACAGCAGGGTATCATCTAGCCAAGCAAGGGCGCTCCGTGTTAATCCTAGAAAAAGCATCTCTACCAAGATATAAACCTTGTGGTGGTGGTGTTTCGCCTGCGATCGCTGAGTGGTTTGACTTTGACTTTAGTCCAGCAATATCCATCAAAGCAGATACGATCCGATGTACTTGGAAAACAGGCGACCCAGTAGAAGCGAAACTAGAAACTCCTGAACCAGTATGGATGGTACGGCGTGATGTTTTCGACCACTTCCTAGTGCAGCAAGCACAAAAACAAGGAGCAGAACTCAAAGACAATACAGAAGTCACTGGTATTGAGTTTAAAAGTGACCATTGGCAAGTGAATACAGCTAATGGTCCGGTAATAGGTAAATATATAATTGCTGCTGACGGTGCTAAGGGGTCGATGGCGAAATGGCTAGGTTTCAAAGAACGCAAACGCCGCCTCGCAGCAGCCTTAGAAGCAGAAGCACTAGCCAAAGTAGAAAATGGTAATATTGCTCATTTTGAATTTGGTTTGGTGAAAAATGGCTATCTCTGGAATTTTCCCAAAGCAGACGGTTACTCTGTTGGTGTTGGTACGTTTATTGGTGGTGAACCCCAGGACTTCAAGAAAATTTTGGATGAATATGGTAACTCGTTTGGTTTAGATATAAAAACCTGCCAGCAATATGGCCATGCTATTTGCCTATGGAATGGTGAACAAAAATTGCATACTGAAAATGCAGTTTTGGCAGGGGAAGCAGCTTGTGTCGTTGATCCTTTTACCGCCGAAGGTATTCGCCCCTCAATATTTAGTGGGTTAAAAGCATCAGAGGCGATCGACAAAGCCCTCTCTGGTGACATCAACGCCTTGGAAAGATACTCAGATATCATTAATGCCGAATGGGGTAGTGATATGGCTTGGGCGCAAAAATTAGCTGGGCTATTTTATCGTTTTCCTGGTGTCGGCTACAAAGTCGGTGTCAAGCGTCCCTCTGCACCTCAAATCATGGGTAAAATTCTCTGTGGAGAACTGCGCTACAAAGATGTGGCAGGTCGTGCCATTAAACGCTTAACTCCGTTTGGTGGTTAGTCAAGAGTCATTAGTCATTAGTAAATGTTCATTGACGATTGACAATTGACCATTGACCATTGACTATTCCCACAATCGCCTGCCACTTTTCCCTTGTAACCTTTGATGGGTATCCTTCAGTAAGGCGGGGATATCTAAGTTTTGTGGACACTTTGGCAAGCAGTCACCACAGTCTGTACAGCGATTTGCTTTTATTCCAGGGAACCAGTGACCCGCGTTTTCAAACATTCCATAACGATACTGTCCATAATCTGTCATGTCATAGGCTACTGCCAAATTTCGTAGCCGCAGCACTTCTGGAATGTTGATATTTTCTGGACAGGGTAAGCATTCATAACACTGACTGCATAAATCAGTACCCAAGGCCAGATTTTGATGATTTTCTAAACGTTCAAAAACTGTAATTTCCTCATCAGTTAATTGCCCATCTTGGTCAGCAACTTGTAATGGTTGAGTTAATTCTTCAGGAATTGCTGGTCCGACACTCAAAGTAGTGATGCGGGAGTCACTCAGTAGAAATCGATAATTTAACTCTAGAGGCGAAAAAGGATGACACAAGTCAACTAAAGTAGGGGGTGGAGTATAAAGACGTCCACCCTTATCCGCAGGGGAAATAATAAATATGCCCATATCTTTAGCTGCTGCTAGTTCAATGACTGGGGCATGACGCTGAAAAAAATAGTAGTAGTGCAGATTGACAAATTCAAAAAAATCTGTATTTATCGCCGCTAGAATTAGATCTAAGGAACCGTGGGTAGAAAAACCAACATGTCGAACACGGCCATCAGCAACGGCTTCTTGTACAGCCTGCATACAGCCACCTTTGGCTTTGACCCAATCAAGTTGTTCCCATGTGTTTAAACCATGAATCCCCAGACAATCTAAATATTCTAGATGTAATTTTTCTAGAGATTCATCGATGCACCGACGCATAGTATCTGTATCTACCGTGGGAGGGATTTTGCTTGTAATGTGAACCTGCGAACGAGGTATTGGCAACCCCAAGGCGATCGCCTTACCAAGATACTCCTCACTTTTGCCGTAACCTCTAGCAGTTTCTATATGATTAATTCCCAGCACTATAGCTGTTTGAATTGTTTGCCATACATTGTCTGGTGAATCTAAATAGCGCATTGTTCCCAAGGAAAATACCGAAAGGCGTAGTCCGGTTTTTCCAAAGCGTCGGTATCGCATCTAGTGAATTTTGGATTTTAGATTTTAGATTTTAGATTCAGAGCTAATAACTGGTCGATAGTTTTTGTGTTTAGGTATACATACCAGCTTAATCCAAAATCCGTCTTTATAAAGCTTTGATCGGAGGAAACCTCCGCACCCTAACGGGAAGCCGCAAAGCGTCTACAAACTTTTCGCAAAATCCAAAATCGAAAATTGTTAAGATTCCTCATTGCCAAAACGCTTAATCAAATCTTCAGGACGGAGATTAGAGATAAATTCGCGAAATGCCTCCTGTTCAGCTTCATCGGCATCGCGATCTACGGGTATAGATGCATCAGCTATTACTTCTTCCATGACCCAAATAGGCGCATTTGTACGGAGGGCAACAGCGATCGCATCGCTAGGACGTGCGTCAATTTCTTTTTTGACTTCGCCTTGTTTAATAATTAAAGCTGCATAAAATGTATCCTTTTGTAGGGAATGAATAATAACACGCTCTAGAGTCATATTCCACGTCTCCAGAATATTTACAATCAGGTCGTGGGTTAAGGGTCTAGGAGGCTTCTGATTCTCCAGTGCGCCCATAATAGCCCTAGCCTGTTCCTGACCGATATAAATAGGTAAAGCACGCCGATCTGTAGCATCTTTTAAAAGTACAATCGGGCTGCGGGTTATGGCATCTAATGCTATGCCAGCGACTTTCATTTCAATCATTCGCTAGACCTCTAGAATCCTTTGAGCGTTAGAGGAATCTGTAACAAATCATACTCTTGACTGGGCAAGATTGGGATTATCAAAAACATAAGTCTTGTTCTCTATAATTGCTTCTATTAAACTCCCAAATGGTTGTGAACACCAGAGTAAGTCAATTTAGTTTTTTTCCGCAATAATGTAATTATCTAAATATGCCTTATCTATATTGTAAATGTATTGAAATGTTGATACAAATAATGGTTAAAAACTATACTTTTAATTCTAGTATTGTTGTGAAATTAACAACTAAATTTTAGTTAAAATCTAGCATTAATTTGAGTTCTATAGAGAAAAGAGCCGTGTTTACAGGAATAATCCAGGCATTAGGAACCATAAGACCCTTAGAAGGTGATTCTTGGCAAATTAGTTGTGTTAGAAACCCATGTGAAGTCATCATGGGAGACTTAAGTTACGGTGACAGTGTAGCAGTAGATGGCATTTGCTTGACCGTAGAAGAAATTTTAAAAGACGGTTTTATAGCGACAGCATCACCAGAAACCCTACGCCGTACAAGTTTAGGAAAAGAGCAAACAGAACCGAAATATGTAAATTTAGAAACTTCCTTACGAGTAGGTGGCAAAGTCGGCGGTCATTTTGTGATGGGACACGTGGATGGTATCGGTTGCATGGTTTCGGCACAGCAGACAGCAACCGCTTGGGAAATGACTTTTACCGCTCCTGATGCGATCGCCCATTATATTGTTCCCAAAGGCAGTATAGCTGTGAACGGTATCAGTCTCACAGTAGCTGATTATAATCCAGAAATATCCCAGTTTACTGTCGCTGTCATTCCCCTAACTTACGCTGAAACAAACCTCCGTTATCTAGTCAACGGCAGTTGGGTTAATCTCGAAGGTGATATTCTCGGCAAATACGTAGAAAAATTCCTCAAATTTCCGACAAACACGAGTCGCGAGGAAGTTACATCCGCATTCCTGGCTGAACACGGGTATTTGTGATGAGGGAACAGGGAACAGGAAACGGGCATTGGGCATGAGGCATTGGTTGTTTATTCTCTCCCGTGTCCCCCTTGTCCCCCTTGTCCCCCTTGTCCCCCTTGTCTTCCTTGTCCTCCTTGTCCTGTTACTGACTAACTTGGGCTGTCTGTGTGCTTCGCTCTAATTGACCTAGTGCAGATTGTATTTGTGCGTTCGGATCGACAGCAACCCATCCTTCGGGTGTCAGCTGGCGGACTTCAAAGTGCAGGTGAGGGCCTGTTGAGTTACCTGTACTTCCGACCAGACCAATCACACTTCCCCGTTCTACCCGTTGACCAGGCTGAACCAGGATTTGGGACATGTGACCATAGAGAGTTTGGAGGGCGTTGTTGTGGTTGAGGATCACAGCTTGACCATAACCACCTACCCAGTCCGCAACTTCAACTTGACCAGAATATGCTGCCAAAATAGGAGTCCCCATAGCAGCACCGATGTCCATACCAGAGTGGAAACGACGATCGCCTGTGATTGGATGAACGCGCCAACCAAACAATGAGGTAATTGGCGAGGGAATTGAAAGTGGGTACATGAATCCTGTACCACTAATCGCAATTCTATTCCCATAAATGGCTCTGTAAGCGATTTGTGGTAGTGTCGTTGCTAAAGGAATGTCGTAAGCTACCACGCTCGGACGAGGCGCCAGATTATCGGCTGTTATCGGTGCTGTCAATTTACCCGCACTGGGCGCGATCGCCACCTTGCTAACTGTAGTTGTGGGGGTAAAATTGCTAGGACTGGGAATAAAACGGTTAGGGTGATAATTACTCTTGCTAGAACCCAAATTAGCAACTTGGTTAGAACGCAAACCAGTACTAGAAATCACCTTAGAAACAATAGTAGGCGGACGCCAACCAGTATTATTTTTATTATTAGTAGCAAGCCGCTTTGTGATTGGAATGGCAGCTACTGAGACATTTTGGCTTTTCTTCAACCAACTGGGCGTTCCGGAATTACCATTGGCTAGCTGATTACTAGTGCAGCTATTGCTAGCAACTCCTTGATTCAATACAGCTTGACAACCACTGGTGCGCTCTGTAGCGATCACACTACTAGGAGCTTCATATTTAGTTGTGGGATTATAATCTGTGGGATCAATATAGGCGTTATTGTAATCTTTGGGTTTTCCGGCTGTGGCACCAGTAGCACTAGGAGAATTCTTGGCAGGTTGGGTAACTACAGGAAGTTTCTGTTGTGTAGAACGAGGCTGAGTTGGGGCTGTAAACTCTACTTGCGGTTTTTCCTGTGTGATCACAGGAGTAGTATTGGGTGTGGAAACTTTTACCCTTGGTGATGATTGAGAAGTTGTCACCGGGGATTTGGATTTTCTGGCTCTGATGGTTACTGGGGGTTGAGAAGCTTCTTCCCGCCGCAGTCTTTGTCTGAGTCTACTCCGACGTTGAGAAAATTCTGGTTGGGAGTCAGTTTTTTCTGGGGTTACTACAATTTGACTATGCTCAACAGTATTTTTGTTGGCAGCAGGAGAATTTTCCGTTGTGGGAACGATATTATCTATCGCTGATTCGGTTTGGGCAAGCACCATGCCACTGCTTAGAAGGCTGAAGCTACTAAGCAAACAGATACTCTGTGCTGGCAGCGATCGCCGCCATAAGTTATCCAAACGTTTAGGAGCAGAGTTATTGCGCTGCGTCATTTGTTTTGGGATTGAGTGTAAGTACGTAGTTTGCCTAAACAAATTGTTTACTAGTTATCAGTTATGAGTTATCAGTTAATCCAAACAAAATTATGGAGTTGCTTATCATTTTTTAACTTGATAACTGTTCACTGTTCACTGTTCACTGATTCGGTGATGTGGAATAGCCCAAACTGATTATACCGGGCTGGAGATAAATTTCTGGCTTTGTTGCTTGTGAAGTTTCAAATGTATCTATTAGTACATGTAGTTCACCAGTAGGTTTCACACCAACTATAGTGCCTGCAAGGTTGTTGACGTAAACGCGATCGCCTATATTTGCAAGCAACTGTTGATAACGAGCCAATAATATATTTACTCCTTCTTGTAAAAGACTCTGTATACCGGATTCTATTCCTAGTAAAATTTTCGCTGCCAATACTTCTAAACAGGGAATTAATTTAACTTTTTGTGTAGCTTGCCACATTTCTAAATTTATCCCAGTTTCCGGAACAGGGTTAGTCCAGTTAATACCAACCCCAATTACTGCTTGGGTAATTATGCCTTGATGGACTTTTGTTTCGGTCAAAATACCACCTAGTTTACGCCTATTGATCACTAAGTCATTTGGCCACTTAATGTCAACATTAACACCGCTTTTTCCCAACTGATGAGCGATTCCCCAAGCGCTGGCAAAAGTTAGCTGGTAGCTGTGACTAGCTGCAATCTTAGGAGTGAGCAAAACTGAAAGATATAATCCTCCTATAGGAGAAATCCAATTTCGCCCCCATTGTCCCCGTCCTGACGTTTGCTGAGTTGCAATCACTACACAACCGTGTTTTGCTCCTTGGTCTAGCAAATCCCACAGAGTTTTATTTGTCGAAGCCACCGAGTCAAATATATGGAAGTAAAAGGGTAAATAACTATACTGACATTCACTTTTTAAGGCGAATTCCAACTGTTGCTGATTCAATCCCACAGAGTTTCCCTAAATTTGCTTGTTCAAGTTAGCATTAATTGGCTGATTTTTATTTTGTTTTTAGGCTTGGTTGAAGATGCACACTTGGCATTGGCAGACTTGGGAAGAGATGTCCTACCTAACTTGTAGTCTTCTCGAAGCTTGGCCACATGGCTTTTTTACCCAACATTTTTGGCCTCGTTCTCCAGAAGAATTAACGATGGTACTGCATCCAGATGCTTCAGGATATCGCTTAAAACAGGTGCATGGCAATACTGTTCTCACGCCAGGAGAAATTGCCACTCAGTTACTCTCAAGTGACAATCAGGTAAATCAAACTCAAGAAGATAATTCTGTCCTCGCATCAGCAGATGGTTTAGTAAGTGAACAGCCACTACAAGCCCTCTGGGTAGCCTCTGCTGATTGTACACCCGTGTTGATTGCCGATGAAAAAACTTTTCAGGTGGCAGCGGTACACGCTGGTTGGCGCGGTACAGCAGCGAAGATAATACCACAGGCTATTGCTCGTCTGCAAGCCCAAGGCAGCAAAATCCAAGATTTGCGAATTGCTATGGGACCAGCGATCGCGGGGGAAGTTTACCAAGTATCCACACAAGTAGCGGCAGAAGTCGGGGGTACTATTATACCACATGAAGACGAAAAAGCAAGAGTTGAGGCTTTACACGAACTGCCCAATCCCCCTTTATTGCCAGATCCTAACCCTGGTAAAGTCCGTTTAGATGTAAGACGAATAAATTTTTTACAGATGGAAAAACTAGGCATTAGTCCCGAACAGATCGCGAGCGCTCCTTATTGTACTTACCAAACTCCAGAGCATTTCTTTTCCTACCGTCGGGAAAAACAGAAGAAAGTACAGTGGTCAGGGATTGTGAGTAGATAGGGGATTGGGAGTTGGGGACAAAGAAGTGTGGGAAGTGTGGGAGGTGTGGGGAGAATTATTTAACAAGTTTCTTCCCAATGCTCCATGCCCAATGCTCCATGCCCCAGACAAATGACCAATGACAAATGACCAATGACAAATGACCAATGACAAATGACAATTTATCACCTAAAGCTGTTGATAAGCCTTGGGTGTAACTCCTGTAATTTGGCGAAAGTGCTTGGTGAAGTGACTTTGGTTGGCAAAACCACACTGCAAAGCGATGTCAGTGATTGTCACTTTCCCTTGCTTTAATAATTGCTTTGCCATTTCTATCCGTTGGTGAATCACATACTGATAAGGAGCTATACCCATTGATTGTTTAAATAGACGGACAAAGTAATATTGGCTCATTCCCACAGATCCAGCTAAATCAGCCAGTGTAATATCTTGGTTGAGATGAGCATGGATATACTCTAGTATTTTTCGCAGTTTGTATTTAGGCAATCCATCATCATTAGTTGTAAGTACGGGTTTATTAACGCAATATTTCTTTAACAGATGAATAACTAATGTTGTTTTTAACTGCTCAACATATAAATTATTTGCCTGAATATTCGAGTTAAGTTCTTCTTGAAGAGATAACAAAATACCTTGGATGAGCGGATCTCTTTTAGTCGCAAACTGCGGAATTAATTCTATGTCTTCAGGTGCATCCACTTCTGCACCCAAACTGAATAGAAGTGTAGGTTCGATAGCCACAAACATAAACTGAACATCTTTTTCCCACAAACATCGATGGAGTGTACCAGCAGGAATAATGGCTGTTGTGCCTATAGTTTGATACTCAATTTGTCTGTATCCATCTAACCATCGTTCTGAAGGAGCAGAACAAAAGGTAGTAGTAATAGCGTGCATCGTTAGGCGATGCTCTGGAGTATCATAACAAGGCTGATAGTGATGCTCAAAGTAAATATTACTCCACCCAGAATTGTAACTGGTCAGAAGTGGTGGATTAGTAAAAAGTTGATTGGAAGCACCCTCTTGTTGGAAATCAATAAGTAAAGGCTTTTGCTCAGTTAATTCTTCGCAGTAATTAAGCATATTACGCCCTCTAAGAGGATTGGATGCAGGAGATTTCTCGCAGAAGCAGAGCCTAAGAGCTTAAGGCTAGAGTTTAGATCTGTCACGTCTACCCTTTATTTATTAATAAAATTAAAAACTCTACTGGTTTTACGTAAACTTTTACTAAATTATAATCATTTTATTTTTATTTCCTTGATTGCAATCAAGCGGCAGGTAAATTTTGTAGTTTAATTTGTAGTTTTGTACGTGTAATCATGCCCTCTCGTTCTAATCGAGTCAAAGCACGAGAAAGAGTTTCGGGTGTCAAACCCAGATCAAGCGCAATATCTTTGAGTGGGCGATCAAAGGTAACAGTTGTCTGTTTATCTAGTTGTGCCATATATCGCAAGTATCTCAACACCCGTTCGTGAGCTGCGCGAATATCTCGCAACTCTAAGCGAACTTTCAAATCATGAATTTTACGTACTAACATCGCCATAAAATCCTCGGCTAGGTCAGAATTGTCACGTAGTGCGGATAGAATAGCTTGCTTGGGGTAGACAATAACTCGCGAAGCCACTTCTGCAACGACAGCACAAGGATAAGTATCTGAAAACAAGGCAATCTCAGCTATGATCTCTCCTGCTCTAGCAATTGGAAATGTTACTTCTTTGCCATTACTGCTATATCGTACTAGTTTCAGCCGTCCTGTTACTACAACATAAAAGGCTGTTGCTTCATCCCCTTGTTGAAAAAGGTTCTCTTGCGCTTCTAGATCACGATATACAATCAAATGCCGTAGTTCTGGCGGCAAACTCTCCAGTGTTTGCAAATTCATACTAATTTACTAATTTACTGTTGATTGGAAAAGGAGGACATGAAAAAAGGAAAATCAAATATTTATGTCTGTTTATATGTGCAGTTAATGAACATTGTTGGAACATTTGCAATGGCTCAACAACAAAAATTTTTTATTTAGCCAGCTAAATAAAAATCCAAAAAATAACTAAAAACTCAAGTTAAATTACTGCGGATTTGCATTAGCAATCGACGAAACAACAGCTGTTCCTCAACAGTCAAATTAGTCAATATCCGCCTTTCAACTTCATACCAAAGCTGATTAACTGGTTGTTGTAATGCCTGCCCTGCCTTAGTCAAGTAAACTCGATAGGCACGAGCATCTTCGGGACATCGGCAACGTTCTAATAATCCACATTTTTCCATGCGGTTGAGCATTTTTGTTAATGTCGGCGGTTCTATTTTCAGACGATCAGTCAACTCAGATTGAGTTAAACCGTCTTCCTCCCACAGATACATCAATAAAATTTCTTGCCCAAGGTAAAGTCCTAGTTCAGCAAGAGCTGTACCTACTAAATTACGATGTGCTTTAGAAACCAAAACCATCTGATAGCCAATGGTTTCTTGCATCGGTTTGGAGGACATAAAAAATACTTAGCCAACTAATTGGGTAAATTATACTACTTTCCGTTTTTTTTAGTAACAGTTGTTTGCAAGATTAGAATATTTTTGGCAAGAAGAGGAAAGACAAACGACGCTGTTGTTCTGTATATACAACGAGTAGAAGCCAAAGTTCAAAAAGACATTGAAGTAAGAAAATTTATGCCAATTAAATTAGAAGGTAAAGTGGCGATTGTTACAGGTTCTTCTTCTGGGATTGGGCAGGCGATCGCCCAAAGGTTAGCTCAAGATGGTGCTACGGTTGTCGCTAATGACGGTGCGAAAATTTGAAGTGCTGTATTTGCTGGGGATTTTACACCTTACATCTAATATTGTCGCCATATCATCGCTATAACTCGCCTGCTTGTTGAACTGGGATGTTAATTTCTTTTTAAAGGATGAGTATGCAAACCGTAGATTCACTCACTAATCTGTTCTCGCCCGTCAAGATCGGAACCTATACCCTGCCAAATCGCATCGTCATGGCACCAATGACGCGTCTACGAGCAATTGGTTCTCTTCCTAATGAACTAATGGCAACTTATTATGCTCAACGTGCATCAGCTGGATTGATTATTACTGAATGCACAATGGTTTCTCCCCTAAGTAATGGATACATGAATTGCCCAGGAATTTACTCACAAGAACAGATAGAGAGCTGGAAGCACGTAACACAAGCAGTTCATGCTCAAGGTGGCAAGATTTTTCTGCAACTGTGGCATAGTGGACGTGTGGCTCACCCTGCCTTACTGAATGGAGAACTACCTGTTGCACCAAGTGCGATCGCAGCAGTCGGAACACTCCATACACCCATAGGTAAAGTTAACATTGAAACACCCCGTGCCTTAGAAACTGAAGAGATTCCCCAAATTGTCGAACAGTTTCGCCAAGGCGCAGAAAATGCCATGACGGCAGGATTTGATGGTGTGGAGTTGCATGGGGCGTTTGGTTATTTGATCGATCAATTCCTTCAAGATGGCTCAAATCAGCGTCAGGATGAATACGGCGGTTCCATTGAAAACCGCACTCGCTTTTTACTAGAAGTAGTCACAGCTGTTACTAATGTCTGGGGAGGGAATCGTGTTGGTATCAAGCTTTCACCCAGTAACACATTTTACGGGATGAAAGACTCAAATCCTCAAGATACTTTCAGCTATGCGATCGCTAAACTCAATGACTTTAACCTGGCTTACATTCACCTCATGGAACCCAATGAAACCGATTTAGCCACTCGTGAAATTCTCAATCCTGTGCTACCGATTTTTCGCCCGCTTTACATCGGTACAATCATCACTAATGGTGGCTACGACAAGCAAAAAGGTAATCAAATTTTATCTTCTGGTGAGGCTGACTTGGTTTCCTATGGCAAGCTATTCATCGCCAATCCAGATTTACCTCAACGTTTTCAAATAGATGCTGGCTTGAATACACCAGATGTGAAAACCTTTTATGGTATGGGCGACAAAGATTTGGAAAAAGGTTACACTAACTATCCTTTTTTAGAAGTGTAACCTGAGTGAAAACAAGGGTGTAGGGGTGTGGGGGTGTCAAAAGAGTCAAAGAATTTTGGATGCGTGGATTTTGGATTGACACAATTTATTTCTCATACTCGTAATGAGTTCATATTATGTGCTATATTCATAATCATTACGAGTATGAATTAATCAAGAATTGCTGTTTCAATAGCAGCCGAAAAAGTGGATTCACAAGAGGGAACCTATGGATTTATCAAACTCCAACACTGCGAACAACTTGAGTGAAGCCTTTGCAGGGGAATCAATGGCGAATCGCAAGTATCTTTTCTTTGCGGAACTGACTCGCCAATTAGGGATGAGCGAACTGTCAAAGCTGTTTCGAGAAACAGCAAATCAGGAAACAGAACACGCTTTTGCTCATTTTCGGTTAATGCATCCAGAGTTGGTAGTGGGTGATGTGGCGTCATTAACAGAAGAGCAAAAAAAAGCGATCGCAGCTCGCTGTTTAGAATTAGCCATAGAAGGAGAAACTTACGAATATACAACTATGTATCCAGGCTTTGCCGAACAAGCGCGTGCTGATCGAGATAGTAAAGCAGTTGTTGAATTTGAAGCACAACAAGCCGAGTCTCGCGAACACGCTAGTATATTCCGCAAAGCCGCTCATAATTTTGGCTTACTAACACATATTGAAAACCATCATGCTAGGCAATATACTGAAGCATTACAAGCTTTAGAAGGAATAAATCCCTCTCCCAAAGCGGCTAGTGGTGATCCTGCAACCCAAAAATGGATCTGTCGTCAATGTTCAATGATATACAATCCTGTAGAAGGTGATCCAGATTCTGGAATTGCACCAGGTACACCCTTTGAGGCTATACCAGAAGATTGGCATTGTCCAATTTGTGGCGCTACCAAAAAAACGTTTGTTCCCTACCAAGAAGCAGTAGCAGCTTAAATTATTTTGGGAAGTTATTAACCACAAAGACGCTAAGACACAAAGGAAATACCAACTTAGGTAACTTTGTGTCTTGGTGTCTTAGTGGTTTAATCATAATTTTTATAACTCACGGGTAAAGTGACAGTGACATTAGTACCTTTACCAACAGTACTTTCAACTTGAATATGACCTTGATGGTTTTCTACAATTGCTAAGGCGATCGCGAGTCCTAATCCTGAACCAGTAGTATTTTCAGTCTTGGTATTTTTATTTGGATGGGTACGCGCTGGATCTACTCGGTAAAATCGGTCAAATAACCGGGGTAATGCTTCTGCGGGAATACCTATACCAGTATCGCTGACTTTAATTTGTAATTGTGGGTAACTAGAACGTAGTCCCGAAACACGATTTGTTGCTTCTATGCGTGCTAATTCTACATTTACTCGTCCAGAAGATGGAGTGTAGCGCAAAGCATTACTAATTAAATTTGTTAACAACCGCACTAATTGATTCCAGTTACCTGAGAGTGTGAACCAATTTTCTAAGATTTCGGGGTTAGTTTCCGCACTTGGAGGATCAATTAAGTTGAAAGTGAGAGTAATGTTTTTTTCCGCAGCTAACAGTTGTTGTTCTTCTACGACTTCCATCAGCAAAGCATCTAGAGGACAAGCAGAAAAGTTTTCTGTGCTGATACCGCTATCTTGTCGTGCAAGAAAAAGTAAATCATTAACTAACTTACCCAAGCGCTGGGTAAGGCGTTCTACCACTTTTAACTGTTGGCGATAGTGGGAAATAGTGGTGTCTTTCACCTCAACAGTATCTAAATCAGCCAAAGCAACTTGCACATTAGTTTGAATCAGAGCGATCGGACTTCTGAGTTCATGAGAAGCATCAGCAGTAAATTGCTTGAGGCGTTGGTAAGATTCATATACAGGTTCCATAGCTTTACCAGACAGAAACCAGCCGCTTGCTCCCACAGAAAGTACCATCATCCAGATACCTATTGCTAAATCAAGCATCAACTGTCGGCTCGGTTTTGTAACTTCAAACCAAGGATGACTTACACGCAGATATCCCACAACTTGCTTACCGACTTCTACTCGTTGAGTGACCTGACGCAACAACATTCCTGAATTCTCAGTAATATCTCTGCGTTTCCCAGTCTGGGTTTCCCCATGTCTTCCTTCCCTCATTACATGTACAGTCTCACCTGTGCGATTGACATGAATTGGAATATCCAGAGGTTCTGAAAGAGTAGACCAGAGTAATTCTCCTGTGGGACTAAACCATTCTAAATCTATGTGGTCATCTTCTACAGTTTCTACTGTATCGGTGTTGTCACGAAAACTAGCTTCTAAGTTAATCCGGTGTTGATCAGTGTTTGGGTTGACAGGCTCAATTACTAGCGATCGCTCTACTACTTCCACTACATGATTTAAGGTATCGTCAATTCGCTCCACCAAGGTATTGCGGACATACAAGTACACACCAATTGCAAATAGCAGCAACAGTAAAGCTGTTACAGCAGTGTACCAAAGAGCCAGACGGCGACGAGTTACTTGGAACATACAATGTAGCAAGTCATAGCAAATCTATCTGATATCCACATCTTGTCCATATTTTGTATTAATTTTTAGTACATTTTACTTTGTAAAAACTCTTCTAAGTGGGATTTTGTGTGCGAATCCACTAAAGTGATATTATTAAAACCGTACATATACGCACTAAAAGCTAGTTTTTATATTTATAAATTACATAATAATACTGAAGTAAGTATTAAGACATAAAAGCTATATTCTGGTTGTTGTGACTTGCAATTAAATTTGCAAAACACAAGATAAATAGCAGATATTCTTATTAAATAACCGAGCAATATTACTTAGTTATTGCTTAGTCAATTAAACAAATAAATTTACTAATTAGGTTGGTGACTTCAAAGTTACTTGTAAATTAAGCTACTAGTTTTTGCTAAAAATTTAATGCTGATGTTGACCACATTATTGGCTAAATACTTAAAACACCGATAGCAGGATTTAATCAGTCTTTTAGTCAAGATGAATTTTCAGATTTAGAAAATTTTTAATCACTCCATCAGGGACTGCTGCCATTAACACAAGCATAGAAAAATAATTTTTGGAAGGAATCAGGATACCACTATGGCAACGTTTTCAGGATTTTTAGATCCAGGGAGTAGCAGAAATACTGCTTTAGACACATCATCCTACATTGGCGGTTCCCTTAGTAGTACTCCTAATACCTTTCAAGACTCTGTCGGCAACCTAGATACCAGCGATTATTATAAATTTACTATTGGTGGTAGTAGTGCTAGTGCTGTTAGTCTGATACTCGATGGCTTGAGTACTGATGCTCGTCTACGCCTGTACGATGATAGTACTAGTTCTACTCCTCTTCAAACTGCTAACTCTGGTGGTACTACCTCAGAATTTTTAACTCGTAGTTTAGATCCAGGCACTTACTATATCCGGGTTGACTCTGTTAGCGGTTCCAGCACTAATTATAATCTGACTTTAATAGCTAACGTCATTCCTACAGATAACGGCTCAGGTAATTCAACAGCTACAGCGCTCGATATTGGTACTCTTAGCAGCTATAACACCACAGATTATGTTGGTAACAAGGGTGTAATTATCGATACTGATGACTACTATAAATTTTCTGTAGCCAGTAATGGAACATTCAATTTGGCACTAAGTGGTTTGGGAGGCAATGCCAACGTTGAGCTATATAGCAATTCTGGTGCTAAAATCACAAGTTCCACTCTCTCTGATATCAGCGCAGAATCGATTATACAAAGTCTAACTACAGGCACTTACTATGTCCGAGTATTTGCTGCTGGCGCATCTAGTGCTACAAATTATGATTTGAGTCTTGCTTTTACCGCAGATCCAACGGATAACGCAGGAAATACAACAGCCACAGCTCGTAATATTAATCCTCTCAGTCCAACTGCTTCTAACTATTCAGATTTTGTTAATACCGTTGACCCTAACGATTATTACCGCTTTGATTTAACATCAGATGCCCTAGTTAATATCTTATTAACACCTGAAACGGCAAACGCTGATCTTCAACTACTGAACAGCAATGGCACATCTATAATCTCTTCTAGTCAGACTGGAACTACAGTTGACTCGATTCTTCGTAGCTTGAATGCAGGTACCTATTACATCAGAGTATTTCCTTCCTCTGGTGAAGTAACTAACTACGATCTTAGTGTCTCTGCTGAAGCCATTGGTGCAGACATAGCAGGAAATACACGTTCTACAGCTAAAAATATTGGTACACTCAAAGTTTCCCAAGACTTTAGTGACTTCGTTGGCACTATCGATACTAGAGATGTCTATAAATTCACTTTGAGTAACAACAGTGTTTTTAACCTGACACTCAATGGTCTAATTGCCAATGCTGATGTGGAATTGCTAAATAGTGGTGGCACTGTCCTGCTGAGTTCTACTAACACAGGAAATGCTGATGAAAGTATTAGCACTGACCTAACAGCAGGTACTTATTACGTCCAAATTAGACAAATCAGCCCTGCGGAAAGTTTCTACAACCTCAACTTGTTTGCTGAACCTAAAACTGAAATGCTGGAAATCATTTCTGGTTCTGGCAGTCCTGATCCGAAAAATTTAGTAGCAGTGGCTAATAATACACTCTACTTTACTGCTAACGATGGTAGTAACGGCATACAACTTTGGCAGAGTGATGGCACAACCAATACTCGCCTGACTGGTATAAATCCTGGCGGTTTCAATCCGGCAAATTTAACTGCGGTTGGCAGCAATCTCTTCTTCACTGCTAATGACGGCACAAATGGCACAGAGTTGTGGATGTATGATGGCTCCTCAGCGCAAATGGTAGCTAACATTAATACTTCTGGCAATTCTGATCCAACTAATCTGACAGCTGTGGGTAGCAAACTGTCCTTTAGTGCCAATGATGGTATCAATGGTAGGGAACTGTGGGTATACGATGGCAGTACAGTTCGCTTAGTGCAAGATATTTACTCTGGTACGAATAGTTCTAACCCCAGCAATTTCACTGCTTTTAACGGCAAGCTCTATTTTACAGCAACTAACAGCACCAATGGCACTGAAGTGTGGTCAAGTGATGGCACTAGCGCAACAATGGTGGCAGATATTAGATCAGGTGGATTGAGTTCATCTCCTAGCAAACTCACCATTGCTGGCAATACGCTGTACTTCCGAGCCAACAATGGTACTAATGGAGTGGAATTATGGAAGAGCGATGGTACTACCGGAGGAACCTCGCTAGTCAAAGATATTACCCCAGGTACGAGTGGATTTGGACCAGATCAACTGATTGCTGTTGGCAATATCCTATTCTTCGTGACTGATAGCAATAATGACTTCCAATTTGAACTGTGGAAGAGTAACGGAACTGCATCAGGAACAATGTTGGTGAAATCTAATCCGTCAGCAGCACCTAATATTGGTCTTGGTGCTTTCAATCTGACTACTGTTGGTAACACACTCTATTTCACTACCTATGACACTGCAACTGGTTTGGAATTGTGGAAGAGTGACGGCACTGATGCAGGCACAAGTTTAGTTAAGGATATCTGGGAAGGTGCAGATCCTAACAACAGCATTCCCACTAGTCTCGTAAATTTTGGCGCCACTCTTTACTTTGTTGCTTCTGAACCTGAAAACGGAACGGAAGTGTGGAGCAGTGACGGCACAGATGCTGGTACCCAGAGGGTTAGCGATATCAATTCTGGAGCAGGCAATGCTAACCCCACTCAGCTGACTGTCGTTGGTGACAAGCTGTTCTTCACTGCTACTAACGGGACTGATGGCACAGAATTGTGGGTGATTGGGTAAAGGAGGTGATCTGAATAACTAAGTAAGTAATCAGCGAAGTTAGGAAGTTAAAACGATAGTATTTTTTCGCCGAAATCTATTCTCAAAAGCTCAAAAATCACTGACAAATTAGTGATGCTCAAAATCAGCCTTGCCTAGTTGAGTAGGCAATTACTAAATAGACACAAACATACTCAGGAAAGATTGATAATCATGAAAAACAAAATTCTAGCTATTGCTGTTGCTGCTGGTAGTGCGATTCTGAGCAGTTCCTTACTTTCTACACCCGCTCAAGCGCAGTTAAGTATTACTAGCGACGATATCGCTGTGGAGGTTGATGTACCAGAAGTATTGTTCTTACGGACTTTTGATACTATCTCTTTGACTCTGGATGAGACCGATTTGGCAGGAGGAACTGTTAGCAATGTTGGTAAAGATTTTGACACCGCCAACGGCACAACAACCGGTACTACCACAATTGATGACAGCAGTCCATTCACTACTATTGACGCTATCGAAAAAGATGTAGAAGAGTTGTATGCAGTTTGGTCTAACAATCCTAATGGTGGTGTAAATGTGAGCTTTAATATCACTGATGCTACTCTTGCTGGTGCAAATGGTGGTACTGCAACTATTGGCCTGGTTAAGGCAAATAACCCCGATCCAGCTAGCGTAGCAACTGCACCTGGTTTAGTAACTCCTTTTGTGGGGGGCGCAACCATAGAGTTTGACTTGAGTGGTGCTACACAGGCTGGTCTTTACACAGGGGGGGCTATTACAGTCACAGCTTCAGCTCCATAGTTAAGTTTTCATGGTGCAGGCATCTTGCCTGCTGTCTAAATTAGGCACGCAGGATGCCAACCCCAACGCTTGATGTGATGGGTCATCTACCCATGATTCGAGGCATAGGTTATCAGTAAAAGCGAATTTTTCTAAATTAACCAAATGGTTAGCGATCGCCGCCGACTTCATCACCAAAATTATTTTCAACGTTGCTTGGGTATTTTAATAGGGGTTGTGACTTTCTCACAGTCTCAAGTTTGGGGACAATCTCTGGTTTTGCCGGAGCCAAAGCAGATATATGATTTAGCAACACCCCAAGAACTGAGTATTCCTCCCCAACAATTGGAGGATATCTTACCGAATTCCATTAGTGAAACGGTTAAAAATGAGCAAGACTTAACAGCTCCTCCTGTATTGAGTGCAGTGGTTACTCGTGAATTCCCAGGATTGTGGCAGATGCGAGTTCCTATAGATGAGGTGGGTTCTATTTATGCCACTTATGAAATCAAGGGTATGAATGGACAGACTAATGGTTTCAGCAACAATACCCGTAGCGATCGCTCTGTACGGGTTTCTGTGGAACCATTGCCCATTGTCGAAATCTCCCGCGATGAAAGCACTAATACAGCTTTGATTCAGGGGGGTATTCGCTTGTATTTTGATCTCTCCACTGCTCGTGTTGCAGGTGGATATGAGGGTGTAATCAAAGTAACAGTGAATAAACGTGAGTAGGCAATGTAGATAGATATATCATCATTGCGAACGAAGCGTAATCTGGCATTTCGTTTCGTTCACAATGACACAGTTGCCGATGGTTTGTACTAAGTGTTTTCACCTGATGACAAACTCATCAAAATGACTGTTGTGTGAAGGAGTTAAAAAAGTAAATACAGATGTTGCGTAAAGTTACGAGTTTAGCCTTAACAGCAATTGGGGCATTAACACTAGGAATACCAACTGCGATCGCAGCTCTCGACATAGGTGTCAGTCCATCTCGGGTGGAAGTGCAAATTAATCGCAAAACCCGTACTCAATCTATCCGTGTGCTTAACCTTTCTTCTAAACCATTAGAACTTAAAGCTTACACACGGACTTGGAACATGAATGAAAATGGTAAGCTTGAGAATATTTCCTCCACAGAAGAATCATTGGATCGGTGGATTGTTTTTACTCCCTCTCAATTTACTATCCCACCTAAAAGTTCTCAGACTATACGTTTTGCCATCCGTCCCAGAGTGCAACTTAAACCGGGTGAACACCGTGCTGTATTGTATTTAGAAGAAGTTAGACCAGCCAAAGAAGAACAGACAAAGGCTATCCGTACAATCGGACGGTTTGGCGTTGTAATTTATGGTTATGTGGGAGATATCAAAAGAGTTGGTGTACTCAATTCAATAACTGTAGATACTAAACCGAAAGTACCAACAGCAGTATTTGATATTTCCAGTACAGGTAGTGGTTATGTACGTTTGAAAGGTCAATATGCTGTTTGGCCAGCAGCTAAATATCCAGGAGCAAAAGCAACACAGGGTATAGATGACTTAGGAAAACCAGGGAAAAAACTCCCAGAAAATATCATAGATGCAGGAATGTTACCAATATCACCTGTTTTACCTGATACTCGTCGTCGTCTGCTACTACCCATAGTTAAAAATTTGCCCGCTGGTGACTATGTTTTGGATTTCAACGGTGAATTGAATGGTACAAAAATTGATCAAGGTATACCTTTTACCGTGACAAAACCGATGAACATCCAAAAACCACAGTCACGAAATCGTTCTACAACTTCCCCTAGCAATCAAAATATTCTTCTTCGCAATAGATAGTTATTGCTATTGGAAATTTAGAAAAGAAATCTGTTTACTGCTTAGAGATTCTCTAGGCGGTGAATTTCTGCTTGCTATTTATAGTTTTTTGTAACTTTAGTGCTTGAGTATGTTTTATTTTGCTTTACCGCCTGTGCCACCTATAATTTCAATCTCATTACAGTCACATCAAGTTGCTGAGAAAACATTAATTCAAAAATTAGCCTCTACTCAAAAATCAAAAAATACGTTAATTAATTATTCAGTAAATAGTGATTTTCAAAATTTCACTAGTCCTGAGTTAGATTCATCATTAGACAATACAAAAATACAAAATCCTAATTTAGAAATTAAATGGATAGAAAATGAAAATAATGAACTAGATATTTTATTTGCAAATAATCAAATATTTTCCTCAGAGGAGAATATTCATAATGTTTCTGAAACTACATATTTATTAGAGACATTAAGGTTTTCTAATTCATCAGTTCAAAACATAAATATTACAAATTTACAAAATGTTAATGAATTGCCACAAAGTTTAACTAGTAACTCTAATAATTCATCATCTAATCATCTAAAATCTGTAAACGATATTAAGTCAGTAGAAAATGTAAATTCAGAATCTGAGAATCTAGATTCTACTAAGTTAGTCCAAAATATAAAAGCCGTAGGTGGAGTTTTTTTAGTTGGAGTAATTGTCAACCAACAAGAAGTTGGTAGTTTAGAAATTCGCTTAGATGGTAACACAATTTTAGTACCTTTGGTAGAGTTTGCAGAGCTTACTGATATAAAAATAGAAAATATTGATAATAAAACTCTTCTCAACACGCCTTTAGGAGTAGTTGAAATATCATCAAATAACTTGAGAAAAATTGATGGTGTTACATATATTAGTGATGCTTTAATAAAAGAAAAATTTGCTACACCAATTGAATTTAAAGCAGCAGATTTAGCTTTAAATGTTAATCTTCCTTGGCGGCAGAGTGGACAGAGTTCTGGACAAACAGCTGCTGATTTCAAACCAGAAGCACTACCTCCCAGCAACACAGTTTCAAGTTTGAGACAAGAGTTATATTTCTATAGAAACTCTGGAGATAATAGCTTACGTAGCTCTACCCTATTGGGAGGAAGATTAGGAGGAGGTTCATGGCGTGTTCGTCTCAATAATAGCTTCGAGAGTGCGCCATTTTTATCTGAATATTTTTATTATAAACGTCAAGGTCAATTTCTCTATCAAGTAGGTCAGCAGCAAGTTGGGATTAATCCTTTATTAAGTGGTATTAATTTAACTGGTGTACAACTTGGTTTTACAAATATACCTGTAGATAAATTTTCTCAAAACAACAGTGCTGCGGAACTTTTGCCCAGACGTTCTCAACCTTCACAGAGTTTTCGAGGTGAAGCACCACCAGCTAGCTTGGTACAATTAAGAGTAGCTGGAACTGTCGTAGCTCAGCAGCAGGTAGGATTGAATGGAAAATATGAATTTGCTGATATTAGATTACCTGCTAATAACAGTAACGAAGTAGAATTATTAGTTTATGATCGCAATAATCTTGACCTACCCATTGAAATACGTTCTTTAACACTTAATTCTTCTGATTTGTTACTACCAATCGGTGGTAATGTGCAATTAGTAGGTTTAGGTTTCAATGGTAACTTAATTCAAAATACTCTATTTGACGACTTTGATGGAGATAAAGGCAACCCTGTTGGATTTTATCAATTCCGTCAAGGTATTTCTGAAAACTTAACTTTTGAAGGTGGTGTTCAGCTTGTTCCTGACACTGTACAAGCAGAAGCAGGCTTTGTTTGGCGACTGGCATATCCAGTAATTCTTGCTACTAGTCTTGGTACATCTCGCGGTCAGTTAGGTTATTTAACAGATTTAAATATAGACTTTGGCGACTTTGAAATTGTAGGTAATTCTCAGTTATTTCCAGATGGTTATTATTCTGATAGCCAATCACGCGATCGCTATAATCACAGCTTAGAAACTAATTATCGTATTAATAATAGATTTAGGCTCGGATTTATCGCCCGCAGCTACCAAGATGGAGGTAATTCTGGTAATTATATTTTGCCAACTTTTTCTATGTCTCCTTTTTCGAGGTTTTCTTTATCAGGGAGACCAGACTTTGAAGGGCGATATTTATTTAACGCTTTCTACTATCCAACTACAACTACAAGACTTTCTTTTAGCACTTTTGGAGATATATATACTTCTAATTTTACTCAAAAACTTAACCGTCAATACCAATTATCTCTGGGCGGAGAATTTGGAGGTGATTTAGATCCTCGTTACACGGCAACCCTCAATTATAATGCCTTGAAATTAGGTGGTTTGAATTGGAGATTAGGAGTTGCCTACAGTGATGGAGATGTAGGACCTGTTGTTGGCGCAGATATGCAAGTACTTCCAGGGTTACATGCCAGAGTAGACTATCAAGGTATTCCCTCCAGAACTAGAAGCTTAATTCAAGGAATTGGAGACGAACGCCTGACAATATCTTTGGTTTCAGATTTATCTTTTGCTGGAGGTAATGTCACCCCTGCTAGATTTTCTGGCTTGGGACGAGAACGGGGTGCGATCGCTGGAAAAATTGTTATTGAAGGCGAAAATAAAGATTTTGACTTAGACGGGGCTATCATCCGAGTTACCAATACTCACAATGGCAAAATTAGTGCTATCAAAACAGATTCTTTTGGTAGTTTCTTTGTTGGTAACTTACAAGAAGGTATATATGTAGTCAATATCGACCCAGATAAATTACCTGTAGAACTTTCTACAGTCAAAACTAGCGTAGTAGCAGAAGTAGGAGCATCTGCTGTGACTCGTTTAGATTTCCCTGTTAGAGAAGAATATGGCGTAGCTGGAAAGATAACCGATGCAGCAGATCAACCAATCTCAGAATTGCAAGTAGAACTAATTAATGCTGATGGTAAACGTGTTGCATCTGGGGTAACAGATGAGTTTGGTCTTTATCGCTTTGATAATGTTCCTGTTGGTAAGTACACAATCCAGATTCCTTCACAGGATGCTACAGCAACAAGCAACAATCTACCCAAGCGAGTAGTGCAAATTAACAATGACTTTGCTTTTGATCAAAATCTGCAATTACCGATCTCAGCAGCAGTTAAGAAAAAATAAGTAGGTCGGCATAAATCAAGTTTACTAAATTAGGTCGTTATTGGTCATTTTATCATTACTTTCATTCCCTCTCTGAATTCGCGCAGAGCAGGGCTGTTTCATATAAATAGCAGAAAATTTAAACGATGCGATCACGTAGCGTGCCGGATGGCATATCGCACTCTTGCTTCCAAATAGCATGAACCATAAGTAGCAAAAATTACAAATAAAGAAATTAAGATATCATAAAGCACTGCATTTAAGTTAGAAAATATACATAAAATTCTAAATTTAAATACGCGGTGTTAATACCATGACAGTTTCATTAATTCCTGCACAAGAAATTAAAGCTGCTGAATCTACGCTCAAAGAACTTCAAAACTACAAAAGTAAGAATTGGGCAATAGGTCTGAACGGTGATACATTTGAGCCAGATGGATTACTGGCGTTTTTTACCCAACGAGGACTACCATTTAAGTATTACATAAGCAACCAAGGTGTTACAGTAGGTTCACCATCTAGCTACGATGATAATATTGCAACTCTAAATTCCTACATAGCAGGTATACGTAGCGCAGAACAGACAGCTGTCAACTCCATAATCCAAGAACTAAAAACATACAAATCTAACTTTTGGGCCATTGGGCTGAATGGAGATACTCTCCAACCAGACGGATTCAATGCTTTTTTTGCTACCAGAGAATTGCCATTCAAACCTTTTGTGAGAAGCAGAGTTTCAATCGGTCAAGAATCTGCTTATGACCAGAATATTGCAACATTAACAAATTACATTAATTCAATCACTCCTGTTGGAGCAGCAGTGTAATTTGTTGCCATAAGCAAGCTATATTTTTCTACAAATCTTTCAGCCTTTGATATCAACTCCCCGACTTTTCTCAAAAGTCGAGGAGTTTGTTTTTTACAAATAGGCGATCGCATTCAAATTAGTTATCAGTTATCAAGCTATCAAATGTATGGTGGAGTAATTATTTCTGAAGTGATATAACTAATAACTATTAAATCCGGCCAGTCTCAGCAATTCCAACTGGAACCCATGAAAGTACAGCAATACTTAACCTACCAATACCAAGTCGGGGGTAGTTTACCAGCTAATTCTCCCACCTATGTGATGCGGCAGGCAGATCAAGATTTGTACGCAGCGCTGAAAGGAGGAGAATTTTGTTATGTCTTAAATTCGCGACAGATGGGTAAATCGAGTTTGCGAGTGAGAACAATGCAGAGGTTGCAAGAAGAAGGAATTGCTTGTGCTGCTGTTGATATTACTGCAATTGGAACTTGGGATATTACCCCGGAACAATGGTACGCAGGGGTAATTGATAACTTGATAGGAAGTTTTAATTTATATCATAATTTTGATTTAGAAACCTGGTGGAATGATCATCATTTGCTTTCACCTGTGCAGCGATTTAGCAAGTTTATTGAAGATCTTTTATTAGTAGAAATTACTGAACAGATAGTAATTTTTGTTGACGAAATTGATAGTGTCCTCAGTTTGAGTTTTCCGATTGAGGATTTTTTTGCTGTGATTCGTAATTGTTACAATCAACGTGCTGATCAACCAGTATATAATCGTCTGACTTTTGCGTTAATTGGTGTAGCTACTCCTAGTGATTTGATAGCAGATAAAAAGCGCACACCGTTTAATATTGGTAGAGCAATTGAATTGCAGGGATTTAAGTTAGAGGAAGTGGAATCGCTGACACAAGGATTAGTAGGAAAAGTTACTAATCCCCAAGCTGTGATGGGTGAGATTTTGGCTTGGAGTGGTGGACAACCGTTTTTGACGCAGAAATTGTGTGAAATTATCTTGCGGGAGTTGGGAGAAAATAAACCTAACCATTTTTCTCATAGGGAAGGGGGTGAATTTTTTAACTTTCTTGATGGGAGAGAGTTTGGTGGAGATATTTTCCCTTCTGGGAGTAGCAGAGGTGATGGGGTAGAAGCAGTTGTCAAATACCGAGTTTTGGAAAACTGGGAATTTCGCGATGAACCAGAACATTTACGGACAATTCGCGATCGCATTCTTAAAAATCATCAAAAAGCGTGTAGATTATTAGGATTATACCAGCAAATTTTGCAGCATGGAGAATTAACATGTGACAATAGCCAGGAGCAAATGGAATTACGGCTGACAGGCTTAGTAGTTGAACAAGATGGCAAGTTAAAAGTATACAACTGGATTTACGAGGCTGTTTTTAATCACAACTGGGTAGCGAAGGCATTAGCAGATTTACGACCCTACGCAGAAACATTACAATCTTGGATTAGCAATCATCAAGATGAATCTTGGTTATTGCGGGGACAAGCGTTACAGGATGCTCAAGCTTGGGCAACTGGTAAAAGTTTAAGTGATTTGGATTATCAATATTTAGCTGCGAGCCAAGAATTAGATAAGCGCAAAATGCAAACTGCTTTAGAAGCAGAAAAGCAAGCGAAGCAGATTTTAGAGTCAGCACAACAGACAGCCAAGCGACAAACTTACATTGGGGCTAGTATCTTAGGAGTGTCGCTGCTAGGCGCTGTGTTAGTAGCAACATTAACAGAACAAGCTAGACAAAGGGCTTTTACTGCGATAGAAGCTGAACGACTTGGTAACAACGCCATAGAAAGATTTAAATGGAATCAAATTGATGGTTTATTAATGGCGATGGAAGCAGGACAAAGCCTCAAAAGTTTGGTTAACCAAAAACATTCTATTGTTGATTATCCTGCTTTTAGTCCTATCCTCAGCCTGCAAGATATATTAGTGCAGATTCAACAAAAAAATGCTTTTGGAGATTCTAGCCGTCCTATAAATGTCGTATTTAGCCCTGATGCCAAAACAATAGCCTCTGGCAGTGATTATACAATCAAACTTTGGGACATTACCACTGGTCAAGTGATCAAAACATTGACTGAGAATGAAGGTATCAAAAGCGTTGCATTTAGCCCTGATGGCAAAATAATTGCTTCTGGCGGTTATGGGAAGCCAATTGCTGCTGGCGGTTTTGATAAAACAATCAAACTTTGGGATGTCACTACTGGTAAAGTGATCAAAACCCTATCCAGTCAAAATAATTCGATTTCTGAAATAATATTTAGTCCTGATGGCAAAATACTTGCTACCCGTAGTTATAACAACGTGATCCAACTTTGGGACATCACCACTGGTAAAGTCATTAAAAATCTCTCCGAACACACAGATTCAGTAAATAGCATTGTATTCAGCCCCGATGGCAAAATACTTGCTTCCGCTAGTTCTGACAATACAATCAAACTTTGGGATGTTGCGACTGGTAAAGCAAGCAAAACTTTAACTGGGCATGTCGATACAGTTGATAGTCTAGCATTTAGTCCCGATGGCAATATGATTGTTTCCGGTAGTTATGACAAGACAATTAAACTTTGGGATGTCACTACTGGTAAAGCCAAAACCCTCACAGGAAACAATAGTGTGATTACTAGCGTGGCATTTAGCCCAGATGGCAATATAATTGCTTCTGGTAGTAGTGACAGAAAAATCAAACTTTGGGATATCACAACTGGTAAAGCCACCTCCACTATAAATGGGCATGAGAGTAGCATCAAAAATGTCGCATTTAGCCCCGATGGTAAGATGATTGCTTCTACTGGTGAGGATAACAAAATTAAACTTTGGGACTTTAGCAATCATCAAGATATTAAAACTTTAAATGGGAATGAATCTCAGATTAATACCATTAAATTTAGCCCTGATAGTAAAATCCTTGCTTCTGGTAGTGGTGACAATACAATTAAACTTTGGGATGCCAATACTGGTAAAACAATTAATAGCCTTGTAGAACATAGCGCTGCAATTACAAGTGTTGCATTTAGTCCAGATGGTAAAACACTTGCTTCTGGTAGTGTTGACAAGACGATTAAACTCTGGGATGTGATTACCGGAAAAGCGATCGCAACTTTCAGTGAGGATGATTTTTATATCAAAAGCATTGGATTTAGCCCGGATGGCAAAATACTTGCTTTTGTTAGTGGTAGCAGGATAAAACTCTGGGATATTGCTACTCGCCAAGAAATTTTAACTTTATCTGCTCATAGTAGTGCGATCGCAACGATCAAATTTAGCCCCAATAGCAAAATCCTTGCTTCCGGAAGTTCTGATAAAACCATCAAACTCTGGGATGTCAGCATTGGTAAAGTGATCAAAACCCTCACCTATGGAAGTTCAGTTACAAGTATTGCATTTAGTTCCGATGGTAAAACCCTTGTTGCTGGAAGTTATGATAAAACTATCAAACTTTGGGATATCGCTAGTGAAAAAGTGATGAAAACTTTCACTGGACATAGCGATGTTGTCAAAAGTGTAGTGTTTAGTCCAGACGGCAAAGTTGTAGCTTCTGGTAGCAATGACAATACGATTAAACTCTGGAACGTCGCCACTGGTAAAGAAATTCGCACCCTCACAGGACATACTTCTGCTGTCACCAGCCTTGCATTTAGTAGTGATGGTAAACTCCTTGCTTCCGGAAGTGCTGATGAAACAGTCAAACTTTGGCGTTTAAATATAGATGATGCCCTCTCGCGGGGTTGCACTACATTACAATCATATTTAATTTCCCATCCAGATACTTTAGAAAAGCTCAAAGTTTGCCAAAATCAATCTCTGTTTTTAGCAGCAGCACCAGCTTTAGTTAACCAAGGTGAAGACTTAGCAAAAGAAGGTAAATATCAAGAGGCTGTAGCTAAGTTTAAAAAAGCGAAAAAATGGGACTCCAAGTTAGAGATTAATCCCGATGTGAAAGCAGCCCCAGCTTTTGTGACTCAAGGTATAGAACTAGCAATACAGGGTGATTTTTCTGGTACGTTCAAAAGATTTAGACAAGCACAGCAACTTGATCCCAAAATTGATCTTAATCCATATATTGATGGTATACAAGATAACGCCGAATTCGTTGCTAAACAGCTAGCAGCAGAAGGTTTAATTAATAAACAAAATTTAATTCCCAAAGCTGCAAATTATTTAAAACAGGGTGATTTGACAAAAGCTGTGGCGACATACACAGAAATTGACAAGTTACAGCCATCTAAACAAACCTTAGCTAATTCTTGGAATAATCTTTGTTGGGAAGGTAGCTTGCGTGGTTACGCTAAAGATGTGATGTTTGCTTGTGAAAAAGCCGTGTCTCTTCTACCTGATGATGCTAATATCCGTGATAGTCGCGGTTTAGCAAGGGCGCTAACTGGTGACACTAAAGGCGCAATAGAAGATTTTGAAGCATATATCCAATGGATTGATAATCCTGAAGCGAAAGCGAAACGCCAAAGTTGGGTGAAAGATTTAAATACAGGTAAGAATCCCTTGACACCAGATGTGTTGCAGAAGTTGCAGAGTGAGTAGAGATTGTAGAAGGGAAGGGGGACAAGGAGGACAAGGGAGATATGGGAGACAAGGGGGACAATCAAAGATTGTGTCAACTCCATTCATCCCTTATGTAATCGCTAAAAATCAGACCCAAATTTTTCACCCAAAATAGGCGATCGCACAATTCGTCAACAGTATCCTTTAGGCGCGGAATTGTCAAAGAAGCGTTATCTTAAAAATTGGTAGCAGGCGTCATAATATTTAAGTGCTGAATCAGTATCCACTGACAAAAAATAGAGGTTAAAAGGTTCCTTTAGATGAAAGGCATAAAGTTGCAATTTTTACCTAATCTTGTTCTGAAGTGGCGACGCTTTTTATCCTTAGTTTTGCTGCTTGTGTGCCTATTATCTCTAAGTACATCACCAGCATTTGCAGAGCTTAAAGATGACAGATATGACGGCAATATATTCGTGGTTTATGCTGGTAATGGTTCATTAGTTCCGCCTAGAGCTACACTAGCAGCTGCTTTAAATGAACATAAACCAGCATTATTGGTCTTCTATGTTGATGACAGCAGTGATTGCAAACAATATGCGATCGTTGTCTCACGTTTACAAGCATTTTATGGTGGAGTCACAGAGATGATTCCTGTTGACGTAGATTCGATTGTACCCACGCAAACCTACGATTCTACAGAACCGGGTTATTATTACTCTGGTGCTGTTCCCCAAGTTGTCTTGTTTGATCAATCAGGTCAGATAGTCTTAAATAAGACAGGTCAAGTTCCATACGAAGAAGTAGACGACCAACTAAGGAAAGTGTTTGATTTATTACCACGATCTGAAACAGTGGAATTAAAACGTCGTTCCTTTAATGAGTTAAATAGTGAATTAACAGAAGAATAATTGTTTAGGCAGACAAATGTAGTCTGCCTAAAATTTTAGTACAACTTGATACTGCATTTTCAATCAACACCAGAGAAAATATCCAAATAAGGGTAGAAAGTCAAAGAAAATGACCAATGACTAATGAAGTGCTTTATGATGTCAAAGGTTTATACTACAGAGGATCTCATCAAAATTTTGGCAGCCGAACGCCAAGCTTGCTTGAAAGGCGATCGCCTCAAATTAGAGATCAATGTTTCTGGTAATCCTGTGATTGACCAATTTATTAGAACTGATGGTCTACAAAAGTTCAGCGCCTATCAAGATTTTAAAGCTGCTGTCCATAAATACCAAAAAGAATATCTCGTTTCTGGCATTATTTGGCGTGAGGTGACTGTTAAAGGTAAAACCTTGCGTTATCCTGAAGTAGATTCTCAGTTAATTGCTTTATCTGGTGACTTAGATGTATTAAAAATGGCAAAAAATTCTATTTTAGAATTTTGGAATGAAGTCACTATAGAAATGGATTTATACTTAAGTGTTAAAAATGGTAAACAATATCAAAAAATAATTAAAGCTGATGTTGATCGAATTGCCCAAAGAACAGAATGGGCAAGTATATGTTGTTTTGAAAAATCTAACTTCTTAGAAATAATTTTGCAGTTAGGATGGGGTCAACCACAAGAAGCATGTTATAAACAAGGTTTTCCTACCTCTGGTAGTGAGTTTATTCATGCTGTTAACCATGGTAATCATCCAATTGCTTAAGGTTGTTGGTGTTTAGTAGTCAGTTATTGATGGTTAATATAGCAAGAACTTGCTCCGTTCTTCGCAATCTTACAGCAACTAGGCAGTAAAAAAGTCGGAAATCCACTTTTAATTCAATATTGGAATATGGCTCCATTTAAATTTGGCGATCGCATTGTCAAAATGTCTGTAAAGCCTCAAAATCCCGAACAGTCTCCTGAAATACTTCCAGAATTTGATAATTATTTGCGGGAAGTAATGGTCAAGTATTTAGGGCTTGCTGAAAAAGCCAGAAAACAGCAGGAGAAGGATTAATTAGTTATTTAATCATGATTAATCATAAGTGTGTATTATCTGCACACAGTCCAAATATAACCATTCCGATTCAAATTCTTTCCAGGGTATTAAATCAGCCATCATCACCCAAAGATTATCTGATGATAACTTGCCCTCGAACGGCAACTCAAAGCTTTCTGATGGAATTGGAGTTGATTCTTCTTTTCGGTACATAGTGATTTCAGATACACTGTGTTAAAGTTGACCACTGTGATGCAAGGATTTTGGGCTATTTTACCTTCTTTCCTTGCACCTAAA
>NZ_AJLJ01000192.1 GCF_000317245.1 Fischerella muscicola SAG 1427-1 = PCC 73103
TATATTAGTAATATATGTTTATTCTAGCAATAGAAATTAAGGGGAATTGTTGATGCAATCACCTGAAGAAAAACAGTTTAATACAGAGCCTGAAATTAATCAAAAACCCAGTGACCGAGCGCAAGATAAAGTAATAGAAACTACTTCTTTAGAATGTAGGAAAGATATCTATGGAGATAACTTTCAATTACATCTATTAGAAGAATATAAAATGTATGTAGAAATGATGGATAGAAGCAGTGCTAGAAGAGCACAAATAAACGCGTTCTATACTACTTTGTTATCTGCAATATTAACCTTAATTTTTACTTCAATTGAAAAGTCTATTTTACCAATAGACAAGTTATTCTTGCTTTTCTTATCAGCTATTCTGGGATTATCTTTATGCTTTGTATGGATTGTTAATATAAATTCATACAAACAGCTTAATTATCTAAAATTTAAAGTGATTAATGAAATGGAGAAGTATTTACCTTACCCTTGTTATACAAGGGAATGGGATATTTTAAAAGAAGGAAAGAAAAATATACAATATAAACGCTTAACTCAAGTAGAAAAATACGTTCCTTTTATTCTAGCTACCCCATACTTATTGTTGCTTCTCTACTCTATCATTAAGCTAATCAGTAAATAATTTACACCTATTTAAAATACAAAACCCTAAAAAATGAGGCGTTGCTGAATTCGGGGATGATTTTTGTTTCACGTAAAGGTGCGAAGAATCTAGGTTTCCCCTTGGCTAACAATCTCAATTTACCCCCCATTTATGCAACGCCAAAAAATGGTTTATGACTTAGTAGCTTTAAAGTTATTCATTAGAATTTAAGTGAACACAAGAGCTATCTTTTAAAATCTCTAACACTCTATCAGCCCACTTGCGGTCACTATCCTTCTCTGTCTCTGACAATTCACTGTAGTGGGTATTAATCTGCTGCCGCCAACGCTCAATATTCTCTAGGGTTAGATTATCAAGCATATAAGCAGTCCAATGCGCCCATTGAATATGCTCTAGCTCTGCTAATTTTTCTCGAATAGTTGATGGTAATTGATTAGTCATATTTAATTTGTTGTGTAAATATTATGCTTTGAATCATAATATGGGCTAAGGCTAGAGAAGGTGTCATCTTGTGCCAAGTAGTTGAACACATTGATACGACTGGCTTTTAGGTTTTTAGCCTTCAAATATATAAAAGTTTACACTGTTCCTCTTTTACGTGGAGTCGGAAATCTACTCTTGCATTCCCCCAATAATAGCTTCTGTTGAGCGAGCAGACTGTGTTGAAATTGGTCATTGTGCCAACTCCAATCGTAAATTCGGTACTTTTCAAAGTGTTTATACTAAAAAATTTCCTGATTTTTAAACTATACCGTTTAGTTTGCCCCTGGTCGCAGCTTCCGTAACACTACCCCTAGAAGGGAGTATTTTCCATGTAATACTCGGCAAAGCCAAGGTGATTTTCAATTGTTAAATTCGGAAGAACAAATTCTTCCACTTTAGGTATTGAGTATACTGACCTTTAAGCAAGTCTACAGAATGGTTTGAGCGTATTGCTACTAGATAATTTAAACCTAATTCATCTAATACAGATACAAAATTTGTACCACTTTCACCATATAAACTATCTGCCAGTACCAAGTTAAATTTAAAACCCATCAATTGTAGCTTTCTTATTAACATTGCCCCAATTTCCCCTCGACTCTACCTCTCGGTGGCTACCCTTATTGGTATTGAGCCTGTTGGCGAAGCGAACCGAGTGAGAGCCGCGATTAACCTCATTCCCTGCGAGGCAACTTTAGTCGGCTCTCACTCGGCAACAGGCTGCGCGGGGGTCCAGGGGGGATGCGCCTATCCCCCCTGGCAAGAGCGGGCGCTCACTCCAAATCTTTCTGTTACCGCATTTGGCTTGAGAAATGGAGGCAGGCTTCTGGGTATAGTCGAAAAGCCCTATTGATTCATTGCGGAGTCTATTAAGCCTGCCTCCATTTCTTCGATTCGCCCCGTTACCACCTATCTTGATAATCCTTTAGATTGAGTTTTTTGAAGCTGTTGAAGTTCTATATATTCTTGCAATATCTGCTTTGCCTTTTGCCAAGTCTCAATATCTTCAACGCACACTTCACCCACATTTACTGGGGAATACTCTAGATTACCTTCAGCGTTTCGATTGACTGCTACACGAAAAAGTTCACCCCTTTCATCATGGGTGTACACCAATTCTCTACCCTGTTTTGACAGAGTTGCATGTTTAAATCTGAGGCTATTTCTATCAGTATCTTTAAGAAAGTGATTGATTATCCCAACACCAACAGGCACTGCTATGGCTAATAATTCCTGCTCTTGATGCTGTTTTTCTACTGGTTTCAGTTCTGGTAATGGTTGTTGTGATACAAGTTTATTATTGGCGATTAAGACCAATGCTTTAGCTTCATCATTAGTCCATCGGGCTGGGCTTGCTTTTAAGATTTCTTCAACCTCTGGGGCTGACCTATCATCTTTAAGCGCCCTGTCAGCTATTTCTTTGTCCCGGTCTGTGACCAATTCTTGGTCAAGTCCAGTACTGTAATAGTTGTAAAGGTCAACTGCTTGAGCCTGTGTTAGCAGAGGTTTAATTGATGCTATAGTTTCAGTTTTATTAGTGGATAGTCGGAGGTTATCTGTAAGTTTATTAGATGATGGATAGTCTATTGTCTGCTGATTATCTTGCCTAATGGTCGCAGATTCTATCATTTGAGTTAGGCGTTTAATTTCTGGATCATCCCGTAGGGGGTCGTAGCTTACCCCTAATTCTGTCTGAAGCTTTTTAAATGAACACTTATATTTATTTAAATTTCCTCCTTGTTTCCAAAGGAGTCGGAGGGAACCATCTTCATTAATTGAGCCTACATCAATACCAAACTTAATACCCCTGACTCCACCCTGACTGTAATAACTAACGACAGCTTTGATTTGATGTTCTGACCATAATCGCTGGATAAACTCTGGCATTGTGGGTTTATTAACTGCCACTTGTTCAATCGCTCTTCGCATTATTTCTTCACCTGGGAGTCCATCACGTTCGACTCGTTCCAGTTGATTGCGAGTCATGGCTTTACGTTTACTCTCCCAACTATTTTGTACTGGAGTTAGGTTAAATTCTCGCTCTAACAGTCGGGCTGAATGTTCTGAATGGGCGTAATTGTTCCAGGTGCGGATGGATTTACCGTCTAGGTTATTGACTCTGGATGCAACGATGTGGGTATGGTCGTTTTCTTTATCAGAATGTCGGGCTATAAAGAAGTCATAAGCTGGTAGTTCTGATTCTATAAATTCGTCAACTAACTGCTTTAACTTGGCATCGCCTATCCTTTTATCAGGTTGTTTAACTTGAGCTTCATCACCTTTTAGCCTTGACAGGACAATCACATTGGCAAAGTGACGTTGGGATAGATTAGCTAATTCGTCATCATTTAAAGTTCTATCATTCTTCGGCACACTCAGCATTAGGTGATAACAGGGGTCTTTTAGTTGGGGGTTGAGGTGGGCTGATAGCGTGAACTGCTCAACTAATTCATTGGTGGTTTTTCCGTACATATTCCCACCAATGATTTTGGCTTTCTCTTTCTCTAGTACGTATTTAGTAGTGCCACGAAATGATTTATTAGCTTTGACTTTGGTAATCATTCCGCTACTCCTGCTCTATAGGCTTTGATAAGTTAGCGTGAGTTTGTTCTAATAGTTCTGCTAATTCTTTAATTGTTTGCAGATATTCTTTAACATCGCTGGTTAGCGGTTGCCTACCAATTTTTACAGCTTCGTTGATAGCTCTGGTTTGCTGGTTGAGGTTATTACCAATTTTCTTTAGCTCGTAGATAACTTGTCTGTTAATTTCTGGGATAGTCAGCTTTGGTTGTGGTAAAGGATAGTCAAATAGTCTGGCTCTGATATAGTCGCTTTGCACCACTCCACTGCATCGTTGCTCTAGCCTTGCTTTCTCGGCATAGCTAACTCTAAAAGTGATGGTTATTTCCCGCTTTTCATCAGGCTCTACTGTCCGATTATTTAGGGCTTCTTTTAGTTGATTACTTAATTTTGTACGGGGGTCTGGTTCTGTCATAATCAACAATTATGAATGTGGGGTTTCATTTGGCTTGAAAATAAGCAAGCGCCTTAATAGACCCGACGATTAGCACTGTTTCGGAGCCTAAACCTGAAAAATTGGGCAGGCTTGTATCAGGCTTATCCGATTGGCCCAGCGAATTATCTATCTCAGAAGCCTGCCCAATTTTTTGCGGCAATTTCGAGGGCGTATCGATATTACCCAGAAGGCTGGGCTTATTTTTTGCGCCGTATCCAAGGGAATGGGGGTTTGGGGGACACCCCCAACAAGCAATCACGCCCCTGAGCGAAGCGAAGGCAGCGCCGCAGGCGCGTTACGGCGTATTGCTTGCCTTCCCCGCGTCGCGGGGTGGGTCGGGTCTGGAGTACACGGAAACTGTGGGCAGAGCGGAGAATCAGAATGCAGTAAACATGCGCTTTGTTACCACAACTAAATTTCTTGTCCCACTCTTGATACATTAGTTTACCGCACCTATCTACACCCTCTCTCTAATTCCAATCAAACAAAGTTTGAATTTGGCATTTTAGACGGTTGGTTGGTCTTTCAGCTAATTGTAGATTTTTGATGAAATTCAAACTCCAAGCATTGAGTACTTCAAATTAAGCACAAAAAAATTATAATTTCTGGGGCTGGGTCTGACCCTAAAATAAGAAAAATTATCTTGACCATCTATGCCTCGTAAACCTAAAGCTGTTCCTTTATCTAAAGTTGATGATATCCAAGCTAGTCTCAAACAGAAGGCATCTACTCCCAAAACTATCAGTCTGGAAGAGTTAATCAAAAGTTTGGCTAAACCTATCCAGGATATGTTGGATGCTGGCTACTCTTATGAAGATGTGTCTGATGTGTTTAAGGGACATGGGGTAGAACTGGCTGCCAGTGGAATTAAGACTTTTCATAAAAGAGCTTTGACGACAACTATACTTCAGCAAAGTAATGAATCATTGGTTGAATCAGATTTTTCTTCAACTAACGATTTAATAACAACTGGTGAGACATCATCAGCAGTAGAATCAAATAAAGAATCTGGTTCATCACCAGACAAAGCTTCAACTTCAGGTGCATCACCTTCTCAAAGTGCTAAGGGGAAAAAAGGAGGAGCTAAGGCTCATTCCCAATTCAATGTCACTGATAGGAGTAGCCTATGAAGCGAATTGTGATGATTTTAGGAGGAAAAGGAGGGACGGGGAAAACTGCCTTCACTCGCTTGTTACTGGATGTAATGCACGACAAGGGCATTAATTATCTAGCTTATGATGCTGATACTGAAAATCCAGAATTGTATGAGTATTATCGAAATTTTGGCTCTGGGGTAAGGCTTTTAAACTTTCTGGAGGTGGCTGAGGCGAAGCGCTTTTTTACTGAAATTAAAGCCATGTCTCCTGATACTGTTGTGATGGATATGCCAGGGGCGAGTGGCAATAAGACTAGGGAGATTATTAGTAAGTTTGGGCTGTTTAAAATTGCTGCTGATTTGGGTTATCGGGTGACGATGGTGACTGTGCTAAACCTCACCTATCCGGTGATTAATAGCCTAAAGGTGATGATGGAGTTCTGCGGCAATAAAGTAGATTATGTGGTGGTCAAGAATCTCTGCTGGGATAAGGGTTTGGGTTTTCAGCGTTGGGAAAATAGTAAAACTAGAATAACTATTGCAGAGTTAAAAGGCATAGAAATTGAAATGCCTGAGCTGGATTACTCAACTTTTGATATGTTGGTAGAAAAAGGTCTGCCTTACTCTGCTGCTACTGAGGATAATGGGTTTCCCTTTGGGGATTACCTTTTAGTGAGTGGGTTTTTAGACCAAGCCAAGCCTGAACTTGATTTGGCTGCTCTTTATTTGGGGTTGCATCAACAAGAAGTGAATCAATCAGTGGTTCACTCTTCGCCGGACTCAACTGAAATTAAGACTCGTCGGGGGCGGAAGAAAACTGATGAACAACAACAACAGTAATAGCAGTGATAACCATATTTCTACTACTGACACTACTAACTCACTCGTAGCTAATGAACTAGGTGAAGTCAAAATAGCGCTGGGGAGATTGTACAAGGAATTTGAAAGTTTTAAGCAATCACAAAAAACTGAAAGGGAAAGGGATAGGGCAGAGTTGCAGGCATGGGCGCAAACGAATTTAATTCAGAATCAGCTTCTGAGCAAGGCGATGGCGACTATCGAGATGCTAACGGGCGAACTGAAGAATCAGAATCTCTCTTGGAACGAGTTCGAGAAGAACAACGCAGATTGGATGGAGCAATTAACTCTCTTAATGGGGCAGTCACAGAGTATGCCCAAGTCCTCAACCACATTAGAGAGCTTAGAGTTGAAAGGCTTAAAGAGCGAAGTGTCCGACTTGAAGAAACAAGCGAGCGAACTAGTAAATCACACCAACAGGATGACCACAGTCATCCGAGAGTTAAAAAACACTCCTCCCCCGAAACCCATCACGATAGAGAAAGAGGTTTTTCGCTCTGAACCACAAAGTAAAACTTTCTTTGTGGCTTCTATGACTTCGTTATGTTCTCTGGTTTTTTTCTTTTTTATGAATCAAGTTATTCCGGTGAATATCTCCAATGAGATCAACTATTATTTACGAGGTATTTGGTCGCGTACTGATTGGACAAATACCAAGTTACAGAGGGTTGAAAAATATCTCGGTACTGACCCTAATCGCAAAAAATAAGGGTTGAAGGTGAACACATCGTCCTCTGAGTTACAAGAGCAGACACTCCACGCTCTGCTACCACAAATACACCCCTAATCACGACAAAGTTTGCATAGAACTAGTTTATTTATTAAGAAAGAAATAAGCAGCTAATATCTTAAGTTTTCAAGCTGTAATGTCAAGTAGGTGCGAGCAAAGATTTAATCTTAACAAGGAGCAAACCTACACAGGAGCGCCAGCAACCACTGACTATTTATTTCCTACATGAACAATCCCCAAACTGAATTCGACACACCCTGGAAAGACATCCTACAAGGATATTTTGAGGACTTTATTTTGTTCTTTTTCCCCCAAGCTCATGGGGAAATCGATTGGACACGCGACAGAGAATTTTTGGACAACGAACTGCAAAAAATTGTGCGGGATGCAAAACTAGGACGAAGGCTAGTAGATAAGCTAGTTAAGATTTATCGCAACGGGGGCAAAGAAGCTTGGGTTTTAATTCATGTGGAAGTACAGAGCCAGGAAGAAAGTGACTTTGCAGAGCGAATGTTTACTTATCATTACAGAATTTATGATCGTTACAAGCGCTCAGTAGCAACTCTGGGGGTGCTGGGAGATGAACGTACCAGTTGGCGACCAGAGCAATTTGGTTATCAGTTATTTGGCTGTGAAATCAGTTTTAGATTTCCAGTGGTGAAATTGCTAGACTATCAACAACAGTGGTCAGAGCTAGAGTCCAATCGCAACCCTTTTGCTACGGTAGTTATGGCTCATTTAAAAGCAATAGAAACCCGTAATAATCGGCTACTGCGTAAACAATGGAAGCTGGCGCTGACCAAACGACTGTATGAGCAAGGCTTTTCGCGAGAGGATGTTATCAACCTCTTTCGATTTATCGATTGGGTAATGAGCTTACCCCAAGAGTTAGAACAAGAATTTCAGCAAGAATTAAGTCAGTACGAGGAGTCAAGGCGTATGCCATACATTACAAGTATTGAGAAAAGTGGTATTAGGCAAGGACTGTTGGAAGGCATATCCTTGGGCTTGAAGCTGAAATTTGGCAGTGAGGGGTTAGCAATCTTACCAGAAATTTCTCAAATCCAAGATGTTGAGGAATTAAGAGCGATTCTGGCAGGGCTGGAAACGGTGGGTACGGTTGAGGATCTGCGTCAAATCGCAAAGCCAAAGACGACCGACTGATCACCAATTGGCAGTGTGAGAGCAGTCAATTAAGAAGCCAACAAGCATTGTTTGACTTCTATTTATTGTGAGGACACATCGATATCAAGAAATTCCCGCGTGATCAGTTAGTTGCACCCTCCATCGGTAATATCGATTCATTGAGCCACTCGTAAATTTGAGGCGCTAACTCCTCCAACCGCCGCAGTTCGCTTTCAGCAATTTTCTCCAACAACAGCACCGCACACCACCGCCGTTCGGTTGTCCAACGCTTGAGGATAGATTTTATGGCTTCAACCCCATACTTAATACCCTCTGTTAATCGTTCGACACAAGCTTTTATGGGGGTGGGGTTGCCATCAGACGGTTCAAATTGCTCAAAATCAATATTGGTGATTGGTGATTTTCCTAGTTCAGAGTCGGTAGTATTCACCCCCTCCAAATGGGGTTCCCTTATACAATTATGGGGGGGGGTGGATACGGGGGCATTTGGCGGTGAAACTCCATACATAGCTTGCATTGCAGCATTTTCAGTAGCGGTAGAACGCACACGCTCTTCCTTTTGAGTACGCTTGCGCTCGCGGTGGGCAATTACTGCCAATGCAAAATCCAATTCCTCTTGAGATAACGAAAAATATTTAACTTGTTGACCCCTTGGCCCTTTTTTATGGTCAGAGAGTTTTAACCCCAACTGGTCAAGTAATAACCCCAACAGCCATATCGGTTTACAATCAGGGGGAACCGTAAACCCAAGGATGGCTTTTACGTGTGCCGCACACTGTTTGGCTATTTCAGTCATTTGCACACATTCTGGGTCAGCAGCAGTAATCTCTTCCCCATTAACCAAGCGTTTGAGAATACCATGCAGCCCCAAGCTGAACCTAGCCAGCCACCGTGCGGAGTAATTGCCCCAGTCCATACACAACGGTAGCTTGTTTCTCTCGTGGTAGTCTTTATCTGCCACAATAGTTGGCGGTGCTGGGTATTGTCTTCCAGTATGTGGATCAACAATTATCCCTTCTGGCTCAGATAAAATTGCCTCTAGTGAAGAGATCGCCCGTTGGAATCTGCCACCGTCGTCTTTTTTGACCAGTTCGGGCGTAACTTCCATTCCGTAGGCATCCAGAAGGCGAAATTTCTCACACTCAAACACTTCAGTAGGCTTGAGATAGTCCTTACTTTTGCGGGTGCGATACTCACTTGCTGAAATATCTTTGGCTGATGCAACAGCTTCATAGTAGGCAATGTCTAGGGCAGCTGCGGCATTTTTAAGCTCATATACAGCATCATCATTATCGTCAGTTCCCATTGGTATAATTTGGTTGCCCATCTCAGTCAACAAATCACGCAAATCAGCTCGTAAATTGTTAATTGATTGGTGACGGTTAGCCATAATTTGGCAGTAAGCATCCAACGCCCAGTCTTTCTCAGCGCCCCGCTTACCTGTTTCACGGTCAATTCTCAGCAGGAAAGCTGTCATTTCATTAGTTTGCAGCAGGCGCTCTTTAATTTTGCTGGCGTTAGTGTCCAAATAACCGAAGGGGGGTCTTGGGGCTACCCAAACGTGAATTGGTACTATGGGGCGATAGCGCCAAAGTTGTTGGGCGCACTCGGTAGCAGTTTGAGAAACCCCGTGAAAAGCTCCAAACACTGCATCAAAATGATATTCGGGAATGTCTACCCCGGTTCCCAGGCTGGGGGAGACGAATAGCGCATCCAGGCTTTTTACAGCATTAGTTATATCTTTAATAAAAGCAACGTTTTCTTCGCTGCCAGAGTTTTCTGAGTGGATAGACCATATGCGTAGGCGATTTGGGAGTCTTGGGGTTGGGGAGGCACTTGAGGCACTTGAGGCACTTGAGGCAGGGGGAGTAGGGGAGGCAGAGGGAGCTAAGGAAGCACTTGAAGCTTCTGAGGCACTTGAAGAAGAAAGTTTTTGAGATAATTCTCCACAAGCACCCTCTGCACCTTCATCTGTATTTTTCTCTCCCAGTTCCCTCTGCATTTGTTGCTCTAGCAGCTGCATATGAGAAGAAGCTCCCTCTGCATCCCCTGCACCAAAAGCACCCTCTGCTCCCTCCGCCGGAGCTTCAACCCACTTAACCCCCCGGTTAGTCAACGAATATTCAAGTTTCTTAATAAATTTTTTGGAGTCAGAAGCCACCATAATTTTCTGACCTGCCATCAGCGCCGCCGAAACTTGAGCAACTAAGGCGCTTGTATCATTACCCTCATACCAATAAATAGTACGTCCCCCATTCTTCCAGTCGTTTTTGATAATAAAGGGTTCTTCGCCTGGTGGACGCATTGCTCTAAAAAAGTCTATTGTCACGTCGTCCAGGTGTGCGTCGGCGATGACTACAAGTGGCGTGTTATACACTATATATTCCAGTACCTCTAGAATTTCAGCTCTGTGTTCTTTGCAGGTTTTACTGTGCAGTAGGTGAGTTAGGTACTGGCAAGCTTCATCAATAAATATACAGCCATATTTGAGTGCGTCGGTGTTAAGCTTGTGCAAGCTGTCGATGGTGATGCTGAGGGCAGTAGCTTTGGCTAAACCCACATAACCCAAGTCAGAATACATTTCTGTTTGTAGGCGTTGTGCTAGGTTTTTGAGCAAGTTAACTCGATGTCCGTTGTTGAGGAATCTTGCTTGTGGATTGTCTTCGCGCCACTTTTTCAATAACTCGGTTTTGCCCGTCCCCATGTCACTGCATAACCCAACTAGCCCGGACTGGGGTAGCTTGACTGCTTCGGACAGGTACTTGACATTTACCCTAATATGTGGAGTGTATTTCTTGCTCAGTCCTCGGCAACTTTGACGGTACGAGCGCTGGTAATCTGAAAGTGTTTTGGCATCATCGATGATGGCAGTAAGTAGTGCGTTGGCATTTTCGCCACGTTCGACAACAAAATCATCAACGCCTTTTTCTGGCCCTGGCAGTAATGCTACTTCACTACTACAACTAGCAGCCAAAATGGTCTTACCAGTACGAACAATGGCTTGGTAAACTGACCAACGGGTTTTTGGTTGAGTTTCGTAGTCGAAGAGGGTAATAAATTTGCGTCCTGGTTGCGCTAAGGGTATTAAGTCGGGGTGCAGGCGTTCGTCAAAATCCTTTTTGCCTATTCGCCCGTTCCAAATACCAGGGAGGGCTACAGCTACAAAACCAAGAGTTAGCAAACTAGCGGCTTTTTTTTCGCCTTCACAAATGATAATGGGGATTTCTGGGTGTCGCTGCACCCATTCCCAAAACAGGAGGGGATGAAGTCTGTCAAAAAGACGCAGGGCTAAGGGCGAATGATACCGCTTAATTTTGTAACGCCGTGCAATTTTATTCCAAATGCAGTCTGGGACATTGAAGTAGGTGACGCGGTTGGGTGTTTTGGGTGGCGATTCGTATTTGACGAATTTGCCTTTCTCCCAATCAATACGTGGGTTGTCGGGCTTAAAACGCCCCCATTCCATTGGTTGCCAATGATTTCGGGGGTCAAGTCCGCTTACCCACCATCCCCCAGAAGAGACGTGAGCATACTGCCTTAAGTACTTGTCTCGCAGTCGCCCGTCGTTGCGTCTGGCTGTTTGAGGTAGGGCATAAAGTAAATATTCGTATACTTCATTTCCTGTGAGGGAGCGGACGTTTAGAGCGGTTAGTGTTGGGGAGACGGCACTGGCTAACCATTCATTCCAGTGTTTTGCTTCTATATACGAGGGTTGTTGCTGCTGAAGCGAGTTATTAAATTGTTGTGATTGTGGCATTTTGCCCATCCTCCAGTAAGTGTATTGGAGGAATTGGGGCTATCCTGTACAGTAATCTTTTATACAAACATTCAGAAATACAATCTTCTAAAATTCCTGAGTTGCTCTTTCTCTCTGGGTGTCCACTGTTACAATGGCTTAATACACCAAAAGTTAAGATAAAATTACTGTTAGGGATATTAATCAGGCACTTCCAAAAACCCGATACCCCAACTCCAAACTAAATAAAAATCTGAAAACCTCGGTATCCCAACGGGACACGGGGTTTTCAACTTTTAGCTTATTTGTACTTGGCTAACCAAGCCCTAACAAATTCGGTTACTTCCTCCTGTTGAATAACAAATGCAGTACCTTTTCTCCTGAGAGCCAGAAATTTCATACTTCCCACCTCACCATAAAGATGTTCATTGTGATTTGGAGCCGCCTTGGTAGGAGGCCATAAGACCAAAACTTTTGCTGTGGGAGTCTTCTGAGCCTCACGGGAAGACATCAAAAACTTATCTCTGTTCTTGTTGAGCCACTTCTCGTAATCAGCCAACTCAACAAGTGGGCAGGGTTTCCATAGTTTGAGTCCATTCTTGTCTTTGCGCTTGACTTGTAAAACCTCTCTAGCTTCGTTGTAGACAATTTCTCTCTCTCCTTTTGACCGGATGGAGATAAACAGATGAGTTGTTCGTGGAAATCTAATAAACAAGTCGATAGGGTTCTTGTCCTCTATTTGAAGCACCGGAAAGATTTGTATTCCCTCGCTTTTAAACTCATCCAAAAGTAGCGCTGTTAATCTTTCCAGCCGCGCAAGTTTTTCAACTCGTACTAATGGCTTATAAGCCAATCCAAAAAGAACCCAGCCTAACGGATGAACCATGCCGCATGTAGCTAACGCAGCACCACCAGCTGCTAGAGCCACAGTAGACTCATAGTCTTTCGCCTCCCTAATCATCTTTAACGCCGGTTCGTTGTGCGGCGGGAGTTGAAAATCGTTTGGTGGGTCTTTTACGGCTAACATTGGCGACATTAAAAATTAATTTTAGACGTGAAATTAATATTTTTTTACAAATGCCAAAATTTGCAATTGGGCGGTCAAGTTGGCTTTCTTAATATTTATTTTTCACTCCATTCCAACAACTCACAGGGCTGGATTTTATAGCAGTCACAGATTTTATTAAGCGCTAATCTATTAGGTATTTGCTCAGGATTGTCATATAAGTTATAAACGGTTGTTTTGCTTAAACCTGTGCGTTCGCTGAACTCATAGCGCGTAATTTTGAGCTTTTCCTCAATAAACCTCCTTATAGTGTTTCTAACTGGCATATAAACTTGTCTGGTAATAATAGAGTTCTATTAAACCATCTTATAAAGCAATGTTACTATAGCCAGTTATATTTAATTAAATATGTCTTGCAATTAAAAGCTGTCTTATATTAATATAACTCTTGTAAGACAGAAAAGACAAAAGCGGTCAAAGCGTGTAATAACGACGCAGTGATCGCAGTTATCCGAAAAGCCTTGCACAACAATAATTTTCAGAACTTTGATAACTCGATAAAGCGGTAGTCATTCCGCTCACTCATCAACATATCTGCGTAAGGAGTAAACAAATGCGAGTCAGCATTAGACAGCCTTTGCAACCGTTTGTCAATGCAAAAGCTCAAGAGTTGGGCATTAGCGACGCTGGTGAGGTGGTTAATTATCTGCTGTTGCAGATTATGTCAAATCTAAATTCTTCCGAAACTGGCATAGCAAGCAAGCCACCCAATTCTCAGTAGGGCTTTAAAAATGTCATCAGTACAATTTGACCCTCAAAATGCCCTTAAACCTCTTCCGGGTAGTTTCCGGGTACGTTCAATTATCCGGGTAGACATCCGGGCGCTTTCGGGTCGATTCTGCAAGGCTTCCGGGTATCTCCGGGTAAAAACGTCCGGGTACGAAAACAAAGAGTATTTTTGAAAAATTAACCCGGAACCAGTCACCCGGAGCATAGTAAATCAGCCTTCATAGTTTCTTGTTCAGCAACAGCAGACAAAGTGATAAATACGACTCTGTACGTAGAGCTTAGATGTGTGACAGTTCCGAGAAATTTTAATTAGGAGAGAAGTCAATGCCACGTCAAAAGAACGAAACAGCAACACAAACTACTCCAGAAATCACTGAACCACAAGAAAGCGATGTGACAGTTGGAGTTCCACAGATTACAACAGGTTTAGAAACTACTGAGGATACTGAGAAACAATCCAAATCCAGAAAACCCCGTGTAACCATCCCAAAACAAGAAATCATCATCGTCATGGACTGCGGACGCTCTCGTATTAAGGCAATGCCCATTATTAACGGGGTTGCTTCATCAAGTATCGTGCTTGACTCAATCGTGTGTGAGGTGGAATCACCGCCCTTTGGGGAAATGGGAGCCTTTAGCATGAGCCGAGAAAAAGTAGAGTTAGAGGGAAAGCTCAAAGACAAGCTAGAGCATTGGGTGGTTGGTCGTAGTGCCAAACTCCAAGGTACTGAATGGGTGGCAATGTCAGACGATGATGACAACAAAGTACGCTATTTCCCAATTCTTGCACTAGGAGCGATTGCAAGCCTACCCAACCTCTACAAATACTCAACAGGAGCCAACGACAAAAATCGAGCATTGACCATCCGCTTAGTAACTCTCAGCCTTGCCAACCCTCTAACACTCAAAAAAGCAATTAATCAATGCAAGTGGATGCAAGTAGATGGGGTGAAATATCGGCTTTCCTTTTCTAAAGGCGCTCTTAACTACCCAGAAGGCTACGGCGCTGCACTGCATGGGCGAGGTAACAAGCTCGAACGCCCCACATTATTTACATTTGATGTTGGCTATGGAACAGCGTGTGTTTCTGAGTACAGCAACCTTGGGCTTTATCCCAAACGCATAGCTCACGAACCCAACGGCGGTGGTGGTGTATCACAGTTAATCAAGGAATTCGCTAAGGCTGTCGCCAATACTGATTCATCCAGAGTAATTAAGCCCAGTCAACTGCGAGAAGTACTAGAAACCGCAACAATCCAAGACGGGAAAGTATCAGCCATTGCCCCTGATGGACGTGATATCGGGCAAGCACTAGAGACAGCTATCAAAAACTGGATTAAGGATAGTCCCCTCACTTTTGCCCTTGAATCACTCGGTACAAGCGCACGTAGACATCCCGTTGTGTTGTGCGGTGGAGGTTTTGCTATCAAACCCGCCCATCACTTGATTAAAGAACAAATGCTCAAACAAGGCATACCTAAAGAGCATTTAATCGAGACTTCAGATCCAGGAATGATTGCTTTATCAGAACTCAAAAGACTGTATGTAACTGAACTTAATACTGAACAGAATACTGAGCATCAGGAGGAACAAACCAATGCACAGCAAGAGCAAGCGGCTTAACTGGGACGTACCCACTGAGTTAGTACCAATAATCAGAATGCTTGCTGACATGGACGGTGTAACCCCTGCTTATTGGTTACGAAAAACTTTGGAGAAGGCAGTCAACGAAACGTTTGTAGGACGCAAGGAGAACGCGGCGTGATGTTTGTTAACTCTGCAAGGCTCGAATCAATTAACGAGTTACCTCTATTTCCAAGATATTGATGACACTCCCGAAGCACTAGCACACGGACAGCTTTTAGGGAACTACAGTGGCGAGATTGACCATAAGATTCTGTGGAATATTGCCCAAGGCTCGGAGCAAGCCATCGATTTGATACTGAGTGCATCCACACGGGCAAGAGTCAGGAACACTTACAAAACTCTGCATGAAGTAGGCGCATGGGCTAGTGATGAATCTGACCCAGCCTTTACTGAATACTTAGACAGCACAGAACAAGAACTGTACGCAATCGCAACTCAAGGAACTTCTTTTGCTGATGACGAAGAACCAGAGGCTTGGCTAACCCAAATCTAATAACAATACCAATGACTAAGCGTGTTGTCATTCGTACCGAACAAGTTGATACCTTTGCGGATGGCACGACCACCACCACAACAACCCATCGTGAAGAAGAATCATCCAATTCCGGCTTGTTAGAAGCATGGATGGCTCTTGTACTTCTTCTGTTCACTGGACTTCTGTTTATTACGACTTATCGTATCGTGTCGTCAATTACACAAATGCAAAGAGAGCAAATACATGGAATTCAACAAACTGGCCAATACTAATGACCGTCAAATTTCTGTTGTCAAAGGTGGCAAGGGTGATTTCTCTACCGCACCTGCAAACATGGGCAAACAGGCTGCATTACCTCAAGCTATTTCAATGCTGCAAGGTTTGTACCAATCCTACGGGCTGCAATTTCCTGATATCAACATGCAAGACCCAGCATTTAAGGAAAAAGTTGTTGCTGTTGGCAAGGTTGCAGAAGTAGCCCGGTTAAACACCAAAGCTTTAGCCCAAATGTTAAAGCACACGGCAACCCTGATGGCTGGACAAGTCAAACTAGCTGAGTTTTACGCTGCCAGTACAAACATAGTTGTCCAGGGCAAAAAGCGGATCGACAAGTCCACTGCTGACGCATTCCTGGCGCTTGCTGACTATAACAAACACGCTCAGTCTTTAACCGCGAAAGTTGACCGCAAGGTTAAAGCCCTGGATGCAAAGTACGAACTTATGGGGCAACTGGGAGAAGGCAAGCTCAAAACCAGTTTGCAACTTATTGAGAATCAAAAACAAGCTGGTGAGAAACGGCAAGCAGCAACCGCACAGTTACAACAAACCCGTCAAGAACTATTAGCATCTGTCGGCATCAAGCGGCAGAAAGATGCTGAGTACATCCGCTACGGGCATTTGAAAGCTGATAAATAACTAGAAGGAGCTGGGGCAGAAATGCCCCGTAAGATTACATGCAATCCAGTTTTGAACCAAAACCAAGCGGTAAAGGGACTAAATTTTACATCCACTTAAGCAACTGGGCTGAGTTTCTCTCGTGGATGAGTACAGGTATTGCAGTTGCTTTTGTAGTCCAAATAGCCCCCAAGTTGCTTTTAATTTACCCAATCGCTTTTATATTAACCATCACCTATTTTGTTAGTAATATCCCTCACAACAAAACAGCTAGCTTGTTGCGTATTGCGGCTGTTTTCTGCTCATTGTTTGGCTTTTGGAATTTGGTTTGGCTCTACCGAGATACCGTGTCAGCCGTTGTTGTTGGGGCGATCGCATTAATCGTTGTTGGGGGAGGGTATGTGCTGTGGCTGAAACTACGTTAAAAATTAGCTACAAAGAATTAGCCCTTGGCAGTTTTACTGTAGGTTTAGTCAGTTTGGGGCTAGCAATACCAGGCTATTTAAAGGATTGGCGAGAGTATCGCATTTGTGAAGATTACTTTGGTATTACCACTTGCCAGAACAGGGCTTACACAATTGAAAATCCCTCTCAACCAAGGGTAGAACCAACAAAAATTTACTTTAACGAGGCTCTTACAAAAATTTTGGGGATAACGATAGCCTGTGCTGCTTTTCCCTTGGCTGGATATGCAGCCAGAGAAATGGCTGAAATTAGCGAGTATAACGAGACTGTGGAGGCAATTAACAAAACTGCCGAATTGCAATCTTTAACTCAAGAACGGGCTACTGATTTAAAACTAGGTGGGGAAACCTACGAGGCAATGAAAGCCATTGAAATGGCGGATGCAATTGATAGATTCCGCGAAACTCTCTATATTCCTGTCAGTGCAGAAGAGTTGGACGCTGAAATTGAAGCAATCCAGCAGCAGCTAAAGCAAGCTGAAAACCGCAAGGCGCTGGAGTTTGAAATTGATGCAACACAAGGCAGTAATGAACTTCAGAAACCACAGATAAGCGAAAACGCTCAAAAATTATTGGATTATCTGCTCAGGAAAGAAGCAACACTAGACAAGCCTATGAGCGTTAACACAGTGAACAAAAACGGAGTTATTAAAGATGCGGATGCTGCAATGATTCGTGAGCTTTTTGCAGAACTGGTTAAGGCAGAAATAGCTGGGCTAGATGATGATGGCAACATTTATCTGATTTAGCTTCTTCAGTCACGGTAAAGTTACCGTGCCATAGCCGCGAATGTAATGCCCTTCAATAATTACCGAAACATAGATGCAATAATTGCTGCTGATTGATTTAAAGACTGCTGAGTATTCCAAGCAGCTTGATTTAATCTATCCATTGGGGTTGAGGTAGGGTAAAACATATTTGGTGAATAACCAAGTTGCATATATACACCTAACAGAAAATCTGGATCAATTATTGGTAATCCATTCGTTTGAATATGAGTATTTCTTGTAATAACTAACACTATTTGATTTTGATAGGAAACAACAGGCGGGTTGCCACAGGAAGGATTATAAGGACTGTGTCCTCCATGAACACCTCCGTATAAACCATGTGGGTTACGAATACTATGCGTGCCATGCAAACTGCCATAAATCCCATGAAGATTGCTAATGGAGTTCGTATCATGTCGGTCACTTGATAGCAATCCTAAAAATTGTCCGTCAGCAGAAGACCATAACTGAGCTATGCCATTAGCAGCAGCAAGAAATTGTGGAATTGACATAATTTTTTGTGATCAAAGCTTCAAACACTTCTCTAGCTTCACTGACTATTACTGCTAATCGCATCAGTAGCAATAATGATATTTATTCAAAATATTGTGAATAAAGAAGAACCGCCATAAGACGCGGTTTCATAGCGGAATGATGAGTTACCCTCTAGGAAATCTTGCCACTGCTTAGAACCGACCAAAGCGCACTCATCCCACAGTTAACCGAAATTAACCAACAAGGATTATACAACCATGACTAATACACACCATCCGCAGTGTTTATACTCGTAGTTAAATACTGAGCAAGCAGGCATGAGTATTATGGTTGAATGGTTAATTGGCTGGGTAGCAACAAATGCTTTCGGACTCCTTGTCAAAACTATTCTCAACGAAGAATTTGCTAAGGATCTAGCCAAGGACTACGCCAAAGACTTTTTTAAAGGCCGCTTCAACAACGTTACTGCGATATTTCAGAAAGAACCAATTCAAAAAGCTATTGCTAAGGCACTAAAGGAATTTTTGCAATTAGTAGAAGAAGAGTTAAAGTTTAGCAGACTATCTGAAGAAGACATTAAGAAATTTGCTAAACCCCTCAAGACATTTATCTACAATAAATCTGTTAAAGAAATTCTGGGTAAGGCTTTTGACGCTGATTGTGATGATTTAGATTATCAAAAACTGGAAAATACTTGGAAAAGTCTTGGCTTGCCAGCTATGCCAGCTAAGTTTAACTGGCAATTAGTGACAGACAATTATCTCAGGAAATGCCAGCAAATTCTCTCGGAATCAGAGGAGTTAAGAAATATACTTATTCTCCAAAAACTCAATGTTATCCAAAAACATCAACAAGAAAGTGGTAATATTACACCCAATTTTAATTTAGAACAATATCAAAAAGCAATTCGCGAACGCTACGCCAATTTGAAATTAGATAGTTTAGACACTACTGGTTGCGCCTATAACGAACTGAGATTATGGCGAATGTTTATTCCCCAAAATGTGCGGGAAGTTCACCAGATTGTACCAGAACTAACGAAAGAACAGTTAAGACGATTGCAAGCAAATAACCAACTAGACACGGAAATTGAACTAGAAAAATTAGAAAGCTATAAAAGCGTTTATGTTGAGCAGCCGCTACATTCTGTATTAGATATCTTCCAAAACAAGCAAACTTATAAATATATAGTAATTTTAGGCGACCCTGGTTCAGGCAAGTCTACCTTATTGCAATACCAGGCGTTAGATTGGGTAGAACAAACCCTTGATAAAAAGGAATTTCATTTACCGATTCCTTTGCTGATTGAATTACGCACCTATATGCGTAATCACGATGATGGTCATTGTCAGAATTTTCTAGAATTTTATCATCAAAGTCCAGGTTGCTTGTGTCACTTAGACCAGCATAAATTGCACGAACAGCTAAAGGCTGGTAATGCCCTAGTTATGTTTGATGGTTTGGATGAAGTATTTGACCCTCGTAAACGCGAAGATGTCATTACCGCTATTCATCGCTTCACGAATGAATATCCTAATGTGCAGGTAATTGTGACTTCTCGTGTGATTGGCTATAAGCCGCAACAGTTGCGCGATGCCGGATTTCAGCACTTCATGTTACAAGATTTAGAGCCAAAACAGATTAAAAATTTTATCGACCGCTGGCATGAAGAAACCTTTAATGACTCCATAGATAAAGAGAGAAAACGAGAGCGACTGCAAAGAGCAATTGACGAATTAAAAGCCATTGCGGAATTAGCAGGAAATCCTCTGCTACTGACAATGATGGCTATTTTAAATCGTAGCCAAGAATTGCCCAGAGATAGAGCCACACTTTACGAACAAGCTTCACGAGTACTGCTGCATCAATGGGACGTGGAAGCAAAATTACTCACAGTTGACGATATAGATCCTTACACGATTGACTTGAAAGATAAACAAGCAATGTTGCGTCAAGTTGCTTACCAAATGCAAGCAGCAGAAACTGGTTTGGCTGGTAACTTGATTAGTAAAGACGAGTTAGAACATACTTTATTTGGCTATTTGCAAGATATAGGAGTTGCTCAACCAAGAAGAATAGCACGGTTAATGATTGAGCAACTACGAGAACGCAACTTCATTTTGTGTTATTTGGGAGCAGATTACTACGCCTTTGTGCATCGGACATTTTTAGAATATTTCTGTGCTTGGGAGTTTGTTTGGCAGTTTAAAGAAACGCAAACACTTTCAATTGAAGAACTGAAGACAGAAGTTTTTGGCAAGCACTGGCAGGATGAAACTTGGCATGAAGTACTGCAACTGATTTCGGGGATGATTGAGGCAAAGTTTACAAGCGTAATTATTGATTATCTAATTGCTCAAAATGGTAATCAAAAAGAATTTCTTAATTTGTTTCTGGCAGCTAAATGTCTTTCGGAAATGAGGAGCCACTATGAAAATTTATCGATTTGCATTAAACTACTCAACTACTCAATAAATAATGATGCTAGAAGCTCTGGCTTTGGTTGGTCTTACGGTAAGTTTACAGACTCTTCTCTAAAAATAACCGTTTATTCTAATCTTAGTAAGGCAGTTGCGGCAGTTGTAACGAGTTGGAAACATTACACTGAAATCTTATCTTGGCTCAAAGATGTTGCTCAGACATACATCCAACCAGGTTCACCAGCTAAAGAAGATGTAACAGCTATGGTCATACAAAAGCTGGCTGAGGGTTGGAAAAATGATCCTGATATTTTACCTATCCTCAAAACCTGTGTTCATATCGGTAAATCCACTATAGTACGGGTGACAGCAGTGCATGAGCTAGCCAAGGGTTGGAAAGATGATCCTGACATTTTACCTATCCTCAAAACCTGTGTTCAAAACAATGATTCATTCGTGCGATACATAGCAGTGTATGAATTAGCTACGAGTTGGAAAGATCAGCCTGGTATGTTTGAGCTTTTTTATAATCGTGCTATCAACGACCCCTTTGTTCGCCAAAGAGACTACCCAAATCCTCGGTACATTGCACTTATGGCAATTATCGAGCAATATCCCGATCATCCCTTAAATTTACCACTTTTGCGCGACAGAGCAGAGAATGACCCAGATGAGCGAGTGCGGGAGTATGCCAGGAAGAATTTGGCAAAATTAGAGGGTGTTGAGCAAGAACCCATTGAGGAAGTGGGGAGTGAAATCTAAGTACTTATTGACACCCAAGATGAACGTTGGCACAGAAAATTCGGTTTGGGTATCACTGATTGAGCTGTTTGATATAGGAGTAGAGAATTTCGCGTTCGCCTTGAGGTGAGACAATGAAGCACTGTTGTCCAACTGCATCATGATGCAGAACAACAACAACGCGCTCGCTTTGACAAACTCCCAAACAACTGGTGCTAACAACCCGATATTTACCCCACAATCCATCAAATTTTAGACGAGATTTCAGCCAGTTCTGTAATTCTTCTGAAGCTGTTGTACCTCTATTAATGCGATGAGAACGAAGAGAAAATTCCTCTACTGTACACTGTGAACAAACTAGCACCAACCCGTTCTCCCACTGGGGAACGAAAGTGGGAATGGGAGGAACAGGCGGGTGATAAGAAGGAGGAGTACTTGGTTTCTCAGTGGATGAGAAGAATCGAAAAATTTGCCGGATTAGCGCCAAGAGACGTTTGAACGGTTTTTTCATGGACAAATGGCTTTGCTATTTCTCCAATAGCATCACCTAAATTGAGTGTTGAGTTTGTTCTAACAGTGAAGGTATTCCATGAAGTTTTTTGTTGCAACTAAGTAACTAGCTGCTGATATCAATACTGATAGCAACGATTGATCAACCGACGGTATAGAAGCGCGTATAGACAAGTCAGGCAAGCCGCAACGCAAAACAACAACCATCCAGACTCCCACAGATGAATAATGGTGTTTGTTATTAGAAACTCTCTGTTTATTTACCGTCAGATCACGTACAGAGATCGTCAGCCCTAACACAAAAAAGTCATTGAATATCTCTTCATCGCTCTATTAAATTGTCAAATTTTTGACAATAACTCCCCAACCCCCACACCTCAAGGGCCGACAAAATAGTGGGACAATGCTGCTTTTACCACCACTTAGCGTAAAAAATACTAAAATGAGTCAGCCCAATATGAGGAAAACTTAAGAGTAACAATGGTGCAAACAGTACAAACACAAGAGCTAACACTAGAGCGAGTAAATCAAGCTGTCGATGCCATTCTTAGTGTTTTAGGAAATCCTGAGTCGGATTTACACACGCAGGCGTTAGATGCGTTTCGTCGCGGTGATCACTCCTTTGTAAAGCGTCTGGCTGCGACTAATTTATCCGATAATTATTGCAGGGCATTGGGATATTTGGGGGGTGCGCTGAAATTAACTCCCAACACTGATACTATCTTGGCAGAGTCGGCACGAGCGGCCGCCGATTTTGTACGGGAGAAAACATTGCATCAACTTGGCACTGCGATCGCCAAGGCACTTAATTAAAATTAAACCTCAAAAGTTACTTTGCTCTTAGCCCCAGCCCATGACTCCCATTCACCCTGAAAATCTTAGTGTTCTGGAAAACTCACTGGCGTTAGCGATTGGTGAGGATTTTTCTCTTGAAAATGACCCCGATGTTATCCAGCAGTTGATTGGGGATAAACGGAGTGAGCATACCAAGCGCGAATACCAAAAAGACCTGAAAGATTTTTTCTTGTTCGTTGCCAAGAAAGAACCCAGCCGGGATTTGGTTTTGCAATTCCTACACCTGGAACAGCGTCACGCCGTTGCTGTGGTTCTCAAGTATAAGGCACACCTGATTAAGAAAAAACTGGCTGAAGCTACGGTAAATCGTCGCCTCAGTGCGATCAAGTCAATGGTTGAGATGGGGCGACGGTTGGGGGTCTGCAATTTCTCCTTAGATGATGTCAAAGGTGAAAGGGTCGAAACCTATCGGGACACTACAGGTATTCCCGCTACTGACTATGCCAAAGTTATAGCACTGATTGACAAAAATACCCTTAAAGGCAAGCGCGACTATGCAATCCTGCGGTTACTTTGGGATAATGCACTGAGGCGCAATGAAATAGTCAATTTAAATGTACGTGATTTTAACCGTAAGGAAAAAACTCTTGAAATTCTGGGTAAAGGTAAGGGTAGCCAGAAACAAATTATTGATTTATCGGACAGAACCGCCGATGCAATCGCCAGTTGGATAAAAGCAAGTAAGAAAAAACGTGCTAATGCTAATGATCCACTTTTTACCGTGCTGGCCTATCACAAGAATGGAGCGAGATTAACGGGGGAGGCAATTAGGCGACTGGTGGATGGGCTTTGCAAGGAAGCCGGAATTACTAAGAAGATGTCACCGCATCGTGTTCGTCACAGTGCGATTACTACAGTATTGGATCTAAATAATGGGAACTATCGTGCTACCCAGCGTTTCAGCAGACACGCCCAAGTCCAAACGGTTTTGAAATATGATGACAATCGCCAGCGTTTGCAAAAGCAGATGAGCGATTCAATATCAGAACTCATCTAGAAAATAATCGAACTGAGAAGGAGTTAGATGTTATCAATTTGCAAATTGTGGGGATTGTTAAGGATAAAATGATTATTAACTTTTACTAAATCACCTGTGCAGCGAATTGGTAAACGTTCCTGATAGGCTTTAATAGCTAATACATAATCATGGTCAGCAAGTTCGGTTTTTATTTCTTGTAATTTCTCAAAAACTGTACATAGTAAAGTAATTTCTCCACTCAGTTTATCAATTGATGGAGTAGCAATTTGCATGACTACACCAAGAACCGTGAAGTTAGGATAATTGGTAATAAATTCGCTTAATATATCAATTTGATCACGATTTTCTACTGTCTCTAATGTTTTTAATATATCGCTGATTCTTTCGGCATAATCTCCTAAGTTATGTTGGAGAGGTAGCAAGATTTCATATTCAGGAGCGGCATCTTTTTTCAATCGCCAAATTGAGCCAGCATCATTATATATACGCCCAGTTTCATGCCAACCTGTTGCTTGCAAGTGTGTCTGTATCACATCAGGGTTAACAGTTTTGAGTATTTGACTATCTTTGATGGTGACTCTCATGGCAAACCTCCAAAACTAATGCGTTGAATGATGGCTTGGAGTGATAGGGGCGTAAACTGATTATTACGCGGTAGTTCAATAGTAACATTGGTTGTATTTTCGGTGTCTGGCATTCCGCGCAAGGATACCCAGTAAGCACAATGTCTAAGACACAGTTCGTCTTCTGTTTGTTTTATCCAATCTGTTATTTTTTCGGGAACCAAAACGACTACTAAAATTCGAGGGACAAGGGCATTTATTTTTAAATCATTATAATTTTTGAGATTGAGGGGATATTTAATATAGTTTTCGTCAAGAATATCTCTGGCTGTACATTTTAGTTGTAATTCAAGTCTAGGGGAAAGGATTTTACCTGTACCGCCTCTACTAACTATACCTAAATCTACGCTGTCGTTATCTACTTCTGGTCTATATAAAGAATAACCTGCAACGGCGGCGATGGCTCTAATATAGGTGATGCTAAATTGTTCTTTTTGTTGGTTAATATCCATAATAAGTGGATTTACAGCCAAGATTCAACGGATAATGTTCTCACTTATTGAATCCTCTGAAAGTTGCGCGTCAGCTGATACAACGCTCTTACCGTGTTGTAGAGCTACAGCAGCAATCCAAAGGTCATTTTTATCAAAACCCAAGGCTTTCATCAAAAGTATGCAAAACTGGGCAACCTTATATATTTTCAGCACTTCTATATATCTCTCGTGGAGGTAGCAGCAAGGGGGTTTGATAAACGATAAATTGTACCATAGGCTACAACCCCCCCCTTGCTGCCAAGGTTGCCCAGTTTTACACAGAGTTAACCCAGGTCTGTCACTTGAGTTTTTCAACGCCTCAATCAATGTTGGAATTTCGCCTTGGCGTAAATTCGTCAATTAGTAAATCTATATTCTCACCTTGTTGCCATTTCACCCAGACAGCCATGAGAAAATCTACCAATTCGCTTTTGTCAATCTCTATGCCACGCCTTTTGAGTTTGAGTAATTCTTCCTCTACATCTAAATCTGTTGAGCGTTTCACATAGTAGGTGCGTCCAATCCAAGCATCATCAGACCGCTTACCAGTTGCAGGTCTACCACGCTTGCGGGTTTCAGGTTGGCTCTGTGTTGGTGGGGATGGAGGGGGAGTTTGTGTTATGTTACTCTCTTTGGTTGCTTCTAACAATTGTTCTGGTTTTTGTTGTGGTTCCTCTTGGTTTTCAAATAATTTTTTGAAAGGACTAGGCTTATTCACCGCAATATCTCCTTACCCACCTCTTGATACTCCCGCCATGCTATTTTGCTGCTGCGGTCTTTTACTTGATAGACTGGCAGACCCTCCAGTGCTGCTTTTTCATAAGCTGCAAATCGTCTAATCCCTTGTTCAAATAATGGTATTCCCTCTGCTTCCAATGCTTCTCGTGCTTGCTGTCCCGTCTGACGAGGAGCAGGTGGAATAATTGTGAGCAACACACGATAGCGATCGCTGCCCAAGGATTTGAGTGTACCTACAGTCTGCAACAGCGCATCCATCGCTAAGGCATCAGGGGTAGTGGGCAAGACTAACAAATTACACCCATCAGCGAGTGCTTCTAAATCTTCTTGGCTAGGTCGGGCTGCTGTATCAATAACCACATGGTCAAAATTACGGCTATGCATTGGAGCCTGCACCAAATCCACAACTTTAAAAGGTAATGCCCCTCGTTTTGCCCAACCTGTGGCACTGCGATTTGGGTCGCCATCAACTAATAATGTGCTTCCTTTTTGGGAGAAATAGCAGGCAAGGTGAATAGCGCTGGTTGTCTTCGCCACACCTCCTTTGAAACTAGCAAGGGTGATAATCACGAACTGCGCTCCAAAACAGATGCATCTAGTTTATTGAAAGGGCAGAAATTTGTATTGGTTTATTTGTAAACAGTTATATTGTCGCGAATATAAATTACTGATAATACGTATTTTCGCCAATTCAAAATAAATGCAGCCGGCTGAACCCCATAGCAGGCGGAAAAACCGTTAGTTGGGGCAGATATAGCCTAGCCACCATTGACCAATTTGCCAATTATCATTGCTTTTCCGTAATTGCTTGTGAATTTGCTGAAGTAATCATTTAACTATTAGTAAGTAAGGAGTCTACCTCCCGGCTGAACCCCATCTGAAGACACTCTGAAGACATTCTAATTTACAAACCATACTATATAAAGTTGAGCTATCAATCATGTCTATCAACTACAGAGGTCAGAGCTTTGTAAGTTTTCAGGAATACATTGAACAGCAGCCAATTCAGGAAGAATGGGGAACAGACTCTAGTCCATATGCCCATCCAATTGATGCTTGGATACTTCACGCTTTGAATGCTACGCCAGTAAAAGCGGTTATGAACAATACTATAGATGCTTTAGTCAGTTTACAGTTCGGGTATGACTTAGCAAATGGAATCTCAATCGATCAGAAAACATTTCCCGATCTATTTAAGGTATTGTCTCATTGTTGTAGAACTCTGAGAATTTCCATGCCCCATGCAGTTGCCAGCAATAGTCCTGGCTATTTTAATGCCTATACAGCAGGAACAGACGAGTACACTTTTATTAACATCTCATCCTCTCTTTGTCAACTGTTTACACAAGGTGAAGCCTATTTTGTGATTGGGCATGAGTGCGGGCACGTTGCTGCTGGGCATATGCTCTATCACACTCTAGCTAGCGTCATAACCGATGCTACAACTATCAGGCTTGGCTTAGTAGGTGAGATTCTACGTTCAACCGCAGGTATTCCTCTTCTAGCTTGGTCTCGACGTTCGGAGATCACGGCAGATCGTGCAGGTTTACTCTGCTGCGGCGATCTTGGTACTGCTGAAAGAGCTCTTCTTCGTTCGGTAATCGGTGTTGGAGATGCTGAGCGAGTGGACATAGAAAATTATCTCCGGAGGTTCAGAGGAGTGGAAGAGTTTCATGAGTTAGCTATTAGGTTGGGCGGGTTATTTGCTAGCCATCCTTTGATCCCGAAGCGCATTAAAGCATTACGACTTTTTGCTGATTCTGAACCATACTATTCACTTACTGGCAAGTCACGTCCAGTGGGGCGAGTTTTGTTAAGCCAAGAGGAGCTAAATAGACAAATTGATTACGTTGTGCGACCTTAGAGTGAAAGTGATACAGTTATGACAAGTCAAATACAGCCATTATTAGACAAAGTTGAAGAGATTGCTAATAACTTGGAAGAACAAGACACCGTTGAGTTGATCAAAGTTATTAGAGACCATACGAATACTTCTCAACTAAGTGTCTTAATAGTTGGCTCTACAGGATCTGGGCGAGCTTCCTTAGCCAATGTTCTGCTAGGTCAACCTAAACTACTACCAGTATCGCCTATTCCTAAAGTGCCGATCAGTATTGATATTCGGTATGGTGATCCAGTTACTATTGAAGCCATACTTAGAGATGGCACAAGAAAGCCGATTCTTTTAGAAAACCTACGAGGAAGCTTACTCACCAATTCTGACACTGATATTAGCGAGTATTCAGCTATCGAAGTGAAAGCGAACAGTGATCTGTTAAAGATTAGTCAATTGAGGATCGAGAGCATTGGAGCGAAGCGATCGCTAACCGAGTGGAAAGAGCTGTTAGCTAGAAGTGACTATGTGCTCCTGGTTCTCAAAGCATCTGCCCTGTTGTCCGAACAAGAAAAGCTGTTTATTCGAGATATCTTGAATCCCGGCTTTGGCTTAGAAAGAACTGCTATTGTGATCAATCAAATAGATTCAATTGCGGAAGATGAGTATGTATCGACTCCTGAACTTGTTCGGGCTTACCTTGGTACCCTAGGAAAACAACCCCCACTCATTGAGTTTTCTGCATTTCAGGCTGCCAAGGGAATGATAGCTGAGATTATACCGCCTGAGAGTGGTTATGATGCTTTGATGAACCTGGTGAAAAACGATCTAGTCGAAAAGCATGATGATTTAAGGGTAGCAGCCGTGCGTCAGGCAATAGAGATTTGTTTGACTGAGGTGGAGAAGGCTGTTAAGCATCAAATTTCTCTTCTATCAACTAGTGAAGCTGATCTGCAACAGTTGCTACGCAAATTTGATTTGCAAAACGATCAGTTACAGAATCGCACTCAAAAATCCCAACGTAAAATAGAGATTTTTATCAACACACTGCTTAAAGAGGAATTTTTTCGAGAAATTGAAGGCTTTAATAATGCAGTTAGACAACAGCTTTTAGATGAAGTGATGTCTGTAGAAAGCTTAACCCAGATCAAGCGATATCTACCCGGTTATCTAGAGGCTTTATGGGCAGAATTTTTTAATTCTCAACTTGCCATTGTTAGAGGCAAGCTAGTGACTGAGATGCAGAGAATTAACGAAATTGTTAAGGACGATTTGAGAGATTTGTTAGAAAATGAGACGCTTAATTTGCAAGCATTTCTAAGTAAATTTGACCCTGCACCTGAAGAAATCAAGACATTTTTGATGCCTAGGAGGAAACGAAGTCAAGCCAGTAGCACTGCTACAAGTTTTCAACTAGCTGGACTTTTATTATTATTCTCAAATCTGCCGCTCGCTCTGGCAACTTTTGGGACTGGAGAATTAATTCGCGTCCTCTCTAAAAGAAGTGCAGACATAGCAGATAAGCAAGCCATAGTTGCCTCAGCAATCGATGGTCTCAGGGAATTAGAACCACAAATTAAGCAAAGT
>NZ_AJLJ01000193.1 GCF_000317245.1 Fischerella muscicola SAG 1427-1 = PCC 73103
GTGTTAACGATCGATTTGCAGATCTGACTGAGGAATTGAAAAAAGTGATCGCAGAGATTTATAACCAAGGAGTTGCTCAAATTCGCCTCTCCTTAGAAGCAAATATAGAGCGTCGTAAAGGCTTAGAAGTTAAGCAAGAGCTGTTAGCAAATCTTTGTAATGTAACCTTGCCTGAATTGAGACAAGTTTTAAGTCAGATATATAAACCGTAGAAGGAAGTTGACGATTAACAGGTGTATTGGACAGTTAGTTGTTAGAAGATCATAAGTTTAAGTAAATCAGGAGTATGACCGGATGAGTACAGCTAGCTTCGATAAAGCAAGACAAAAAAGTGAAGCGGTTGCATCAGTTCTGCGAGACATTGCAGTGCTGATTGGTGACGTGAGAAATGAGCCTGTCAAATTAGAAACTGGTGGAGTTGTCAATCCAGGTCTTGGTTTCACCAATGATGCTGCTGCCCTTTTTGAGCGAGCGACAGATATTCATCAGGGGATTTTCAATGTTATCGTCTTGGGCGAATTCAAAAATGGCAAGAGCACCTTACTTAACGCTTTGTTAGGAAGTAAAACACTTCCAGCAAAAGCTACTCCCGCCACAGCCATTATCACGGTTCTTGTCTACGGTGAAAATAAGCAAGTTACTCTCTATGAGACTGACAAAGAACAGCCACGTGTGTTGAGCTTGGAGGAATTCACCAAAGAGTTTCAATTGACTAAAGAAGATCAAGAAACCCTGGAAAAGCAAAAATTCCTTGATAGATTCCAGAACGTCAAGTATGCACAGATGGAGTGCGTACATCCGATCTGTGCAAATGGTGTGAAGCTAGTTGATTCTCCAGGTTTAGGAGAACATACAAGCCGTACAAAAGTCACTACAGGCTTTCTCAAGCAGGCTCAAGCAATCATTTTCGTCCTAACCGCAACAAAAATTCTCAGCCAAGATGAAAAAGAGTTTATTGAAGACGTACTTGGAGAAGGACGCTTGAATCATGTATTCTTCGTTATTAATCGAATCAACTTAATAGAAGAAGAAGAAGTAGACGATATTAAGAGCTATGTTCGTAAAGGTCTCATGCATCACTTTCTTAATGAGAAAGGTGAATTTGATGAATCTTTCTATAATCGCAGAGTTTTCTTTGTTAACGCAAAAGGGGCACTGGATGAGCGTGCTGTGGGTTCAACTAACAATGCAGCCCTTGAAGCCTCTGGTATTCCCAGTATAGAGAGAGAATTAGAGCAGTTTCTGGCAAGCGATGAAAAACTTCTTGCAGCGTTAGAAACAACTATTCAGCTGCTAATTTGGATTATCGCTCAAGCTCGTGAAAAAATCACTCAACAAAAGTATTCTCTAGAGCAGCCACTTAATGAACTCGAAAAACGCAAAAATGAAGCAGAGAAAAGATTAAATGCATTGGAAGGAAAGAAGGATGAAATAGAGCGGACGATCCTTTTATATGGAGGCATGATTAAGCAGAAGATATATTCAAACTTGATGGGGTATATCTCTGAAATGCAGGATACTTGGCCTCAAGACTCTAAGGAAATGTTTAAGCTTGACGAGGTATCTTTAGGTAATATTCTTCTATCTTTTGCTTGGGATAAAGCTAAAAAGAAAATCTCAGAGGCGATTGAGTCTGAAACAAAAAATTATCTTGAGAATAAGTTGAGTCAATGGTCTGAGAGAGTACCTACTGTAATTGAAGCAGACATTAGTCAGATGATGGTAGAAGTTGAAGCTCAAGTTGGAGATTTTCAACTTGAGCTTGACCGAATTAGCTATATCTTTTCTGGTAGAAACGCTGATGATGTTGTTGACATCAATCAAAATAAAGTAGCCAAAATTATCCAGCTTGTCTTAGGTTTCGGTGACATCAGTCAGATGTCAGGAACGATTATGGGAAAAGGTGACTGGGGAAGTTTTTTGGGTCGGATGCTGCAACAGATCCTAGTCGTAACACTTATTTTCAGCTTTATAGGCGGGCCAGTTGCATGGATAGCTCTTCTTCTTGTTGAGGCCGTACACGTCGGAATGCAGCAGAACAAGTTTAAAGAAAGAATTCTTGAGAATCTTGGAAGTAAGTTTCACGAAAGTCTCCGAACAGAACTAGCTGCGAAGGAAAATGAAATTTGTCAAAGTGTGGAGAAGCAGTTTATCAAAATTGCTCAAGACTTAACCAAAACTCTCCAAAGTCAAATTGATGAGGTTCGTGACGAGCAAGAGCGAATTATCAATCAAAAGCAAAATAAAAGTTTCTCAGTAGAGGAGGAGAAGAGCCGCCTTGATGTAATTGATGCTACGCTTATTGAGTTATTTCAACAGGTCAGCATTGCAGCTTACGGTAAAAATTTGTCTACTAAGGAGATTGAGCAACGATTAGCAAAAAATAAAAGCACCTTAGTAAATAGCGAAGCTGCATAGGAAAAATTTAGGGAGATGAATTTTAACTCAACGCGCTTGTCTTTGCTAGAACAGCACTTCTCCTCTATCCCGATAGATGGCGGCTCAAATCAAGTAAGAGCTTTGTTGCAACCAATTATCAAGTTGCAACAGACCTTTTATCGCCCAAGCAAACAAATCTCTTTTTTTGGTGCTTTTAAAGCGGGCAAGTCTACACTAATCAACGCTATCCTGGGTGAGGCCATACTACCATCCCGTGCTAACAGAGCTACGGGAGTAACTACCAAGATTAGTTACTCCGAACAACGGACAGCTAATGTAATTCGTCGTGTGTCGGAAACTTCGTACTTTCAAGAGAGCATAGGCTTGAATGAAATTGCAAAGTATATTTTCCTGGATACTTCTGGAACTACCGCGAAAGCTGCTGACGGGATTGAAATGGTCTCTATTCAGATGCCTCTCCCTATATTAAAAAATCACTGTATTCTAATAGATACTCCAGGACTGATGGACAATCAAATTCTGACTCAGAGAGTTTATCAAGAACTGGAAAAGTCAGATATTGCTGTCATGGTGTTGTCTGCTGAAAAGTTGCTCTCCCAAGTTGAAAGAGATGCTGCTAAAAGAGTCAACGATCTCCTCAACGGTAACATTCTTTTCATCGTTAATCGTTTAGATTTAGTAGATGAGGAGGACAGGAGAGAAGTACTTGATTGGGCGAGAAGTTCTCTAGCAGGACTAGGTAATTCTCTAGTGGGACAACCTCGTGTATTTGCTACACAAGGCAAAGGTGCTCTTATAGCTAGAACATCTGCTAGTACGCAATCTGCCTCATTGATTGGGTTAGTAGCTTTCGAGCAATGGCTAGAAAATCTCTTGAATAGTCCTACAGGGGAGAAGGTAGTGATACTTTCTAGATTAGGAATTCTAGAGGCTTGTTTAAATAAGGCCCTTTCGTATTTTCAAACTCAGCACACAGAAGTACTGGTTGCTCTCCAAAGCTTAATACGAGTAGAGACAGAAGCTCATGCACAGCAACTAGTTAATTTGAGGAAAGCTGTCGTGAGTGCCCGCCGAAATCTTAGTAATTGCCAAGGTCAACTTGACCAAATGGGTAAGGCTTTTGTCAGTACTTATACTACAAATGTAGAAACGCTAATGGCTTCTAATCAGGAGTCATCAGAAAAACTGAAAGATTGTTTTGCTTCTGCTCTTCAGTCCTACTCACAGGATGTTCACAAAAGAGTTAGCGTTGCAGTTTCTGGAACCAACCTCAAGGCTCCTCCCTTTAACATCAGTCAATCCAATGCCAATTTGGAAGTTTCTGTTGCTGGTAATCCATCCGCAGCAATTGGTGCTGCAATAGGTGTTGCTATGAGTCTTGGAATGGACGGAGGGCTTATCAGTGGAGCTGTAGGGGCTGCTGTAGGAGGCTGGCTCGGTAAGAAATTCTTTGGTGTGGATGTTAAAAAGAAGACTTTAGAGGCTGTGGAGCAGTCAGCCCAAGGCTTATTATCAGTTTTGAGAGTAGAAACGGAGAATTATCTTAACAAAGTTGATAGCTTACTAGTTAACTTGAACAAGTCGAATGAGCAAAACATGCAGCTGTCACCTAATCTAAAGGCTATGCAACAAACTGAGCAGTACTGGAATGGCTTAATCAATTGGGTTAATGAATTCCAGGTTGGAATTAACAACATTAAGAAGGAGCTAACAAAATGAGTTGGGAATCAGATTTTTTCTCTCAGTGGCAAACGTTCTTAAATACTGTGGAAACACAAATTCGTAAAGAAATAAAAACTAACGGTAAATTGAATTTATCAATAGCAAACACTGTGATTCAGAAGGAAATAGCAAAGTGGTCTATTAGCAGTCACTTTAACGGTGCATGGCTACGTAATTTAAGAATACAATCTCCATCATTGGCTGAAGAATTTCAAACTACCTTAGAAGAGATACAATTGGATAAATCTATACTTTTGAAGCATGAAATTCCCACGCTTTATGCAGCTATAGTTGTGGGAGTTATAGTAACAACTTTTTTTGTAATTGGGTGGCAAGATGAGTCAATAATCAGGCAACTATTAGGAACAGGAACAGTTGCTGTGATAGCGATTCCCATATTCACAAATTTGTGGTCAAATCGAAAAAAGAAAGCGGTAGACAAACTGATAAAACAGCTGCGACAAGAGCTAGAGGCTACTGGAATCAAGTTGAGAAGCATTGCTGCTAAGGCAGATAAAGAAGGCTAAAGCTACCTAGACATATCTCATAAGCAATATTATACTGGGAGGCTACACTAGATGGTAAATAAACAGCATCTCACTCTGCTGAAGCGGGGAGTAGAAGTCTGGAATGAAAATAGAAGAAAGAATCCTGAATTTATCCCGGACTTTAGTAGAGCAGATTTAAGTAAAGAAAAACTGAGTGGAGCTGATTTCAGCAAGGCAAACCTCTTCAACGCAAACCTTAATGAAGCAGATCTAAGTGGAGTAAGTCTTTTTAGAGCAGACCTGAGCAAGGCAAGCTTGAGTGGAGCTAACCTTAATAGAGTCAATTTTGCTGAGTCTAGGCTTATTAAGGCTGATCTGAGCAATTCAAGCCTTGTAGAGGTTGATTTCAGTGAGGCAGACCTTAGTACCGCCAACTTTCAGCAAGCAGACTTAACACGTGGAAAATTGCGGAGTGCAAATCTTAGCAATGTAAGCCTTATCGAGACCAATCTTAGTAGCGCCTATATTGAGAAAGCTAATCTGAGTGGAGCCAACCTGAGTGGAGCCAACCTGAGTGGAGCCAACCTGAGTGGAGCCAACCTGAGTGGAGCCAACCTGAGTGGAGCCAACCTGAGTGAAGTTTACCTGAGTGAGGCAAATCTTAGCAGGGCCGATCTTAGACAGGCAAACTTATCTGGGGCAAGGCTTGCTAGGTTGAATCTCTCTGAGGCAAACCTCTGTGAGGCTAATCTTGAAGGGGTGGATCTATCCGAAGCAAGATTAGTACGTGCCAATCTCAGTAGGGTTAACCTTTATGAAGCAGGATTAATAGGTACAAATCTTACTGAGGCAAACCTTTGTGAGGCGCGGTTAGTCAAAGCTAACTTGACGGCTAGTCAGTTAGTGGGTACAAATTTTGAGGGAGCTAATCTCTCGAATTGTTTAATTTATGGTATCTCTGCTTGGAACTTAAAACTTCATGGTTCAACTCAATTGAACTTAATTATTACACCTCGAGATGAACCCACAATTACAGTAGATAATCTTGAAGTTGCTCAGTTTATCTACCTTTTACTAAACAACAAAAAGATTCGTGATGTTATCAATACTGTAACCTCTAAAGTTGTATTAATTTTAGGACGATTTACCGAAGAACGCTTGTCAGTGTTAAACACAATTCGAGAAGAACTGCGTAAATATGACTACTTACCTGTATTGTTCGATTTTGAAAAATCAGATAGTAGAAATATTACAGAAACTGTCTCTACTGTAGCTCATATGGCTCGATTTATTATTGCTGATATCACAAATCCTAAAGGAATTCCTCAAGAACTACAGCGTATTATTCCGCAGCTTCCATCTGTTCCGGTACTACCTATATTACAAAACTCTGTTGATAGAGAATATGGCATGTTCTGGGACTTTCAGCAGTACAGTTCCGTCTTAGAAATATATGACTACAATAGCCTTCAAGAGCTAGTCGCGTCATTTGAAAAAGACCTTATTACTCCTGCTGAAGCTAAAGCGAGAGAGTTGATAGAAAAGAAATTAAAAATACAAGAGGAGAAACTGAGTAGACGGCATAGAAAACAATAAGTAGAGGGATCAAATTAGCAGTGATTCCGAAAGTTACGCGAAGGAATTGTTGAGCCGCTTTCAATACTGCGATCGCCACAAATAAAATGGCGGCAAAATGT
>NZ_AJLJ01000194.1 GCF_000317245.1 Fischerella muscicola SAG 1427-1 = PCC 73103
ATCAGATGTAACTTGCCGCAAATCTAAGGGATGCAAAAGAGAGAAAAACATATCTCCCAATCGGATCAGCATCACACAAAATAAACCAAGACAAAGAGAGATGACAATAAAGTCTTGAAAAATTTCTAAATTACCTACAATTCTATCTCGCTCGAACCAATAATTTAACCCTGTAATCAGGCGTTTGGGCATGGTATCTCCGGACAGTTCAGATTCGTCCAGTTCCATGATAAGCAATACAAAATTCTTCTCAACCGTAACTTTGCGCTAGTTGTTTGTAACATTCAGACATTGCTTTTGATTCCTAACAAAGATGTTACCAATTTCCAGTAGAATTCCAATAAAAAACTCAAGAGTGAAATAATCTCTGCATCTCAAGAAAGTCAGCAGAGATTCTTAAGATAATTAGTAATTTTTACAAGGTTTAGTCAGAATCAGCTTCAGGAACCATAGTTGCAGGAATATGCTTTAACCCCCAATCAATCATTGTCATGAGTACAGGACGAAGGCTCTTTCCTTTTTCTGTAAGTTGATAGTTCATTCGACGGGAATGATTACCATATGGCTGCTTTGCTATGAAACCTAAATCTTCAAGGGACTTAAGTCGATTTGTCAAGATATTAGTAGAAATTCCTTCGGGGGATTCTAAAAATTCTTCAAATCGCTGTTTGCCAAAAAACATCATGTCCCTAATTACTAATAGCGTCCAACGATCACCGATTAAATCGAGTATACAGGCAATGGGGCAGTGAGAACGTTGTGATTGTACCATCAATGAAAATCAGAATATAAGATTTACTTGCATTTTACAAGTTAAATCTGTTAAATTAGCTTATTAACTTGCATTTTACAAGTTAATAAGGTTAATTATGACCCAATCAATACCAATTGCTAAGACTGGAAAAAACTTTGCTGTTGTGGATTTAGGAAGCTTTTCCGACTTGCATCAGTTTATTTTTGATACTCAGGAAAGCCCTATTAAGTGGGAGGGTAAAATCTTTTTGAAGCAACTGCTTAACCTCACCAGTGCGGAGATCTCACTCAACACCCTACAGCCTCTTAAGTCAATACCGTTTTATCACAAGCACCGATTAAACGAGGAAATTTATATTTTCATTCGCGGTGAAGGAGAATTCCAGGTGGATGATTACGTGTTTCCTGTGTGTGAAGGAACTGTAGTGCGTGTGGATTGTGAAGGGGAACGCTGCTTTCGCAATATCTCAGATGCACAGGAGCTTTGCTGGATAGTAATTCAATCACGGACAGATTCCTATCCAGATCATACTATTCAGGATGGGTATGGTGTTCACAAGCAGGTCAGTTGGATTGGAAAGGAACAGATTTAAGCTGCGATATTTGCTTTTCTTCAACGCCAATACTTGATTCAAGAAAAGTATTGTAACTATTAGTTCACCACATTGATTTTGATAGGTTGGCCAGATCCCCGACTTTTTTAAAAAGTCGGGGATCTAACCCCTCGCAACCTGTCAAAACTGATGTAGTTGAGTACTATATTAACAAGGCGAAATTTACCTTCAAAGCGATCGCATACGGATAACTTTCTTTTGATCAAATATTTCCATACAGAGCATGGCAACAATAATGCTCTGCATGGAAACTAGATAGTTTCTCCTATTCTGCTTCCTGATTTTTACCTTCTGCTGTTGATGTTTCTACCTGATTAACCAACAACGCTACGGGGAACTGTTGCAAAATCTCCCGCAACCATAGGGTATCTTCGCCTTGCACTTTCTGTCCAGTGATGGCGTCATACCAAACATCAGAGGAACCAGCGGGGGGAACAATGCGGGTTTCGTGCCATACTTGTTCACCCAAAGGATACTCACCTTCTTTAACTAAGGAGGTAAGGAAACGAGGAGCGATCGCAATTATTCTCGTGTCTGCTAATTCCCTAGCAAAAGTCACAACATGGCTTTTCAAGCTACCTGCTACCGACAATTTGACATAGGTTCCCCGTTGGAATACATCTAAATATTCTCGCCGTGCTTGTAAAATCTGATAGGTTAGAAATAGCTTCACTCGTCCATCTTCTGGGGTTTGCAGCAACTCTGCAATCAAACCTGACACGTCTTGCGCTGCTTTAGTTTTGATGTCTTGCAGATATTCTTGTCGGATTTCAAAGTCTACCGGACGGCGGTTATCCGGATCTACCATACTTAAATCCCAAAGTTCCGATCCTTGATAAAAATCTGGTAAACCCGGAGCAGTTGCTTTCACTAAGGTCTGGGAGAGAGAATTTAAAATGCCGTAGTGTTGAATTTTGCGCTGGAACGGACGGAAAGCTTCAAGAAATGGGTTATTCTGAGGATCTTTCAAGACGCGATCGGCAAAATTGGTGAAAGCACTTTCATAGGCTGTATCTGGTTTAATCCATTCTGTGTGGACTTTTGCCTCACGAATTGCTTTGATAATATATTGTTGTATCCGTTCTACAAAACCTGGATACTCTTCATCTTTGAAGGGAAAAGCCCCTATCAATGATTGGTAGAAAAAGTACTCATCGTTGGGAGTTGGTACATCCTGTTTATTTATAGTTTCTTTGTAGGGAGCATTAATCTCACGCCACTCTTTGAGATGAATTTCCCACTCTTCGGGAATTTCAGAGAGTACATTAATTCGAGAGCGCATGTCTTCACCACGTTTGGTGTCGTGTGTAGAAGTAGCATTCATGGCGTGGGGCCATTGAGAAGCACGCTGTTGATTAAAAGTATGGAAATCTTCCAGAGAAATACCAAAATGTGTGGGATGGGAACCCACTTCATTAAGCGAGATCAGGCGATTATAGACATATAAAACTGTATCTTCTACACCTTTCGCCATCAATGGCCCGGTAAATTGCTGTAAACGCATCAAGAAATGCAACCATTGTTCCTGATCTTCTTGGGAAAGGTGTTCATCAATGTCAAGAATGAGAAACTTTTCAATAAAGTTCAATTCGTTGAGGAAGTTGGGAATATTCTTTTTGGCTTGTGTCATCACCTGCTGAATATATTCCCGATCTGCTTTGCCAGACCCTGCGCTATTAATATATGTACGATAAATAGGGAACAGTGCCAAAATCTCTACTAAAGCAGCTTTTAAGCCGTACATTGTAAAGTCACTAGCATAGCGATAGCGACCAGAGATTTGCTTCAGTAAGTGAGCTAAATTATCAATATCTCCTGCTAAGTGTCTGCTAATAATTAACCTTTTATTTTGGTCAATTAATTCCTCACAATCAACTTTTCTGCGTAAGAAGCGCTGATAAATAGAATCAAATTCCGGTACTGTAGATTGTTGACAAAAAATACCATTCACTTGATTGAGGAAGTCATAACCTGTTGTACCTTGAATTGGCCAGTTGATTGGCAATTCTTCATGAGGTTCAAGTATTTTTTCGACAACGAGGTATACTTCTGGAGCATGTTCTCGTAGTCGATTTAGATACTGTGCCGGGTCATAGAGACCATCAATATGGTCAATTCTTAAGCCGCTAATTATTCCTTCTTGCACCAATTTCAAGATACAAGCATGAGTAGTATGAAAAACTTGTTCATCTTCTATTTTGAGCGAAATTAGATCATTGACAGTAAAAAAACGTCTGTAATTCAGTTCTTCATTACCTACTTTCCAGTAAGCAAGGCGGAAAAATTGTTCAGCTAGTAAGTTTTCTAAATCGTTAAAACTTTCTGGCTTTCCAGGTTCACCATTGAATGCACGAATATTTTCTTCAATAAATTCCTGAACTTCGGGACTCTCATTCCAGAGTTCCCATAACATGCGTTTGATAATAATAATTTGGTCGTAGCGTTCTCTTCCTTCCTCTCCTGATGGGATATATTTTAACATGTAGAGAACACTTAGCAGTTTCATAAAATGGGGATGATCTCTACCTAATTTATCCCGTATACGTCCTAAATCATAGGTAAAAACTTGAGAGTAAGATTCGATCCGAATTGGAAATTTGAGTGAGTAATAGTTGATAGTTAACCCGTTTTCCTCATACTGGAGCTTAAGTTCACCACTTTCTAAACAATCACCACAAAATTTACCTAAAAAAGGTGCTAAAACTTTGCCTTGATTTTCTGGATAATGATGATGCCAATCAATATCAAAAAACTCTCGATATTGAGAGTCAAAACCATTTTCCAGAACATCTACAAGCATGTGATTTTGACTATCAAATGCCATATGATTGGGGACAATATCTTGCACCCAACCGATATGAAAATGCTTGAGTTCTTCAACTAATTTTAAGAACTTCTCTTTTCCACCTAATTCGGGATTAATTTCGTTGGGGTTAACAGTATCGTAACCGTGAGTACTACCTTTTCTGGCAGTTAAAATTGGGGATGCATATAAATTAGATATTCCTAGTTCTGCTAAATAAGAGGCGATCGCCTTGGCTTGATCAAAACCAAAGCTAGGGGTGAACTGTATCCGGTATGTTGCTACTGGTATTTCCATGATTAGTTATTAGTCACTGGTTATTGGTCATTGGTCATTAGCCATTAGCTATTGATCATTAGAATTACAATTGACATTGACATAGAACAAATGACTAATGACAAAAGACTATTGACAATAAACAACTACACTCTCAGGATTGAGTACAAGCGTTTCCTGAGATTGTGTGTTTAATATTTCGGGTAATAGGGAGTTATCACCACCCCAAGCGGGATCAGCCGAGTCGAGTTGTTTATTCCAGGTTCCACTAGGTATATTTGCTTTTATCTTAACAACTTCTGGGCTAAAGTTCAGCCAACATAATACTTGGTTATTTTCATACCACCGTCGCAACTGTAAAACCTTATTTGGTTCGATTACCGATGCTTCTAAGTTATGGCGATCCAAATTAGCAAGTGCAGGAATTTCTCTCCGCAGTTTGAGTAATTTTTGATAAAACAACCATAACATCCGGTTTTTGCCCTCATGACGTTTTTCCCAATTCAGGCGCGATCGCTTCATTGTTTCTACTGCTTGCGGATCTGGTGCTTCTTGACCATAAATTTGAAAAAATGCAGCAAATTCCGCCTTTCTACCTTCCCTCACCCCTTTAATTAGGTCAGGGTCACTATGACTGACAAAGTAGAGAAAAGGTGCTGTTTCACCATATTCTTCACCCATAAACAACAACGGTACATAAGGAGATAGCAAATACGCTGCCGCTGTTAATTTTAACCCTTCAAAGGAGATCAGGGAGGTAAGGCGATCACCCATCATTCGATTACCAACCTGATCGTGATTTTGAGAACAGACTACAAATTGCTGTGACAAACAACCGCTAGCTTCATTTCCGTGATAGCGATGACGATGAGGAGAGTAGTCCCAACTGTAAACAAAGCTTTCGCCATATGCTTTGGCCAGTTGTTCTAATTGACCAAAATCTTGGTAGTATCCTTGATTTTCTCCTGTCAGTACAGTGTGTAAAGCGTGATGAAAATCATCACTCCATTGTGCGTCAATTCCGTAACCACCAACTTCAGGAGAACGTATAATCCGGGGATCGTTCAAATCACTTTCGGCAATTAGGTAGCGTTTATATCCTTGTCGTTGTGAAAGTTCAGCAACTGCTTCGGCAATGTCTGCCAAAATATGTTTAGCGCCAAAATCATAGATAGCGTGGACTGCATCCAAACGCAAACTGTCAATATGGAAAGTTTCTAGCCAGTAAAGCGCATTCTGCACAAAGTAATTCCGCACCCCATCACTGTAAGGCCCGTCAAAATTAACTGCACTACCCCAAGGTGTTTTGTAATGGTCAGTAAAATATGTACCGAATCCCCAAAGATAATTGCCTTCTGGGCCAAGATGGTTGTATACAACATCTAAAATTACAGCCATTCCCTGCTGATGACAGGCGTCTACTAATTTTTTCAAACCATCAACGCCACCATAAGAATTTTGTACCGCATAGGGGAAAGTACCATCATAACCCCAGTTGCGATCGCCAGGAAATTGAGCAACGGGCATAATTTCAATCGCGTTGACACCTAATTCCAGCAATTCAGGTATCCGAGGAATTATGGACTCAAATGTACCTTCTTCAGTAAAAGTAGTAACATGTAATTCATAAATTACCATTTGCTCTAGAGGAATTCCCTGCCACTCGCCATCAGTCCAGGTAAAGCTGCCGTGGTCAACCACTTGCGAAGGACCATGAACTCCCTGGGGTTGGGAATGAGAAGCCGGATCGGCTCGGTCAACTTGACCATCTAACTGGTAAAAATAGAGACATCCAGGCTCAACATTCTTGACAGTTCCCTGCCAATATCCCCTTTCATCCTTTTGCAGGGGAATAAATTTTTCGTCTGGTGTGACAAGATGAACAGCAACATCACCTTCTAAGGGCGCCCAGAGAGTAAACTTGCAAGTGCGATCGCCTAAATATTGAGAACCGATATGCATACTGATTTGTTGATTGTTAGTTGTTAGGTATAAGGGATTGGGGACAAAAAATTTTAGATTTTGGATTTGCGATTTTGGATTAGATTTCAATCTAAAATCTAAAATTCTTTCCGATCTCTAATCATCATCATCGTGAGAAACTCTACCCATACGTTGCAACATCACAAGCGATCGCGCTTCTACTTGTACGGGTTTATCTTCGATGTAACGTTTACCGCGTTGCACAAAGCGGGGTTTGGTAGTATCTATAATAGTGAGCCATTCCCAGTCTTGTAGTCCTTTGGGAATTTGGAATTCCACCATTTCATAATGGGCGTTGAAGAATAATAAAAAGCTTTCGTCAATAATCCGTTCACCTCTTGGCCCTGGTGTGGCGATTTCTTCGCCGTTGAGGAAAATGCCAATCGCTTTTGTAAAGCCATCGTTCCATTGCTCCTCTGTCATTTCAGCACCATCGGGGTTAAACCATAGAATATCATGCACACCAGAACCGTGAATAGCTCGACCTTGGAACCATTTGCGTCTTCGTAACACTGGATGTCTGCGACGTAAGTCAATTAATTGACGAGTGAAGTCTAACAGTGCTTCGTTTTCTTCTTGCAAGTCCCAATCCAGCCAGGAAATATTGTTATCTTGACAGTAGGGATTGTTGTTTCCTCGTTGCGATCGCCCCATTTCGTCACCCATCACTAACATGGGTACACCTTGGGAAAGAAACAGCGTAGTCAAAAAGTTCCGTAATTGCTTTCGCCGTAGTTGTGTTACTACTTGGTCATTAGTATCACCTTCAATTCCGCAATTCCACGACCGGTTATGGCTTTCCCCGTCTCGGTTCTCTTCGCCGTTGGCTTCGTTGTGCTTTTCGTTGTAGCTAACTAAGTCATGGAGAGTAAAGCCATCATGAGCAGTAATAAAATTTACACTAGCGCTGGGACTCCGACCATTAAACTGATATAAATCGGAACTGCCTGTAAACCGATAAGCAAATTCCGCCATGCGGCTGTCTTCTCCACGCCAAAAGTCCCGCACTGTATCGCGATATTTCCCATTCCACTCCGACCACAACAGGGGAAATTCGCCTACTTGGTAGCCTCCTTCACCCACATCCCAAGGTTCGGCAATCAACTTCACATCTGCTAAAGTTGGGTCTTGGTGGATAATATCAAAGAAAGCAGCCAGACGATCAACTGCGTATAATTCTCTAGCTAATGCCGATGCTAGGTCAAAACGGAAACCATCAACATGGCATTCCAACACCCAGTACCGTAGACTATCCATAATCAGTTTTAGTACTTGGGGATGGCGGACGTTGAGAGAATTGCCACAACCTGTAAAATCCATGTAGTAACGGCAATTGCCATCAACAAGACGGTAGTAAGAAGCATTATCAATGCCACGCAAGGATAAAGTTGGCCCCATGTGGTTGCCTTCACCTGTGTGATTGTAAACTACATCTAAGATTACCTCAATGCCAGCATTGTGTAATGCCTTTACCATCTGCTTAAACTCCCTCACCTGCTGTCCGAGAGAACCACTGGCACTATAACCAGAGTAGGGAGCCAAGTAGCAAAGAGAATCGTAACCCCAGTAATTTTTTAAGCCCTTATCTATTAAATGTCCAGGATAAGCCAAAAAATGATGGATTGGCATTAATTCTACTGCCGTTACACCCAAAGATAGCAAGTGAGAAATCGCGGCTGGATGGGCAAGTCCAGCATAGGTTCCGCGTAGCCTTGGGGGAATTTCTGGATGTAGTTTGGTAAAGCCCTTAACATGAGTTTCATAAATTACAGTCTCATGCCAAGGAGTTCGCAGCAATTCATCTCCTTCCCAATCAAAATACTGATCAACGACAACTGATTTTGGAACTAAATGAGTATCGTCAAGTTCCGAAAAACTTAAATCTTCATTTGGATCATCCCAAGGATAACCAAAGATTTCTTCACCAAAGCGGACATCACCATCAATTGCTTTAGCGTAGGGATCAATTAATAGTTTGTGGGGGTTAAACCGATGTCCTTCTTCTGGAGCAAAAGGGCCATGGACTCTAAAACCATACCTTTGACCAGGGCCAATCCCAGGAACATAACCATGCCAAGTGAAGTTAGTAACTTCTTTAATTTCTAGCCTAGTTTCTCGACCTTTTTGATCGAATAGACACAATTCAACTTTTGTTGCATGTTCCGAGAAAATTGCGAAATTTGTACCCTTGCCATCCCAGTTTGCTCCCAGAGGATAGGGTCTACCAGGCCAGAGTGAGAAGTACATACAGTCAAACTCCTGTTGCAGATTTATCAGGCAGGACAGTTGAACTAACGCGTGTTACAAAATCTTGACCAGCACAACACGCCTTAGCTTTTCGCAGTATCTCAAATATTAAAACAAATAAAAAGTTTTGTAACTCAACCTGTTGGCATAATTTTTACTAATTTAGTAAATCCTGACATCTCCATAAATGGTGAATTTTGTCAAATTTTGAAGAATTCACTTAGATAATTTTGCTACATTTTCAGGGATAATCAAGCGATCGCTCGATTTCACAATTTCAAAATACTCATTCCCCAATTTTCAAGATTCCTTGACAAAATAGGGACGCTTTATACCTTCTCGCCGTGCAGTCTCAGTATAGTTATTTATTGATTTTGACCGGTTCGCCAGATCCCCGACTTTTTTAAAAAGTCGGGGATATAACCCCTCGCAACCTGTCAAAACTTATGTGGTCGAGTACTAGTGGTCTTTCGCAAAAGTTATGAGAAGTTGTGTGTGTTCAGATCCCCGACTTCTTAAAGAAGTCGGGGATCTATAACCCCTCAGAACTAATGAGACAGAGTACTAGCTGAATTAAATAACGATGAGAATTGTCTCATAAATTATTCATCTCCTTTTCACATAAAAATAAAAAAATAAACATGAAGAGAGAAATTTACCAGTTTTATACTTCTCTCATTGCTAATCAAAATTGTGCTTTATTTCAGGAGGTTTTCTATGAACCCTAAACTTTTCCTTAGCTTACTCATGAGTGCTAGTGTTGGACTGTTATTGCCTGTAGAAAATAACTCAGCCAGTGCTGCCATGATTTCAGAACAATCTCATGCAGTACAACGAGCATCAATTGAATTTGATATTGTTGATTTTTCAGAGCGTAAAAATTCTGAAATGCTCATAGCAGGAAATAGCAACAGTAACAGCAACAGTAACAGCAACAGCAACAGCAATAGCAACAGCAACAGCAATAGCAACAGTAACAGCAATAGCAACAGTAATAGCAACAGTAACAGCAACAGCAACAGCAATAGCAACAGTAACAGCAACAGCGACAGTGATTCTGGTCGTTCGCGCCGACGTTGGCGTTAGTCAATTTATTTAACAGTAAACCAAGGGTCTAAATTTTCGATCTAATATCAGGAGGAGCAAATCAATTTTTTAAATTAGCACAATTACTATCAAAATCGCATATATCAATTCAATGTTCCTTGCTTCCTTATATTAATTTGTCAACAGTTCACAATAATTTGTTGGCAAATTTTCTTATATAGTTTTAGATATTAATGTTTTATGAAGACTTGGCAAGAAGTGCTTACACCGTTTCCACTCGCTCAGTTTTTTGCAGAGTATTGGACGCAAAAAGCAATTTATATTTCAGCAGATTATACTCATAAATTCCACAATTTATTTTCCTGGAATGATCTTAATTATCTACTCAATTATCACAAACTCCAAGAACCAGATTTACACTTTTCAATGAATGGTAAATCTTTACCACAGACGCAAGAACCGCAAAACTGGAGCGATCGCCTACGTCAAGGCGCAACACTCATCGTCAACGGTGTGCATCATCGTGTACCAACAGTAGCAAAACTTGCGGCCGATCTTCGACACGAAATTGGCTATCAAACTCATGTCAATCTGTATTGTTCGCCAGCTAAACAACAGGGATTTAATTGCCATTACGACACTCACGATGTACTGATCCTGCAAATCGAAGGTAATAAGAAGTGGTTTGTTTTCTCAGAAACGGTGCTTTATCCTACTCCAGAAATGAAATCATCAAGCCAACTTCCACCAAAAAATCCACCCTATCTGGAGTGTATACTCAAAGCTGGAGATGTGCTTTATATTCCGCGAGGACACTGGCATTATGCTGTTGCGTGTGAACATCCTTCCCTGCATCTGACTGTAGGAATTGAGTGTCAAACAGGGCTTGACTGGCTTGGTTGGCTCATCCATGAGCTACAACAAAATTCTTATTGGCGACAAAGCTTATCTCTGTACGCAGATAATAACACGCAGATTTTGGAACAACAATTAACCAGCTTAAAGCAACATTTAATCGACACTCTCAATCAACCTGACATTCTGCACAAATATATAGATGCTTTAGCTTATTGCGATCAACCGCCAATTCCTATCAGCTTACCTGCTCAGATTGGAAATGATATTTTTCCCAACGGATTCATGACAAGATTTACTTGGTCTCCACTACATCACCTTTCTACCAAGCAAATAGGTGAGGAACACTATCAAGTGCAAATTGGTGCAAAACGAATAGATTTAAAGGGAATTCCAGTAAATCTCATCAAAAATTTATGCGCTCGAGATGAATTTAGTCTACTTGACATTGCCGATTGGGTTCCTGAACTTGATTTTGATGGTGATATTGCACCACTCATTACACGTTTAGTTACAGAAGGAATCTTGCAAATCAAAAATTAACTGATCAAAAACTATCCTTAAAAAAACTCAGCGTCCCTCTGCGCTAACTTTGCGTGACTCTGCGTTTACAAAACTGACATTATCTACCAGTTAATAGTTAGTAGTTGGTTGTTAACCACTAACTAACTACTAACCATTAATCACCAATAGCGAACACAACAAAGATGTTGATCAACACCAACCGTATTACTTCGAGTTTTGCAACAATTCCAAAATTCGCTGCAAAGGAATCTCAATCCAATCCGGACGGTTTTTGAGTTCGTAGTCTAATTCTAAGATGACTTTCTCTAACAAGAAAGCATCTAACAGGACTTTTAACTCTTGCGGATGCTTGGGTATGAAAGCCGCATGATCTGCTGTTGCTAGGTAGGATTTTAAGAAGGCTACGCTAGACCAACAGAAAAAGAACCGTTGCCAGTGTTCTGCTAATGGTAATTCATCCGGACGCAGTATACCGCTTTCTTTTTCATTTCGCAGACCAACGCGGCTGGCATAGTAGAAAGATCCGATCATGGAAGCAACATCCCGTAGGGGCGATCGCTTCATCCGGCGTTCACTTAAAGGACGCTTTGAGTCACCTTCAAAATCAATGATGATGAAATCTTTACCCGTATACAAAACTTCCTCTAAGGAATAATTGCCATGACAACGAATCCGCATGGCAGTGATTTTGTGATTCAAAATCTCTTGGAAGCGTGACAAAATCAACTCGCGTTGATTGAGTACCAATTTTGCTAAAGGTTGCACATCATTAGGCAGTTGCATTAAATGTTTGTTCAACAGCAACAATGTTTGTCCTACCTGATTCCGCATGTATTGGTAAATTGAGCGCTGGTAGAACGAAGAAAATGGCTCTGGTGCAAAATTGACATTTTCAAGGTCAGATGCTAAGGCTATGTGCAGTTCCGCAGTCCGTTGTCCTAGCAACTCAGCCACCACTAGGTAATTGCCCATGAACTCTTGAGCCATTTCCGGAATCGGAATTTCTACTGCTGCTTGCAACAAGTTAGAAGGTAGCTCAATATCAGCTATATCTACGTATTTTGGCAAAACTTGCTCAAAAAAGTCACGCAGGCTATCCAAAGAATAAGACCAAGCATCTCGAATCTCAGGAATATATTTTCGCAAAATGCCCAATGTCATGGGTGCAGATCCTTTATGGTGGTATTCCAATGCACCAGCAACGGGGGCTAAATGTTCTAACTGGGGTGTGCTTTTATTGATTGCAGCTTTGGTGAGAAAACGACCAATCTCTAAGTCAGGGTTGATACCCGCTTCAACTTTGCGGAAGATTTTGCAGATCAAGCGATCGCCATAAATAATGCCTGTGTTAGTATGTTCTCCTTTGAGTAAATGCGCTTCCAGGGAAACACTACTACTTTTATCACTGATCTGAGTGAGGATTTCGGGGAAATCTTCTGTGGTTGTTCCAACTAATTTACCCTCCATACCGATAAAGGTATGATGATGAGCGATCGCATCTAAGGGAATACTCAAAAACTCATCTTGTCCTAAAGCATCAAATAAAATTCCAGTTTCTTGTTTACCCTGGACGTAAATTTGAGCTACTACTTGTTCAGTGTGAGTACTAAAGCGCTCGTTACCAATTCCATCTGTCTCGTAGGCAAGGGTGAGAACGTAAGTTTGAGGATCGCCTTCGGTGTAGTCCACCCGCAACAATATAATATATGCCTGGGTGGCTTCGTGATTTACAGGAATAGCTTCTATGATGTGGGTAGCTTGGATGATGCGTGTTTTGCCATCGAACCAAGCACAACTACACAGGTAGTCTGGCAGTATAGTTTCAAGTGCTGTCCTCGCCTCACCTTTAGCAAAAATATTTTGCCATTTGCCACTCACTATTAATTTCGGTATTTGGTTGGGATTGCGAATTGGACAAGTAAAGCTGGGTTGCAATTGCAATGTAAACCAGTAGAATGCATGAGGCCCCAAGCTGAGGAAGTAAGGAGAGTCGCTAATTACCGGAAAAGTGTTGCGGCCAAAAATTTCTACCGGCACCATACCATTAAAGGCAGACAAATCCAATTCTACAGTTTGTACAAACCGTGAGAGATTGGCGACAACGAGAATGTGTTCATCGTTGTAGTTGCGGGTAAAGGCTAATACTTTGCGGTTTTCTGGATACAAAAATTCAAATGTCCCGCGACCAAAAGCCTGATAGCGTCCTCTAGTGGCAATGAGTCGTTTAGTCCACCACCACAGGGAATTTGGGTTTGCCCGTTGTGCTTCGACGTTGAGTGCTTCGTAGTGGTACTCTGGGTCTACAATTAAGGGAGCATAAAGCCTTTGGGGATTGGCACTACTAAAACCGCCGTTTCTGTCAGGACTCCACTGCATTGGAGTACGTACACCATTGCGATCGCCCAAATAAATATTATCCCCCATGCCAATCTCATCACCGTAATACAATACGGGTGTTCCTGGCAAAGACATTAACAAAGCATTCATCAACTCAATCCGGCGACGGTTATTACCCATCAATGGCCCCAGACGGCGACGAATACCCAAGTTGATCCGGGCTTGAGGATCTTGGGCGTAAACTTTATACATGTAATCACGGTCTTCATCACTGACCATTTCCAAAGTCAGTTCATCGTGGTTACGTAGAAAAAGCGCCCACTGACAGTTATCGGGAATTGGCGGCGTCTGTTGCAAAATGTCAATTATGGGGAAGCTATCTTCCATATGTAATGCCATATACAGACGTGGCATCAGAGGAAAGTGAAAATCCATTTGGCACTCATCCCCTTGCCCGTAATACTCTACCGCATCTTCAGGCCACTGGTTTGCTTCTGCCAGTAACATCCGGTTAGGGAAATTGTCGTCTACATGGCGGCGCAATTTCTTTAAGAACTCGTGGGTTTCTGGTAGGTTTTCGCAGTTGGTTCCCTCGCGTTCATAAAGATAAGGTACTGCATCTAAACGCAGTCCATCCACACCCATCTCTAACCAAAAATCAACAACATTAAATAGCGCCTGCTGTAGTTCTGGGTGTTCAAAGTTTAAATCTGGTTGGTGAGAATAAAAGCGATGCCAATAGTACGCCTTCGCTACAGGGTCCCATGTCCAGTTAGAAGTTTCAAAATCCTTGAAGATGATCCGCGTATCTTGATACTTTTCAGGGGTGTCACTCCAAACATAAAAATTTCTGGCTGAACTGCCCACAGGCGATCGCCGCGCCCTTTGAAACCAAGGGTGTTGATCGGAGGTGTGATTAATGATTAACTCAATAATGACGCGAATTCCGCGCTCATGGGCAGCTGTTAAAAAAGCCTTAAAGTCTTCTAGATTACCGTAGATGGCGTTAACACTAGTGTAATCTGAGATGTCATAGCCATCATCGCGTAATGGTGAGGGAAAAAAGGGCAGTACCCAAACTGCGGTGACTCCCAAATCTTGCAAGTAATCTAACTTCTGTGTTAACCCACGAAAATCACCAATGCCATCGCTATCGCTATCGGCAAAGGCACGTACAGGCACTTCGTAGATTACAGCATCTTTAAACCAAAGCGGATCGTCCTTCAAAATCGGATTTTGCATAGTTTATACAACCTATTGGCAATAAGTTATTGTACAAGGGAGACTCGCAACCTGGTTGAAATTTTAGACCTTTTTGTATTACCTGATACCGAATTTCTGAGGATTTTGTGATGAGTTTTCAAAGAGCAAGCGGAATTTTGTTACATCCTACTTGTCTGCCTAGTCAATTTGGCATAGGTGATTTAGGTCATTCAGCTTACGAGTTTGTGGATTTTTTGCAGAGAAGTGGCCAAAGACTGTGGCAAATTTTGCCATTGGGACCTACGGGCTATGAACATTCACCCTATACAATGAATTTTAGTGCTTTTGCAGGAAATCCACTGCTGATCAGTCTAGAGCAGTTGGTGCAAGAGAATTTACTATCCCAAGAGGAATTGACGCTGCCACCAAAAGGTGCAGCAGATAACCCCAATCGAGTTAATTTCGATGCGGTAATTCCTCACAAAATGAAAATTCTCCGTCTTGCTTATGAAAGCTTCCAACATTCCCTGACGGAAAAATCAAACCCTGAGTATGAACAATTTTGTCAGATGCAATCGGCTTGGCTCGACGATTACGTCTTGTTTATGGCGCTGCTAGAAGCCAACGAAGGCAAAGCGTGGAGTCAGTGGGAAGAGGCGATCGCTCGCCGTGAACCCAATGCCTTACAAGCCGCGACTGAAGATCTTAACAACGAAATACAATACCATAAATTCTTACAATTTAAATTTTTTCAGCAGTGGTCACAATTACGTGCCTACGCCAACGGCAAAAACATCCAAATTGTTGGGGATATTTCTATTTACGTTTGTCACAACAGTTCTGACGTATGGGCAAATCCTGACATTTTTCAACTCGACTCACAAACCCTAGAACCTGCTTATATTGCGGGTGTGCCACCAGATTACTTTAGCGCCACAGGGCAACTGTGGGGAAATCCAGTTTACGACTGGGAGAAATTGCAGCGAACCAACTTTGCGTGGTGGATCGAACGTTTCCGCGCCACATTACAATATGTAGATATTGTCAGAATTGATCACTTCCGGGGTTTTGAAGCTTACTGGCGCGTACCTGCTGGCGAAGAAACAGCGATTAATGGTGAGTGGGTGAAAGCACCAGGAGTAGAATTTTTTGAAACATTGGGAACAACTTTAGGTAGTTTGCCCGTGATGGCAGAAGATTTAGGTATTATTACACCAGAAGTAGAAGACTTGCGCGATCGCTTTGATTTTCCAGGAATGCGAATCTTGCAATTTGCTTTCGGTGGTGGTTCAGATAATGCTTACCTACCTCATCATTACATTAAAAACACTGTCGTGTATCCAGGCACTCACGATAACGAAACTACACTAGGTTGGTGGCAAGATGGAGCCAAACCCGAAGAAAAGCAAATGGTTGCTAAATATCTGGGTTATGACTCGCCAGAAGAAATTCTCGATATCAATTGGGAATTTATTCGCACAGCTTTAGCTTCTGTCGCTGATTTAGCAATCCTTCCCCTCCAAGATATTTTGGGTTTAGATAATAGTGGCAGAATGAACGATCCAAGTGTGAACGCAGGTAACTGGCGTTGGCGTTACACCAGTTCTGATTTACTCACATCAGAGTTGAGTCAAAGATTGTTAGAGATGACACAACTCTACAGTCGTTGAATAACTTCTTGCAAAAGTCAGGGGATTTTTAAATCATTCGTTAACCACAAGATCCCCGACTTTTTCAAAAAGTCGGGGATCTGACTCTCTCAATTTTCACAACTCATTTAAGATTGCTATAACTCGATGCATTCGCAATGCAACCCAATACAATCGTAATGTAAGCTGATGCATTCGCAATGTAACTCGATACAATCGCAATGCGACCCGATACATTCGCAATGCGACCCGATACATTCGCAATGCGACCCGATACATTCGCAATGCGACTCGATGCAATCGCATTGCAACCCAATGCGTTAATTGAAAATACCTAAACAAAACTAATTACACAATCTTCAAGTTCCCCGTTCTCTGTTTCTTCCCGTTCCCTTTAACTGTTCACTGATAACTGATAACTGTAAAAATAAATCGAGCTCGCTGCGCTCGCAAAAGGCAAAGGGACAAGAAAAAAGAGCAGAAGGTAAAAGGGCAAAAGTGTAAAGGGCTAGTAAGTCCTCCCGACAGCACAGACAACACGAAAACCAATATCGTGGTCGAAGTTGTCGCGCCTATCGTCGATGAGGCGATACGCAGAACGGCAGTTTTTAGGATCGTCGCCCCAAGAACCGCCCCGCAGCACAGGTCTTTGATTGTCATTATCATTAAAATCTACCCATGCACTGCCATCAGTCGGCGCTCCTGCATAATTCTCATGCCAAGAATCTGCACACCATTCCCAAACATTGCCGTGCATATCGTATAAACCAAAGGCGTTAGGCGGAAAATATCCTACAGGTGTTGTTTCTTCTCGATACTTTCCTTCAGGCCCATCACTATAGGTGTAGTTACCGTCATAATTTGCCAAATCAGTTGTAATCGTTTCACCAAAATAAAACGGTGTCGTTGTCCCTGCACGACATGCATATTCCCACTCAGCTTCACTCGGTAGCCGATATTCTCGTTTTGTTTTTAAAGAAAGTCTGGCACAAAATTCGACTGCATCATACCAAGACACACGTTCTACAGATCGGTTATCGCCTTTAAAATTGGATGGATCAGGTTTTAAGTCACGATTAATTTTCGGTAATGCAGCTACAGCTCGCCATTGAGCTTGAGTGATGAGATATTTACCCATGAAAAAAGTAGAAACAATGACTCTATGTTGCGGTCTTTCGCTGTCATCGCTACCACTTTCTTCTATTGGTGCGCCCATTGTAAATCTACCACTGGGAATTTCCACCATCTCCAAACGTATACCCTGTCCCAAATCTTCGACAAAGTATTTTGCTGTTTCTAAACGACGATTCAAAATCAGTTCTTTTTGAGGAGATAATCCTCGCACCGTCACCACTTCAAATTCAAATTCTCGCAAGTTGGGTAGAGAAATTTGTGGTTTTTGCGCTTGTTTTACTACATCTTGCCAGTGAGGAATTGCATTTACTGACTCTTTTTGTCCCAATAATTGCTTTAACTCAGCCTCTACTTGCTGCATTTGCTCTACTAAATTGTCAGCCTGTTTTTTCAGCAGCAGACGATTTCGAGCATCATATTCTTGAACATATTGCTTCATCACCACACAATACTCTTCGCTTAAATGCTCGAACAGTTCTTGCAGCGCTTTTACTTGAATATCGCGTGTGTTAAACGTCTCTGCCATAAACTAGCTCAATTTAGTTACTTTAACTTCGCTTCAACTTCTTTCATTTGCTGCAAAATATCATCAGCTTGTTTCTTCAACAGCAAACGTTCTCTAGCACTCAACGCCTGTCTAAGTTGCTTATTGACAACCATATACTCTTCACTTAGACTATCAAATTCTTGTTGTAATTGTTGCTTCTCCAGTTCATTTGCTTGACTCACACTAGAATCTCCTGATTTTGTTTGCAGCTTCAGATTATTCCGATAATCAGCCAAAATCATATCGCCTAATCCTTCCGTACGGGCTGTCGGCTCTTGCAATACGTCGTTTTTTACACCCCAACGCCGCAAACCATCCAACACATGATTTTTCAAATCATCGACAGTAACAAAATTCTTACCTGCACGATCCGCTTGACCACTTAGCCCTTCTAATAAATGATAGGTAAAAACACCATGCTGTTTTTCTTGCCATTCAAAAGCCTTTTGTTGAGCAGTGCTGGCTGCAATCAGTGCAAAACCCTCAGCCTGTTCGTAAACATTATGAATAAACTCTGGATTAGCTAATAAATCTCTACCAATATCTAAACCAGTGTGACAAGCATCTAACGTTAACAAAAAGCGTCGCCCTTCACTACCTTTCATATACTGCTCTACCTTAGCCACAGGTAGCGCTTGCTGTTTTAGTAAATTTAGCTGAGTATCACAAGTTATTAAAACAGGTTCTTTGTGATTCGCTGCTGTCTCCACCACTGTTCCATGACAAGCAAAATGCACCCAAAGTAAATCATCTGCTTGCACAGCATCACAAATTTGCTTGAGTCTTGCTTCTACATTGTTGCGGTTAGGAAAACGTGGATGATTCCAATCTTGTTGATCATGGAGAGTAACTACTTCATAGCCAAGTGACTCAAGGGTTTGTCCTAGCACCAAAACATCATTCACACAAAATTTTAAATCACTAATTCCAGGATCTGTGTAGTGGTTAACTCCAACTAAGAACGCCCAGCGAGTAGTCACCTAGTACTCTGTCAAGGCAACTTTGAGGGATTAAATAAAAAACCGCAGAGGCGCAGAGGGCGCAGAGGAAGAGGAGGAGAGGATAAAACTAGAATTTGGTTTACCCGGCAAAGTTGGTGTGACAGAGTACTAGCTTTCTCCTATCAAGCTTTTTCTTTCTATACTGACATCCAAATAAAAAAATAAGTAAGTCAGCGTTAAAAATTAAAAGTTTGTAGTAGGCACAACTTCAAGCAGCACCTACCGAAGCAACTAAACGATGTTCGCGATCGGCAGCAAATTCTAGACATGCTCTAATATCCTCTTCTGTCAACTCAGGAAAATCTTCTAAAATTTCAGCATGAGACATACCCACTGCTAACCAACCTAGAACATCATATACAGTAATTCGCATCCGCCGAATACAAGGCTTACCCCCTCGCTTGTCTGGCTCAATCGTAATAATATCTTGATAACTCATAGTTGCTTATAGACTACGTAATACCTCTCCAAGTCTAGAGCAGCCCAACACTACACTGCAAAGGCTCCAATCCTGAAAGTAGCGATGAAAGAGGACTGAAGTCCTCACTACAAACGACAAGCTTGAAGGTTTTTCGTTGCCTCGGAATAATTTAGATTACGATAGAATTGTAGAATTGTTAAGGCTTATTTACAGAATCTGTATTTTCCTTCAAATTCTGTTAAAGCAGTCCACCACTATATATAAACTGTAACCCTTTTTAAAGTACTGGAACGCGCTTATTATGACGCTCCCAATCCGCAACGTCGCTATCATCGCCCACGTAGATCACGGCAAAACAACCCTCGTTGATGCTCTTCTCAAACAATCCGGCATTTTCCGTGAAGGGGAAGACGTTCCGGATTGCGTCATGGACTCCAACGCCCTGGAAAGAGAACGAGGGATTACTATTCTTTCTAAGAATACGGCTGTTAAATACAAAGAAACGCTGATCAATATTGTTGACACTCCCGGACACGCTGACTTTGGTGGCGAAGTGGAACGGGTACTTGGGATGGTTGACGGTTGCATCCTGATTGTAGATGCTAATGAAGGCCCGATGCCCCAAACCCGCTTTGTATTAAAGAAAGCTTTAGAAAAAGGACTCCGCCCGATTGTCGTTGTCAATAAAATCGACCGTCCGCAAGCAGACCCCTACGGCGCAATTGATAAAGTCTTAGACCTATTCCTCGAACTGGGTGCAGACGAAGATCAGTGTGATTTCCCCTATTTGTTCGCCTCTGGTTTAAGTGGTTACGCTAAAGATGACTTGGATGACGAACCCAAGGACATGCAACCCCTATTTGATGCGATTTTGCGTCATGTTCCACCACCAGTAGGGGATGTCAACAAGCCATTACAGCTGCAAGTTACCACCCTTGATTATTCTGAATATCTGGGACGGATTGTCATTGGTAGAATCCACAACGGTGTCATCCGTATGGGACAGCAAGCGGCTTTGGTAACAGAAACTGGTAACATTGTCAAAGCCAAAATCACTAAGTTGATGGGCTTTGAAGGTTTGAAGCGAGTCGAAATGGAAGAAGCTTCTGCTGGTTATATTGTGGCAGTGGCTGGTTTTGCTGATGCGAATATTGGTGAGACCATTACTGATCCTAACGAACCCCAAGCTTTACCACTAATCAAAGTCGATGAACCAACATTACAAATGACCTTCTGGGTGAACGATTCACCTTTTGCTGGTCAAGAAGGTAAGCTGGTAACATCTCGACAAGTGCGCGATCGCCTCTTCCGTGAACTAGAAACTAACGTCGCCCTCCGCGTTGAAGAAACCGACTCTCCTGACAAATTCCTCGTTTCCGGTCGTGGTGAATTACACTTGGGTATCTTAATCGAAACCATGCGCCGTGAAGGCTACGAGTTCCAAGTATCTCAGCCACAGGTAATTTACCGCGAAGTTAATGGTCAACCCTGTGAACCTTATGAACTCCTAGTACTGGACGTTCCCGAAGATGGTGTTGGTAGTTGTATCGAACGCCTCGGACAACGTCGCGGTGAAATGCAAGACATGCAAGTTGGTGGTAACGGACGCACCCAATTAGAGTTTGTCATTCCCGCCCGTGGTTTAATTGGATTCCGGGGTGAATTCATGCGGATGACACGGGGCGAAGGAATTATGAACCACAGTTTCCTAGATTACCGCCCGCTCAGTGGAGATATTGAAGCCCGTAATAAAGGTGTGCTGATTGCCTTTGAAGAAGGCGTTTCCACCTTCTACGCCATGAGAAACGCTGAAGACAGAGGCGTATTCTTTATTACTCCAGGTACAAAAGTCTACAAAGGTATGATTGTTGGTGAACACAACCGTCCCCAAGACTTAGAATTGAATGTCTGCAAAACCAAGCAGCTTACTAACCACCGCGCCGCTAGTGGTGACGAGTTAGTACAGTTGCAAGCACCAGTGGAAATGAGCTTAGAGCGTGCTTTGGAATATATCGGCCCTGATGAATTGGTGGAAGTGACACCCCAGTCAATTCGTCTGCGGAAGATGGCGAAGAAGTTAGCGAAACGATAGGTAAATACTGAAATTATCTTTAGAGATGTACTGACGACATAAACAAGAACCCCGACTTTTTAAAAAAGTCGGGGTTCTTTGTGTTTTGGGAAAATGCGATCGCAGAAATTGCAGATTCGTCTTTATACCGATTCAAAAAATGTTTGCGACACCTTCAGAATATGAGACGCGATAAATCGCGTCTCTACAGAATTCATCTGTCGCATTCTTTTTTCAAATTGATATAACTTCATCAACTCTTCAGTAAAACACTTAGGTATTGGGAATTTTGGACATTCATAGGTTAAGTTGTTGGTTGATTGTTGATAGGTAATTATTCCAAAAACAAACAAAAAACAACTAATTATGAAAATCATCAAACGCATTACCAACTGGTTAGAAATTCGTGCTTCTACTCCTACGTATAGTGGTTGGGTATTGGGGGGAATTGCTATTTGCTTTTTTGGGGCTGCTATGAATACAATGGCTGGCTGGCTTTATGCGATTAGTGGTGTTAGCTTCGCCTTACTATTCATAGCAGCTGTCTTACCACCGCGATCGCTCTTTCATTTAATAGTTAAGCGCCATCCAATCCAAGCAGTCACAGCTGGAGACGATTTAAAAGTTGAATTAGATATTATCAATCCCACAAATAAAGTTGTGAACTTGCTGCAAGTTGCAGATGTCTTACCTTTCATTTTGGGAAAACCGCAACAGCAAGCCATAGAAACTATCTTGCCCCAAAATAGCTACCGTTGGGTATATTATTACCCTACCGAACGTCGGGGTATTTATCGTTGGCAAACTGTTGAACTTGCTAGTGGTGCGCCTTTAGGACTGTTTTGGTGTCGTCGCCAGCGCGATTGTACTGCAAAGGCGATAGTCTATCCCACAGTCTTAAACCTTACCAGTTGTCCTCTGGTTGATAGAATTGGGCAAGAAGATTGCCGCCAGGGTGATCCTCGTGGTGTACCTTTGCAGACAGCAAATGAAGGACTGGTGCGATCGCTGCGTCCTTACCGCATAGGTGATCCGATGCGTCTAATTCACTGGCGCACTAGCGCTCGTTACGGAGAATTACGGTTACGAGAGTTAGAAATAGTTACTGCTGGACAACAGATGGTGATTGCCCTGGATAGCAGTGGAAAATGGGAAGAGTCTAGTTTTGAGGAAGCAGTAATTGCCGCGGCCTCACTGTATTTTTACGCACAACATCAGCAAGTACAAGTACAACTGTGGACAGCATCTACAGGTTTAGTCAAAGGCGATCGCGTTGTTATGGAAACTTTAGCAGCAACTAATCCTGGTGAAGATGCAACAAATCCTCTCTCCACAAGTGATCCGCTGATTTGGCTAACTCAAAACCCCTCAACTATATCTTTGCTCCCTAGTGGTAGCCGTTGGTTATTGTGGCAAAGTTGGCAAACACCAACAGAACAAGTAGTAGTAAATCGAGACTATCCCGGTATAGTCGTACAACCAGAGCAACCACTACAACTCCAGCTACAACAGGCTTTGAGTGGAGAGCATAGTATACCGCTAAGGAGTTTAAAGACTCAAATAAACCCTGAAGTAGATTTGAGCTATGAGACTGCGATTTGAATCGCAGGTGGGTTTTTTTGAACTGCTTTAAGAATAAGCAGTGCAAGGAAGTACTATGATGGAAAGCATATGCACCCTTTGGCCATTTTTGCGGAAAGAGGAAAACTAATGATTGGAGAAGGAATTATAGTACCGTTGCTCTATTTGGTTTTGGCCGGAGCTTATTTGCTAGTCATACCCGTGGCTGTACTGTTCTATCTGAATCAGCGTTGGTATGTAGCTAGCTCTCTGGAACGCGCATTTATGTATTTTCTGGTGTTCTTCTTCTTTCCGGGTTTGTTAGTTCTGTCACCGTTTGTAAATTTGCGACCAAAACGGCGGCAAATTGAAGCGTAATTAAGTTGGTAGTTCATATACTTATGCGACGTCTTGACGCTCTAGGAATTGTTTTTGGCGTTTTTCTTACAGGTGGTTTAGCATATCTAGTGCTGCAACTAGCAGGGCTGGATAATTTAGAAGCAGGTATCTGGAGTCAAGTCTTGCTAGTCGGTGGGTTAATTGGCTGGTTGATGACTTATATTTTCCGGGCTGTTAATCACAAAATGACCTACCATCAACAGCGCGATCAATACGAACAGGCTTATTTCCAAAAGCGCTTAGACGAACTCTCGCCCGAAGAACTCGCAAAAATTCAAGCCGAGATCGAACAAGAAAAGGATTCACAGGTGTAAAATTGTCATTTGTTATGAGTCATTGGTCATTTGTCCTCAAGTTAATGACTAATGACCAATGACTAATGACCAATGACCATTGTACAGACGCGAGGAACATCGCGTCTCTAATGACTAATGACAGTAATTTCCGACTGCTTTGAAACCCTCAAACAAAATCGTAAGTGCGCCTTAATTCCATTTATTACTGCTGGCGATCCAGATTTAGAAACAACCGCAGCAGCTTTGCGAACTCTAGATCGCAGTGGCGCGGACATAATTGAGTTGGGTGTTCCCTACTCTGATCCTCTGGCTGATGGGCCAGTGATTCAAGCCGCAGCTACCCGTGCTTTAGAACGAAGAATCACTTTAGACCAAGTGCTAGAAATGGTGAAAGCAACTACTCCGAGTTTGCGATCGCCAATTATTCTCTTCAATTACTACAATCCTATTCTCAATCGGGGTATAGAAAATTTTCTCCAACAAATTGCAAATGCTGGTGTAGCTGGTTTAGTCGTTCCAGATTTACCCCTAGAAGAAGCCGCTAATTTACTCGAACCAGCAGCAAAAATTGGCGTTGATGTAATTTTACTTATAGCTCCCACCAGTTCTGCTGAACGCATTGCAGCAATCGCCCGCGCCTCCCAAGGATTTATATATTTAGTTAGTGTTACAGGTGTCACGGGAATGCGATCGCAAATGGAGTTGCGGGTGTCAGATTTGCTCCAACAAATTCGTAGTGTGACAGATAAACCCATCGGTGTGGGTTTTGGTATTTCCCAACCAGAACAAGCCCGACAAGTCAAAGATTGGGGTGCAGATGCAGCTATTGTTGGTAGTGCGTTTGTGAAACGACTTAGCGAAGGTACATCCCAAGAGGGATTAGATAAAATCGCCTCGTTTTGTCAAAGCCTCAAGCAGGCGATCGCTAGTTCATAAATTAACTTAGGGACAGATACAGAAGTATTACTGAAAAGTTAGTTAAAAAAAGTAATAAGTATATGGAGATACTGAAACGTCAGCCATAAACCAATCAAACTCTCGCCCAGGGCAACTTTTATCTTCTGTCTTCTTCTTTTTACTTTTTTCTTCTGTCTCTATTTATCGAGTTTTCCCCCTAAGCTTGGTAGACAATTTAACAAATATAGTCTTGAATATATAAAGCAGATACGCGGCATTAAAATATAGAGTATTATGCGGTAATTTAGTATCGGGTGTAATGTATAGTTCTGTGATGTACATTTATATGAGTGTGAGAGTGTCTAGATTTACAAAAAGCGTAGTTATGTCGCTGTATAGGGGTAAAAGCGATGAGTGAAAGTATGGCATTTATCGGCGGCGTTGCTGTTGCTGGGCTAGCGGCTATCCTTTTACTAAAGGGGACAGGAGGATCTCTGCAACAACCAAACATTGCAATTCCTCAAATACCAAACTTAGTACCGCAAGCACAAGCACCATACTACCCTCCCAGTTACCCAGCACTCCCTCAACCTGCACCCGTAAGCCCGAATGCTGATGAGCGTGTTGCCATCGAACGAGTAAAGATGGAAAACGACATACTCAAGAGGGAAAACGACCAGCTCAAAGCCCAAGTTCAGCAGATGCAAGCTCAAATGCAGCAAGCTGCTTACAACTATCAAATGCAATTTCAACAAAACCAAAATGCCGCAGCACAGTTGCAGCAACAGCAGCAGGAGCAATCTCAAAATCGCTGGTGGTCTTCACCCATCGTTTGGGCTGTGGGAGGTATGTCTCTCACCATTGGTGGTGGGATTGTCGTAGCTGGAGTATTATCTTTATTCTCTCCTAAACAACGTTCTACTCGTACTGTTCAGGTGATTCATCCCTATAACGGCCCTACACCACCCTTAGCTCCTGTACGTCGAGCTGAATTCCTACCACCCCGTACTGAAGCAAGACGAGTTGATGCACCAGAATATGACGACACCTATTAAATTAGTGTTCTTGTGGTTTAAATAAACTACAGTTTCATCGGTGTGCATCGGTGTACATTGCGAAAATCCGCAGGCGTTTCTTTAGTCTAAAAATTTTTCCCATACTACACCTAATTGCAAATCTGTCTTCAAAGTAGGGAAAAAGAGCAGAGATTAGGGAATGGACTTTCATCCCCTGGTGTGGGATTTTCCTGTGATTAACTGTCTTGAAAAACCATTATTACAAAACAATTGATAAGAATGTAAGTATTGTTTTTGTGAATGACAATATTTTTTGATATAATCACACTCTAACTTAAATATTTATTCTATAGATAGGCTTTGAAATCGAGAAACCAAGCCTATTGTTGGTGAATTTGTGTTTGCTCACAAAACAATTCTTATAAGTATTTTTTTGTAAATATTTATTAGTTATTTTTGATTTCCAAAAAGAATTTAATTTTATTATGTGTATTTCTCTTGTTAAAGAAATACAGAAAAATCTTTGTATATATAAGTGGACAGTTTCATGATTGTCTGTCTTAGCTTAGTCATGGGTAATTCAGTACCGAGCATTGTTATTATTATATTTTTTTACATTATCCCCGAAGAAAAAAACCGAACGTATTCATTTATGTAAAATTTAAAAATGTAAATTAAAACACTAAGGTATGAATAGAATTTATGATCTGAGATTTATATGATTAGATTGAAAAATCTTAAAAATGAAGACATAGCATGTATCTAGTAAGTTAATTATAGTCTATGTCTAACATTAAATTCATTAAAAACAACAGTATCTTATTTGACGTTTTTTTATCTTTATCAGGGTATTTTCTGATACGCATAAATTTCCTTTTGTAAAGATAAGAAAAAATACTGAATAAATTTTTATAACCCTGATTGCTAATAATTAATTTCTGGGTAATATTACTGAAGTGCGATTTTAAAAATTAAATTTAGCTTGGCTTATTGAGAACGGCGTTTTTGAGATTTTGCATCAGAAACGTACCAACTTAAACGCCAGGTTGAGTAACTATCGTTACTATGTGACCATCAATTAGGTTGATAGTGGAATTATCCCATCACCTAATTCATGATCTCTCTGTTTGGTAATCATTTAATAAAAGTTCCCCCTAGTTGTGACTTCGTAACAGTTCAGCGCTCTAAAGACAAAACTCAAATAAGTTTGTGCTTTATTCAAAAGAGCTAATTTATTGTGTTATTCCTTCGTTGGTGGCATATCTTCGCTACAACGACAGTGCTGTAATAGCTATGTTATTTAATCAGAGTAGGGTTATCAGTGGTCTTACCTCATGACAATACAAAATTACAGACAGTATTTGTCATGTTCTTTGAACATCTGCGTTATTTACAGTCACGAATCTGGGATAATTAGACTCCCATCACAAAAAAATAATCTTACTCAAGGGCGGTGAAATTGCGATTCCATTATCAAATACATAATTCAGTCTGTTGTCTTTCCATCTTACTCGCAAGATTTATTTTGCAAACCAACAACAGAAGAAGTTCCGAGCCACTAGCAAGCTTGAGTGACTTCAAAATTATTTGTGGTTTAACTGAATTATTCTCCAACGCTGTTATACGTATCTATTTAACAGGCGTAGTTGAGATTGTTTGAAAATCACAAGAATTACTGGTTTTTTCATAAAAAACCCTAAATATTGGAAAAATTGCTGTTATTAATTAATGCCTTCCAATGACTTCTAAAATTTCATGGTTGAGGCATTGGAGCCTCTTTTGTCCTTTTTACATTTTTAGTATTTTTAGTTTCGGGATTTTTCCAGCTTTTTCTCAAACAAGCGTCATCACAAATACTGCTCGTGGTAGTGCGGATAATCTTCCTGATAGTCCCACAGGAAGGGTTGTTAACTCCAATGAGGTGAGTTTGAGCGCTAGTCAAGCAGCACTAGAAATCATCAAAACAGCAGACAGAGCAGCTGCCGAACCTGGTGACACAGTTATCTATACTCTGACGATTCGCAATACTGGGAATTCCGCAACCAACCAGATCTCAATTACAGATAGATTACCCTTGGGAATGCGTTTTATTTCCAAATCGCTCAAGGGTTCCATAGGAAACAGATCTGTAAGCTTGAATGCAACCACTGGTTCTAGTCGGACAGTAACCATCAACTCCAATGAAGGACTCCAACCCAATCAAAGTTTGATAGTCAACTATGCTGCTGAGGTTACACCAGATGCAATTCGGGGCGATGGTAGAAACACAGCCCAAGCTAGAGCAGGTAATCTTACCAGTAACCAAGCCAGCTATGTTTTACGAATTCGACCAGGTATCTTGTCTGACTGTGGCACTTTAATTGGACGTGTATTTGTCGATAAAAACTTTGACGGTGAACAGCAGCCGAACGAGCCAGGTGTACCGAATGCTGTGATTTATCTAGATGATGGCAACCGGATCATTACCGATGCGAATGGTTTATTCTCCTTAGCCAATGTCGTTGCAGGTTATCGGACAGCAGCCCTAGACTTGACGAGCTTACCTGGCTATGCACTGGCACCGAATAAATACTTTATCGAAAGCAACAGCCAGTCTCGCTTGGTCAAACTAGCACCCAGTGGCATGGCAAGAGTCAATTTTGGGGTTACGCCTGCGTTTTCAGGGGGGAAACGATGAAGAAAATCAAAAAGCTTTACCAAAATCAAAATTCTTTCTTTTACCTTTTTGGTCTTTCGTTACTATTTGTTTCTCCCAACGCAGTTTTCGCCAGTGTGGTAGATGGAAGGCAGGGAGATAGGGGGACAAGGGAGACAACGAAAGGGAGACACTCTGACACGGGGAAACAAATATCCGCGTCTTCCACTCACCGCGTCAGCGCCCCCGAAGTGTCTTCCCCTGTCATGATTGCCCAGAGTTCTCCATCTTCCGGTGATCCTAACTCCGTATTTCAACAAGAGCCGACAACTGAATTTCAACAAAATCCTAACTCGCCAATCCAACAACAACCCACTTCGCCAACACCAGAGACAACACCATCAATAGAGAATTCACCAATAACTACCCCTGCTACGATTCCAGGCAAATCAAAAATCACGTTGGAAATCTCACCTGTTGGCGATCCGCGTGTACAAGCCGATGGACGTTCCACAATTAAACTGCAAGGAAGAATTATTGATGAAAAAGGTGAGATTATTCGCAAAGATGCGATCGCAACCCTCACCACCAGTGCCGGGAAATTCGTTGGCGCCGACCAAGACAAAGACCAGGGCGGGTTTCAGGTGCGTGTGATTGATGGAGAATTCATCGCCACCTTACAATCAGACATCAAACCCCAACAAGTCCGGATTCGAGCTGCGATTGACAAGATCAAAAAACCATCGCTCAATGTTCCGAGAGAATTGGGTGATATCAAAAATCCCACCTTTCCCCAACAGACAGATAATTCCTGGCTAGAGGAATTTGCCCAAGTACCCATAGAAGCCTACACCCAAATAGAATTCAGTACCTATCTGCGACCTTCCCTAGTCACAGGGGTACTGAATTTGCGGATTGGGCCAGGAGGAACTAATTATTGGGGAAGCTTGCAAGAATTTCTCAATCCGGACGAGATAGACAAAGGCACAACCGTAGATTTTTATGGAGCTGCCTTTGCTACAGGAAAAATCGGAGATTGGTTATTTACAGGTGCATTCAATAGCGATCGCCCCATCAATCAAGACTGTGAGGGTAACAATCGCCTGTTTGGTGGTGTACAGTTCTGCGAACAACCCTATCCAGTTTACGGCGATAGTTCCACTGCTACCCCTACCACCCCTTCCATTGACAGTTTCTACGCTCGCTTAGAACGTACTCCTTCAATTGTGGGAGCAGAACCAGATTACTTCATGTGGGGCGACTACACCACCAATGAATTTGCTCGCGCCTCCCAACTGTATACAGCTACCTCTCGCCAACTCCACGGTTTCAAAGCCAACTACAACCTGGGCAACCTGCAAATTACAGGCTTATACGCCAACAATATTGAAGGCTTCCAACGGGATACTATCGTTCCTGATGGTACTGGTGGCTACTACTTCCTTTCCAAGCGCCTGTTAGTTCCTGGCAGTGAAATTGTTTATCTAGAAGCAGAGGAAATTAACCGTCCTGGAACGGTGATAGAACGCAAACAGATGATACGTGGTGCCGACTACGAAATTGACTATGATCGCGGCACAGTGCGGTTTAATCGTCCAGTGTTTGCCACAGAACTCAATCCCTTTGGTTCAACTTTAGTTAGACGTATTGTCGTTACTTACCAGAATGAAGGCGGCGAAGACTCCAACCTCCTGGGTGGACGACTACAATATAACTTCTCCAACGATTTCACCAATAAAACTTTCGGCGCTGTTAGTTATCTGCGGGAAGACCAAGGCGACCAAGACTTTGAACTGTTCGGTGGAGATTTCTTAATTTCTTTAGGAAATGCAGGCAAGATAGTCGGGGAATTTGCCCACTCCAATAACAATCTAATTACAGGGGAAGAAGCCAGTGGAAATGCTTACCGCTTAGAGGCTTTTGGCAACATCACAGAAAATCTTTTCGGTCAAGCTTACTATCGCGCCGTCGAGCCGAACTTCTCCAACAACGCTACTTTTAGCTTTGCACCCGGACAAACTCGCTACGGAGCATCTTTACTAGCCAGACTGAGTCAATTGACTAGCTTTAGAGTTGCCTACGACGTCGAAGAAAACTATGGTACTACACCCGGTTCCATTACTAACTTCTTTGATTTATTCGACCCACAGCCACAAAACCGTCCTGGTGAACGAGTTAGTAACGAACTGAGAACCTTCCGGGCAGGAATTCTGCAAAAGCTGGGTAATAGTGATCTCAGCCTGGAATACGTCAACCGTTCTCGTGATGACCGTGTTGGTAATGACTTAGATGGTGACGCGAGTCAAATTGTCTCCCGTTTAAAGTTCCCATTGACAGATACTTTAACTTTCCAAGCCCAAAACGAACTAAATTTGGGTGACTCTGACCCCTTGTATCCCAACCGGACGACTTTAGGTTTGGACTGGAAAGCTGCTGAAGGAGTGACATTCCGACTGGCACACCAATTTTATGATGACAGCGAATTACTGCCAGGGAATTCCCTCACCACCTTAGATACGATTGTCGATCAAAAATTATCAGATGATACTTCCCTGCTGGGTCGTTATTCTGTACTCTCTGGCTTTGGTGGCTTGCAGGGACAAGGCGCTCTTGGCGTGGCTCAGGGTTGGAAGGTTGCACCAGGATTAAAAGTCAACCTGGGTTATCAATACGTATTCAAGAATATCTTTAATAGCACAGGAGCAGGAGATAGATATCCGCAATACTACGCAGTTGGTCAAACTGCTTCGACTTTAGGACTGTTTTCTGGTTCCGTCTACAGCCTGGGGTTTGAATACACTGATAATCCTGATTTCAAAGCCCGTGCCGATTTTGAATATCGTGATGGTGATCAAGGTAATAACCTAGTAATTTCCGCCGCCGCCGCCGGAAAAATCTCTCCTGCTTTAACAGCCTTAGTCCGCTTCCAACAAGCAGGGGAAGCCAATGTCTACCTTCCTAGCACTGTCAATAGTATCGATACAAACGGGATCAGATTCCAAGAACTGGGAGACACAGCTAATCTCAAAATCGGTTTGGCATACCGCGACCCCACCAACGATAAATTCAACGGGCTACTGAAATACGAATGGCGGCAAAACTTTGATTCGATTCCCGAAACTCAACTTACAGGTAGTACAGCCACAGGTCATATCTTTTCCGCAGAGGGTATTTATGCCCCCAATTGGCGCTGGGAATTCTACGGTAAATATGCTTTCCGTAATGGCGTCACCTACTTCGACGACGAAAGATATGACGGTAGTACAAACTTGGCACAATTGCGGGCAGCTTTTCGACTGGGTTATCGCAACGACTTAGCTGTTGAAGGACGATGGATTGGACAAAACTCTAATAGTGGCACTGACTACGACGAATTCGGTTTTGCTTTGGAAACTGGATATTACGTCACTCCTGATTTGCGTTTGGGTCTAGGTTACAGCTTTGGTAGTGTGGATGACCGCGACTTCACCGGTTATCGTTCCGAAGGTGGTGTCTATGTGAATATTAGCCTGAAGTTGAACGAACTTTTAGGCGGCTTTGGTTTACAAAAACCAGTACCCAAGCAAGAACAAGAGTCGGAAATCCCAACGGCGCAAACAGAACCTGGAAAACAGACATCCCAAAGTAAATTGATTCAGCGTTTGAAACAGAAACAGGCCCAAGTTAGAGGGCAAAAAGAAGGATGAAATTTTGTCATTCTTCATAATCCATGATTCATACTTCATTGTTTTCAGACGTGGTGTCATAGGAGTGAGTAATGTCCAAGTTGAAATTTAAAAGAAAGAAGGCAAAAGGAATAATTTACCTTTTACCTTTAACTGTGTACCTTTTACCTCCAGAAGTTGCTTTTGCTCAAACCCCCACTCCCGGTGTGCGAGTGGTGGTAAATAGCAATCAAGACGGAAGTCCTACCCCTGATAATGCCGTAACTTTGCGGGAAGCGATCGCGATCGTTAATGGTACGCTACCAACAGCAAAACTCAGTGCAGCTGAAAAAGCACAGGTGACACCAACCACAAGCGGTGGTTCTCGCATTGAGTTTAATTTACCTGCTGGTGCAACTACCATTGAGTTACAAACACAACTGCCAGATTTAGCCACTCCCGGATTAGCGATCGATGGCTCAACTCAACCAGGATACGATCCAAAAGGTTCAGCAACCGCGGAAATTGCCATTCCTGTACCAGTAGTAGCAATCACCCCCGCAGCAAATAAAGAGATATTGCGCGGCTTGACTGTGGTTGCTGATGGTGTGACAATTCGCGGCTTGAGTATTTACGGTTTTACGGGTAAACCAATCAAACAGATTTTGGGAAATTTGGCTTTTGACACTGACCCCAGGCCAGTAACTCTCACTACACCACCGGGGGATATTGTCATTGCTCACCCTTTCCCACCTCCAGATATCAGCCGTCAGAAACCACCCAACAGTAGTTTTCCCTTCCGCGCCTCTGATGTGCCACCCAAAAATGTTGTGATTGAAAACAACTGGCTGGGATTAACAACTAATGAACAAATGCCAGAACAAACCTCGGCATTTGGGGTTTATGTTTTTAACTCCCAAGGAGCAACCATCCGGCGTAACCGCATTTATTATCATGATGGCAGTGCTGTAATTACATCAGTACGTGGTGAAAATACGGTAGTCCAAGAAAATATTCTCGTTGCTAACGGTATTGCGGGTATGCCTGATGCTTTGAGATTTGAAGGTTTGGTCAACCAGTCGCAAATTTTAGGCAATTTGATTTGTGGTAATGATGGGGCTGGTGTGTATTTATTCAAACCTGAAGGTAGCGTAGCAATTCAGAATAACAAAATCACTTACAACGGCAGACGCTTGCGCCGAGCAGCAGTTTACCTGATGGGTAGTAATCACCAGGTAGTTGGTAATGAAATTGACTATCAAGCTGGGCCAGGAGTCGTGGTATCGGCTTTTCCCAGGAATGATGTTGGTGAGAGAAAACCAGGCATCAAAAATATTATCCAAAATAATAAATTTGCGGCTTTAGAAGGTTTGAGCATTGACCTGAATACTCAGCAAAATTTGGATGTCAGCGACTTTCAAATTGGAGATGGCCCCAACCCGCGCCGAGATTCCCCTAATCGTCGCCTGGAAACTGGGAATGGAGCGATTAATGCTCCAGAGTTTAAACAAAGGGCATTTTTACCCACAAGTAACAGCGTCACTTTACAGGGTAAAGCCGATCGCGGTTCGCAAGTGACAATTTACCGCTTAGGTGATTATCAACGAGGTTACGGCGCATTAAGTGAACCATTGGCAACCGTACCTGTAGATAAGGGTGGTAGTTTTAGCACCACAGTCGAGAACTTGCAAACCGGAGATGTAGTCAGTGCGATCGCCACTGATCCGCAATATGGTACATCGGAACCCGCTCTAGCGGCAATTATTGGCACTGATGGCACAAAACCGAATTTAAAGCCTAGTTCTCAACCAACCCAGCCTCCACAGTGTACTTCTCGACCAGTACCGCCACCACCACCAGAACCACCAGCGCCACCGCCACCACCAGAACCACCAGAACCCATCCGTATCAAAGCACCAAATAATGTTCACTTTGCCTTAGACAAATCCTTTATTAGTGCTGAAAGTGCTGCTGTCTTAGATCAGGTAACAGCAGTATTGCAAAAATATCCTTTCATTGTGGTCGAATTAGAAGGTCACACTGATCCCCGCGCCAGCAATGCGTATAACTTGGCACTGGGTAGACGTCGGGCCTTATCTGTAAGAAATTACCTACTGCGTAAAGGAATCAGTCCAGAACGGATGACCATTCGTTCCTTCGGTGAAACCCAACGGAAAACAGAAGGTAATACCCGCGTAGATTACGCACGCGATCGCCGTACAGAAATCATCTACAAAGATGTGCGAGGTATCGAACTGATCGTCGAACCACAAGAACAAGACTTGCAAATAGAAGCTCCCAGGTAGGAATCGGGGAAGTGGGGGAAGTGGGGATGTAAAAGAATAACCACAACCACTCACCACTAACTACTAACCACTACTAATGTACAGACGCGATTAATCGCGTCTCTATCCATTAACTAACCCCTATTTTCAAATGAAATATTTAGGAACTAAAAAATGAAAGCTCTATTTAAACATTTAAATTTTCATCCTTGTGGGGGTACGCTGCTAGCAGCGCTATTGGCTATTCCCCAGATTCCTCTACAAGGAAGTATTTCCAATCAAAAAGCTGTTGCACAACAAGCAAGTTGTCCAGCTGGTACAACACAAGCAACTCTCAACTGGGGAACAACCAATTTCCAAACGGCAAATTTTAATCAAACCTTCAACATTGGGGGCGTTAGTACTAATTTTCAGATGACGGAAAACCCAGCCGGATTTATCCGAGATCAACCACCTCAAGTTATTGGCCCGGTTCCCTACGGGGTTGTCCCTGGCCCCTATGGTGGCATTAATAGTCCATATTTGCGCTGGGGAATAGATGCTACACAAAATCGGAACGGTAATTCGACGCTGACTATCACTTTTGCTCAACCAGTTACTTTCCCTGTTCCCTTAACATTATTGGATGTGGATCGCGATCGCGCAGACGAACTTGCCTATCAGGATCAAGTAACAGTTACTGCATCTAACCAAGGTCAAAGTGTTCCAGTTACCTTGACTAACATCGGAGCTGGTGCTGTTGCTCAAATAGTTAGTAGTAATGTAGCGCGGGGAGCCGACCCGCGTGTGGGACCAGGAAATTCACCTAATGATCAGAATTTAGGTAATGTTTTTGCGACATTTACTCAACCTGTCACCCAAATTCGGATTGTCTACGAGAGTGGGCCTTTACCGTACGCCGAAAATCAACGACCTCAACAAGATGAAACTATAGGTCTTGCTGATATAACTATCTGTGCGTCTTCGGGAACAGGTTCCATTGGTGACACTGTCTTTAATGATACCAACGGTAATGGTCAACAGGATCCAGGCGAACCAGGAGTTGGCAATGTTCCCCTCACTCTCACTCTACCAGGCCCTGATGGACAGCTAGGTACTGCCGATGATACCACCCAGACAACAAATACTAATGCTAGCGGTAATTATTCTTTCACCAATTTGCCCGCAGGCCCTTACAGAGTAAGTGTCACTCCTCCTTTTAATTTACCAGAAGTCACAACTGGTGGTGGTAGGCAAGTTGACGTGACATTGAATCCTGGTCAGTCTTTAGATACTGTTGATTTTGGCCTGCGCCGACCGCCTGGTGGTACAATCGGCGATTTTATTTTCACAGATCGAAATGGCAACGGCAGTGTTGATAATGGCGATACGGGAATAGCAAACGTTACTGTAACTCTACGCAATAGTACTGGTCAAGTCGTGAGTACAACTCGTACTGATAATAATGGGAATTATTTGTTTACTGGTTTGCAGCCAGGTAATTACAGTGTAGAGGTGACACAACCAAGTGATTTCACAGCCACGACCAACACGACTTTAACGGCTAATATCACTGACGCTAATTCCGAAAATCTTAACATTGACTTTGGTTTCCGTCCAGGTCAGGCGGGAGCATCTGGAGAAACAAATCTGCGGATAGTCAAGCGCATCACCAATGCTTTGAGAAATAATCAGCCCATTAGTGGTGTCAGCTTCAACACTTTTATCAATGACCCCAATAATAATGATGACGACAGATTACAGCAAGCTGGGCGATCGCCTGTTGGTCAAATTAATCTCCAACCACCCTTAAGCAGTGGTGATCAAGTCGAGTACACAGTTTATTTTCTGGCTGATGGTACTCAGCAACTGCAAAATGCGAGATTCTGCGATCTCATTCCAGCAGGTACAAGCTATGTTTCTAATAGTCTCTCGGTAAATGGAATTAACAACCAAGGACAGGTTTTATCACCTTTAGCACCACTACAAGACTTTGCCAATATTTGTGGTGGTAGCAACAATCAAGGCGCAGTCGTTGTCGGCCCAGCTAACATTCCTGGTGGACAGACTGGTTTGATTCGCTTCCGGGTGACGGTTGATTAGAGGGGAAAAGGGATCGGGGATCGGGGATTCTCCTAACGGAGACGCTTACGCGAACGGGAATTTGGGATTGGGGATTGGTTATTCTCTTTTGTCTCCCTGCTCCCTGCTCTCTTCTAAGAGCTTCCTTGGCTCCCTTGTCTCCCTATTCCCCGATCCCCGATCCCCATCCCCAATCCCCAATTACGTTACAATCAATACCGGACAAGGAGACAAATTAATCACACGGTTCGTAACACTCTCATGAGCGCCTTCGTCAGTTAAACCAAGTCCCCGACAGCCCATGACGATTAAATTGGCTTCTACCTCATCAGCTACATCACAAATTACAAATGCGGGTTTACCCTGTCTTTCAATTGTTTCTGTTTGAATTCCTTGTTGGGAAAACGCGGTTTTAGCTGTTTCTAGCAGTTTGGCAACATTTTCTGGTGAGGACATAACAACATCCTCTTTTGGTGCATCTGTATCTGGTTCTTCCACCACACTCAAAAGCACCAAACGGCTGCTGTACTTTTGCACAACATCAATCACGACATTGATCGCTTCTTGAGTTTCCCGACTTTGATCAATTGGAAACAGAACTTTTTTGAACATTGCATTCACCTGTTGCTTGATAGAATTTACTGTCTGCTTCCTGCTTTTGGTAGAGCATGAGAGTGGCTATTTCTCCATTATGTTTTGGTATTGTCACCGCAGACAATTAACAAGAAACTAATCACTTAACAATTCTTTGCACCACGTACTCCTGTACAATCACAGAATAGAGTCTACTAAATGTAAAACATAACAAAAAGGCAATCAGGAGGTTTGTGACGTGTCAAAGAAAACTTTAGCAAATTTATCTGCAACTGACTTGTCTGGAAAACGTGCGTTTGTACGGGTTGATTTTAATGTACCTGTAGATGATGCAGGTAACATTACAGATGATACTCGCATTCGCGCAGCTCTACCAACTATCCAAGATTTGGTGCAGAAGGGAGCTAAGGTGATTCTAGCAAGCCATTTCGGGCGTCCCAAGGGTGTAGATGAAAAATTGCGTCTGACTCCGGTTGCTAAACGTCTTTCTGAGTTGTTAGGACAAGAAGTTGTTAAAACTGATGACTGCATCGGTGATGATGTTGCAGCCAAAGTCGGGGCTTTACAAAACGGACAAGTCATTTTACTAGAAAACGTTCGTTTTTACAAAGAAGAAGAAAAAAATGACCCCGAATTTGCAAAGAAATTAGCAGCTAATGCTGACTTATATGTTAACGACGCTTTTGGTACAGCACACCGCGCCCATGCTTCCACTGAGGGTGTAACAAAATTCCTGAGTCCTTCTGTGGCTGGATATTTGGTTGAAAAAGAATTGCAATATTTGCAAAGTGCCATTGAAAACCCACAACGTCCTTTAGCAGCAATCATTGGTGGTTCCAAGGTTTCCAGCAAAATTGGTGTAATTGAAACACTGCTAGAAAAATGCGACAAGCTCATCATCGGCGGTGGAATGATTTTCACTTTCTACAAAGCCCGTGGCTTGAGTGTTGGTAAGTCTTTGGTGGAAGAAGACAAGCTAGAGTTAGCCAAGTCTTTGGAAGCAAAAGCGAAAGAAAAGGGCGTTACCTTCTTATTACCTACAGATGTAGTAGTAGCTGATAACTTTGCCCCTGATGCCAATTCTCAAACTGTTAGCATTGAAAACATCCCCGATGGTTGGATGGGCTTGGATATTGGCCCCGACTCTGTGAAATTGTTCCAAGACGCTTTGGCTGATTGTAAGTCAGTCGTTTGGAACGGGCCGATGGGCGTATTTGAATTTGATAAATTCGCCGTTGGTACAGAAGCGATCGCACGTACTTTGGCTGACATCGGCAAAAACGGTGCAACCACCATTATCGGTGGTGGCGACTCTGTAGCCGCAGTCGAAAAAGTCGGTTTAGCTGAGCAAATGAGCCATATTTCCACTGGTGGTGGCGCTAGCTTAGAGTTGCTAGAAGGTAAAGTATTACCTGGAATTGCAGCACTTGATGAGGCGTAATTAGAGATAAGGGACAAAGGAGACAAGGAGGACAAAGAGGACAAGGGGGGAGAAAAAACAATTTTTTTTCCGCCTCCACCTTGTCTATTCCTGATCCCTAATCCCCTATTCCTAATCCCCCTATCCCTATCCCAAAAAATATGGAACCCAAATGGTTAGAATGGGCGCAAAAACTACAAGCGATCGCTCAAACTGGGCTAGCTTTTTCGGAAAACCCGTATGACCTAGAACGATTTCAAGCAATACAAGCGATCGCTGCGGAAATTTTCGCAACTCACACCAATGCTGAACTGAGTTATATCTTGGATCTGTTTGATCATGATGTTGGATATGCGACTCCTAAAGTAGATGTGCGTGGTGCAGTATTTCGCGACGATTGTATATTAATGGTCAAAGAACGAGTGGATGGTGGTTGGACATTACCTGGTGGCTGGGCTGATATTGGTTTTTCACCCAGTGAAGTAGTCGTCAAAGAAATATTTGAAGAATCAGGATATTTGACTCGCGCTGTCAAACTCCTAGCAGCCTATGACAGAAACAGACAAGGACACTCACCCCATCCCCATTACATATATAAATTGTTTTTTCTGTGCGAACTTATTGGTGGTTCCCCCACACCCAGCATTGAGACAGAAGCAGTAGGATTTTTCCCGGAAAATGAAATTCCCGAATTATCTATTGGGCGTGTAACACCAGCACAAATCACCCGACTTTTTCAACATTATCGCAACCCAGATTTACCAGCAGACTTTGATTAGGTAAAGGGGATTAGGGAATGGAAGAAAACGCGGTGACGCGGTGAATAATACCAATTCGCCAAAAGAATGCGACAGATAGGCCATCTTGTAGAGACGCGATGAATCGCGTCTTTATCCAAGGATGTGTTGCAATCATTAATTAAATTGGTATAAGGGACGCGGAGAGATTGTTATACCGATTCAAAAAATGTTTGCGACACATTCAGAATGTGAGACGCAATCATCAGAATATGAGACGCGATAAATCGCGTCTCTACAGAATTTATCTATCGCATTCTTTTTTCAAATTGGTATTAATTAGATCCCTTTGTCCCCGTGTCGCCGCATCGCCGCGTCACCGTGTCCTCCTTGTCTTCCTTGTCCCTTAAAATAAAACCCCAATGCCTAAACTTTTTGCTTCTGATAACGTTCTTTAAACATTTTTTGCTGTTGTTTGTGATCCACTATCGGAGTCGGATAATCAACAGCTTGACGTTCTAAAGGCGTAATATTACCAGTAAGTAAATACTGAGTATCAAATGAGCGCAACTCTGGAACCCATTGCCGAATATATTCAGCATCTGGATCGAATTTTTGCGCTTGGCTAGCGGGGTTAAAAATCCGTAAAGGCTTGGGGTCCATACCACTAGAAGCACTCCATTGCCAACCACCATTATTTGCAGATAAATCCCCATCAATCAGTTTCTGCATAAAATATTTTTCTCCTAACTGGGGATTAATTAGCAAATCTTTAGTCAAGAAACTGGCGACAATCATCCGACAACGGTTGTGCATCCAACCAATTTCATTCAGCTGACGCATGGCTGCATCAACGATAGGATAACCAGTTCTACCCTCACACCAAGCTTGGAAGTGTTCTTGGTTGGTTTCCCATGGAAAACTTTTGAAGGCTTCGCGGTATGCACCTGCTGCTAATTCAGGGAAATTATACATGGCATGTTGGTAAAATTCCCGCCATGCTAATTCTTGTTGCCAAGTGCGGATATTAGTTTCTGTTTCTTCGCTACGGCTATTTTCAAGGGCATTTTGTGTAGCTTCCCAGACAGTGCGAATACTGATCGCACCAAATTTCAAAGCTGCACTCAACCGAGATGTACCGTCAATTGCTGGAAAATTTCGCTGTTCTTGATATTCGTTAATAGGGCGATCGCAAAATTCTTCTAAGCGTTCTTGCGCTGCTTCTTCACCTGGAGCAATAATTAATTCTTCATCCCAGACAAATCCCAAATCTTTAGCTGAGGGTAATTCAACAACTCCAGCACTCTTAGCAATTTCTTTCTCTGCTTGCGTTAAACCCTCAGCATTTTCTAGAGTTTCTACTGGTATCGCCTTTGGTTTGCTAATCCAATTCTTCCAGAAGGGAGTGTAAACAGTATAAGGTTGATTGGAACCAGTGCGGATCTCATCTGGTGCGTGCAAAATCTGATCCCAGTTTTGATCCAGAAACTCGATCCCTTTTTCTTTGAGTGCAGATATTATAGTGCGATCGCGTTGTTGAGAGTAGGGTTCCACATCCCAATTCCAGAATACTGCTTTTGCACCTAATGTTGCCGCCAGTCCTGGAATTGCTTGTGTCGGGTGAGCGTGGAGTATCAATAACTGGCTACCAGCTTGAGCATATCGTTGTTGTAGGGCTTCTAAACAACCAATCATATAAGTCACCCGCGCAGGTGCAACATCATCTCGTTGTAGAATATTCGGATCGAGGCAAAACACACCTACAACTTTTGCACTGCGTTGTCTTGCGGTGGCAAGTCCAGTATTATCAGAAATGCGTAAATCACGACGATGCCAAAACAGAATTAAGTCAGACATTCACTCATTTAAATAGTTCGCCTGTACTAGATTAGACCTAATAGTGCTAATTAGCATCAGTCTATTGGAAAATTCTATTAGGTTCGGAGTGGGGCGATCGCAATATAAGTCATAGCTGCCCTGGTAGGTCGTAAATATTTTGTATCCTGGTAGGACTACTCCGACACCTACAAAACTGTGAATTTTACCGGGATATCTGTAAGGGTTATCATCAGGTATTGCACCACCAATTCTCATCGTGAAATATGGACACCAAAAATAAAATCCTGGTATTAGCAAGTCCATACTGTAGGCAATAGCTCTAAGATTTTTATTAATAGTTTTAATTTCTTCTCTCTCGCGTTTAGTTTTCATGTTTGTACTTATAATTTTTGATTATTTAACTCTGTTATAAATACGAAATTAAACATTCGCGCAATCTTTAACGACATCTAAGTATTGATGGCTTGATCTGCGGCTACTGTTAAAACCTGATCCATCCAAGAATTTATGCTTGTACCAGCTTTTTTGGCAGCAATAAAAATTTTGCGGTGTTTTTCGGGAGTAGTACGAAAGGGAAGTTTTCCAGAAAAAGGTTTATCAGGTTCTTCTCCTAATTCTTCGCAAAAAGAAGGATCTCATAATATGATATTACGAAAAAAGTGATCGCACTGTGAGAAGATAAGAGCGATTCTCCAAAGGAGACGCTACGCGATCGCACTTTTGTATTCATCAATTAAGCAGACATCAAACTTGATCAGAATGACTGATAGAGCCATCGCTCAAGCTGCCGTTGCCATCAATTAACTTGTTCACAATTGGATTTTGGATCGTTTGAGTGGCAAGAAGCTCGACATCTGAAGGAACTTGAATTAGTGAAATAGATTTTTTACTCCGCTTTCGATTAGAGCCGCCTGCCTTTGAATACTCAATGCTGTTTTTGCCGTAGATAGTCGCGACTCCATAGAGCATCCGTTCAGACATTTCTGAGAGTGCCTCGTCCATCTGGTTTAATGTCTTACGAGATTCATCAAGCTTGGACAACAGCGTATTATGGGCTTCGAGCATAGCACGGGTGGCATTGATTAGGCGGCTGTAGGCTTCAATGGTTAATCCGTTTCCAAAATCCAGATGCTGATCAATAGATTTAAGCAGAGCCAGACGACGTTGAGCTTTATCCAAAGCAGCAGAACCGCGAGTTTGTAGAGACATAGGAGTATTTCTTGAATAATTCTTTTTTCAAGATAATGGGATGCTCTTGTCCTTGAGATGAGTATTTCTGTGGATTTATAATTCAACGCAATAATTAGGCATTTCTCAGTGTTTCTACAGACTCATTTGTGTCGATTTATTATTTCGGGATAAACATAATCAGTAACAGCACTCACCAAAATAAATTTAGGGGTCTCCAAAATAAATTTAGGGGTCTCCAAAATAAATTTAGGGGTCTCCAAAATAAATTTAGGGGTCTCCAAAATAAATTTAGGGGTCTCCGAAATAAATTTAGGGGTCTCCGAAATAAATTTAGGGGTCTCCGAAATAAATTTAGGGGTCTCCAAAATAAATTTAGGGGTCTCCGAAATAATTTTTAGGGTCTCCGAAATAATTTTTGCGCTTATCGAAATAAGCAGTCAGCATCCCCAACCCTGAACGAGCTTTCAAGGTGGAAGAAATTAGATTTATTTCATTGAGGCGATCGCACTGTGGGAAAATGAGAGCGATCGCACGTGTGGAGAAGATGGGGTGATCGCTTTTTTTATGCATTCGATTCTCAACTTTGCGAAGTTGCTAATACTACTGCTAGGTCGTATCACAACCCCAACCAACCTCGCAACGATTGTTCTAACATTTCAGCATCAGTATCAGCTAACTTGCCAATCACTTTTACAACCAAGCTTTCATGCACCGTATATAAACCTCTCTTGACTGCTGTGGCCACGTTTAGACCTGCTGCTGCCCACTCAGACAACACAAACTCACCTTCTAGTAATGCTCCAGTTTTGCTTGTCAAAGGTGTGATTAGGACATCTTGAGAAACGTGTGGCGCACTTACCACAACCGCAGGTCTAACCTTTGAAGTGGACAAATCTGAAAAGGGATACTGAACCAAAATGATGTCATTTTTAGAGTAGCTGGGCATAGACATCATCCTCAGCGTTATCCCAAACTGCATCCAGTGATGTTTGACTGGCTTGAAGCCAAAATTCAGTTTCATCATCAGGAAGCAATGTCACTAGTACCCTTGTTCCTTCTGATAATTCCGCTGACTCCAGAAGTTCTATTTTTCCTTGCCGAACAGTAGCCCAAAGCGTTTTTAGCATATCCGTTTTATGAATAGTCATGCTTTGATTTTATGCTGCCATGCCTAACAGAGCGATCGCCTTGCAGAAAACCTCATAAATCAGGCGATCATATTGTGGAGAAGATGAGCGATCGCCCTCATCTTGCCATATTGCTATGATCAATTTGTTGTTAGTGAAAAACAGTTTATCTTGTGGATGCTACATTTAACTGGAAACCGGAACAGACTTTATTAGAAAAATTAATCACTCTTGCTCATCAAAGAGGTCAATCTCCTGAATCAATAGTCAATGAAGCAGTTAAGCTATACCTAGAAACCGAATCGCCAAAATCGAATGTTACCTGTGATTCTGACCCATTAGTAGGCTTATTTGCAAGTGCCAATGACCTCGCCACAAAGTCAGAAGATATTCTTCAACAGGAAATTACTGAAAAATCTGGGTGGACATGGAAAGAAACCCAGCACTAATCTATAGTCAATCTATAGTTATAAGTAGTTAAGCAAAATAAATTGTATATTGTTACAATAATTAAACGAGGGAAATTGTGAGTACGATTAAACAGAATAAAAATGCGATTTATTAGAGATTTGAATGTAGATACAGCCAAATTACTACAGAGAATATATAAACACAGTGTGCATCCTCAAGTAAGACAGAGAGCGCATTGTATTTTATTGAGCTATAAAGGCAAAACAATTCCTGAGTTAATCAGCATTTTTCAAGTGAGTAGAAATACAATATATAACTGGATGAATGATTGGGAGGATAACAGATTAATAGGATTATATAATCGGACAGGACAAGGGAGAAAACCAATATTTAACGAGGCACAAAAACAACGAATGGAGAGAAAAAAATTTAGAAATATTTTGGTTACTATCTTATTCTCCGCAATTGAATCTTATAGAAATTCTCTGGCGATTTATGAAATATGAATGGATAGAAATAGATGCATACTCTAGTTGGCATAATTTAGTTGCCTATGTCGAAAAAGTAATTCGAGAATTTGGCAAAGAATATACAATTAATTTTGCGTAAGCACTTATATTAGATTTAGAGCAGAAGATTAAAAGTGTAAATTTTATGTCTAGCTACCAAGAAGTATTACAACAAGCTCAAAGTTTAACTCCTGAAGAACAAATACGCTTAATTGAAGATTTATCCAGTTTAATTCGTCAACGGGTGACGATGACATCTAAGCCAAAGCACAGCATTTTAGAATTGCGTGGGTTGGGTAAAGAAATCTGGAATAGTATTGATGCTCAAGAATATGTTAATCAGGAACGTGATTCATGGAATGGCTAGTCCAATTACATGGTCAAATTGTGGGATTGGATACTGCTCCACTAATTTTTTTATTGAATAAAATCCTAACTATTTGGATATTACAGATGTTTTCTTTGAAGCAATGTTTCGTGGGGAATTTAGTGTTGTCACATCAGTTTTGACGATCACAGAAGTGTTAGTCTATCCCTTACGACAAGGAAACAAAACATTAGCTCAACAATATCGTGAGATTTTGTTTAACTCCCAAGGGTTGACGACTATCGAAGTTTTTCCAGATATAGCTGAAACTGCTGCACAACTAAGAGCAAATTACAACTTAAGAACCCCAGATGCTATTCAGATTGCTACTGCTATTCGTGGAGGTGCATCATTTTTCTTGACTAATGATGCGCGTTTACCATCGATACCGGGATTATCAGTGTTAGTGTTGGAGCAGTTGATAGTGTAGCGATCGCACTCTGCATATACTCAAAGCGATCGCCTGTATGAAAAAATGAGCGATCGCACTTTTGTATTGATCAATTAAGCAGACATCAAACGCTGTCCTGGTTCGGGCATTGAACGTACTCAAGAATTACTCTGTTGACTTATGATTCAAATTATTTAATATTACATGTCCTAATATGTATGTTACAAAGTCTTTTTGTTTGATGCCAATATTTATTGGCAATTCTTTTAATTTTACATAATCATTTGTTAATTGTATTAATTCATACAAAGTAGTATTCATAAGTTCATCAGAGAAATCAATACCTTTAATTGTTTCTACATCTTTAGGTTTATAATCAGTTTTGTTTAGTATTTTGACTACCAATAGCATTCCTAGATGGAATATCAAGATACGAATGGGTGAGGCATGTTTCCAATTTTCATTAATAGGCAAGTTGCTTGCTTTACTAGATGCAACACCACGAATAAAACTTTCCAGTTTTTTCATAGTTTTAGCACAGAATAAGTATACTTCAAGACTGATTTTTTGACTAAAAACACGTTTGTAATCGTTATCTTTTTTGAGGATAGACGATGGTCTAGAACGTGCAATATCTGGCTCATGAAAAACTATTGCAATAACCGACTGAGCTAAGTAAGGAATACTAATAATTCTATCAAGGGCCTTACCTGTATTTTTATAATAATTTTTTCGACGATCATAAAACCATTCATGACTTAGAAAGAAATTTTCTATATCTAATTGTATTGGATCTGTTGCCTTTAAAGATGCTGGTGGAATAGGAGTTTGAAAATTTGTTGCTTTGATAACACGATCTCTTGTTTCTGGGTCATTTGTGACAACTATTTTTATTAAAATAGCCCTTTCTTCCTTCAGCACTTTGTTACCATTTTCTCTATTCTTTATATAATGATAAATTGTATTAGTTGTTTGTAATCCATTAACAACTTGTACATCATCTAAGCTAATAGTTTTACCAGCAACACTAGCCCTAGACGATAAAATAGTAATTCCATTATTAAGCCACCAAAAATCTAGTTTTTCATCTGATTCTAGAGTAAATTTTATATCTTTATTAACTTCTACATTACTACCTTGATAAGAGCTTATTTATAAAGTAAATATTAAGTAGGGTGTGTTACGGCTATGCAAGGATTTTGGAGTTTGAGAGAGTTAAGATTAGCCGTAACGCACCATCTTTCTCGGTGCGTTAAGCGTTGCTATAACGCACCCTACAATTTAAGGTTTACTTTATAAATCGTCTCTAATCTCGAACATTAAACGCAAATATATATGTACGTAACTCATTATTATCATAAGTGACAAAATTATAATAATCTTTTAAAGATGCTAAAATAACATAATTATCCTCACCTCTGGAAATGTAATTTTCAATAAATTTTAACTGTAGAGTATAGCTTTTTTCAAGACGAGAAGAATCAATTAGTTCTCGTGCGCCAACAAAGCTAACATTAACCTTTGCCCCTGAAAAATATCTAACAGTATTTTCTTTTAAAACTTCAGATTGATTGTATACTTTTTGATTTATAGCTGATACATCACCTTTACTTGCATATACATATGTTATCTCAATAGAAGGATGTTGTGATGCCAAATTGAGATACATGTCACGGAAAAAATCTACTTTATTAATTAAATCAGAATTATAATATTTTTTAATTTGCTCAATATTTTTCTCTAAATCAAAAATATTCATTATAGTCGAAATCCATTTTTCAATAGCTTTTTCAGAAAAAGAATCAGACCGTTTTGATTGAATTAAAAATAATTGTATACAAGGACTTTTCTTAAAGTTGTCAAACTCTGTATCTTCACTAACGAAATCATTGTTAATAAAAATGAAGAACCCATCAATTCCACCATCATCACCTCCTCCTATTTTTCCATAACTTAACTCATCATATGAAAGGTCATATTTTTTTAGTATTTGTTCAAATGTAAATATTTCAAAAAATTCATCATCAGGTAGTACATTATCATTATTATTTATTTTTTGCTTGATAATGTTATCGAGAACTATACTATCGTTACCAGCCATGTATTTTTCCTCACTGTATTACAAATAGATTTGGTTGTAAAAATTCGATAAGCAATTGAATCAGTAGTGAGATATACCATAATACAATGTCTAATAGTTGTGATTTAAATCATAAGTGATGTAATTAACCTCAGTTCGGGTTAAGGACTCAATTTTGATTCTTTGAACGAGAAAATAAGAATTTCAGGCTCTCAAAACCAACGACAGAATAAAGGTTTCAGCTTATCCCGAACTCAGGTTAATTACCATCGCGAAAAATCCATAAAAAAATAGAGACGTTCGTTAGATGGAACATCTCCATTTTTTTATTTTGGGTTTCTACACAGTTATAACCTACTCAATCCCTTCTATCCGATCCTCAACCTCCTGGTACAACTCACGCAATTTCTCCAAATTACTCTCGCTAGTCTCCCAATAACCACGTCCATTCACTTCCAACAAAGTTGTTACAATCTTGCGGAAAGAATGGGGGTTCATGTTCATCAACCGCTTTTGCATCTCTTCATCCTGGATAAACGTGGTGTTCACATCCTCGTAAACCCAGTTATCAACAGCGCCAGCAGTTGCACTCCAACCCATTGTGTTTACCAAGCGTTTGGAGAGTTCGCGCACACCTTCGTAACCGTGAGATAGCATTCCCTCGTACCATTTGGGATTTAATAATTTAGTACGAGCATCCAAACGCACGGTTTCTGATAAAGTCCGCACTTGAGCGTTAGCTGTCGTCGTGTCTGCAATGTAAGATGCTGGTGTTTTACCATCACCACGCAGACTTGCCACAACTTTAGTAGGATCAGAATCGAAGTAATGAGAAACGTCAGTTAAGCTAATTTCGGAAGAGTCGAGGTTTTGGAAAGTCATCTCCGCAGTTTTGAGAGTACTTTCAAAAATCTTTCGCGATTCATCCATCGTACCGGGATTATCAGCACTGAAGGCAAAGGATTTGCGGTTCAAGTACATTTCCTGCAATTCTGCTTCGCTTTCCCAAGTGCTGTTTTCTACCGCCAAGTTGATATTGGATGAATAGGAACCAGAAGCGTTGGAGAAGACGCGAGTTGCTGCTTGACGCAGATTTATCCCCATTTCCTGTGCTTGTTGCAAAGCGTGTTTGCGGACGTAGTTCATTTCCACAGGTTCATCTGCTTCCGCAGCCATTTTCACAGCTTGATCTAGCAGGTTCATCTGGTTGATAAACAAGTCGCGGAAGACGCCAGAACAGTTAATTACTACGTCAATTCTAGGACGTCCCAACTCTTGTAGAGGTATTAATTCCAACTTGTTGACTCGTCCCAAAGCATCGGGAACTGGACGCGCACCTACCATCCACATGATTTGTGCTAGTGATTCCCCGTAGGTTTTGATATTATCGGTTCCCCAAAGCACAGAAGCAATAGTTTCGGGATAATTACCACCGTTCTCGGCTCTATGTCTTGCCAAAAGTCTATCTACAACAATTTTGGCTGATTGTACTGCCGCTTGCGTGGGGATAGATTGCGGGTCGAGAGCGTGTATATTTTTACCTGTGGGTAAGACATCCGGGTTACGGATCGGGTCGCCACCAGGGCCAGGTAAAACGTACTCGCCTTCTAAACCTTGGAGTAATCCACCGAGTTCGTTATCAGCGCAAACTTGCTGCAAACAGAATTCTAAATATTCAAACAGAGGTTTGAGTGCAGCAGCATCAACCTTGGCGTAACCTGCTTGATGCAGTGCTTCTACCCAAGGTTCTTTTTTGCCCATATTAAAGAAATTCAGCTTGGAAACAAAGGAAACTCTACCCTCAGCGTCAGTTTGTTCTTGTACAAGGGCGGAAACTGCGGCGCGAGTTGCCATTGTAATATCTTGCAGCAGTTGGACATCTTCTAAAATACCGCGATCGCTATTTTTGTAAATTTCATCGATGTCGCGTCCTACACTATTGGCAATAATCCGGGGTAGACTTTGAATCTCTTCTTCTGGACGATCTAACCCAGCAATATTAACGAGAGTCGCAACTGCTTCTTCTGCACTCGGAGGTTTACCAATTACGTGCAAACCGCAAGGTAAAAGCCGCGATTCTATTTCCATTAATTTACGGTAGACCATGCCAACGATATTATCTCGGTCTTCAGCCGACATATCTTTAGCATCGGTTTCCGGCAAATTAATATCTTTGTCCAAGTTCACCATCCGGCACTTGTCCATAATGGTGTTGACAATGGGAATACCGCGTCCGGTGTCTTTTAAGGTTTGGTAAGAACCAATCAAATCACTGAGTTCTTTCAAACCTTTATACAAGCCAGCATTTTCCGCAGGCGGAGTTAGGTAAGAAATAGTTTCTGCATAGCCGCGACGTTTCGCAATTGTGGCTTCACTGGGGTTATTGGCTGCGTAATAATACAGATTCGGAATTGAGCCAATTAAGTTATCGGGGTAACATTCACCAGACATACCCATCTGCTTACCTGGCATAAATTCCAAGGAACCGTGAGTACCAAAATGCAACACCGCGTCAGCTTGCCAAACTTGTTCTAAGTAGGTGTAGTAAGCAGCAAAACCATGATGGGGACTAGCAGAACGGGAGAACAACAGCCGCATCGGATCGCCTTCGTAACCAAAGGTAGGCTGAACACCGATAAAGACGTTGCCAAATTGTTTGCCGTAAATCAGCAGGTTTTGCCCATCGCTGTTAAGATGTCCTGGTGGTGGCCCCCAATTTTCTTCTAAACGTTGGGAGTAGGGGGTGAGTGCTTCATACTCAGGTACAGACATCCGATAGGCAATATTCAATTCTGGGCTGCTGTACTGTGCTTGAGCATCGTGGATGACTTCTTGCATCAAGGCTTGGGCATTTTCTGGCAAGTCTTGCACATCATAGCCATTGTTTTTGAGGGCTTTCATCACCTCATAGATGGAACCAAACACATCCAAGTAAGCGGCGGTTCCCACATTACCCTTGTCTGGTGGAAAGCTGAAAACTGTAATCGCAACTTTCTTTGTGAGCTTGGGTTTACGACGTAGGTTTGCCCATTTAAAGGCGCGTTGGGCGACTGCTTCAATTCGATCTTGGAGAGCGATCGCTTTCCCTGTTGTCCCATCCCTGCCTGATAATATAATCGGTTCAATTGCCCCATCCAATTCCGGAATAGCAATTTGCAGCGCTACCTGAATTGGGTGTAAGCCCAAATCGCTATCCAACCACTCTTCAGTAGTTTGGAAAACCAGTGGCAAAGCTACCATGTAAGGACGATTTAAGCGCTTGAGGGCTTCAATTGCTTTCGGATGATCTTGACGGGCTGGCCCACCCACCAATGCAAAACCTGTCAAAGATATTACACCATCGACTAAGGCTTTTTTAGTAGTTGGTTCGTAGAAGTAGGCATCTACAGGTTTAGAAAAGTCCAAACCACCAGCAAATACAGGAATGACCCGTGCGCCCATCGCTTCTAATTCCTGCACCATTGCCACGTAGTGAGCATCATCACCTGTAACTAAGTGAGTACGCTGCAAAACTAAGCCAATGCAGGGCGCTAAGGGATCTTTTAAATCTTTGGAAATATCTTTACGGCTGTTGTACCAGTTGAGATATTCTCTGACATCCTCAAACATTGTCATTGACAAAGGATGCCAAATACCCATATCTGGGTAAACAACTGGTGCGTCATATTGTAGGGACGTTACATGTAACGTCTCTACATTTTTCAATACATATTTATCAGCTAGCATCAGCAAGAAGTTTTCCAGGTTTTCTGGCGAACCTCCCAGCCAATACTGAAAGCTCAACATGAAATTTCTCGCATCCTGTGCTTTTTCCATTGGTAGGAACTTCAGCACTTGAGGCAGAGTCCTTAACAACTTGAGCATCGCATCTTCAAAGCCAGCGCCGGATTTTTCCTTGCGCTTACGCATGAATTGAGAAATTGCACTCTTTGACTGTCCCAACTGTGACATTGAGAAGCTGCCCATTTTGTTTAGGCGCATCACTTCTGGCATAGATGGGAAAACGATAGCAACATCAAGGCGATCGCGATGTGGTTGTACTGCTGCTGCTACTTTTTGAGCTAAGTCTTCAATAAAAATTAGTGAGGCGATAAATATATTGGCACTCTCGACGTCTTTTTTGAACTCCTCGTAGTTTTCTGGCGAACGAAGTTCTTCAATCAAGTAGCCGCTGATTTCAATCGCCACGTTAGGATGGTTTTTGTTAATGACCCTAACCGCTTGTGACAATGCACTCTGGTATTGGGACTCTAACACGACATAGACCACCTTAATTAAATGACGCCCTCGCAGATCATCAGGCGCAATATGTCTAATGGTGGACTTGACGTGGGTGAACATGCTTCCTCGGCTCCTTTGATGCGTGTTCTCTAATCTATCGGCAATCTCAGTCTTTTTTTATCAGAAAAAGCTTACTGCATGGCGATTTTGTCGCCTATCTGACACAAAAAGATATAAACAATGAAACATATTGTTACAGTTTTTGACTTTTTTAAAAAGTATTTACTCAATTTTTGTAAATTTTTTGTTACAAAATCAGATTATTTATCATATTTAGCTCCATTCATGGAAGTCTAATAACCACTCATTCTTTACAATTGACCAATGACTTTTGATATTTTGATTCTTTCTAATGGCCCTGGCGAAGTAACTACATGGGTACGTCCTGTAGTCAAGGCATTACGGCAAAAACTAGGAAATGAGCCATTCTCCGTTCGCGCCAGCGTGCCGGAAGCATTAGGAGACGCTACGCGATTGCGCGGAGCGCAGCGCCGGGGGCGATCGCACATCCGAATTTCAGTCGTTCTCTCGCCTTGTCCTAACGCCAGTGGCAAAGAAGCCGATATTGCCCGTTCTTATCCAGAAGTAGACAGAGTACAGTCAGCAGAACACTTTTGGCAATTTTTGCTTTCGGGAAAAACTTATGAAAATTGGGATTGGAGAACTCAGGGAGTAGTCGTTTTTCTGGGTGGGGATCAAATTTTTCCCGTAGTAATAGCTAAAAGACTTGGTTATCGCAGCGTTGTCTATGCAGAGTGGGAAGCACGTTGGCATAATTTGATTGATCGTTTTGGGGTGATGAAACCAGAAGTTGCTGCCAAAGTATCACCTAAGTACGCCCACAAATTTACAGTTGTGGGAGATTTGATGGCGGAAGTTGCTTCGGAAGTAAGGGGACAAGGGGGACAAGGGGGACAAGGGGGAATTTATACCTGTTTTCCCCTCTCCCCATCAATCGAATTAGTTGGAATTTTACCTGGTTCCAAACCAGCAAAATTAGCGCAGGGATTACCTTTGACGCTGGCGATCGCAGAACATGTTCAAGCCAAAAGACCACAAACAAAGTTTTTCATTCCTGTAGCGCCAACTTTGGATTTACAAACTTTAGCGAGTTTTGGCAATCCTGAGAAAAACCCTTATACAGAAACTTTCGGTGGAGTTTCAGCCCAATTAATTAACTCTGAATCTCCAATGCTGAAAACTTCAAAAGGTTTAACTGTAGAATTGATCACTCATCACCCAGCCTACGACATATTATCCCAGTGCCAGATTTGCTTAACTACTGTCGGCGCAAATACAGCCGAACTTGGTTCCTTAGCCGTGCCAATGATTGTTTTGCTACCCACTCAACAACTAGATGCTATGCGATCTTGGGATGGTTTACCAGGAATTTTGGCAAATTTGCCGGGAGTCGGTACGAGTTTTGCCAAGTTAATTAACTGGATATTTTTGCAGCGTAAAGGTTTATTGGCATGGCCGAATATTTGGGCGAAATCAGAAGTAGTTCCAGAATTAGTTGGTAAGCTTCAACCACAAGAAGTGGCAGAAATGGTTTTAGACTTTTTGAATCACCCAGAAAAATTAGACAAAATACGAGCTAAACTGCAAAGTACTAGGGGAGAAACAGGTGCAGCAGATAAATTAGCACAATTGGTATATGAAGAGATGGAAAATACAAAAAATTAGTAAATTGAAACACAAAGACACAAAGACACGAAGATCTGTGATTCCTTGTGTCTCTACATTCTAGGTTTTCTTTGTTTTTTAATCTCCAGAAGACTCTCCGTCTCGCCGTCCCAATTCGTACACACCACAACCGATACAGGCTAACATTCCCATACTTATTGACCAACTAGAGCCTAAACTGATTTCTACACCCCAGTTACATAGAGCGCCAATGACAAGAAAAGGTATGATGCTAAACACTGAGGCGTAAAAGGCGTTTTGTGATTCTCTTGCCTGACGAGTTTTTTCAAATTCCGACTTACTAGTGTAGAGCGATCGCTCGGCAAAATTGAACCAACGGTTAAGTTGTTCGATAATCCATCGACTGACTGGTGAAAAACCTAAATATAGTGCCAAAGACCACAAACTTGCTCCGGCAATAGCCACTGTATCTAAGTCAAAGCTAAAAGGAAACATTTCAGTCAGCATCGTGTGTGAGAGTCCTGCAAAGGGCCAAATGGTCAAATGTAGCTTCTATTTAACATCATTTAAGATCATTTACCTCTTAAGAAATTTTAATTGTGAACAAGAGTGAGATAGGGGACAAGGGAGACAAGGGGGACAAGGAATTTTAGATTTTAGATTTGCGATGCGTGGATTCCAATCTAAAATCCAAAATCCGTCTTGAAAAGCTTTGAGCCTCGCGGTAGCGAGGAGCTTACGCTAACGGAGGAAACCTCCGTACCCTTACGGGAAGTCGCTATCGCGCCTACAAACTTTTCGCAAAATCCAAAATTGTTTCCAATGCCCTATGCCCTATGCCCAATTACAAATCAGGAGGCAAAATTACATTATCAATTGCATGAATGACGCCGTTACTACCTTTGATATCTGCCTGAACTACTTTGGCGTCGTTGACCATTACATCTTTAGGGTCATTAACCTTAACGCTAATAGGGCCACCTTCAACGCTTTTGACTTCACCAGACTTCAAATCGCCGGATAATACCTGACCAGGTACTACATGATAAGTCAAAATTTTCACCAATACTTCTTTATTCTCTGGCTTCAACAATTCTTGTAGTGCATCTTGTGGCAGTTTTGCAAAAGCAGCATCAGTAGGCGCAAAAACTGTGAATGGTCCTTGACCTTGAAGAATGTCTACTAATCCAGCTGCTTTTAAAGCCCTGGTTAAAACTGTAAATTGTTTATTTGATTCTGTCAGTGCTAATAAAGTCTCGTTTCCAGTACCTGCTGCTGGTGGTGGGGGTGGTGTGGTTTCTGTTCCTGGTGTCGAAGGTAGAGTTTGGGGGGGAGTCGGTACAACTGGTGTCTGTTGACTAGGTGTACTGCGGCGATTATACGGTGGTTCGTTGAAAATACTAGGACTAGGATTTAGTGGCCCGCTGCCACTGTTTTTCTGTGCTACTACTGTACTTTGAGTTGGGGTATTGCCTTTTGTTTGTTTTACAGACTTATTAAGTGTATGGTTAGGGTTTACGAGAATGCTTTGACCACGATTATATGGTGCTTCTTGAAAAACACTAGGATTAGGATTTAATACCTCGTTTGCTCCTACAGGCAAACCAATGAGGAAACTAATACCTGTTACCCCTGCCACACCAGCCAACTTGCTCAACAAATTGCTATAATTTACGTTCATAAATTTTGTTTGGCTTTAATTTTACACATTACATAAAGACTTATAACATTTCGCTACACAAAAAATCTAACTATAGAAATAGGATTTTTTATTATTAAGGTAGATGTGTTATCAGAGACTTATATTTTTGATTTGCTGTCACTCAGGATGAGCAAAATTTATTTAATAAAAATAAAATTGGGTGCCGGGAATATAAAGAATATCAATCAACTAAGTAGAAATTAACTCTTGACTACTGACCGATACTTCTTTGATGGTACGAGCCTCCAGAAAAATCTGTGGAGTCAATCCAAAATCTCAAATCAAAATCTGAAATCTAAAATTGTTTGACTATTGACATCGAAATTTTTAGGAAAATCTCAGTAAATTTAATTTTTGTAAAGTTAAAATTGTAAGGTAAAACAATGTAGCAATTGCGGGTTTGAAAAAATGCTGGAACTTTACCAATATGAACTATCACAATACTCAGAAAAAGTTCGCCTGATTCTCGATTATAAAGGGCTACAATATCGCAAAATAGAAGTTACACCCGGAATTGGACAAGTAGAACTTTTTCGCCTCACTGGTCAACAGCAAGTACCAGTTCTGAAGGATGGTAATAATTATATTGCAGATTCTACGGAGATAGCTAAGTACTTAGACATACATTATCCAGAACGCCCGATTATACCCCAAGATGGTAAACAACGAGGTTTATGCTTAATGATGGAAGAGTGGGCGGATGAATCAATTGGTATAAAAGGACGCAAAGGGCTTTTTTATGCCATCAGTCAAGATCAAAATTTCCGCAAAGCTTTAGTACCAACTTCAGTTCCAGATATTTTCAAAACTTTTGTTGGGGAAGTACCCAACGATTTACTCAAAGTTTTAGGTTTTGGAGTCGGTTACAGTCCGGAGATAGTCCAAAAAGCGATCGCGGATTTAAAGCAAGATTTAGAAGCTTTATGTCTAATTTTGGCAGATAGTCCCTATTTATTGGGAGATCAACCGACTCTTGCTGACTTAGCTGTTGCTGGTTTGTCGATATTATTAAAATTTCCTGATGGCCCTTATCTGGATCTACCAGTATCCTTAAGAGGCAAAGGAGTACCAGGTTTAGCAGATAATCTAGCCTATGAAAGATTTTTTGCTTGGCGCGATCGCCTTTATGCCGAATTTCGTAAACCACTAGTGGATTTTACACCAAATACAGGTACAACTGCACCGACTTCGATTGAAATTGAGTGATTAGTCATTTGTCATTTGTCATTGGTTTTTAATCACTAATAATTAACCACTAACCACCAACTACTAACAAATATCTACCAACTATCAACGATTTCAACATAAAATAAGGCACGTAAGTATGTAATTAAGGCGATGACTTTAGGACAGCCATTAGGTTCAGTTACTCAAGGTTCCTTAACAGGTGGATTAGAAGTACGATTGCATCCTGATATCTTGGTTGAAGATATGCGAGTCGGTAAATTTTTAGTGGTGCAAGGGATGCGATCGCGCTTTTTCTGTATGCTTACAGATGTAGCACTGGGAACTGCGAACCAAAGAATTATTGCCAATCCTCCCAGTTGGGAGGATACTTTTTTACGAGAAGTTTTAGCTGGAAGTGGTACTTACGGTACTATTACTCTCGCACCAATGTTGATGTTTACTCCACCTCTAGAATCTGGAGAGATGGGAGAATTGGAAAATGGAAAAAATGGAACAAAACCAGCATCAACATCTCAAAATATGAGTTCCTTGGCATCATTTCAACCACAAACAAGCACAACAATGGAATTGATGCCAGTGAAAACTATTCCTAGTCATTTTAGCCAAGTTTATGACGCTTCGGTAGAAGATTTTCGCCGCGTCTTTGGCTGGGAAGATGATCCGCAAAGAAAAAATTTCTCCATCGGTAAACCACTAGATATGGATGTACCGGTGTGTCTAGATTTAAACCGTTTTGTTGAACGTAGTAATGGTGTTTTTGGCAAATCTGGAACTGGTAAATCTTTTTTAACTAGATTACTTTTAGCTGGCACAATTCGCAAAAATGCGGCAGTAAATTTAATATTTGATATGCATTCTGAATATGGCTGGGAAGCTGTTTCAGAAGGGAAACAATTTAGTACTGTTAAAGGTTTAAAGCAATTATTTCCTAACAAAGTAGAAGTATATACTCTCGATCCCGAATCTACAAAACGGCGTGGTGTTCCTCACGCGCAAGAACTTTATCTCAGTTACGACCAAATAGAAGTAGAAGATATTAAATTATGCTCTCGTGATTTAGGGCTTTCAGACGCTAGCATAGACAATGCTAATATTCTCTTTGCTGAGTTCGGTAAGTCTTGGATTCTGCAATTGTTGAGTATGACAAATGAAGAAATCAAGCTGCTGTGTGAAGAGAAACGAGGACACCAAGGTTCAATCACCGCCTTACAACGCAAATTGCTACGCCTAGAAAATTTAAAATACATGCGTGCGGCTTGTCCGCATAATTATGTTAATCAAGTTTTGCGATCGCTAGAAGCAGGTAAAAACGTCGTCATTGAGTTTGGTTCGCAATCGGATATGCTTTCTTACATGTTGGTGACAAATATGATTACTCGCCGTATTCACCAACATTATGTCGCCAAAGCTGAAAAGTTTTTACAGACAAAAAATCCCAACGATAAACCGACGCAGTTAATGATTACTATCGAAGAAGCCCATCGCTTCCTAGATCCTGCCATAGTCCAAAGTACTATTTTTGGGACAATTGCTAGGGAAATGCGGAAGTATTTCGTCACACTGTTAGTAGTGGATCAACGTCCATCCGGGATTGATAATGAAGTCATGTCCCAGATTGGAACTCGCGTCACCGCTTTGCTAAACGATGAAAAAGATATCGATGCGATTTTCACAGGTGTAGCTGGTGCTGGTGCTTTAAAATCGGTTTTAGCAAAGTTAGATTCTAAGCAACAAGCTTTAATTTTAGGTCATGCTGTACCTATGCCAGTAGTAGTGCGTACCCGTCCTTACGATTCTGTTTTCTATGCAGAAATTGGTGATACTGCTTGGGAAGAAAGATCAGATGAGGAAGTTTTTGCTGCTGCGGAATTGGCGAAAGCAGATTTGGGATTTTAAGGGGATCGGGGATGAGAGAAATGGGGAGTAAAAGTTTGTAGTCAAGACTTTAGTCCTTTTTCAGCGCTAAAACAAAACTTAACGGAAGTCAGCAGCATAAGTGGCACAGCTAAAGCGAAAATATATTTGGAAAAAATGATGATTTAAGTATCTTAGCTGCATTGCTACTGCTTATGTCATCTCCTGCTGATCGCCCGCTCAAAATTGAAGTCAGGTTGCCATCTTACCATCCGCAGTTATTACAGGGACTCGATACCTGGCTGCATTTGGGCTTGATATCTGATGCCCATGTAAGGCAACTATGTCGAGAGAATCTTGTTTGCAACTTGGTATTAGAACCCCAAATTCAACCTGAACCAGAGAAAGCAATAGTCACATCTACATCTATACAACCTGTAACTGCTAGCAGATCTCAGTCACCACCAGAACCAGTCAAACCTAATTTCGCAACAGAAATATTGCAGTCACTGCTATCAGAATTAAGTGTGCGTTGGCTGCTATTTTTGGGAGTATTTCTGGTAGTGCTATCTTCAGGAGTCCTTGCAGCTAGCCAGTGGGAAAGATTTCCCGCAGCTGGACAGTATGGGGTTTTGTTTGCTTATACCCTGAGTTTTGGGGGAATGAGTTTTTGGACAGCCAAGCAAAGTAATTTAAGACTAACAGCGCAGACATTGTTAATTGTCACGCTTTTATTAGTACCGATAAATTTTTGGGCTATAGATAGCTTTGGGTTATGGCAAAATCCTGTGAATTGGATTGTAGTGGCGATCGCTTCTATTTGTCTAACTGCAATTACAGTTTTAATTGGACAAAGTCGGTTATTTACTGCCAATTTAGCCAATCAAAAATTATTTCTAGTCAATATTCTCGGATTAAGTTATCTGCACTGGGGCTGGAATTTACCCGGATTTCCCCTAATAGCCCTTTATTTGGCAGTAGTAGGAACGACTCTAATTACAGTCTATCAAACTCGTTCACTGTCACGACAAACAGATAGACAAACTGGTAATGGTATTAGTTTATCTGCCTCTGTTGTAGTTTATGCTTTGCTGGTTTTATTAATTAGGGGAATTTTTATTCACCACCTAGATGTTACCCAGTTGGGATTAGCTGTTGGTATTTGCGGATGGCTGGTGACTTGGTTAGCATTATCAGCAAATGTAGAGACGTACCTTAGCGAAGCCATGCGCTACAGCGCTATTGGTACGTCTCCACAAGTACCTTGGCAACTACTCGGTGGTATCTTATTATTCATCGGTTGGCTATTTTCAGTAGCATATCATCCTGGACAAGCAATCGCTGTCAGTGGCTTGGCTTTGTGGTTTTTTGCCCGTCGTTTGCAACTATATAACCGCCAACGTGATTTTGTAGCTATTTTTTTAATAGGTTTAGAGACAATTTGGCTAGGTTGGCGATTAGTACCTGAAGCTTTACAGGAAAGGGTAATAACCACAGCAACTCAACTCACCAATTCTCAAGGAGAAGCTTGGGCTTTATTAAGTATCTCTTTGTTTCCCTACGTGATTTTGATGGTGGTGTTGACAGACAAACTGTACCGCATTCACAGAAGAGAAATAGCTAAGTTTGGTGAACAGCTAACATTTGGTTTTGCTTGTGCATTAACCGTAATTGCTTTAGTTAATCCAGCAGTGCGATCGCTAAATCTAATTTTGTCCACAATTACTTTAGCATTTGTCACCCGCAGGTACACGTATCGAAACAGAGAACCTGTTGCAGATTCCTCATCTTCGTCCTTCCCTGTTTCCCCAACCTTGATATATCTCACTCATATTACCGGAGTGTTGACGCTGTGTTCGCTCATTGATTGGGTATTCCCAAATCTGAATAATGAAATTTGGGCAACAATTTTGTTAGTCATCATGGTAGCCGAGTGGCTATTTAGTCTTGGTTATGGTTGGTGGCAACGTAGTGCTTGGTATATTGGTTTGGGACTAGCTGCAATTAGTTTTTACCTACTTTGGGTGAATGCTGAATCTGTCTGGATAAACTATGCTGTTAGTAATGCCAATTGGGGGCTGATTTGGTTAATTACTCCCCTCACTCTCACTGGAGTTGCTAGTCGTAGCGGTGGAGAAAAGCGAGATTTCACCACTGTCTTGAGTGTCATCGGATTAGGAATTGCCCAGTTACTAATTTTACCTGTATCTACAGCCAGATTAATCGGTTTGGCAGTGGCTGCGGCTTTGATGTTTATTAATACTAGTTTTGTAAGACACAATCGTTTTGCGTTAATTACAGTCGGTTTTGTGTTGAGTGCGATCGCCTCCTTGTTGTGGGAAGTCGCAAAATTATCAGCACAGGGCTGGTTTATAGTTGGGGCAATCACTATTCTGGGATTATGGCTAACTCGCGCAACTTTGCAAAATAGAAGTCATGAATTAGCAAGTATATATGCAGTTGCCACAGACAGATGGGCGATCGCATTAACTGGTGTAGAGTTATTAAATTTGACACTCCACTCTGTCTGGGTTTACCAGGGTGTTGCAACTCCTGGATTGTTATATGTTGCTGCTAATGTCATTATTTTGGCAGGCATAATTTATCGTAGTTGGCGACAACCGACAAATTTTGCTTTTTATGGCATTGGTTGGTGTTTAGAATTATTAATTGCCGAATTTCTGGCTTTTGGTGATCGCTCTATAATCCAAATTGCGATCGCTAATATCGCCTTGGGTTTATTCTCTCAACTATTTGGCGAATGGTGGCAACGCCGACACCGTTTAGAAAGATTACCCAGCAGCTTTCATATTCTCCCGTTAATTTATGCAGGTTTCAGTTTACTGCTGCGCTTAAATACTTTTACCAATTGGACAGGTTTAGCATCTTTAGGTGTAGCCATAATTGTCATTGGAGTCGGGCGACGTCAGCAAGAATTCAAACCCCTAGTTTACTTAGGAATTCTGGGTATATCAGTTTCTGCTTATGAATTATTGTTCTATCAAATGTTGCAAGCTTCAGGGGGTGCATGGGGCGATGGTTTAATTGCCATGTCAGCTTTAGGCACAACTATAATGTACGCCTATCGTCTATTGTCGCCTTGGCTGGTCAATTATTTGCGACTGACACCACAAGAATTAAAAATAATTGCTCATCTGCACTGGGCTTGGAGTAGTCTTTTATTAATAGTAGCCATAACTGCACCCATTCAAGTTAACCGCATCTTAGGTTTAGGAACAGGAATATTTTTGATTCGTTACGCGATTTTTCAGGGAAGATTCCCGCGACAAAGAGAAGAATATCGCACCTCAGCTATTACACCTGATGAAATCTGGGTTTACCTCGGCTTATTAGAAGTAGCTGCGATGAGGGTTTTTTGGCGAGAAACAGCTGTGGGACAATTGTTTGCTGGGCCTTTAGTACCTTGGAATGCTGCGATCGCTTGTATCGTTGCTTATTTCCTCTACATCTTACCTTGGGAAAGCTGGGGTTGGTCAAAAAGACCTTGGCAACGATCCGCCTACATCATACCACTAATACTTTTATGGGAAACAAGGCAGACAATTCATCCTATTGCTTTGCTATTAACAGCTGGATTTTATGCATTCCTCGGCATAATTAGCCATCAATTCCGTATCACTTACATTAGTGTAACCTTAATTGATTGGGCTATTTTCCGTTGGTTTGCTGCATTCGGCTTGAATGATAGTTTATGGTATGTGACAATCATTGGTTTATCGCTACTATATATTGCCCAATTTGATCCACAACTCAGACAACCAGAGATGAAAACCAGTCGTCACTACTGGCGATTACTGAGTAGTGGCTTAATTTGCGGATGGGCGATTTTATTTCATCAAGATACAGCCCTCATACCAGGAATTTTCAGTCTCATCGCGATTTTTGCAGGTTTAGGTTTGCGAGTGCGGGCTTTTCTCTATGTTGGTACAGCCACCTTTTTGATTACTGGCTTTTATCAATTGGTGCTTTTTAGCTTGCGCTACTCATTTTTTAAATGGATTATTGGCTTAGTCGCGGGTATCATTTTAATTTCTATCGCCGCTAACTTTGAAACCCATCGCGCCCAATTAAATTCTCTACTTCGCAGTACTGGCGATAAATTTCAAGATTGGGAGTAGCCAAATCGCAAAATTAACGAATTGCGGAGAGAAATACAATTACTAACAAATCAAGGAAAGCAAGCTTAGAACAGCATCATTTTTGCAAAAGAGGGTGAGTTACCCTCTTTTTTTGTGCCGATCGCCTCTGGACATCCAGAAATTTGGTCTGGGTCAGAAGCAATCCACCCTCAATTATTGGAGGACAGGTCTTTTGTTGACTATTTTTTCTTGAGAACTGATCAATGTCCAATTCCCATTGGCATCCAGTACAAAATAATCAGTACGTTGAATGCAAGTGTCCCCCATACAACTGGTAACTGTACACTGGTTTCCAACGCATCTGTCGTAGTCAATTCCATTTCTATTTACCACTGCATGTGCAGGAAACAATGAAACTGAAAGTGACGTAGCTGTGAATACCGCCGTTAGGATTGATTTCTTAAACATTTAACGCTTCTGTTCCATATAACTGTATCAATTTAACGCTGTTATTTTCAGTATATAACAGTACCCACAAGGGTAATATTTGCATTATCTGGAGTACTACTCGTCCTATATTCGACGATATCCACAACGGGGTCATCATCATGCCACAAGTGAAACTTGTGATCGCACTGCAACGTGATTTCTGAGTGAAATTCGTTAATAAACGCTAAATTTTTCTCTATGAATACGATTCAATTCATCAGAAACCTCAAAGCATTTGTAAGAAACGCTAAATTTTTTTCTATGAATGCGAATACATTTATTACAAACCTAAAAGCGATGCTGCAAAGCAGCCGCTACGCGATCGCAAACAACGAGTAGCCAATATGAATGAAAAACTTTACCTTGGCTACTAAGTACAATATTTCACAAATTCGTAGCGAAAAAAACTCTGCGCCCCTCTGCGCTGACTCCGCGTCCCTCTGCGTTTAAAAAAGCTACGAATTAATACAATCTACATCTATACTGTGGTTGAATTTACCATATCTCCATCATACTCATGCTTAAAGTCCTTCCCAAACAAAGTGCATCCATGTATACTCGCGATGGAGTCCGTCTGGATGCTGATATTTATCGCCCGGATGCTGAAGGGACATTTCCTGTATTATTGATGCGCCAACCCTATGGTAGAGCGATCGCCTCTACTGTTGTCTATGCTCATCCAACTTGGTACGCTAGCCAAGGTTACATTGTCGTAATTCAAGATGTCCGGGGACGTGGGACATCAGCAGGTGAATTCAAATTATTTGCCCACGAAATTGCTGATGGTGAAGATGCGGTAAATTGGGCTGCAAATTTACCTGGTAGTAATGGTGCAGTCGGGATGTATGGTTTCTCTTACCAAGGCATGACTCAACTATACGCTGCTGCTGCGAAACCAGCTGCCCTCAAAGCTATTTGTCCGGCAATGATAGGTTATGATTTATACACAGATTGGGCTTATGAAGGTGGTGCATTCTGTTTGCACACAAATCTGGCTTGGGCTATCCAATTAGCAACAGAAACCGCCCGCTTGCGAGGAGATAAACAAGCTTATCAAAGTTTGTTGAGTGCATCTCGAAATTTACCTCTGTACGATCCAGTTTCTACCCATCCAGAAGTTCTCAAAAATCTTGCTCCCGATTCTTTTTATCACGAGTGGGTAGAACATTCTCAACCTGATGCTTACTGGGAAAATCTTTCGCCCAAAACGCATTTGAAAAATGTTGATTTGCCCATGTTTCATATTGGCGGATGGTTGGATACATATTTGCGTGGCACTTTGAATTTATATAAAGATATGGCAACGCGAAGTCAGTACCGCCAACAGCTGTTGGTGGGGCCATGGACGCATTTGCCTTGGAGTCGCAAAGTTGGAGAAGTGGACTTTGGTATTAATGCTATTAGTCCTGTAGATCGGATGCAAATATGCTGGTTTGATCAGTTTCTCAAAGGTTTGGACACTGGTTTAAATGACCAGCTGCCTGTGTGGATGTTTGAGATGGGCAGTAATACTTGGCAAGGCTTTCCCAGTCTTCCAGAATTTGAACATAAGACTTACTTTTTGTCAAGTTACGGAATTGCTAACATTCGCGAGGATGAAGGCATTCTCAGCACAACTTGTCCCGAATCTGGTGTAGATGACGTCATAGTTCATGACCCCTGGCGACCTGTCCCTGCTTTGGGTGGTCATGCGGCTATACCTGCGGGTATTTTTGAGCGATCGCATATTGATTCTCGCTCAGATGTTTTAACTTACACCAGTGAACCACTTGATTTTGATTTGCATTTAGCCGGCGATGTAGTCGTGGCTATTTCCTGTACTGCAGATAAACCCAGCTTTGATTTATCTGTGGTGCTATCAGAAATTTACCCTGATGGAAAAGTATATAATTTGACGCAGGGTTATTTGCGTTGTCAAGATGGTATGAATCGTATCACCAGGAAAATTCAATTGCAGACTATCTGTGCGCGAATTACTAGAGGTAACGCCTTGCGATTAAGCTTAAGTGCGGCTTGTTTTCCAGCCTATGCAATTAATCCTGGTAATAATTCCATCGTGGGTATGGAAGCAGAAATTATTACCTTAACAATTAGTTCCGGCGGTGATTCTCTTTCTCAAGTGTTATTACCTGTCATTGCTGTATCTTAAATTTAATAGAAAACAAGGGAGACAAGGGAGACAAAGGAGATAATTTAGCCCTCATCTCGTCCGTGAACTTGGGCAGGTGGGGTAGTTGCTTCAACAGCAGTAAATGGTTCTAAAATCTTATAAGTGTGAGATGCACCTTTTGCTACTACCCAGGAACTTCCTGTTTCTAGCAAAACAGTTTGACCTTCGATATGTAATTCAGCGCGACCTTTAATTACATAACCCACGGTTTCATATTCTCGTGTTGTTGCTGGTTTTGCTTCTCCGGGTTGTTCATCTTCCCAAAGGCGCATGGAAATTGATTTACCAGATGCGAGGTATTTTTCACCATGTTCACCTTTGGGAGAATAGGTAGAATCTACTTTTTGAACGCTTGTGTCAGGCATAATTTTCTCCTTATATTCTGTTTTTATATTTTTCTTTTCCTAAATAACTGGTGGCCCTGGTGTATTCCAATTTCGTAACCGTAAGCCGAGAATTAATAACATCACACCAAAGACAATTGCATAGATACCAATTACCCAGAGAATTGCCAAAGCACCAGCACCAGGTCTAATTACTGCTAAAATTCCGAAGAGTATAGAAGCAACACCAGCGATCGCTAGCAGCCATTCATTTTCAATTTCCTTCCGTAACTGAATAGCAGCAATAATTTCCAAAATACCAGTGACAATAGCCCAAGCAGCAATGAAGTAAAGCAATATCAATGCAGTAATACCTGGCCAAAAGAAGACTAGCAAACCAGCAACAATAGCGATTATGCCCTCAAATACCAACAACGCCCGATTTTCCTCTGGCTGTCGTCTGCTGAACGCTGCTATTAAGGCCAAGATACCACTAATCAATACAAACAAACCGAATAACCATACCAGCACAGCAACACTAATTTCTGGCCAGATAAAAAGTGCGATGCCGAAAAGTATTGCGATCGCACCGCGAAATACCAGTGTCCACCAATTACGGGCAAATAAAGTTGCTATTGTCCTGTTGGAGGGTTGTCTCATGGTTTGAGGACGACTTTAATGCAGTTGTCTTTTTTGTGCTTGAAAATCTCGTAGCCGTGAGGTGCTTGTTCTAAGGGTATTTTGTGGGTAATCACGAATGATGGATCGATTTTTCCTTCTTGGATCAGTTCAAGTAAGGGTTGTAAGTATCTGTGGACGTGAGTTTGTCCCATGCGGAAGGTTAAGGCTTTGTTGAAGGCTGCACCCATTGGGATTTTGTCAAGAAAACCACCGTAGACACCAGGAATCGAAACATTACCGCCTTTGCGACAAGCAACTAACACTTGTCTAAGTGCCGTTGGTCTGTCTGTTTCCAGGCGTACCGCTTGCTTGACTTTATCATATACACCCATCGCATCCATACTATGAGCTTCCATCCCCACTGCATCAATGACTGCATCAGGGCCACGACCACCAGTCATTTCTTTGAGGACTTCGCCTGGATCTACGTCTTCGTAATTAATAGTTTCCGCACCACCGTAAGTTTCAGCTAAACGTAGACGTTCGGGAATACGATCTATGGCGATGACACGTTCTGCTCCCAAAATAAAAGCACTTTTAATGGCAAATTGTCCAACAGGCCCGCAACCCCAAACTGCAACGATATCTCCTGGTTGGATACGACAGTTTTCTGCTGCCATGTAGCCTGTGGGGAAAATATCTGTCAAAAATAATACTTGCTCATCTGTTAAGGCATCAGGAATTTTGAACAAACCCACATCTGCAAAAGGTACACGGGCATATTCCGCCTGACCGCCTGCATAACCACCGAGCATATGAGAGTAGCCAAAGAGACCAGCAGGTGAATGACCCATCAGCTTTTCTGCGATCCAAGCATTGGGGTTGGAGTTGTCGCATAACGACCATAGATCCCGATTGCAGAAAAAGCAATTACCACAGGAAATAGTAAAGGGAACGACAACGCGATCGCCTACTTTAATATTATTTACTCCACTGCCAACTTCAACGACTTCCCCCATAAATTCGTGACCCAGAATATCACCCTTTTCCATCGTGGGGATAAAACCGTCGTAAAGATGGAGGTCAGAACCACAAATAGCCGTTGAGGTAATTTTGACTATAGCATCGCGAGGATTAAGTATTTTTGGATCTGGCACTGTATCGACTCGGACATCATTGGCTCCATGCCAGCAAACTGCTTTCATTATTATAAATCCTATAGGTCATTTATCATTAGTCATTAGTCATTTGCACAGACACAACAGATACAAATGACTAATTACAAAGAACAAATTATTTTGTGAAATTATCTAGCTTGATAGTAGCCTTCTCTACTTTTTGTAATTGGTGCAACTAAATCTTCTGTTTTCTCTTTAGTTGATTTCAAGAAATCTTTTGTGCTTTGGGGTACTTCCTCATCAAGATTGAGTTTTTCGCGAATATTATCAGCAGTATTTTTCAAATTATTTTTAGCGTTATCTGCTGTCGTTTTTTCGTTATTTATCAGGTTGCGATTTTGGTCAAAGTCCCGGTTGACAACATTCTCATCCGGTGTACCTTTATAATAATAACCGTATGGGGATTTCACTGTGTCATCAGCTTGGGCTGGCAGTAAATTACTGAAAGCTTGCATGACAAAAATAGTCAATCCTGCTAAAACAACTGTCATAATTTGACGTAAACGCAAATTTTTAACCAAAGAAATTAATTTCTTCATAAGAATTCTCCTTCATCTTTTTTTGTGTTTGTTATTAGTTGTTAGTAGATAATTGTTAATGGATAACAACTACCTACTAACCACTAACCAAGCCTTTTATGGTTTCAGCAGAACTTTGATACAGTTATCTTTTTTGTGCTTGAAAATTTCAAAGCCCTGCTTCGCTTCTTCTAGGGGTAAGCGATGCGTAAAAACTTGAGATGGGTCGATTTCGCCTTCTAAGACGTAACCCAACAATCTGGGCATATACTTTTGACCGAACATTTGCCCCATTTTGAAGGTCAAGCCTTTATTGAAGGCTGCGCCCATAGGAATTTTATCTACAAAGCCACCATAAACTCCCATAATTGAGAGAGTGCCGCCTTTGCGACAAGCAACCATCATTTGCCGCAATACGTGGGGGCGATCAGTTTCCAGGCGTACTGCTTGCTTGGCTTCATCGTAAAGTCCTCCCAGACCTGTGCCGTGGGCTTCTAGTCCCACTGCATCAATACACGCATCAGGTCCGCGTCCACCCGTCATTTCTTTGAGGGCTTCGCCTGCATCTATTTCTTCGTAGTTAATTGTTTCTGCTTTGGCGAACTCTCTAGCCATTTGCAAACGTTCGGGAACTCGGTCAATACCAATCACCCTTTCTGCACCCAACATATAAGCGCTTCGCATGGCAAATAATCCCACAGGCCCGCAACCCCAAACAGCTACAATATCTCCGGGTTGGATATCACACATATCTGCTCCCATATACCCAGTGGGGAAGGCGTCGGAAATGGGGAGGAGTTTTTCATCGGGAATACCTTCTGGTACTTTGACAGCACCAAAATCAGCAAATGGTACGCGTACGTATTCAGCGAAAGCTCCTGCATAGCCACCAAAGGCGTGAGAATAGCCAAAAATACCAGAAGTCCCAAACCCGTATAGCTTGTCTTGTATCCAACCGTTGGGGTTGGAGTTATCACACAACGACCACATTTGATGTTGACAGAAGTGACATTGACCGCAGCCGATAATTGAAGAGACTACAACGCGATCGCCTTTTTGCAATTGCTTCACTTCACTACCAATATCAACTATTTCCCCCATAAATTCGTGACCGATAATGTCACCTGGTTCCATTGTGGGAATGTAGCCATCATAGATATGCAAGTCAGAACCGCAGATAGTCGCTGATGTGATTTTCAGAATAGCATCGCGCGGATTAAGTATTTTTGGATCGGGAACCGTCTCTACCCGTACATCATTTGCACCGTGCCAACAAACAGCTTTCATAAGTTATTAATCATTGGTCATTGGTCATTTGTCATTCGTCATTGGGAACAGACATGATGACATTGAGAGTAGGAGACGCAGTGAATCAATGAAAAATATTCTCCCTTATCCCCCTTGTCTTCCTTGTCCCCGTGTCTCTCTTGTCCTCCGTGTCCTCCGTGTCCCTAAATACTAACCATTGCCTTTAGGTTGCCCTTCTGTTGTGGCAATTTCGCCTGCTTCCATCAGCATTTTGAAACGGCGTAGTTCATCGCCAATTTGCTGTTCTGGTTCTTCACCAAAAAGTTTAGCGATCGCTACTCCCAATACTCCTCCAGGTGGGTTATATTCCATCACAACTTTGACTTCTGTACCCCGATCACCAGGGGCTTTTTGGAAGCGGACAAAACCAGAGTTATCAACATCTGCTCCTTGCGCGGATGCCCAAGAAATAAATTCGTTTTCCCGATCTTCTAAGATATATGCATCCCATTCCACGCTTTGACCTAGAGGTGCATTGGCGATCCAATGTGACCTTTTGTCGTCATACACCTTCACAAATTTCAGATGTTTCATAAACCTGGGCAGATTCTCAAAGTTATGCCAAAAACGATAAAGTTCATTTGCTGGTTTATTAATAGTTACCGTTTTTTCCACTTTGATAGCTTGGTTCATGCCTATTGCTTCCTGCGCCTGTTGAATCGTGCTTTGTTTGGTTGCACCTTGAAAAATTAAACCCCCACCAGCCAGCGCCATCAAAACGCCTCGTAAAGAGCGTTCTCTCAAACCCATTAAAACCATCGCACTACCGCCAATTAAAGAAGCCCAACGTTCGGCTTCGCTGGCTTCACTCTGGCTGCTACTCAGTTGCTCTCCTGATGTTGATGCCATTTTTTATACACCCCAAAAATTTTTGGTAAGGGTTTTAGCTAAACCAACCTACATAGTCGCAGCTGCACCTGTAGTCGGTTGAGCAGGTTTGATCTCTATATCCATTCGCGATCGATACAACTCAACTAAACGCTGCTCGCATTTCAAAAGGTCTTCATGGATTTCAGTAAAAATCATGGTTGACACTGGATCGGTAAGTGCTGCCATCAAGTTACCAATGTCACCTATACCCGTTTGTAAATCACCCAAGGCACTGCGTAACTGGTAGATATTATCACTACCAGTGAGACTAGTTTTCACTTTGGCATATTTATCGGCGATATTTGCAGCTAAGGAAGGTTTTTCACCCAATTGTTCAAGCCGTGCTTCCAATTTTTGAATATGCTGCTGTCTCACCGGAATCATCTCTTGCAAAAGAGATTTGATTTGTGCATCTGATTCTTTTTGGATGTAGTTATCTAAAGCTTCTAAACTATAACGCTCGCCAGCTAAAGCGGTATTTAAAGCTTTAACAATCTCACCTTTGGTGGAACCACCCCAAGCATCAGCTAATTTCCACCATTCGGCTGTTTGGTCACTTTCATTAGGTAATGCGGCTTCTTTGCCACCATAGCCTAGACGACTTAAAATCGCAGTCGTAAATATTGCCAAGTCTCCAGGTTGACGGGATGTAATTAAATTCCCATCGATTACCAAGGGTTGATCTATATAATTAGCACCAGCATTAATCATATCTTTGCGAATTGCTATAAAGCCAGTGGCTTGTTTACCTCTAAGCAAGTCGCCTTCAATCAAAACTTGTGGCCCGTGACAAACCGCAGCTACTAATTTTCCTTGCTGCATAGCATCTTGGATAAAACCTACTGTATTGGGATTGCGCCGCATTTTGTCGGGAGCCATACCACCCGGAATTACAACCGCATCAAATGCAGAAGCCATTGCTTCTGTTGTTGTGCCATCGGGTTGCATAGAAACTTTACCCCTTTTCCCATGATATTTTTCATTCATTCGGGAACCGAGAACAACTACTTCCATCCCCGCTTGCTTAAGCGCATTATATGGTACTTGAAATTCTGCATCCTCTACATCGTTTTCGAGCAGGATGGCAACTTTTTTTTTGCTGGAATTGTTAAGTGTCATTGATGTTCCTTAAATAATTTTTTGGTGTTTGATTTTGATATTGATTATGTGGCTGACTAATACTAGCTAATACTCAGGAATTATCCTGTCACTTCACTAGTTGGTGCAGTTGGAAATAATTCTGCATAATCATGTGAAAAATTACTCTGAAAATCAGCAAATTCTCCGGGTGTCACAGCATCTTGTAAAACTGTAAAGACAGAACGAACATGTATTGCAGCAGCGGTTGGTTCTACACCCTCTTTTTCACTCACCCGTGAGATAAAATCTTGCAGTGAAAAGGATTCACCAGTTTGACCTTCTCTCCCATGCAAGCATTCTGCCAATTCTTTTGGCAACTGTGAGGCTAAATCTTTTGCTTCATCACCAACAATTCGTTCTTTGATTGTTTCTAGTGTGGCACGAGTAGCGCGTTCTGTTTCTTCACGAGTTTCTAACTGAGCAACGCTTTGAACATGTGTAATAAATTCGTCATATTTCATTTTTCTACCTCTACTAAATACATCTCTAATTTATCTATATTTTTAAATAAGTCCAAACAATCAAGTGACAAAAAGTAGGTAATGAGTTTGATTTAATTTATAAAAAATAGTTAGGATTTGAACCCGAATATATTTATAAAACTCAGGAAATAAAAAATCCTAACTCTGTATCAATAACTTGACCATGAGGCTCAAATTTTATGTTTTAATTTCTAGATGTATTCAATCACAGGAAGCATTTTTGCATCAATTTAACTCTGCCTTGAGGAAGAGATTTATCAAACACTTTTTTGACACTACTAGTTACGAATTTGTTTGAAAAAACAGTTATGAGCTATGAATGTCTGAATATTAATAAAATTCATAACTCATAACTTTTATGAAGTGGCTATAGCGTGGATTCACTCTTATAACAGTATTCACAAATCCCTAACTGCTCTTCGCTCTAAAGGTTGAAATGATTTTATTTCTGGAGGTATACATCGCTTGGAAGACAAGCTACATAAAATAAAGCGTTATTGTGAGGATGCAACAAATGGCAAGTATTTATGGTAGATCCAAACATTCAACAAAATTATCAAGCTCAAGAAGATTTAGATGCTCAACTAAACCAAGTAGATCCGGATAAACAAGCTCAACAGGAGAATTTACCACAGCAAATTTCTGACTTACCAGAGGAAATCACCGAGTCTTATGGTACTGGTGTGAAGGATGAGCCAGGCTATAACATTGGCGATCGCAAACTGCGTGATCAAATCCGGGACAATAGACAAAGTAGCCCCACAATCACAGGGGGAGATATAGATGCAGGTTGGAGACAAGAGGCGGAAGTTGGTGATGAGACACCAGGTGGTACCGCCCCTACTCCAGATCAAGATATTGTTGATGACATCGGTGCTGCTGTTGGAATAGAAATGAATGATTTCGCCTTTCTCCGTACAAACGATATGTTAGAGCAGCGTGACGACAGGCGTTGGGAGCTAGATCCCAAATCTAGTGAAGATTATCAAGAGCGCAGGGAATAAGGGAATGGGGATGGGGACAAGGAAGATTAATTACCAGCTTGTCTTTTTTTCATTACTAATTATCAGTTAGCAATTACCCCTTTGAATTCTTATTCAATTTGATTGAGACACATCTGTCTTCAGTAGGGTTAAATACTCAATAAAGATTTGTTAACTTTACGATTGGTATCTGAATTAATGGCAATCGGAGTTATCATGACATACACTCAAACTAACGATCCAACTATTCGTGAATGTGTCCAAGCTTTTCAAAATTTACCTGTAGATGAACAGCTGGCTTTATTCTGGTTTATATACACAGAAATGGGTGATTCTATTACTCCTGCGGCCCCCAATGCTAGCACTGTTTCACCTAACATTGCTGAAGGTTTGTTCAATCAAGTCAAGGAATTATCTCACGAAGAACAACTACAATTACAACGGGATTTAATCAACAAAGCAGACAATAGATATACCCGTGAATATGGTTCAATGAGCGATACTACTAAGTTATTATTTTGGTATCGTTTAGCGCAAGGAATGGAGAATGCGACTATCGTTCCTATGCCTCCTAACTATCAGCTTTCTTCTCAAGCAAAGGAACTTTTGAATAAGATTAAAGAATTAGATTTTGGTCAGCAAATAAATATTTTCCGTGATTACGTATCACCTATGGGTGCTGAACCAAAACCAGGTGCTGAAGTTTAAAAATATTGAAAGTTTTGGAGTAAGGGGTATTCATAATTATCCTTTACTCTTTAACCTTTTCCCCAGTCTTTTACTTACCAATGAGGCTAGGGGAGATTCTATTTTTACTAAATAGCCAAAATAAAAAAGTGATACAAGTATAGAATTGAAACTATAGTATTCCTAAATCATTCGCGAACAACAAGATCCCCGACTTCTAGGAGAAGTCGGGGATCTGGCTTTCTCACAACTTAAATTTTGTAGTTATGGCTACAGTCATAGCAAACAAACTTTCTTATATTGTGTGTTTATTGATATCTTGCACTAAGCGACTAGAAGTCGCAGCTAAACACACTACGCGTAGCGCCTTCCTAAAGAGAAGACTACCTACGTAATTTTTAAAGCTTTGATTTTTCGTGAATCTGCTTCGGTGGACTTAATTTGTATAGCAAATGCGTCTTTGGGGCTTACTAAGAGTTGTTGCACCTGACGTGTGATTATGAACATCGCTAAGGCTAGGTGCAAGATATTAGTTTACTCACTGTATATTCCACTCTTTGGTAGTCATTAGCATTTCTTTTGTTTTTCCATTACCAATCTCAATATTTTATTGTTACTTTGATTTTGTAACTCTTGATATACTCCTTGTGTTAAAATGTTGCGACTTTATCATCTAATCATCGGTGCAGCTTTGTTGGTTTTTGTACCATTAGGATTAAAGGTTACTGGTTCTGGCTCTTCTCAAAAGAGTGATTCTCCGAAAGTAGTAGAAGTTTCTCGCGCCACCACTTCTAGTGCTAATGGAAACAATGTTTGGAAAAAATTTGCGGAGAAAACTGCTAGTCCTAAAGATTGGCAAGTTTCACCTTGTGATGGTAATACATCTCTATTATGTGTCTCTACGAATGGCCAACGTGTTGGTACGGTAGAGATGTTAATTTTACCACTAGAAAAACAGCCGAATTTTCAAAAGTTTCTGACTCAAGCTGGTATTGATCCTAGTAAAAAGATAGATCATCAAAATCCTCAGTATCAAACTCAACTATCATCAGCGCTGAATGCTTGGGTAAATGAATATTATGCTGGATTAGAGAAAGATCGCCAAGGTAGTTATGGCGGGAGCATTAATTTTTCCAGCTATCCATCTCAAAAAGTACAGATTGGTAAACTTCCTGGAGTTCGATATGGGTTTGTTGGACTAAAGCGTCAAGGTGGAGTACAAGAACAACATGTAGGTTATGTTACCTTTGATGGCAAAGCACTTTATGTGATTGCGACTGCATTTGATCCAGCTTCTAAAACAGGTAAGTTTGATAAATTAGAAAATCTGGCAGCTTTTGAGCCTTATTTAGATGCGATCGCTTTGAATTTACGTCTACCCAATTCAATCTAAATAAAATATATAACCTCACTTCGTCCAATCGGATACCCTTCTGTTGATCAAGAAGAGGGGAAGAAAGTGAGGTTTTTTATTTATTTTGGATTTTGGCGTTAAATAGAATTAATTAAGGCAAAAATTAGTTACCAATTCTTTATAAAGATGTTGTGCTTGGTGTAATGTTCACTTCTTGCATTAAGGAACCTGGCTCAAAAGATTTGCGGGTTGGTGTTTCTTTTGATAATGCAGCAACAACTTTAGGTGAGGCTACTTTTTGATTTTTGCTTTGCAAACGTTGCTTTTGGACATATTCTTCTAATTTATTTTGAGCTGTTGTATATACAGAAGAATTTTTCGGAACTTGCTGGAGGAAGTTTACAGCTGCGTTAAACTCACCTATTTCCGCCTTATTATAAGCTTGTTGTAACAGAAAAATTGCTCTAATATGCTGCTTTTGCTGGTACTCAGCTAATTTTTGTTGAACTAAATTATTAACAGAATTTTCTTGAGGAATTTGCTGAAGATATTCTAAAGCAGTACTGAAATCTTTATTACCAGCTTTTTCATAAGCTCTTGCTAATAAATTGTTTGTTTGTGTTTCAATTTTGGTTTTAGCTTGCTCAACGATTGGCTCTGTTTTTGACTGCCAATATAAAATATCAGGTATTTGAGAAGCAGCGTGTATAACCTCTGGCCATTGTTCTTGTTCTGATGCTTGTTTAGCTAATAAATATTGCTCAGTAGCAAGTTGCCATTGGTTTTGCCATTCTTCAATGGTACTTTGTGCTTCTGGATAAACATTACTATTTAAGGGAATAGATTTTGCCAGAGCGATCGCTTCTTCCAAATCACCATCTTGAAATTCTTGTGTTGCTTTATATAAAGTTTCTGTTTCAGAATAAGCTGGAGAATTCATTAAAGAATAGACTCCAAATCCCATCACCAAAGAATTAGCCAACAGTCCTACTCTCATTCCCGTCAGCAAAGGAGGTGATTTCACAGATACATCTTCTCGAACAACATTATTTCCTTGCTCACTAGAAGAATTTAGCGATTTGGCATTTTGCAAATCTATTGTCTGTGCTGGGTAATATTCCATAGACATTTGCTCCAGCGCCCGCAATATTTCTGATGCTGATTGAAAACGATCTTTGTAGTCATAACGGATCATTTGGCTGAGGATTGCAGCAAGATAATCGCTGACAGGGGTATGATGAGAACGCCAAAGAAACTCATTGCTACGAGGATCTATTTTTAATTGCAATGGGGACAAACCTGTTAAAGCTTGGATCGCAATCATACCCAAAGCATAGATATCACTATTGGGCTGTGTCTGATCAATAAATTGTTCTGGGGGAATATAACCTAATGAAGTTACAGGAACTCTATAAATTGGCAATACTGTATCTACACCAAAATTTATTGGTTGAATAGAACCAAAATCAATGAGGACTAATTTACCATCACTAGCACGTCGAACTAAATTTTCTGGCTTAACGTCGCAGTGAATTACTCCTTGCGAATGAACAAATTTGAGAATTTCTAATACATCTTTTAAAAATTGAATAATTTCGTATTCAGTCCATAAATAATCGGAACGCTGATTAATTGGCAATTCTGCTGTAAGTGCGTGTCCTTCAATAAACTCTTGCACCAAATAAAAACGTTCGTTTTCTTCAAAACAAGCAATCAGTTGAGGAATTTGATCATGATGTCCCAAATACCTCAAAGTTTCAGTCTCAGTGAGAAAGTGTAACCTCAACGACTGTAAATAGGCAGGTTGGGAGCTAGAAACCTTTAGTTGCTTAATGACACATTTAGGTTGATGTGGCTGTTCAACGTCAATTGCAACGTATGTTTGTCCAAACACACCAGCACCCAAACTTTGGACAATTTGATACTGTCCTTGTAGTACTTTACCGATCATGTGGTAGGCCATGAGCTGCTTATTAAGTCACCATTTATATTTAGCTTTTCGGTAAATGCTCCCTGTTTCCGGAATTATTACTCGGTAGATAGTCAAAAGTGTTGTTGTTTTATAACACTTTATCTAGTAGACTTTACGTAGTTAACGAATTATAGATAGTACACTACGTCTGATGAAATAATACAAGTATTATACATTGTCAGTATTTTTGATCACGGCAAAATTTTTTGCCTTAACGTAAGTTCAAGGAGGCTTGTTGCTGGCTTAAAAAATACACCTCTCTAAATGAGTATTATTTTTATTTGACCATAGGATGATGTAGAGAAAACATATACTCGATTTCCTAGTGAAGAGGGGCAACACAAATATTCAGAAGAAACCAGAAACATCTGAGTTTGTGTCAACCCCTATTTCATTCACGAAGGAATAATAATGTTTTACCACACTAAGAAGCTACAGTACTTTAAACCGCCAGAACAACCCGATCCAGTCTACGCGATGAAGATTCAAGAACTCATCGGCGGAACTTTTGGGGAAATGACTGTCATGATGCAGTATCTGTTTCAGGGCTGGAATTGTCGAGGGCCTGCAAAATACAGAGATATGCTTCTCGACATTGGTACTGAGGAAATCGGTCATGTCGAAATGCTAGCCACAATGATTGCTCACCTACTTGATAAAGCACCACTTGAGGTGCAAGAAGATGGTGCTAAAGATGCAGTTGTGGGTGCAGTGATGGGCGGTACAAATCCACGGGATGTGATTATGGCGGCGGCGATGAATCCCCAGCACGCAATTGTTTCCGGTTTGGGTGCAATGCCGGCTGATAGTGTAGGCTTTCCTTGGAACGGTCGCTTTATTGTCGCAAGTGGTAACTTATTAGCAGATTTCCGATCAAATCTTCATGCTGAGTCCCAAGGACGCTTGCAGGCGGTACGACTGTATGAAATGTCTAACGATCCGGGGGTCAAAGATACCCTAAGTTTCATGATCGCCCGCGACACTATGCATCAAAATCAGTGGCTAGCTGCGATCGAGGATCTCAAATTAGAAGGATTGGAAGATACTCCTGTTCCTAGTTCCTTCCCCTTGGAACTGGAGAAACGCGAGTTTGCTTATCAATTCTGGAATCATTCTGAAGGTAAAGAAAGTGCTGAAGGTCGCTGGGCAAAAGGTGCTTCAATGGATGGGAAAGGGGAATTTCAGTATATCGAAAATCCTCAACCTTTGGGGCCAGAACCTCAACCACCCCAAGGCGACCCAAAACTCCATGATACACCCCAAAGTAAACACCATAGAGAGCAAAAGGTAGGAAGATAGCCTGATCATTTTCCTTAGCCGTTACGTAAGACTTACCCAAAAGTTCTAAAAAATGACAGTTGCTTATGGTAACTGCCATTTTTCTCATCACTGTTTGGCTTGAGCAGGGCAAAATAGAGACAGGTGTCCCCCCGTCCTCAATATGAGCTATTTGAGCTATTGCCTTAATCCCAGCTGTCCCCACCCCCAAAACAAGAACAATGGGAAGTTTTGCCAAACTTGTGGTGCTAAGTTACTTCTCAAGGAACGCTACCGTGCCATTAAACCCATAGGACAAGGGGGTTTTGGTAGAACTTTTCTGGCAGTGGATGAGGATAAACCGTCTAAACCCCGTTGTGTGATTAAGCAATTTTATCCCCAAGCGCAAGGTACTAGTACTGTACAAAAAGCAGTGGAGTTATTTAATCAAGAAGCAATGCGGTTGGATGAATTAGGAAAACATCCGCAAATTCCAGAACTGCTGGCGTATTTTACCCAAGATGATCGGCAATATCTTGTGCAAGAATTTATAGATGGGCAAAATCTGGGAGAAGAATTAGCAGCAAAAGGGGCTTTTAACGAAACACAGATTCGGCAACTGCTTAATAATTTATTGTCGGTCTTACAATTTTGTCATGCTAGGCAAGTTATTCATCGAGATATTAAGCCTGAAAATATTATTCGTCGTAGATTTCCCTTGGCAAGTGAGGAAAATCAACACAACAGAGATTTAGTTTTAGTAGATTTTGGTGCTTCTAAGGTTGTTACCCACACAGCCCTCAACCGTACTGGTACAAGCATTGGTAGTCCCGAATACGTCGCACCAGAGCAAATGCGGGGACAAGCAATATTTGCGAGTGATATCTACAGCTTGGGTGCTACTTCTGTACGGTTATTAACCGAGCGATCGCCTTTCGATTTGTACGATATTAATAACGCTACTTGGATTTGGCAACACTACGTTAAAAATCCCGTCAGCGAGGAATTAAGCGGTATTCTCAACAAAATGCTGCAAAGCATTCCCGCCCAGCGTTACCAAACCACAGATGAAGTCCTAAAAGACTTAAATAAAAAATCGTCTGTTGCTACCAGCCTCACCTTACCTGCAAAGCCAGTCGTTACTTCACCTCCACCAACACCAACTTCTACACCTACTCCTAGTCATAATCCCATTGAAAAAGAATTAGAAGAAATGAGAACTACATTTCTTGGTTCTAATAAATCTGCAAATAACAAAGCCACGCGATCGCCCCAACCATCAACAAATCAACCTGCTCCTCACAGTAAAATCGACGAAGAATTAGAAGAATTACGAGCCAAATATCTTGGTAATAACAATTCTCCTGACCTATGATGTTAGTAGCTAGTTAATTGTTGTTGGTTGTTTCCAATGCCCTCACAACCTCGGATCTACAGGTTCACTCTCTAGTGCCAAAATTCCAACGATGCATTCATGGACACGACGTAGAGGTGCGTGATTCACGAAACGTTCCAATGCTTCTACACCCAAAGCAAACTCTCGCTTTGCTAAAGACCGCTTGAGTGATAATCCCCGTTGACGCAAACGTTTCATGTTTTCAGGTGTAGAGTACTCCAAGCCATAGACAGTTCGCAAATACTCTTGTCCGCGACATTTCACCGCAGGTTGAATGATTCCCTGATTGTTTTTAACAATAAATTGCATTGGTTTAATGACCACACCTTCACCACCCATTGCTGTCAGTTCTTCCCACCAACCTACTCCTGCTGCTTCAGTGCTTGAGTCTGTTAAATCTATGACTTTATATGCTGTTAGTGACAGTAAGCCGGGGTCATGTAGAGCAATGTTTGCTACTTCTTGCATGTGCCATTGGTGGTCTTTGTCGGTGTGGACGGCTGTTTCTGTTGCCAAGATGTGGAAGGGTGCGAGTCTATAGTCAGAAATCGCCCTCACAGGCCAGCAGTAGCGACGGTAAGCTGTGACATATTTTTCAGCCATCTCGGCTTTTTTTTGATAGTTGGTTAATTGTAGAGTCACATCTACACCACGTCGTTCAGCCTTCTCCAATAAGGTGACAGCATCACCTAGAGCAAGACGTGATGCGACGCCAACAGGAGCATATTGTTCTCGTAATTGTCTTTGAGCTTTACCTGACCAAGGCATTAGTTCACAGTCTAAGCACACCCAGTCAGTCTGAAATTTTTCCCAGAAGCCACTGGCGGTAAGGCAGGTATTTAAGCGTACCAATAATTCTGTTTCTAGAGTCGGGTCTTCAAAAACTTTTCTGCCTGTACGGGTATAGCAGATACCAATACCTTCATCCACTACACCAAAGTGCTTTTTCGCTGCTGTTTCATCCCGACAAACAATTACCACTGCTGGTGAACCCATGTGTTTTTCTTCGCATATGAGTTGTGAAATTCCTTGGTTACGATAGTAAGTAAAGGCTTGTTCGGGGTGTTCCAAGTAGCCCAAAAATGAGGATGTTCCTACTGGAGATATGGTAGGTGGTAGATAAATTAGCCATTTGGGATTGGCTGCAAAACGGCTGATCACCTCTAAAGCTGCGATCGCATTTTCTTCTCGAATTTTAATATTAGGTAGTAAGCGGGTATGAATAATTCGCTTACTCAATACATCATCAAGATGTAGCACATCATCCCGTTTTTGCAGGGCTGTCATTCCTGTTTTCACAACACCATCTATTGGTTTGGCTGGTTGGGTATAAACACGAGCCGCAGGAACACTGACTAATTCCTTTTCTGGATAGCGCAGGGCTGTAAGCTTACCACCAAAAACACAACCTGTGTCAATATTAATAGTGTTATTCAGCCATTCTGCTGATAGTACAGGCGTATGTCCATAGACGACTATTGCTTTACCCTGGTATTGTGCTGCCCAATTGTAACGGATAGGCAAGCCAAACTCGTCTATTTCTCCTGTCGTTTCACCATATAAAGCAAATTCTCTGATTTGAGCCGAGCCTCGTCCCTGATATTCTTGCTTCATCCCAGCGTGAGCAACCACGAGCCGACCATCATCAAGGACGTAATGACTCACTAAAGTATCTAAAAATGCTTTCAATTCTTTGGTATGGTGTTCACGCCATTCTTCTGGCAAAGCTTCTATTTCAGCCAAAGTTTTCTCTAGACCATGGTTAACCTTGACAGTTTTACCCCGTAATTTCCGCAAAAATTTGTTTTCATGATTACCAGGAACACAGATACCTGTCCCCGCCACCACCATATTTCTTACCAATTTCACTGTATCGAGAATACGTGGTCCCCGGTCTATCAAATCACCTAAAAAAACAGCTTTACGTCCTTCGGGATGGTAGTAGGTAGGAGCATTCCACAGGGAGGGAGGAGTGGGAGGAGTGGGAAGAGACAAGGGAGAGGGGGGAGAAAAGGGAGACAAGGAGGAAAAATTGCTCCCTTGTCCACGCCACGTGCTACAACGCGGGGAACCCGCGCAACGCAGTGGCTCCCCTTGTCCCCATGTCCCCGCGTCCTCTTGTCCTACTAGTCCCCCAACTCCTCCTTTGACGTAGCCCAATTTTTCCAATAAAGCTTCTAGTTCATCACAACAACCGTGAATATCACCGATGATGTCAAAAGGGCCGTGTTCGTATTTGCGGTTATTCCACAGAGGCTGGCGTTCAATTTCTACGGTCTCAATTTCTGCTATAGAATTAAGAATATATACGTAGCGAAAACCTTCTCTTTCTAATCCGCGTAGAGAACGCCGTAAAAATTGGGTGTGACGCCGCATCACATAGGAAGCAAACTGGCGGTTTGGGCGTTGTTGGTTACGTTCATGACAAACTTCTTCAGGTAGGTCGAGAGCGATCGCTACTGGAAAAAAATGATATCTTCGTGCTAATTGCACAAAAATTTTCCGGTCTTCTGGCTGGATATTAGTCGCGTCAATAACGGTCAGTTTTCCTGCTGTGAGTCGTTTGGCAGTGATCAGTTGTAGTACATCAAAAGCATCTTTGGTAGCAAATTGATTACTCTCATCATCTGATACCAATCCCCGGAAGAAATCTGAGGATAAAATCTCAAAAGGTTGAAACAGTCTACGTGCAAAGGTTGATTTGCCGGCGCCAGAAGCACCGATAAGAACAACTAAAGAAAGTTCGGGAATAGTTAGTTTCATAGTTAGTGGTTGGTTACTAATAGTTAGTACGATCGCCAAAACTAGGACTCGTACAGTTGTTGGTGGTTTTGCTTTACCTTGACCTCCACTCTCCCTTCCTCTTTTCCCCTAATCCCGTAGGGGCTACTGAGTTCTAATTTCCAAGACAGTTAGTTGTCTGAGAACTACTCTTCCAAATTTGATATGGGTGTAAGCAAACCAATTTATGCAGTTAAATGCTTTCTTTTGCCGTTAGTTCGATAAATTGCTTTAAAACTGTGTCCAAAACAAAGAAGGAACAGTGTTTGTGCGTGAGTTGTCCTATCTTAAAAGATGGGTAGTAGTGTGGTGAGTGATACTGTGTTTTTTAGCGTTGTGATTCCGACATATAATCGCCAGCCGATTTTGTCAAAGTGCCTTAGAGCATTAGAAATACAGCAATTGAGTGCATCTAGTTCAATCGCTGGTTACGAAATTATCTTGGTGGATGATGGTTCTACTGATGGCACATTGGAATGGTTGGAGACACACAAAAGTGAGTTTCCCCATGTGCGAACTTTTCAGCAAAACCATCAAGGGCCTGCTGTAGCGCGGAATTTGGGTGTAGAGAAAGCGCAGGGAGACACTATTATCTTTATAGATAGCGATTTAGTGGTGACAGAGAATTTTCTGCAAGCTCATGCTGAGGCACTGGCGGAGGGATACTCAAAATTGGGAAGCGATCGCGCCTTTACCTATGGTGCAGTCATTAATACTTGCAATTTTGACGATCCTACCTCTGAGCCATACAAAATAACAGATTTTTCTGCCGCTTTTTTTGCAACAGGTAATGTTGCTATTCCTAAGCATTGGTTAGAGAAAGCTGGATTGTTTGATACGAGTTTCCAACTTTATGGTTGGGAAGATTTAGAATTAGGCGTGAGGCTGAAAAAACTAGGTTTAACACTGATTAAATGTCCACAGGCATTAGGCTACCATTGGCATCCACCCTTTAGCCTAGACCAAATTAAGAGCTTGATTGACAAAGAAATTCAGCGCGGCAAGATGGGAGTTTTGTTTTATCAAAAGCACCCGACTTGGGAAGTGCGAATGATGATTCAAATGACTTGGTTACATCGCTTACTGTGGGGAATTCTTTCATTAAATGGTGCTTTGAATGAACGGACAATGGCTCCATTTTTGCAATGGCTGATTAATAAAGGTAAGCCCCAACTGGCTTTAGAAATTGCGCGAATTTTCCTCAATTGGTACAACGTCAAGGGTGTTTATGAAGCGTATGCGGAAGTGAGGTGATTGGGCATGGGGCATGGGGCATTGGGATGGGGCATTGGTTATTCTCCCCACACTCCCCACACTTCCCACACTTCCCACACTCCCTTCCGATCCCCTTTCCCCGATTCCAAAATATGCTACCCTATTATGGTTCTTTAAAATTCCGCACATCCAGGCGTTCGGGTGTTTCCAATAAGGAGATCCACCTGGGTGGAGGTTTAACCCGAATAGGAGTAAAAATATGCCAGTAGTTTCTTTGGCTCAGATGATGGAGTCAGGGGTTCATTTTGGTCATCAGACCCGCAGATGGAACCCAAAAATGTCTCCATACATCTATACCGCCCGCAACGGAGTACATATCATTGACTTGGTGCAAACAGCCCAGTTGATGGAAGAAGCATACACTTATATGCGATCGCAAGCCGAACAAGGCAAAAAGTTCCTTTTTGTTGGCACGAAGCGACAAGCAGCAGGTATTATTGCTCAAGAAGCTTCCCGTTGTGGCGCTCACTACATTAACCAGCGCTGGTTGGGCGGGATGCTCACTAACTGGGCGACGATCAAAACGCGGGTAGACCGTCTCAAAGATTTGGAACGTCGGGAAGAAAGCGGCGCTCTTGATTTATTGCCAAAAAAAGAAGCCTCAATGCTACGCCGTGAGTTGGCAAAGCTTCAGAAATATCTGGGCGGCATTAAAACTATGCGGAAAGTCCCCGATGTCGTGGTAATTGTAGACCAACGCCGGGAATATAACGCAGTTCAAGAATGCATCAAGCTCGGAATTCCTATTGTGTCTATGTTGGACACAAACTGTGACCCAGATGTAGTAGATATTCCCATCCCAGCCAATGATGACGCTATCCGCTCAATTAAACTGATTGTTGGTAAATTGGCGGACGCGATTTATGAAGGTCGTCATGGTCAGTTGGATGTAGAAGAGGAATACGAAGACTACGAAGGCGCCGAGGAAGAATACGATTACGAAGAAAGCGATTTTTCTGACTCGTTTATTCCCGACGAAGAAGAGGAAGAATAATTCAGTTACCAGTGAACAGTGAACAGTGAACAGTTACTAGTTGATAATTGATAACTGATAACTGTTCACTGAAAAATACTCAAAACCCAAGAGCAATTAAAATTGTCAGTCTAAGTAGGAATTGAGGCAAAATGGCGGAAATATCTGCAAAACTCGTCCAGGAGCTACGCCAAAAAACGGGCGCCGGCATGATGGACTGCAAAAAGGCGCTAAAAGAAAACGATGGTGATTTGGCGAAAGCCGAAGAATGGCTGCGGAAAAAAGGTATTGCTAAAGCCGGAGCCAAAGCTGATCGGGTGGCGGCGGAAGGACTCGTAGGCAGCTATATCCACACTGGTGGTAGAGTCGGTGTACTTGTAGAAGTTAACTGTGAGACTGACTTTGTTGCTCGCCGCGAAGAATTTCAAACCCTCGTGCGGAACATCGCCATGCAAATTGCGGCTTGTCCAAACGTAGAGTATGTGAAAGTGTCAGACATCCCAGCTGATATCGTCCAAAAGGAAAAAGATATTGAGATGGGACGCGATGACATTTCCAACAAGCCTGATAACGTTAAAGAAAAAATCGTTCAGGGACGCATTGAGAAGCGCCTGAAAGAATTGACTCTGATGGATCAGCCTTACATTCGCGATCAAAGCATCACAGTAGAAGAACTGGTAAAACAAGCGATCGCTCAAATTGGTGAAAATATCCAAGTGCGTCGTTTCGTTCGCTTTGTTCTGGGTGAAGGTATTGAAAAGCAAGAAATAAGCTTTGCAGATGAAGTAGCCGCTCAAACGGGTGGTAAGTAATTTTAGTTGTTAGTTGTTGGTTTGATAGACAAGTGAATATCAACAGCTAACTACCAACGATTAACTATAATTTTAGGACAGGTCAACTATACTTAAGTTGACCTGTTTTTTGTTGTAATTTAGTAACTTGAAAGTGTTTGTTAGTTTTGTTGAAGCGTTTGTTAGATCCGTTTAAGCGATCATTACTAAATTTTAAGCATTTGTTAGATCCGTTTAAGCGATCGGTACTAACGTTTAAGCGTTTGTTCTGTTGATGAAAGCTTTCGTTACAAATGCACAAGTTTCATATCATGTCTCTATTCCCGATATCCTCCTCACCGTGCCATGCATTATAGAAATCTGGGTAGGTCAGATTTTGAGCGCAGTCCCAGATGAGAGAGTAGACTTCTCCTGTGTTAGTTTCATCTGATAAGCAATTCTTCAAAGCAGTGATAACATCTACTAACTGCAAAATCTCTTTACACAATTGTCATCGATACCACAGCAAAATCAACCAATGCTAAAACATTCATCCAGAGGACATCAAATTTATAAGTAAAAAATTCTTTTCATTATGAACCGCAAAAAATATTTGCAATACACCTGCTCAATCAGTCAAAGGCTTTATGTAAAAGTTAAATACATGTCCAAATTTCTGTTCGTCTGATTTATCAGGTACTGAATATTGTACAGTAGATAAAGGACTGAAAACGTAAGGTTGAAATTGTTGTAGACTTTGGCATTCCTCGATTACAGGAAAAGGTTTTGCTTCAGGAATATCATTCCATCCAAATACTAAAATTCCTCCTGGTCGCAAGCATTGAAAACATTGTTGAAATGAAGTTTCTGTGTCTTCCCTATTATTAATACCCCATCCAAAAACTCCGTTATAAACTATCACGTCAAAATAATCATTAGTAAAATGATTACTTAGGTTCAAAAACGAATCAACAATGTGTCTTTTAGAACCATATTTTTTTCTAGATTCATCAATTTCTATAGTCCAGTATTCTTTATTCTTAAAGTAGCCATTGTAAGGTTTAGTAAACCAATCACAACCGACAAAGAGAATTTTATAGAATTCTCTGCGGCCAATAAAATAAGGGATGATAATCTCTTCTAGTACATAGCGATCAGGGGTATTGAGATGTAAACTAAACCCCCGTATCCGACTAACTGAAATTTTATCAAGGAAATTCTGAATCTTGTAAATTAGGGGTTTTGGGAGGACTGTTTTGAGGAATTTTTTCGGTTGCACAATTAACAGCATTATTACTTACCCAGAGGCTAAAAGTTAGTAACATATTATATGACTATTATATTCACAACGCTAGTATGTGATTGATAACTGCGGGTTAAGAATACATTAACTAATAGATTGCACTAAATATTGCAATTTGCTACATCAACAAATTGCACTGTTAAATTATTGTTGCAAAGAGAGTTGACTGAGGAAGCTAATGAGGTTTATCGCTTCAGTGGTTTGCTCAGATTAAGTAACAAATTACTCTTTATAATTCTTCGCTTGGTGTGCGACTTGAGGCGACACATATACCCGCAAACACAAATGCGATCGCACTTACCCAAACTCCGATTTCTGGTGTAATTAATTGCGATTGGGGAAATACTACCGGAAATAAACCTCCCACCAATGCAAACCCCGCAAAATACATCCCCACTGCTAACCCAGCCCAACGAGGACGTACCAGTGAAAAAGAAAAGGGAATACCACCGTTGACTATTAAACTAAACCCACATATACCTAGTAAAATTACAGGTACATATGTGCCTAAATACAAACTCATCATTAAATATATACTAATTACACCAACACCAATCAACATAGCGAGACGATTACCAATTTTGACAGCCAATGCACCTGCTGGTAGAAATGCCAACGCTATGACGAGATTAATGATCAACATCATACCGTCAACGTTGTCAGTATTTAAATTTACCTTGAGTAATTTATTCAAAGCATCCATCATTAACCGCGAACCCAAAGCCACGCCCACACCAGTACCCAAAATCAAAGCTAATGATCGGATAAATTGTCCTGGATTTGTCAATATTTGTACTTCCTCTATAGGTGGATTGGGGGGATGAAACAACCGCAGTGTCGCCGCTGCACCTAGAAGAACAAAGGAACCAATGGCAAAGGTAAAAATTGGCCCTAAACCCAAAATAAAGTTACTAGCTACTCCTCTAAACGCACCAGCAACTCCACCTACAAAAATAATGACGCTGAGTGCTGAAGGTAACTGTGGTGGAAGTGCGTAGTAAACTAATAATGCAAAGATTGGGCTGCGAAACACCGTCATTGCTAACGCCCACACTACCAGCATTAAAGGTAACACCCACCTTGTCAGATCTGAAGGTGGTAGAAAAGTAACTATGCAGGGAATAGCAATAAACAAAGCCGAGGATAAAATCACTCCCAAGGTAATAAAAGGGAAGCTACTTCCCACCCGATACTTGGCTTGATCGGAAAGCGCCCCCATCAGCGGTTCCATTAGCACTGCTAAGATATTTTCTAAAATTATGACTCCAACTGCTAACGACTCAGGAAAGCCAAACTCAACCAAAAGTTTAGGCAAGTACAGATTATAAATCAACCAGCAGATAACAATTGCTCCCTGTACTCCTGCTAAACTCCAAACTTGCAACCACAAAATTTCTGGCTGAGTAATGATTCCTGTATCTTTTTCCATACTCCATATACTCTGTGCTATTTCACACAGATAGATTCAGATTGCTGAGATTGCTTTCCATAATCCTACAATGGTTGCTGGTTAATCTGAAAAACTCTGCGAACCTCGGCGCTGATTTTGCGCCCCTCTGCGTTTAAAAAAGTACTTCTGAAAAGCACCACTTAACAGATATCTGCAAACTCGTAGACGATGAGTAAAGGTTGGTAAGCGCAAAACACAAGCCCATCGTCGGAGAGTATAAGCCATAGAACCTTCGAGACAAATACCACAGCAAAATACTACGCCTGCGTTGATCCCCAATGTCATCATCTCGCCAAGATGATGGTAACGGAAGACTTTGAGTGGTTGTCCAGTCAGAGACGCCCGGAGGTTATTAGCTGCTGTTCTTGCTTGTTGTAAAGCTGCTTGTGCTGTTGCTGGTACTTTTTGTTTGTCAGGATATCGAATCGCTGCAATGTCTCCAATAGCAAAAACTTCTGGATAGTCAAGCAACTGTAGGGTAGGCCGTACTAGTAGCTTTCCTTGAGGACTTTGCTGACAGTTGAGATTGTTCAACCATTCCCAATTTTGTGTACCAATAGTCCAGATTATCAGGTCTACTGCCAGCGTGTATGTCTGTTGGTTTTTGATCAAAGTGATTTGATTGGCTTCAACATTTTTGATTTGCGTACCCAAATCCAGTTTTACCCCACAAGCAATTAGCGCCCGATGGGCTGCTTTTTGGCAAGCAAAAGAAAAATCTCGTAAAATTTTTTGGCGTCTATCTATTAGGTAAACTTGTCCTCTGTTTCGCAGACGGTTAGCTAGTTTACAAGCAAGTTCAACTCCATTACCCCCAGCACCGACAACTGCTACTTGGATATATTTTTCGGAGTCAGTTTCCAGAAATTGCAGCTTTTGCATCAGGCGTTCAGCATCAGCTAAACTACGAAAAGCATAGGCATAATCGGCAACACCAGAAATAGTATCTAGTCGAGTTTGTTGACCAACTGCTAAAACTAGATGATCATATGTAATTTGTTTATGCGATCGCAACTTTATCTGGCGTTGCTCCAAATCAACAGCTTCCACCGTATCATGGCAAAATTCAACTGCTGTATTTGCTAATAGTTTCTCAAAAGTTGGGGTAATTTCCCAAGATTTTACTTCTTGAGTGAGCAATTCATATAGTAGAGGTGTAAATAAAAAATGTTCTTTCTGATCAACAAGAATAATCCGGGGACGGAAATTTTTAACAAAATGAGTATAGTTGCTTAGATATAATGCCGTAAATAAACCACCAAATCCCCCACCAACAATGCAAATTTGAATTGATTTATTCGGTATAAATACTGTATTGTATAAATATGAAATTGGGTGTTTCATAATTTCAGAAAATCCCACTTATTTAGGTAATGCACCCTATTTGTATATATATATTTCCCAACAATATGATTAAATTTACAGTTAAATACTCTTGTCTTATGAATTTGTGAAAAATTCATTGGAATATTTCTATTTGCTTTATCTATTCCGCAACATACTGCATGTTGTCGCGGAGCTAATAAGGGTTTCAAACTCACTGAGGTTTTTTTATAGTAATTGGAGATCCAATTTCAGCATTGTTAAATGTTTTGGACATTAATGATTTAAATTCTTCAGCCTTTTTATAGTCTGAGAAAGAAGCTACTTTGATGTATTGTTTATTTTCTCTTGACGTTGGATATGAATCTCTACAAAATTTATCTTTAACTGTTTCCAAATTTTCTTCACTAAAATCAATAAAAACTGGGTAAAAATCAATAGGATATTCAGAAGATTGCGTAGGAAGGACATCACCACATGATGCTCTGGGGAAAGGCGATCGCACACTACAACGACTTGGAAAATCATTAAGTAGGTCGGTATAAAAAAGTTAACTAGTGAGGAGCGTCATTTGTCAAGCAGAAATAATTGCGAGCGCCCTCCTGTTCTACTTAAACAAGGCGTATAGACAATTACCTATTTATCCAAAACTCGTGAAATTAAGAGTGCTGTCTTCCGGAGAATGAGCTTACTCTTGCATTCCCGCATACAACAGCCGTACAAATAAGCGGACGCCATCATCATTCTTTAGGGTTGAATAAGATGGAGCATCACAGTTACCGATCGCTCGCAAATCAGATAATAGTTCTGGGTGGAATTGGCAAGTAAAGGAACGGCGAATTTTCTTAGTTTCAAAGTCTTTGTAGTTAATACAAGTTGCCGAACATTCTGTCACTATTTCACCATCAACTGCTGTTGAGCAGAGAATTTCTACAGAATCGGGAAGTTGTATCAACCATGACAAAGGACTTCCAGCAATGATGTGCCGATAAGGGATGATCGCGTCATGGATACTGCGGTAAGCCCAATTAGCAAACAGTATTGCTTCCTCGTTGACTTCATCAGAGTGGAACATCGAAATCGAAACTTCTCGCTCATATTGAATTGTCGTGTCAATCACACCTTCATGAGTGTCAGATGTAACATCATGAGCATAGATAATTTCCCAAGGAATACTTAAAGCATCGCCATCAGGAGATTGATAAGGTAACAAAACACGAGCGCCAACTTCCTGAGTTTCGTTGAGTGCAACCGCAAAATGGGCATCATTCCAACCGGAAGCAACTAAGCGACCATCACGTTTTTTTATTCGCAGTGTCTTGCCTATAGCTTCGATCCGCAAGCATACTACTTGCAATGATTTTAAGGCTTTACCATCGCGATCGCGCTCTAAAGTTTTCATACTCAGTACTTGTTCGACTGCTTTGCGAAGCAGTCGGATATGACATTCAGCAACCAATTGATGACCCAAACAAATGAATATTGCTGGCGCACTAGTAGGCGATCGCGAAATGAGTAATTTCTCTACTAATGCAAACATATCCTCTCGTGGACATGCTGGATATGTCCATCCCGATAGGTCGTATACCGATGGATCGCCTCCTTCTACTACTACCGCATAGCCAGAAGTAATTGCTGGAACCACTAAATCCAAATCTATTACTCCTGTTGACCAAACAGGTAGCAATACAGAGTCTATATCAGCAACTTTCTGAGCAATGTAAGCAACATTTCTAGAAGCCCGCACCTCTTCGCCAAGAGCATTAATGCCTACTTGATGCCAGGGTTCAATAATAGTTATAGACTTGCGAAACAAATTGGGATGCAGCAGTAGAAACTCAAAATCTTCCCGTGAATTTATGACTTTTTCTAATGGTTGGGCGTGTCCCCATTCAAAAATGCCATCAGCAGCAAATAATGGTTTTTCTGCAAGTGGATCGGGAGAAGTTCTATCTGCTAAAAAACGACCTAACAAGATATGTACAGACTCAAAATCTGACCTACCTTCATGTAAGAAGCCAGAAGATAATCTCCAATCGGTTGTTGTAATTTGATGATCCTGAAATTTACTAGCTCTGTTCATACATGTAAAATCCAGTTACTATCATCCATTTTTTCTCAAACTATACTATTTTTTGCTTCCTAATCTTGAAAATTTATCTTTTTTATACATGAATTACCCCTACAGACTGTGTATTACCGTACCTAGGCTAACTGTATATTAAATTACCAGTATTTTCTAGTATTAAAAGTTAAGCAAGAGTTAAAATAAGATTAACTAAAACTTAAAGTAAAATAGTAGTCAATAAAATTACAAAAGTAATTTCATTTTTCAATTTCCAGATTATCGTGGTAGTAAAATTGACATTATCTATTTCTCCTAAAAAGGTTGCCTTAGTCTTGACTATGGTAGTTATATGTTTAAGTATTGTCAGCCTCGCTGGACAATTTTCTAGGTATATTCTCGGCCATGGTAATCTTTTTGGATTAGTAAGGTTGTTCAATGTTGGTGAAGATTCTAACATTCCTACATGGTACTCATCCATTACACTATTATTTTGTTCGCTCCTGTTGGCATTCATTGCTACATTTAAAAAGATCGCTCGCGCTCGCTACATCCTTCATTGGAAGGTTTTATCAGCGATTTTTTTGTATTTATCTATAGACGAAGTAGCGATGATTCATGAGAATGCAGACGCAATACTAGGCTCAAGCATTAACAGAACAGGTTTTCTTCACTACGGTTGGGTTGCTGTTGGCATTCCCCTTACACTGATCTTTGTGCTGTCGTATCTAAAATTTTTGGTTCATCTTCCAAGAAAGACAAGGCTTTTATTTTTTGTTGCTGGTACTATCTTCGTTAGCGGTGCAATCGGCGCGGAAATGTTTGCCGGACGCTATGAGGAACTCTACGGTTTTGAGAATATGACCCATGTAATGATTACAGCAGTTGAAGAGTTCTGCGAGATGTTTGGTATCGTTGTCTTCATATATGCGTTGCTTTCATACATGAATTTAAATTTAACAGAAGTTCACTTTTGTATGCAAAAAGCAGCAATGCAAGCCAAACGGAGAGTCATTGATAATGCAGATCTACAACGGTAGCATTCTACATTTTTGCAGGCTTGACTGGGGAAACTTAGAGAAAAATTGCCTCTTTGTTCCCCGTGTCTCCCATCTTTCCCATCTCCCTTTCTAGATCTTAACTAACCGCGATCGCCACTCCTACACTTTCATTTGCTAATCTATCTACTGCACATATGGCATAGGTTCCCGGTTCAACGGTTGCAAAGGTGGTGTTAGCAGGTAAAATTCGCTGGAGTGTCCAAGTATCGCCACTTTGTCTATAAACTGTCCAAGAACGAATCTGGCTGTTATCCCCTGGTTTCCAAGTTAATTTACGGTTACTAACTTGTAGGGCTGTGGGCGGTGCTGGTGGTGTGGTATTCTGCCAAGATAAAGTCGGAGGTAAGGCAGGTTTATTGTAAAGAAACTGTAATTTATCAGCAATGTCCTGACTATTGTCCATCAGAACACCGACGTTAAAGAAAATATTTCCTAGTGATAACTGTCCAGCTTGGCTACGACTAATTTTCACCTGCTTTTCAATTTCGCCACTCTCCCGACTCTTGTTGCTTGGTTCTGTAAGATTGTTACCTGCATAAACGTGTCTTTGTTTGGTGTTAACTTCTGTCCACCACTTCAACAATGCAGAATAACTTTGTTGTGTTTGGTCGGTGCGCCAGTAAAGCTGAGGAGCAATGTAATCAATCCAACCTTGTTCTAGCCATTTCTTGGCATCGGCATACAGCACATTATATGCGTCTAACCCCGTAATCCCAGGGGGTTGTCCGGGACGATAAATACCAAAGGGACTAATGCCAAATTTAACATAGGGTTTGGTCGCTTTAATTCCCTGCCATAGACGCTGTACCATTTTGTTAACATTGTCCCGGCGCCAATCACTAACGCTGAGTGTACCACCAGCAGCTTTGTATGCAGCGTAGGTTTTATCATCTGGGAAAGACTGACCCTCTATGGGATAGGGATAAAAATAATCATCTAAGTGAATAGCGTCAACATCGTAGCGCTTCACCACGTCTAGGATCACATTGTAAGCTCGATCCTGAACAATTTTCTGTCCTGGGTCCATCCAGCGTTGAGTCTTCCAAACGTAGACGCATTCTGGATTGGTAGCTGCGATGTGGGGACGAACAGTTTTAGCTGGATTCGTGGAAGTACTAGCCCGGTAAGGGTTAAACCAAGCGTGAAGTTCGATATTGCGCTTGTGACATTCAGCGATCGCAAACTCCAAAGGATCATATAATGGTTCTGGTGCTTTCCCCTGAGTTCCTGTTAACCAAGCACTCCATGGTTCCAATTGGGAAGCATACATAGCATCGCCCTCTGGTCGTACTTGGAATATCAGGGCATTAAAATTGAGAGCATCTAATTTTTCAATTATTTTGATTAACTCGGCTTTTTGCTGTGCAACAGAAAGTCCTGTTTGAGAAGGCCAATCACTATTCCACACACAAGCTACCCAAGCCCCCCGAAACTCCCGGCTATGACTGACAATTGCAACAGGTGTTGAGGGTTGTCCCGGTTCACTTCCTGCTTCAGGAGCAACTACTATATAGTTCGAGGGAATTTTCTCTGCCTTACCCTGATATACCAGTGCTTGATAAACTATTGCTGCGACGTCAGCTCGGGTAGCAGCACCCTTGGGATTCAGTATTTTCGCGTTAGGAAAATTAGCCACTATACCAGCACGAGTAGCGATCGCCACCGCATTCTTGGCATATTCAGGAATAGTACTTGCATCGTTATAGATCAGAGGAAGTGTTGGTAATAAATCAGCTTTCACATTAGCACTTAGACCTAAGCCACTGACTAAAGATACCAATACATCACCTTTGGCAATTCGATTATTGGGGCCGAAACTGCGATTAGGATAGCCAGACAGAAATCCGATTTCATAAGCTTTTTGAATTGCATTTGCTGCCCAGTGGTTAGCAGGAACATCAGTAAACGGCACATATTCCCGCTTGCCAGGTTGGTTAAAAACTGTCGTAATGATGGCAGCAAACTCCGCACGAGTGACTGAGTTATCGGGACGAAACGTGCCATTGGGATACCCGTTTAAAATTTTACGCTGGGCTAAAGCTTCAATAAAAGCACGCGCCCAATGATTTTGAATATCCGAAAAGCGAGTAGAAGTTGATACCATATTCAATCCCAGCTAGCTAGATTGATTTTAGTCAGCTTTGTGATTTTTTCGATGGTTTTTCCATTACTTTTTAGGTTTATCGAAAATCGTGCGATCGCAAAATAATTTATTTTGCTCCTAGTTCTTGAACTCAATGTTATTTAATTTACAAGATCTTTTTAACAGCATGGTTAAAGAGATACAATTTCTTTGGAAATGCGATCGCGTTTGTATTTTTGACTTATGACTCATCGCTCTCGCTTGACCATTCTGCTGATAGATGATTGCGCCGATGATCGCAAAACATGTTGTCGCTTTTTGAAAAGTGACAGCCTGTACACCTATTGTATTGTGGAGTTTGAGACGGGAACCCAGGCAATAAAATGGTGCCAGCAAGAAATACCAGATATGATTTTGCTGGATTTTTTGTTACCCGATGGGGATGGGCTAAAGTTTCTTCAGCAAATTCGAGAACGACTGAAAAATACCCAATGTGCTGTCATCATGTTGACTGGACAAGGGGATGAAATGATTGCTGTCAGTGCGATGAAAAATGATGCTCAAGATTATTTGCTTAAAGACGACCTCACGGCTAAAATTCTACAACGTGCAATTCATCATGCAGTTGAACAAATGCATTTGACTCGACAGCTAGAAAAAAGTCGAGAACAACAACAACTGATGAGTGCGATCGCTTTACGAATCCGTCAGACGCTGAAGTTAGAAGAGATTTTGCGTACAACCGCAACAGAAGTACGCCACTTTCTCAAGGCTGAGCGGGTAGTAGTGTATAAATTTTATCCAGATATGAGCGGTACTGTTGTTGCAGAGTCAGTTCTTCCAGGTTGGACAGTTTCTCTGGGAATGCAAATAGCAGATACCTGCTTTCAACAGGGAACTGGAAGCGACTATCTGCAAGGAAAAAAACGAGCAATCAACGATATTTACCAAGCAAACTTAACTGAGTGCCATTTACAGCTGCTTGAACGATTTGAAGTCAAAGCTAATTTAGTAGTGCCTATTTTAGTTACAGATCAGTTATGGGGATTGTTAATTGTCCACCAATGTTCGACTTTTCGTCAGTGGCAATCTGTGGAATTGGACTTGTTAGAGCAACTTGGAGTGCAAATATCAATCGCAATTCAGCAGGCTAGTGCCTATGAGCAGCTACAGACAGAACTAGCCGAACGCAAGCAAGCAGAGGAAAAGCTACGACAAGCACAGAGATTGCAAATTGAACTACAACTTCTTGAAGATATCCTGGAAACAGCACACGCTGGTTACTGGAACTGGAACATTCCGGCAAATCAGATGTACTTAAGCCCCAGCTTTAAGCAGATGTTTGGCTATAAAGATCACGAGTTGCCTAATACATCAGAGACCTGGCACAGTCTGATTTTTAGGGAAGATTTACCCGGGGTTCTAGCAAGCTTTGATCAACACGTCAAAAGTCGTGGTCAAATACCCTGTTACAACGAAGTGAGATATCAGCATAAGGATGGTTCTACTGTTTGGGTCATCTGTTCACGTCGCGTCATTGAATGGGATCAAGATGGTAATCCACTCCGTATGATTGGTTGTCATCTTAATATTACAAAACGTAAACAGACTGAACAAGAATTAATCCAAAACAGGGACTTGCGGGAGGCAATTTTCAACGAATCTGCCGATGCTGTGTTTTTAGTCGATTCCCAAACTCTGCTTACTCTTGATTGTAATCGGCGAGCAGTAGAAATGTTTGGTGTGGCTGACAAAGCAGAACTAATCGGAATTGAAGGGCATATACTCCAGCGTCGTCAATTTTCTCCCGATGAGATAGCCGCCATTGTAGCAGAACTTCATTTGAAAGGGTTTTGGAGCCGAGAAATAGAATATGTGACTCGCCAAGATAACATCTTCTGGGGTAACATTGCAGTCAAGCCGATTACTGTAGCCGGACGTACCTTGAATTTAGTACGCGTGAGTGATACTACTGTTCGCAGACAAGCTGAAGAGCAACTAAAGCAGACAAATGAACAGCTTGCCAATATCAACGCCGAACTTGCTCGTGCTACTCGCCTCAAAGATGAATTCCTGGCAAACATGAGCCACGAACTGCGAACGCCTCTTAATACTATCTTGGGCATGTCTGAAGGTTTTTTAGAAGGTGTGTTTGGCTTGAGTAATGAACGACAGGCAAGAGCGATCGCCACAATCGAACGCAGTGGCAAACATCTGCTGGAACTAATTAACGACATTCTAGATGTGTCTAAAATCGAGTCTGGCAAACTCGAACTACAACTGAGTGATGTTTCAGTAAAAACTCTGTGTAATAGCAGCCTTACCTTGATCAAACAGATGGCGCTGAAAAAGAATATTCGTCTTAGCACAAGTATTTCCCAAAATATTGACACTATTCAGGTGGACGAGCGCCGTCTGCGTCAAGTGCTGATCAATTTACTCAGCAATGCCATCAAATTCACGCCTGAAAAAGGATCTGTAAGGCTAGAAGTCTGGGTGGAAGAAGTGGAAGGCGAGGGAGACACAAAGACGCGGGGACATGGGGGACATGGGGGACAAGGGGGACATGGGGAAGGAGAGGAAGATAGTGTTTCTGGGTCTGTTTCGTCCCTTCATCTCTGCTTCAGTGTTACAGACACTGGTATCGGCATTGCTCCTGAAGATATCGGCAAGCTTTTTCAGCCCTTTATTCAGCTTGACAGCAGTCTTAATCGCCAGTACAGTGGCACAGGCTTAGGACTGGCACTGGTAAAGCGAATTGCTACCCTGCATGGAGGAACAGTATTGGTTAGTAGTAAAATCGAACAGGGCAGCTGTTTCACCGTCCGTATTCCTTACTGTACAAGCGATCATGTTTCAACTTGCTTACCTGGCAAAAATGCTCAAGTTTTGATGAGTGAAGATTCGGTTCCTGCTACTGACCAAATTACTCGCCACTTCAACGAAATGAGAATGCAAACTGTCCTCTGTCCACAGAGTGAATCTCCTTTGATATTGCTGGCAGAAGACAATCAGGCAAATATCGATACAATGTCCGGCTACCTTGAAAGTCGAGGATATCGTCTGGTTCTAGCGAAAAATGGACAACAAGCAATAGAGCTCTCCCTAGCTCATCGTCCTGATTTAATTGTGATGGATATTCAGATGCCGATCATGGATGGACTGGAAGCAATGCATCACATCCGTAGCAATCAACAATTGATGCATGTTCCAATGATTGCCCTAACAGCGTTAGCGATGCAGGGCGATCGCGAAACTTGTTTAGCTGCTGGAGCCAAAGAATATTTGACTAAACCTGTAAAACTAAAACAGCTAGTAACAAAAATTCAACAACTTTTAGACAGATAGCGAAGATATTTGATGGACACTCAACCCTCTATTTTAGTTATTGATGATGAACCGGATAACTTCGATGTTGTTGAAACGTTGTTGGATGGTGAAAACTATCAGCTACACTACGCTCCTACTGGTAAAGGCGCTCTTGATCGCCTCCATAGTTTTCGACCTGATGTGATTTTGTTGGATGTGATGATGCCTGATCTAGATGGGATGGAAGTTTGTCGGCGCATCAAAGCTAATCCGCAATGGCAGACAGTTCCGATTATTATGGTGACGGCATTAACTGCCAAAGAAGACTTAGCTCAATGTTTAGCTACGGGTGCAGACGACTTCATTAGTAAACCCGTCAATGGTGTGGAATTACGAGCTAGAGTTCATTCCATGTTAAGGATTAAGCAGCAGTACGATAGTGTCCAAGATTTGCTCAAACTGCGAGAAGACATGGTTAACATGATTGTCCATGACTTGCGAAATCCCCTGGCGAGTATTGTCCTATCGACTGAAATTCTCCGGCTTCCTGGTTTGTCACCCGAAAAGCAGCAACAAAAGATCGAGGAAATTGTCAGCGCTGGACAACAACTGCAATCGCTGATTAATAGCTTGCTGCTCATGGCAAAGTTAGAATCTGGCAAAATGTCTCTCAACTACACAGAAGTAGACCTGAGCGCGCTTTGTATTTCAGCTGTGGCAGATATTGAAGCGATCGCCGCTCAAAAAAATCTCACCCTTGTCAGTGAACTACCCAAACCTGGTGGAGTTGTGAAGGTAGATGCAGCGATCTTTCGGCGAGTCCTGGATAATTTGCTTTCTAATGCGATTAAGTTCTCACCGTCCAACTCTCAAGTGATTATACAGGCAGAGTATTTGGAAGCAGGTGCAAAAGTGCAAGTTGTTGATTCAGGCCCCGGAGTCAGTAAAGACTTACAACAACGAGTTTTTGAGAAATATGAGATTGGAACTCTGCTTCAAGAAGTTTCGCAAATTGGTTTAGGATTAGCTTTCTGCAAAATGGCGATCGAGGCACATCACGGCATTATTACTGTTGAAGATAATCATCCACAGGGTAGTGTCTTTACGGTATTGGTTAAAGACTAGTGGTCTGTTTCATTAGTTTTGATAGGCTGCAAGATCCCCGACTTTTTTAAAAAGTCGGAGATCTGTCCCCTCACAACTTCTCATAACTTTTGCGAAAGACCACTAGTACTCCACCAAAGACAATTTCATCAGAAACTAGGGAACTGATCAAACCAGTACAAGCACGTCTAAGCACATCAACACCGAGTCAGCCAAGTCACTGTAATCAAATGTCCAACTCTCGCATTCCGCCTAAAATTTGTTGATATGCTTGGATGGTTTGACAAGCGATCGCATCCCAACTATAGTTTTGCAATGCATATTCTTTAGCGTTTAATCCCCGGCGTTGACATTCCGCAGGATTTTGCAAAGCGGTACGCAATGACTCAGTGAGTGCTAGCACGTCTGTTGTAGTCACCCATCCCGACTGGCTTTCCTGCACTTGTTGGTGAATATGCACTTGATCGGAAATGACTACAGGTGTTCCTGCGACCATTGCTTCAGCGACAGCGATACCAAAATTTTCGTAGTAGGAAGGTAAAACAAATAAATCAGCAGCTTGTAGTAGACTAGATTTTAATTCTCCTGTAACAAAACCAGTAATTGTAGTGTGCGATCGCAAATTAGAATGATCTATCTGTGATTTGATTTTATTCTCATAATCTGGCTCTTGCGGATTTGTTCCAGCTAAAACAAAGTGAAACTTGAACCCTGCAACTAAAAGCTTTTCCAAAGCTGGAATCAACAAATTCAAACCCTTCTTTTTATCAATTCGCGACATAAACAACACCAACGGTATATCATTATCAATACCCAATTGATTACGTATGCTTTCCTTATTTTCTTGGGGAGGAATCACACCTAATTGAATTACCAAATCTCGTGTTTTCACTCCGAATCTTTCGGAAATTTGCGCTTCTTGAACACTAGTAAAATGAAGTGCAGCAGCGCCAGCGATATTATCACGTTCTAATATCGCAGCATAAATCTTTTTCAGATAACTTTTCTTTTGTAAATCGGCTGGGTCAAGAGTACCTAAAGGACGCAATATATAAGGTAATTTTCGACGATGACAAATTGCCGCAGCAGCACTACTTACAGGAGAAAATAAAGCATGAATATGGGCTAAATCAAACTCTTGAGCATGGCGATTTAACCACCTGCATAAATTAAGAGAAAATTTGTAGCGACGAAAAGGCGCGCAACGAAAATAAATTATTTCATAATCATCTTTCTGAATAGGAACATTTAAATTAACCTCCAAAGGTTTTTGACCGTGATCACCATTACTATCAGTTGTAATCACAGTAACTTTCACACCTCCTTTTGCTAAAGCCGGGGCTAATCCTAGTACCATTTGACTTGGGCCACCGTAAATTAAAGAGATAGAAGGAACAATCTGGAGAATATGCATTTTGTTGCTTAAAGGGTATTTATAAAGTAAAAAAATCAAATTCTTGTAGGGTGTGTTAGGCGCATTTTTTATCTAAATTTTTCACGATAAATATAATAAAAGCGCCTAACGCACCGCCGATAACATAGTGCTTAAGATTTACTAGTCTACTCTTTCCACAAATCAGAGCATTGCAAATCAAAAAAGGCTGTCATTGACTTTTGCAATTGTGGAAGCCATACCCATTTCATTTTTTGGCGCTGTTCATCGAAAACGCACCATTCTATAGCAACATAGATACTTTGAATAGCAGCAAGTTTATAATCATAAATTAGTTGTTCCCATGTATATCCTGTCACACCAAAAGATATTAAATTATCATGGTATTCGCGCAAAATTGGTATTTCAAAATTCCGCCTCAAATTAGTTTTCCACCAATGCACCATCATATATGCAATATCGCTTACTCCCAGCCAAGTTGTAAGTGACCAATCAAATGGCTGGCGGTCAATTAAATAAATTTTACCGTTATTATTTATTGGTGAAAGAATATTGCCTGGATTGACATCACTATGAATCAGAGTAAAACCAGAACTATTATTTGTGCGCTCAATCATTTTCGCAGGGTGATACTTAAAAATATCCATGAGCGCATGTTTCCATGAAATATCAATTTCAGCTTCAATATCTCCAAGCATAGGTAACAAACCTCCTTGAGAATGAGCAACATATCGTTCAATAGCAATCTGATTTGGAATAATGCTTCCTATAGTAGATAATTTTTCTGCTCCCCACCAATGAGCATGTATTGCTGCTAAAGCTCTAGCAACAGAACATCCATAATTAAGTGTTGGCTTGGTTCGCCAATTGTTGCGGTGAGTTACAGAAAGATCGTCCATCAAAATGTGATACATATATGGGTTATCTGAGTACCGTGCATGATAACAAGTGGGTATCGGTGAATCGGCAAGATTGATATAATCCCTCGTGTAGTAATTTACTTCAGAGTAATTTGTGAAGTTGCTATCTCCTGCACACATTTTTAGGAGTAGAAATTCTGGTAACTTTCCTGTTGCTCCATGTTCATAACCAATTTTGATTTTTGCGATTTGTGCATTATCACTATCTAAAAGTTTGATGTCAAAGTCATTGATCCTACCAGTGAGCAGCGCACCACTTTGAGTAAGAACAGAATTGAGCCAGTCAAGATTGACTTGCTGTACATTCGTGATGACCTTATTTACATCCATTTTGAATTTTTAAGAAGTTGGTGATTTTTCATTCATAACTATAGTCGAGATAAATGAGTGATTATAGATCCCCGACTTCTTTAAGAAGTCGGGGATCTGAACACACGCGATTCATCAAAACTAGAATAAATTCATAAATCAAGAATCTCTCTATAAAACTCTAATTGCTGTTTTGCTAAAGCTTTATTTGTATATTGTGACATTGCTTTTTGATAGCCCATTTCACCTAAATCTTGGGCAAAATCTGGTTTTTCTATTAATTTGAGAATACAATCTGCAAGGATTTGGGTATTTCCTTCAGGAAATATTAAACCAACATTACCAATTACGTGAGGAATCTCACCAGAATCAGAACCAATCACGGGTACTTTACAAGCCATTGCTTCAATTAGAACATGACCAAATTGTTCTTTCCAACCAATAGCAGTTAATGTTTTAAATTTGTATGTGGTTTCCGATGGTAGTAGCAGAGTATTCATTAAGTTGATATATTTATAAACTTCATCATGTGGAACACTTTCTACTATCATTATTCGGTCTTGAATCTGGTTTTCTGCGGCTTTATGCATTAACTCTGTCCGCAAGTCACCACGTCCTAGCAGCAATAATTTCCAAGGTTTATCTTTTGGCAAAAGAGTTAAAGCATCTATTAAAGTTAACAATCCTTTTTCTTTTACAAATCTCCCGACAAATCCAATAATAAATTCATCTGTTTTAATACCTAATTGTTTGGCTAAATCTGGTTGTGATTGAGGTGTAAATACACGTTCATCTACACCTAGTTGAGGCATAACTTTAATTGCTCCTTCGTATCCACGTTGGCGTAATATTTCTGCACCATCTTGATTGCCAGATATAATACCGTGGCTATTTTGGAGATTATATTTTTCTAATAAATAAACTGGAAAATTTAATTCGTACGGTAAATTCCACCACGTAAGAAATAAATTTTTTGCTTGTAATCCCAAAACTTTATTCAAAGTAATCATTTGAGCATAAGCCAGACTTCTCGAACCTTGTTCTACTTGAATTATTTGGGGGCGAAACTGTCGCATTAAAGATATTAAATCAGTACCAAAAGTCAATAATCCTTGATGATTTTGACTAAAGTTAGAAACAGGAACAATCCGAAATCTACCTTCTTGGCGATATTTAGTTTCAATAATTTTGTTTTGAACTCCTCCAGGTTGCCATTTTTTAGGTACTACAACCGTGACTTCAATCTTTGATTCTAACTGAGATAGAGCCAGTAATTTCTCACAATTAATATCTACAATATAGCTATGGCTAGCGACTAGAATTTTCATAAATAAAAAATATAATAATTAATATATGAAGTTCGTAGTAAGAACTTAATTCCTTATTTTTTAAGCACTAAATGCTTACTACAAACTTCTTGCTTGTCTAGACGAGTGTAAATTTGACCATCATGCCAAAGAGATTGGATGATGGTTCCTAAAGCTTTAGCAAAACCTAAAGTGTAGAAAATAGCACGGGTGAAAATTTTGATTGGGGAACCACTTTTGTGACAAGGGGGACGTCCTAAAACATGACAATCAAACAAACGGATGTAAAGGCGTAAAGCTTGACTAACAGTCAGATTTTTTAGTCCCAATAGAAAATGATTGTGATAAAAAGTAAGTTGATATTTGAGCGATCGCATACTAATATCATGACAACCACCCGTTTCTTCACCCAAATGCACTAAACTCGCTTCTGGGTCGTACCAAATCTTATAACCAGTTTGTCGTAACCGTAAACAAAAATCAGATTCTTCCCGGACTGCACTACCACGAAATCTTTCATCAAAATGCAGTCCATGCTTAGTAAAAATTTCGCGACGAAATGACATATTACAACCCCTTGCTGTTAGGACTTCTTGGGGTTTGATTGTATGCACCAAATCTATATAATACCAAGCTATTCCGGGATCCATTGCTTGGGGAGGTAGATATTCAATAGTTTTATAAGGTGCATCTCCTTGTGTTTTTCCTTGGACAGTATCAGCTATTTTCATCCTGTCAAAAACTCGCCCAGCTACAGCGCCTATCTCTGGTTTATCTAAATAGTTTTTTGCATGAGCTGATAAAAATCCAGGGTTTAATTTTACGTCATCATCAATAAATAAAATGATATCTCCTTGAGCGCGTCGTACTGCATAATTGCGCGCTCCTGGTAAACTAGCCCAGTTTAAACGGAACCATTGAATTTTACCTGTTGTAGCTTGTTCAGATAAAAAAGCTTCGATTTTTACTTCATGTTTTGGAGTTTGGTCTACTACTAAAACTTCAAAATTTGTATAATCTTGATTCAATACATCAACCACACTATCTCGCAGTGCTTCTTCTCGACCATAGGTGGGAATAATCACAGAAATCAAAGGTATTTTGTCATTAGAGACGCGATTAATCGCGTCTTTACAAGAGATGCGATTAATCGCGTCTTTACAAGAGTCATTTGTCATTTGTTAGTTGTTCCTCCTTGTTTCCCTTGTCTCCTAATTGTTGCAGTCTTTCCATTTTGTCTATAACTGGTAATTTTAAAAGAATCCCAGCAGCAAACCAATAATAAACAGCTACAGGATCAACATCTAAAGGATAGTAATAGGTGTTGTAACTAATAAACAATATAAACACCCACATAGCAGCACCGTAACTGCGGAAATTACGGTTTTTTACCAAACGATATTGTCGAAAACAAATAATTGTTAAGGTTGTCACTAAACCAATAAATCCTAAGAGTCCAAAAATTCCTACTTCATACATGACTTTTGGATAATAGGTTTCGACTAGCTTTGTTGGTCCCATCGCACGTGCAGAATTTGTCGCACGACCTAAACCACTTCCAAATAGGCCATCTACACTTTTCCAATTTTCCTCAAATTGTTGCACTATAAATTCATAGGGAGGGGAAGCATTCCAACGGGCAACAAAACTATCTGTTCTTTCTTGGACAACAGTGGGATTACTAACTATTGCAATTCCCAAAAGAATAGCTAATCCACCAAATATAGGAATAAATCTTTTTAAATTACCAATTTGACCTGTCAGCAAAAGTAACATGACAAAACAAACTGGTACTAAAGCTAAAGCTATTCTTTGTCCAGAAATAACTGCATTAATAAATACAGATGCCATTGAAGCTAAACTGATAATTCGCCAAATAATAGCAGGGTCACTAAAGCCAGTTGCAAAAGTAAAAAACGTGCTAGAAATTAAAAACCATGCCCATTGCCAAGGTGCAACAAAAGTTCCTGGTAAGCGAATCATTCCTTGACTAGGACTATAGACTAATGAACCACCAAAAAAACATCTAGCTTCGAGGGAAGCTTTAAATAATGCAGCACCCTCTGCATTTCTCGTACCTTCACATATTCCAGTTAGTAATAATAAATATTGAATAAATCCCAGCACACAAGCAGCAAATATTAAAACAATTTGTAAGCGAGAAATAAATAGAAAATCCCGCTTATTACGAATTAAATAATAAACACAAGCAATCAGAGGTACATAACCTAAAAATACTTTTAAGCCCAAAATTCCCATACCAATTGGAAATTCTTTTGGTGGTGTTTTAAAAAGGGCAACAGGAGGCGGATTAAACTGCTGTCCACCATTGACGAATAACAGTGTTACTATACATAATCCTAATAAAATATATAGCGGAGTTTTAATTCCCTGCGGAATAATTAGGGGTAATCTCTGTTTGCGACAATTCTGCCAAAGTGCAATCAATGCAGGAATATAAAAAGAGTCTTTTGCCAATTGCAGTATGGGACTATTGCCGATGTAGTAGGTGATAGTACCTCCAAATGGCACATAAAAAATAAAAGCAAACAAAGCTTGACGGGGATATTTGTAGGCGAGTGACATAACTATAATCCCCATTACTGCTGGAACTGCTGCTTTAATTCCAGCTACTAAAAAAAGAATAAAACCAAGAAATAAACCGCCACCAATTGCAGGAGTCAGTATATTGATTAGTTCTTGACGCGCCTGTGCTGCTTTGCGCTTTTGGGCTAAACGTTCTTTGAGGGTAAGGGTGGGAGTTTCCTGTTTTTTCTGCTTTTTGGTTTTTTTATTTTTCTGATTTGTTTTTTTATTTGTCCGAGATTTGAGCTTTGATTTCGGCATGATTTGCTATCAATACCCTATTGAATAGCCAATCATAGCCTTGGAAAGATTCAAATGTAAATAAATATACTGGTATAGAAATCATTAGTTATGAGGGGTTCGTAGTGTGGACTTTAGTCCTCAAATGTTTAAGCACTAAAGTGCTGACTACAAACCCAGCAAAATTAATGTTCTGGTACAAGAATTTTGTTATGTCTGGGGTAAGCATAAATGCATACGTAATAAACTACACATTTAATGTTCCCATTACAACAATAAAACTAACAATCAGATATTTAGAACCCCGACTTTTTGAAAAAGTCGGGGTTCTGGCTGGAATGAAAATTTTAAACTTCTTGTTTTTGTTTCATTTTTTCAAGTTTTTGAGCTATGGCTTGAGCATCTTTGCCTAAAAAATTATTACTGTCGCCGTTACTCCAAATTATCTGACATGCTAATTGCCAAGACTGATGAATATGAATCTGGCGAAACTGAATTTGACGAGCGTGAGCTAAGTTTAAGCAGCCTCTTGTGGGTGTTTGACAGAGAATAGGTTGTGGCATAATTAGTTAAACCTTTAATAAAGGGTCGAGAAGCGGTTTTTACTTTGGTAGGTTGGAACCGCTTCTCTTATTTCATTATTTACTAGTTATTTGCGCTTGTCAATAAGCGTAGTAAAATATCACGTTAAGAGTATTAGTGTATTGCTATGGATATGAAGCAGTTAAGAGAAAAAATCGGTTTAAGAACAGTAGACGTAGCATCACAACTAGGAATTGCTGAGTCTACTGTTCGCAATTGGGACAGTGGGAGACATTCTCCGAGATTGTCTATTGAAGAAATACCTAAATTCTTGGAGGTGTATCAATGCACTCTTGAAGAAGCGATCGCAGCTGCAAAGGAAAGTAGAAGGAAGTTTGATGAGGCGAATTCCTGATTTAATCTTTTGCAAGTCGATTCGTTAACAATGTAGTTGTTTTTAAGCACTTCAGTACTTACTACGAGCCGTTTTTAATTGATTGAGGGGAGAAAACCCCTCAATCACTTTCCAACAACATCATTTATTCCTGGGCGGATTATGGCAAGAATGAAATAGTACTGCTATGCTGGCGATCGCTTTTCTTTTGAGAAGTAAAGATATATGAGTATTGCTCAAGCTAGTAAAAGAGTCATCTGTTGTTATGATTACCACAGAGATAAAGCGATAGCACAAGTGTATTAAAAGTTTTGTAGTAGTAGGGTGTGTTGTCGCGTAGCGCAACGCACCCTACCACTCAATTCATTTTGTTCTCAAACACCCAACGACGAAATAATTCCACAATAATTCGCCAGCGTCCCTCAGTTTCTTCAACTACATCATGACGCTTCAAAGTCTTCAGCGCTTCCTGCAAATTTTCCTCATCCATATTTATCGCCTCTTGACTCAACCCTTCTGGATGAAGTGCAAGCACCTTCAGAACTTCTTGTTGATCAGCAGCACCCTGCAACGCCTGACTCCAAACTCCATCAAAATAATAATTTCCCTGTTGAAAAAACTTCGGATCATCAACGACTGCTTTCACATCCTCAACCGTGAAAGTTGGATTACGGGTGCGTCCTTGCTCAAAAACAAAATCATTGTAGCGGCGAACCAGTAAGAATCCCATTAACTGCACTAAATAAGGTTGACCGTGGGTGAGGTCATAGATTTTATCTAACGCTTCTGGTGTGTAATCGAGGTAAAAATCTTCATCTGGATTGGCGAGAAGTTGGCGAGTTGCGGCACGTTCGATAAAACTAACCGGAATATTAATAAAGCTACCGTAAAAAGGTTGGAAATAATCTCTTGTCATCTCGTCCAGAGTATGCAAACCAGCGAAAGCAAACGCGACTTTAGAACTCATTTGCACTAATTTCCGCAGAAACCTCATAAAATCTGGAGGGATTTTTTCCGCCTCAATCAATTCCTCGATAGTTTCAAATTCATCTTATCCAAAGCAATAATTAAACCCTGTAGAGACGCGAAATTTTGCGTCTCCACAATCTTTTTCAAATAGCGTTCAAAAGTCAGCTTGGGAGATTTGAGCCAATCATCATCA